>NZ_JBIRZD010000013.1:0-166070 GCF_044390505.1 Streptomyces sp. NPDC018947
TAAATCACATACGCCGGAGAACCCAACGACAGCCCACCAAGCCGCTCACCATCGGAAACATTCGAGGCAGAACACCCAGCCAGCGCCGCCACCGTCTGCGAAGCGTCCAGACTCAGAACATCCACGCCACCCGGCACCACATCCGCGTACTCCGCGGTCGTGACCGCACACACCGGCCGCGCGTCACCGAACATGAACCCCACCCGCTCACGCGGATACTCCGGATCCACCGGCACATACGCACCACCGGCCTTCAACACCCCCAACATCCCGACCACGAACTCCACCGACCGCGGCAAAACCAGAGCCACCACCGACTCCGGCCCCACCCCACGACCCACCAGAACCCGCGCCAGCCGATTCGCCCGCGCATTCAACTCCGCATACGACAACTCCACACCGCCGCACACCAAAGCCACCGACTCCGGCGCCCGAGCCACCCGCTCCTCGAACAACTCCGGAAACGTCAGCTCCTCCACCACCGAAGCCGACTCGTTCCACCCCTCCAGCACCAAAGCCCGCTCAGCCTCGGTGACGACGTCCAGCCGGCCGACGGACTGCGCCGGGCCGTCGGCCAGCAGGCGCTGGAGCAGGGCGACGAACCGGTCGCGGTGGGCGGTGGTCTCCTCCTGCGTGTACAGCGCGGGGTTGGTGTCGACGTCGATGCGGACGCCGGAGCCGTCGGAGCGGGCGTACACGGAGAACGAGAGGTTCTCGACGGGCCCGTTGGAGACGTTGTGCACCGTCGCCCGGTGGCCGTCGAAGCGCAGGTCGTAGGCGAAGCGCATGATGTTGACGACGGGCCCGTACAGGGCCTGCTGGCCGCCGACGAGGCCGAGGTCGCGGCGGATGTCCTCGACGCGGTAGCGCTGGTGCCGCAGGAGCCCGCGCATGGACCGGGCGACCTCGCCGACGAGCTGTCCCAGGGTGGTCCCCGGCCGGAGGGACACCCGCAGCGGCAGCACGTTGGACACCATGCCGGGCGTGTCGCGTTCGTCGGCCGTGACCCGGGCTGCCACGGGGATGCCGAGCGTGAGGTCGTCCGCTCCGGTGAGCTTCTGGGTGTAGACGGCGGCCGCGGCGACGATCGCGTCGGACCAGCTCAGACCGTAACCGGCGACGAGGTCGGCGAACCGGTCGATGTACTCGGGGGGCAGCACGGTCGTGGCGCGCAGGAAGCCGGAGGAGACGGGCGCGTCGGCCCCGGAGAGCTGGACCGGCCGCGGGCAGTCCGCCAGGCGCTCCGTCCAGTACGCGCGGTCGCGGGCGAACCCGTCCGAGGCGCGGTAGTCGCGGTCCGCGGTGAGCAGCTCGGCGAGCGTCCCGAAGGGGCTCTGCCCGTCCTCGCCGCCGGCGCGGCCGAGTGCGGTGTAGATCTCGGCGACCCTCCTGGTCAGGAGGGCGAAGCCGTATCCGTCCACCAGGACGTGGTGGATCCGCTGGTACCAGAAGTGACGGTCGGGTGCGAGGCGCAGCAGGGCCTCGCACATGAGGGGATCGCGCGGGTCCCGGCCGGGGGCGCCCGCGGGGGCGAAGGGGCGGTTCAGCTCGTCGTTCATCCAGGCCCGGGCGGCGGCGTCGGGGTCCGCGGCGCCGGAGAGGTCGACGAAGGTCACGACGCACCGGCCGGCGGCGTCCGGGTCGAGTGTCTGCCGCGGTCCCTCGGCGCCGTCCGTGACCCTGGCGTGCAGGGTGTCCGCCTCGGCGACGGTGCGGCGCACCGCGGTCTCGAAGCGGGTGGCGTCCACGGGGCCGTGGATCTCGACGCACTGGGCTCCGCTGTAGGCGGCGCTCTCCGGAGCGAGCTGCTGGGCGAACCACATACCCGACTGGGCGGCGGACAGGGGGTGACTGACGCGCTCGGGCTGCTGCGGCATGGTTGTTCCAACTCCGATGAAGATCGCGTTCCGCGAGGTGCGGCGGTGGTCGGACGGTCAGGGGGAGCGGTGAGCGCCGAGGAGAGGGCGACGGGGCCCGGCCGTCACCAGTCGAAATTGCGCACGTCGTGCATGTCGAGCCCGATCGCGGCCTTGCCGAGGTACTCCAGGCACTCGTCGGGCTTGGCGGGCATCACCCGGCAGTACGGGGCCTCACGCAGCCGCCGCTCGAGCGGGCGTCCCCGGCTGAGCCCGGCGGTGCCGCAGATCCTGACCGCGGCGGAGGCGAGGTCGGCCAGCAGCTCGCCGACCTTGTACTTGGCGGCGTGCACGGCTTCGGCGGTCTCCACGGTGCCGCGCTGCTCCCCGACGGCCCCGGCCGCGGCGTGGACGAGGGCGCGCACCGCGCGCACCTCGGCGTTCAGCCGGCCGAGTTCGTGGCGGACGACGGGGTCGGCGGCGCGGCGGGGGTCGCGGGCGACGGACTCGATGATCAGGCCGTTGACGGCCGTGGCGAGGCCCAGGTAGGCGCCGGTGTAGCCGGAGGTCATCCAGTGGGGTTCCTGGACGAGCTTGAACAGCGACATGCCCTCGACGTTCATCATCAGGCGGGTCCGTTCGACCGGGACGTCGTCGAGGACCATCGACGCGGTGCTGGTGCCGGCCATGGCGTTGCCGGGCCAGACTCCCTCCAGGCGGACGCCGGGATCGTCGCCGGCGACGACGAAGTGGGAGATCTCCCGTTCCGCGTCGTCGTCGGCGCTGCGGGCGGCCACGATGAAGTAGTCGGCGACGCCGGCCAGGGAGACGAAGGACTTGCGTCCGGACAGGAGGTATCCGCCGTCGCTGCGCCGGTAGGTCGTCGTCAGGCGCTGGAGCTTGGCGCCGCTGCCGGTCTCCGAGGTGGCGGAGGCGAACATCCTGCCGTGGTGGACGACCTGGTCGAAGACCCAGGAGCGGAACTCGCCCGCGGCACCGGTCAGGGGGCGGTCGCCGGTCTCGCACAGCGAGCCGATCGCCACGTAGTGCATGTTCAGGCCGAGCGCGGTCGGTGTGTCCGCGGCGCCGATCACTTCGAGGATCCGCGTGTAGTCCAGGAAGGACAGGCCCTCCCCGCCCGCTTCGCGGGGCACCAGCAGGCGCAGCAGGTCGGCCTCTCGTACGAGCTTGTAGGCCGCCGCGCTGTCCGTCTCGCCGGCGTCGATGCCGGCGGCGAGGGCGGTGACCTGCTCGCCGAGCCGTGCCGCGCGCTCGGATGCCGTCCGGTGATCCATGCGTTCCCCCTCGGTGTGTCGGCGTCAGTTCTCGACGGGCAGGCCCAGGTCCCGGGCGACCGCGACGCTCAGCAGGTCGTTGGGGCCGGCATAGGTGAGGGCGGCCATGGGGTCCGCCAGGGATGCCGTCAGGCCGGAGTCCTCGACGAAGGCGCGCACACCGGCCAGTGCCGTGGCGTGCCGGGTGAGGGCGACGTAGTCCTCGGACACGGAGATCTTGGTGAGTGCCGCCGCCGAGGACAGCCGCCGGACGGGGACGCCCGCGTCCAGCCGGGCGGCCATGGCGCGCACCATGGTGCGGGAGCGCTCCAGGCGCAGTGCCATGTCGCTGACCCGGGCGGCGACCTGGTGGCTGCTGCCCATCGGCCGGCCGAAGTGGTGCCGTTCTCCCGCCCATTCGACGACCCGGTCCAGCAGGAGCCGCATCGGGCCGAGCGCGTAGGCGAGCAGCAGGGCCCGCTCCCAGGTCGTGGTGGTGCCGAGCACGGACAGTCCGGCGCCCTCCGCCCCGACCAGGGACCCGGGGGGTACGACCGTCCCGGTGAAGGTGAGGGAGCCCATGGGGGCGTCCTTGAGCGCGGTCTTGGTGACGCGCTCGCCCCGGGTGACCGTGCCGTCGGTGAGGTCGACGAGGAAGGCGGACAGCGCGAACGGGGAGCGTCCCTCGCCGGTGCGGGCGAAGACGAGGCCCACGTCGGCGACCGGCGCGGCGGTGATGAAGGACTTGGTGCCGTGCAGGCGGTAGCTTCCGTCGGGCCGCCGTTCGGCGCGTACGCCGCCGGACAGCGGGTCACTGCCGCCGCCGGTCTCGGTGGAGGCGTGGCACAGCAGGGCGGTGCCGTCCTCGACGCCGGACAGCATGGTGTGCTGCGCCTCGGACAGCAGGTGGGACAGGGGGAGCTGGATGCCGAAGAGCTGCGAGGCGAAGGCGTAGCACAGGCCGGGTTCCGTGCCGGCCAGTCCGATGCCCTCGATCGCGGCGACGGCGTGGCTGACGGAGCCTTCGCCCGGGTCGAGTTCGCGGTCCCGGTGCTGCCACTGCCGTGCGGTGCGCAGCAGTCCCGAGGAGGC
Organism: Streptomyces sp. NPDC018947; assembly: GCF_044390505.1. Classification (NCBI taxonomy): domain Bacteria; kingdom Bacillati; phylum Actinomycetota; class Actinomycetes; order Kitasatosporales; family Streptomycetaceae; genus Streptomyces; species Streptomyces sp. NPDC018947. The sequence continues at coordinate 4,223 of NZ_JBIRZD010000013.1, forward strand.
GAGCCGTTGCCAGCGGGCGCGGAAGTCGCCTTCGGGCGCGCCGGTGAGGTGTTCGGTGGCGAGTGATCGGTGGTGGGCGGCTGTCGCGTCCAGTCGCTCTTCCCGGTGAAGGGTGTCCATCGGCCAGTCTTTCCGTTCGTCCCTTCCGTCCTGCGTCTCAGGCGACCTGCGTCTTCAGGGTGGAGACGAACTCCCAGAGGCTGTTCGGGGTGCGGAAGTTGGCGGCCACGATCTCCGTCTCGGGGAACTCGATGTCGAGGGTCTGCTCGATCTCGGAGACGACGCCGAGGACGGCCAGGGAGTCGAGGATGCCGAGGTCGAGCAGGCGGGTGTCGGGTTCGATCGGTACCGACGGCGCGCGTCCGGCGCGGCGGGAGCTGGTCGGTGTCACCGCGCGGGTGATGAGCGAGCAGAGGTCTTCTACGGAGTTCATCGGGTTACCTCGGGCGTGTGGGTGGTGACGAGGAGTTTCTTGCGGTCGACCTTTCCGTGCCGGGTCGTCGGGAGACTGTCGGCGAGGACGACCTCGTCCGGGAGCATGAAGCGGGGCAGCCGCTCGGAGAGGGCCGCGACGAGCGTGTCCGCGTCCAGGCCGGCGTCGCCGGTCACGTGGGCGGTCAGCCTGACGCCGTCCGGTGCCCCGTCCTGTGCGCCTTGCGGGCCGGTGTCGGCGACGACGCAGCAGGTCTCGACGCCGGGCAGCTCCGCGAGGGTGCTCTCGACGTCGAGCAGGTCGATGCGGTGACCGTCGCGTTTGATCTGGTGGTCGCGTCGCCCCAGCAGCCTCAGCCTGCCGTCGGGGGTCCGCCGGGCCAGGTCGCCGGTCCGGTAGGCGCGGCGGGGCCCGTCCGCGAAGCGCAGCTCGGTGGCCGGGTCGTGGAGACGGCCGTCCACGAGGTATCCGCCCAGGACGGTGGGCCCGGCGACACAGATCTCGCCCTCGGAGCCGCTGCGCCGCCCGTCGTCGTCGAAGAGGTCGACCGTCACGCCGTCGATGGCGGCACCGATGGTCTGCGGGTCCGACGCACGCCACCCGGGCGGGACGCGCTCGTAGGTGCAGACGTTGGTCTCCGTGGGGCCGTACAGGTTGTAGAAGGCGGTGTCGGGCAGGACCGTGAGGTACTTCTCCAGCACGGCCGGCGGAAACGGTTCGCCCGCGTACGCGGCGACGCGCAGCGCGCGCGGGGGCGCGGCGGCGAGGTTCCCGCGGTGCATCAGCATCTGGTAGAGCGTCGGGACGGCGTACAGCGCCGTGATCCGTTCGCTGTCGAGCCAGTCGACGACACTGCGCGGGAAGGCCCGTACCGCGGTGGGCAGCAGGTGGACGCTGGCGCCGGCGGCGGCCGTGCTGAAGAGGTCGAAGGTGCTGAGGTCGAAGGTGAACGCGGCCTGGGCGCCGATGCGGTCGTCGGGGCCGAGGGCGAACTCGCGGGCGGCCCAGCGGGCGAAGTGCAGCACGTTCTCGTGGCTGAGCAGGACACCCTTGGGCCAGCCGGTGCTGCCCGAGGTGAACAGCACGTATCCGCCGGCGGGCCGCGCCGCGGCGGACGGCGGCTGCGGACCGTCCGCCGGGTGCGGTGACGACAGGCAGACCAGGCCGTGGGGCAGCTCCGCCTCCTGCCACCCGTCCGGCACGGACTCCCTGGCCCGGGCGAGCGTGTCGGGCGCGGCCAGCAGACGGGTCAGTCCGCCGCCGCGCAGGATGCGCGCGGTGCGGGCCGGGGGTTCCTCGGCGTCGAGCGGTGCCACCACGGCTCCGGCGCGCAGGGCGCCGTAGATCGCCACGATGGCCTGGTGGCCGCGGTGGAGGCGGACCCCCACGCGGGTACCGTCCGTCACGCCGTGCCGCCGCAGGGCGTCGGCCGTCTCGGTCACCAGCGCGTCGAGCCGCGCGTAGCCGAGGACCGTGTCACCGTCCACCACCGCGGTGCGGGCGGGGTGGCGGCGGGCGGCGTCGGCCAGCAGTCCGTCCAGTCGGCCGGCGCCGGCGCCCCCGGTCGCGGGGGTGTCGCTCATGACGGCCGCTCCTCAGCCCTCGGCCAGGGCACGCTGCTCGAACTCGTCCCCGTGCCACTTGTCCTCCCAGGGCACCCAGGTGACGATCAGCGTGTCCCGGTGGCCGTAGTCGCCGACCGGCTCGATCTCGGTGACGTGGTGGAACATCTCCCGGTCCGCGAGGAGAGCGCCCTGGCCCGGCTGGACGGTCGTGCGGAAGAAGGGCTCTCCCTCGCCTCCGTGCGGCATGAGGGTCATCTCCGCGCCGGTGATCTGGTGCCGGGAGAAGACGGCGATCAGCACGAAGTCCCGGCCGTCGGAGTGCGGGCCCTCCGGGACGATCACACCGGAGGTCTCCTGGCGCTTGGCGACGATGCGGAACTGGTGGACGTTGACCTGCCAGTTACGGCCGGTGTCCAGCGGTACGCCCTCGGCGCCGGCGCGGATCTGCGGGGAGAAGTCGGCGACGATCGGCTCGTAGTGGCGCCGGATCCCGCCGGCCACGGGATTGAACTTGGAGAACGTCACGTAGGGCCGGTGCTCCAGCCGCTCCAGGTCCCACGACTGACCGGACCAGCGCATGCGGAACTGGGCGAAGCGACGGTACCGGTTGTCACCCATGTACTCGTCGAACTTGAGGTCGTTGAAACTCTCAAGGACCTCGGGAGTGGCCTCCGGAAGGTCGATGACGGCGTAACCACGTTCGTTGAGCGGCATGCGGAGACCTCCGGTCAGGACGTGTGGGCGGCGGCGGTTTCGGGATGCAGGTGCATGAGCAGCGAGTCGAGGTAGCGCTGCGACGAATTCAGCCGGATCAGCGCGCCGACGGCGATCTCACGGCCGACACGGGGGTCCCGGTCGACCGCCGGGGCGATCACGTTCTTGAACCAACCGGACGCGTGCACCGCGTCGATGCTGATGTGCGCGTCGTGGTAGGCGATGCCCGCACGCGAGAGCCCGATGTCCGTCCAGCGGTCGACGACGAGCTTGAAGCGCCGCGGGACCAGGTACTCGGTGACCCCGAAGAATCCGACGGACTTGTAGTAGTGACGTCGGGAGACCGCCAGGCAGGAGGCCAGGTTGCCGGAGGCCTTGGCTTCCGGGAGGAGATTGCGGCGGATGTAGTCGCCGTTCACGTCCAGGGCGTCGAGGGCGTGGGCGAACATGGTGGTGTGGACCTCGGCCGGCTTGCCGTTGCCCATCTCGTCCCAGTAGTTCCCGGCGATTTCCATCTTCTCGTCGGGGGCGGCGCCGATCTGCATGAACGCCAGGATGTCGTCGAACTTGGGGTCGAGATTGGTCTCCTGCGCGAGGTAGAAGCGGAAGTCTCCCTCGGTGGCCCGGTTCGGCACGAATTCCCGGTAGAAGGGGTGGCCGGCCGCCGGGTGTTCACCGATGACGCGCTTGAGCCAGTGCACGTACTCCTTGCCGGTCTGCGGATACGCGGAGACCTGCTCCTCGGATATGGACTCCATTTCCGCGGCGAGAACGGCGTTCTCCAGGATCGCCGCGATGTCCCGCAGCACCGGCTGGGTCTCGCAGCCCAGCAGTTCCACCGGCGTACCGGAGAAATCCCGCTGGTAGATGAGGGCCAGTACGTCGTGCAGCTCCTCGAGCGCCGACGGGTCCCCCTCCGCGAAGGCGTGGCGGGCCAGCGACCGGCACGCCTCGCCGATCCGCCGGCGGGCGGTGTAGTCGGCGTTCAGCCGCTCCCAGGCATCCGGATCCAGGGCCAGGAATTCCTCGACGACAGAGCAGTCGATCTTGAATGACTCAGGAATCATCACGCGTCCAAGATTCTCAGGAGATTTCTCCTGCAACGGATCCGGCATCACTCGTTCACCAGCGCATCGGCTTCGATCTCGACCAGGAGGGACGGATCGACGAGTGCGGAGACTTCGACGATCGTCGAGGCCGGGCGGATATCACCGAAGTATTCGCTGTGCACCTGCCCCACCTTCTCCCAGTCACGGATGTCGGTGACGAAAACGCGGGTCCGCACCACATCCCGGAGGGAAGCACCGGCGTCCACGAGTGCCGCTTCGATCCGGCGGATCGCCTCATGTGTCTGGGCAAGGACGTCGGTTCCGCCGACGGGCCCTTCCGCGGTCATCGCGGTACTTCCCGCGACGGACACGAACTGTCCGGCACGGACCGCTCTGGAATATCCGAAGACCGACTCGAACCGGCTTCCGCCCGATATGAGCTTCCGTTCCGAAGAAGTGGTCACCACGTCCTCCCCACGAGTGTCTTTGGCGTCGCAGCGCATGGCGATACTACGTTCGCGTGTCACAGAAAAACGGCTCCACGTGCGGGACATTCGGGCGGCGAGCGGCGTCCTGTCCCGCCGGCGGGACAGACCCGGCGGCGACGAGAACGCCCCGGATCGCTTTCACCGACGGCTCCGGGCAAGTACCGCCTCGCCATGCATACTTGAGCAGCCGCTGCCTCTCGCACGGCCGTCCCGTGCATCCCGGACAATTCTGGATGGTGAAGCTGAGTGAACGCTGGAAGGCCGGAACTGAAGGGCACGGTGGGCGCCGTTTCGTCGACGCACTGGCTGGCTTCCGGTACCGCGATGGCGATACTGGAAAAAGGCGGCAACGCCTTTGACGCGGTCACCGCGGCCGGATTCGTCCTCCAGGTCGTCGAACCGCATTACAACGGCCTGGGCGGGGATGTTTCCATTCTCGCCTACAAAGCCGCGGAACGACGCGTCACGGCCGTGTGCGGGCAGGGGCCGATGCCGCGGGCCGCCACCCCGGAGCACTTCCACGCACTGGGCCTGCGCCAGATACCGGGTTCCGGACTGCTGCCCGCCGTCGTCCCCGGCGCCATGAGCGCCTGGATGCGGCTCCTCGGGGAGTATGGCAGCCTCCCGCTGCGCGAAGTCCTCGACGCCGCCCTCGGATACGCCGCCGGCGGCTTCCCGCTGCTTCCCGACACCGCACGCGCCATCCAGGTGCTGGCCCCGCTGTTCCGTACCGAATGGGCCGAATCGGGACGTACTTATCTCCAGGCCGGGGAGGCGCCGCGCGCCGGGGCACGCTTCCGCAACGCCGCGCTGGCCGGCACCTACCAGCGCCTGCTCAAGGAGGCCGAGGCGGCCTCCGGCGACCGGGAGGCGCAGATCGCCGCCGCCGAGAACGCCTTCTACCAGGGCTTCGTGGCGGAGGCCGTGGACGCCTTCACCTCGGGCGCGGCGGTCCTCGACGCCACCGGACGCAAGCACCACGGCCTGCTGACCGGGCAGGACATGGCCGCCTGGCGTGCCACCGTCGACGCCCCCGCACTCCTCGTCCAAGGGGACCTCGCGGTCCACAAGCCGGGCCCCTGGTCGCAGGGCCCCGTGTTCCTCCAGCAGCTCGCGCTGCTCGGCGGCTTCGACCTGCGCGCCATGGGGCTGGGCAGCGCCGAGTACATCCACACCGTCGCCGAGTGCGCCAAGCTCGCCTTCGCGGACCGGGAGGCCTGGTACGGCGACCCCGCGCACAGTGACGTGCCGCTGGACACGCTGCTCGGCCCCGCCTACACCGAGGCCCGCCGCGGGCTGGTCGAGGACAAGGCGGCCACCGAGCTGCGGCCCGGATCACCGGACGGCCGGCGGCCCTGGATCCCGGAGCAGCGGCCGGACGAACTCCCGCCCGCCGACAGCGAGTGGATGGCGCAGATGCACAACGGGCTGCCGACCATCGTGCAGGCCACCGCCGCGCGCGGCGACACCTGCACCGTCGCCGTCGCCGACCGGTACGGCAACCTCGTCGTCGCGGTACCCAGCGGCGGCTGGCTGAAGAGCTCCCCGGTGATTCCCGGGCTCGGCTTCTCCCTGGGCACCCGCGGCCAGACCATGACCCTCACCGAGGGGCACCCCAACTCCGTGGCGCCCGGCCGCCGTCCCCGTACCACGCTGAGCCCCACCCTGGTGCTGCGCGACGACCGGCCGTACCTGGCCTTCGGCACGCCCGGCGGCGACCGGCAGGACCAGTGGACCCTCGGCTTCCACCTGGCCGTCACCGAGTTCGGCCTGGACCTCCAGTCGGCCGTCGAGACGCTCGCCTTCCACACCGACCACTTCCCGTCGTCCTTCACCCCGCACGAGTCCCGGCCAGGGGTGCTCGTCGTCGAGGAGAACTGCGACCCCTCGACCGTCGCCGAGCTGCGGCGCCGGGGCCACGAGGTGGAACTCGCCCCGGCGTTCTCGCTGGGCAAGGTCTGCGCGGTCGGCGTGGATCCGGAGCACGGCTTCCTGCGGGCGGCGGCGAGCCCCCGTGGCTCGCTCGCCTACGCGGTCGGCCGCTGAACCGATCATCCCTCCCGCCCAGTTTCCCGATGGGGGTCATACGTCATGCCCGACAACCTCGCGAGCCCAGACACCGGCGGCGTCCCGGCCGCGGCGGCGTCGCCCGGGCCGGCCGGACGGCCCGGCAGTCCGGCGCCCCCGGCATGGCACCACATCGCCGTGCAGACCGCGGACCTCGACGCCAGCATCTCCTGGTACGAGGAGTTCTTCGACGCCCGCACGGCCTGGACCCTGGACACGTTCTCGGAGCTCACCCGGCGGCGGCTGCCCGGCATCACACGGCTCGCCGAACTGACCGTCGGGGGCCTGCGCTTCCACCTGTTCACCCGCGGCCCCGAGCACTCCGCCCCGCCGCCCGCCGACACCGCGCAGTTCCAGCACGTGTGCCTCGGCGTACCCTCGCCCGAGGCGCTCGAGGACTGGCACGACCGCTGGTCGCGCCTGTACTCCGGCGGCCGGTACCGCTTCGCGCGGCCGGAGCCGGCCACCGGCATCGTCGTCGACCCGGACGGAACGCGCAGCTTCTACGCGTACGACGTCAACGGCGTGGAGTTCGAGTTCACCTACCAGCCCGGCGGTGGCGATGAGCCGGCCGGGTGAGCCGACGGGCGGCGCCGGCACGCCGCGGTCCACGGGCCCGGCCGCCGCACCGGGACCACGCGCGTACGGGCTCGAACCACTCGTCCTCCCCCCGCGCCCCCTGCCGTTCCCGGACGGCCCGGCGGACCGGCCGCCGGCCGGGGCCCCGCTGGACACGGCCGCCGAGGAGGCGGCGTACGCCGGCACGCTCGACCTCTCCGACCCGGACCACGCCGAGCGGCTCTTCTGGTTCAGGTGGATCACCGGCCACCAGGCCAGCTTCGTCCTGTGGCAGCTCACCGCCGCCGCCCTCGCCGAGGCGTCCGGGGCGTCCGGGAAGCAGCGCCGGGCCGCCGTGGAGCGGGCGGTGTCGTTCGTGCGCGGCTACTCCGCGCTGCTGCTCTACACGAGTTCCTGCCCGGCGGACCTCTACCACCGGGTGATCCGGCCCAGCATGGTCCGCCACCATCCGGCCATGAGCGGTAGCTGGGCCTCCGACTACGGGTCCGTACGCTCGCTGTACTCCGGCCGGGACCCGCTGCTCAAGGACGAGTGCGCCGCCGGGCTGCGCCGCGAGATCGCACTCAACACCCTGGTCCACGAGGGCGTCGCCGAGACGCTCGTCCCGTCCGGGGCGTCGCTGTTCCACACGAGCGTGACGCAGGGGGGACCGCTGCTGGAGTCCCGCAGCACCCTGGTGACCCTCTACGACCTGTACTTCCTCACCCTGCGCGACGCGCACACCTCGTACGAGTCCCTGCTGGCCCAGCTCGAGTGGCGGCTGAAGGCGATCTGCGCCGATGTCACCGTCAACACGCTGCGCCCCGCGATCGACGGCTGCGAGCCGAGGACGGCGGCCCGGCTGCGCGACCCCGCGGTCGTGGACGTCGAGTGGTCGGTCCCCGCGGTCCTGCGGCAGGCGATGCACGCCTCGCGCGGCTCCTCGGCGGTACTGACCGGCACGCACGTACCGGTCAGTGAATAGGTGAGAAGCGGACGGCGCCGCGGACGGGCAGTGCCCGTCCGCGGCCTTCGCCGTCCGGTCGCCCGGCCCCGGCCGGGTCAGAAGGCGCGCACCCTCGGCAGCACCTCGCCGGCGACGCGCTCCAGCATCGCCGGGTCGCCCGCGTACACGCCTTCCGCACGCGGCCAGTGGATCACCAGATGGGTGATGCCCGCCTTGGCGTAGTCCGCCGCCATCTCCTCGAAGCTCTCCGGGGAGGCGAGCGGGTCTCCGGCCGCCGGCGTGGCGACGAAGATCCGGTCGATCTCGTCGGCGTCGCGACCCACGGCCTCGCACGCGGCGCGCAGCTTGTCCGTCTGGTCCCGCACCGCCGCCAGACAGGACGCGGGCGTGACCCCCTGCGCGAACGCCGGCGGTCCCAGGGTGACCCAGCCCTGCCCGTGACGGGCGACGAGGGCGAGCCCCCGCGGCCCGGTCGCGGCGAGCGCGAAGGGCACCCGCGGCCGCTGCACGCACGAGGCGATCACCCGTGCCTCACGGGCCCGGTAGAACCGCCCCTCGTACGACGTCACGGGCTCCCGCAGCAGCCGGTCCGTCAGTTCGACGAACTCGGCGAACCGGTCGGCGCGTTCGGCCGGGGTGAGCACGGTGTCGTCGACGACGTCGGAGTCCCCGGCTCCCTGGGACCCGGCCCCGATGCCCAGCGTGAACCGGCCGTCCGAGATGTCGTCGAGCGTCATCGCCTCGCTCGCGGTGACGACCGGGTGGCGGAAGTTCGGCGAGGTGACCAGCGTGCCGATACGGATCCGGCTGGTCGCGCAGGCGGCGGCGGTCAGCACCGGCACGGTGGCGAACCACTCCCCGTCGCTCAGACCGCGCCACCACAGGTGGTCGTACGTCCAGGCCGAGTCGAATCCCAGCTCCTCCGCCCTGCGCCAGAGATCACCGCCGTGGCGCCACCGCCGCTCCGGCAGGATCACGATGCCGACCCGCACGCTCAGTCCTCCGCGGCCGGTACGAGGTCGTAGAAGCACATGCGCGGCCCCGCCACCGCCGGGGTGAGGATGCGCCGGCACTCCAGCCGGGTCTGCTCGAACACCCGCGTCCAGGCGTGGCGGTCCTGCGGGATGCCCTGGTCGGTCAGGACGTGCACGAGGAAGAAGTCGGAGTCGTTCTCCCGGTCGTCGTAGTGCGGTTCCGGCTCGCCGATGAGGAGCATCTTGCGGCCGGGGACGTCGGCGTAGGTGTTCAGGACGTCGACGACCGCCTGCTCCCCGTCCCGGAAGTGCTCGTGGAGCATGCCGATGGCGAACAGGGTCTCGGCCTCGTGGCAGGCGTCCGGCCAGGTCTGCGGGGCGAAGGCGTCGGCGACGAAGAAGCTGAGCCGGTCGTCGACGCCGTTGCGGCGGGCCAGGTCCTGGGCGGCCGCCACCGCCTCGGGAGCGAGGTCGATGCCCACACCGCTGAAGCCGGGATCGTTCAGGCAGGCGTCCACGAGGAGCTGGCCGCCGCCGCAGCCGAGGTCCAGGGCCCGCGTGGCGCCCCGGCCGCGCATCGCCTCCAGGACGATCGGTGTGTAGTACCGCGCGAAGACCGTCGCGCAGTGCTTGCTCAGCGGGCCCCCGGCGCGTTTCACGTCCACGCCGTACGTGGCCCGCCCGGTGAGCAGATCACCGATCCTTCCGGTCACCGGCCCGTAGGCTTCCAGATAGAAGCCGAGACGCGCCATGGGTATCTCCCCGGTGAGCAGCTCGCCCTTACGGGTCAGGGAGTATGCGCCCTCCCACTGCGAAAGCACCCCCCGCACCTCGAGATAACGCAGCAGATTCTCGCCAATACGCGCGTTCAGGCCTTCGAGCAGCCCCGCCTTCACCGTGTTGCGTCCGGTTCGGATCCGCTCCAGCAGCCCCGACTCGGACATGGCCAGGAGAACCTGACCCAGGTGGATGGAGCCGATGATCTCGGGCATGGTCGAGACCTGGAATTCCTCCCAGGTCACCACGCCGTTCCGGTCGTGCAGTTCCAGCAGTTCGACACCAGATCCCATGTGACCCGCGCTCCCCTGGTTCGCCACGGCCTCGCAGCCTCTTCGATGATTTGACGACGGCGGCTCAGGCCGCTCCGTCGAGAACGGCGCCCATCCATTCCGTCAGGCTGGTGCTGCTCTTGCGGGCCGCCGCCTCCCAGCGCTCCAGGCGGTCCTGGGCGATGCGTACGCTCAGCCGTACCTCGGCCTCGTCCGGCTCCTCGGCGCCCTCGCGGCTCGCCCGGACCTGCTTGCGCAGTTCGTTGCGTGACCAGCGCAGTCTGGCCGCGAAGTCGAGCCAGTGGTCCTGCTCGGTCTCGGGCAGCGCCGCGACCTCCATGTGGTGCTGGAACGTCAGGGCGTCCCGGCGGCGGGACGGGACGAACCTGCGCGCCACCCACGCGTAGTTCCGGAGTGTCTGGTAATCGAGCGAGGTGTCCGCCATGGCCCGCTTGTAACGGTCCGGAAACCGCTCCTGGCCGAAGACCAGCCAGTCGCCGATCCACCACGCCGATGAATCCGAAAGCCCGGCGATACGCTCACCGAGGCGCTGCCACTCGGCGATCGTCAGATCGCGCGGAAGTCTCAGCGAGGTCCTTTCCGCGTCCACGCCGACATCCGGCCCGCCGGCGTCCGACAGGACACGGGAACCGTTTTCCACCATCAGTGTGTTGCGCATCACGGCCTTCTCCAAGGATGTGAATACCCTGTGCAGCAAGGTCATTTCGGACACTGACCGCAGTGCGCGTCAGCCCTTGCTGTTCCACTCCTTCAGGACATCCGGCGCAGGCCGGCGCGTTGCGGTGGAAACGGCCGCACAAGCTGAGAGCCGGGCAGGAGACTTGATGAATCGCATCGTCACGTCGAGCCTTTCGGTCGCGTTCTCTTGCCGTCGGGTGGAACTCTTTCAACCATCGATCTAAACGGGGTAGACGATTGATATACGCGGCCCCGGGCGCGGACGGGCCGGCGGCGCGGGCACCCCGGGGACCGGTCACGCCGAGGCGCCGAGGCGCTCCATGAGGATCACCGCGCGGTCGGCGTCGGGCAGGCCCAGCCGGGTGAGGACGGTGTAGGCGTGCCTCGCCCTGAGCAGGGCCGCGTCACGGTCGCCGAGGTCGGCCAGGGTGCGCCCGAGCACGAGGAGGGCGAGCCCCCGGTCGCGCTCGGCACCGCGCTGCTCGCAGAGCGTCAGCGCCTGCGCGGCCTCCCCCAGCGCCTCCTTCGCCCGCCCCATCAGGCGCAGGGTCTCCGCGAGCCGGAAGCGTGTCTGCGACTCCTGCCCCCGGATGTCCCAGACCGCGCACAGGTCCAGGCACTGCCGGTGACTGCGGACGGCGTCGGCGTACCGCCCCAGCTCGTGCAGGGCCATCCCCCGCACGTGCAGCGCGTACGCCACACCGTGGTGGTCCTCGACCTCGCGCAGCGCGGCCAGCGCCTCGTCACTGGCCAGCAGCGCCTCCGCGGCCCGGCCGCACCGCAGATCGGCCTGCGCCGCGTTCAGCCTGGTCACCAGCTCGCCCGAGCGGTGCCCGAGTTCGTGGGCGAGGCAGATCGCCTGCTCGTAGCAGCGCACCGCCTCCTCGTAACGGTGCTGGAACTGCGCGATCAGCCCGCGGTCGTTCAGCGTCTGCCGCAGGATGACGAGATCACCGGCCCGCTCGCAGGACTCGGCCGCGAGCCGGGTCATCCACTCCGCCTCGGCGAGCCGGGCGTTCTGCAGGGCCGCGTTGCCGCACACGAACCAGGCCCGGCCCGCGGCCCGGTCGTCCCCGCGCCGCGCCGCGGTCCCGGCCAGTCCGCGGGCGGCGTCGGCGAGATCCCCGTACGGGATGTCCTTGCCGAACGGGCTGAGGGCGACGAGCAGGTCCGCCGCCATCCGCAGGATCCGGGTGCCGGCGCCGGCCGGGGCCTGCGAGGCCAGCGTCACGGCGTGGGCGAGGCACTCGAACTCGGCGGTCACCCATGCTCGCGCGTCCGCCAGACCGGCGAAGTCGGCACCCCTCAGGGAATCGGCCGTGAGGAAGACGTCGGCGGGATCACCCGGCACCATGCACCTGAAGGCCGCTCCCGCGCGGCTCAGCAGATGCTCCAGCAACGGGGCCAGCACCGGCGGGCCGCTCTCGCCGCGGCCGGGATCCGCGGGATCGGCGAGCTGGAGCGCGTAGGACCTGACCAGGTCGTGGTAGCGGTACCGGCCGGGCTGCGCGGCCTCCAGCATGGCGGCGTCGACCAGCAGCTCCAGCAGCTCCTCGGCGTCGTGCGGGTCGAGACCGAGGGCCGCCGCGGCCGCCTCCACCCCGATGCTCGGCCGGGCCACGGGCGCGAGCAGCCGGAAGGCGCACGCCTGCTCCTTCGGCAGTTGCCGGTAGCCGAGCTCGAAGGCCGCGACGACCGCCAGGTCCCCGGCGCGCAGCTCGCCGATCCGGTGCCGCTCGTCGGCCAGCCGGCGGGTCATGGTCTCCAGTTGCCAGCGCGGCCGGGCCGCGAGCCGGGCGGCCACGATGCGCACCGCCAGCGGAAGGTGACCGCAGGCCGTCACCAGGCCGACGGCGGCGCCCGGCTCCGCGGCGACCCGCTCGGCGCCCACGATCGCGGCCAGCAACCCGATCGCCTCCGGGGTGCCGAAGACGCCGAGGGCGACGGACGCGACGGCCGGGATGCCGACGAGCCTGGTGCGACTGGTGACGATCACGGCGCACTCGGCGGAGCCGGGCAGCAGCGGCAGCACCTGCGCCGTGTCCCGGGCGTTGTCCAGCAGCAGCAGGACCCGCCGGCCGTCGAGCAGTGTCCGGAACAGACGGGCCCGGTCCTCCGTCACGGCGGGCAGGGCGGCGGCCCGGACGCCGAGCGCGCACAGCAGACTGCCGAGGACGACCGCGGGATCGACGGGCTCGAGGCCACTGCCGCGCAGGTCGACGTAGAGCTGCCCGTCGGGGAAGTCGTGCTTGATCCGGTGGGCGACCCGCAGCGCGAGCGTGGTCTTGCCGAGGCCGCCCATGCCGCTCACCAGGGCGACCGGTAAGGACGACCTCCCGGGCTCGGTGAGCGCCCGGCACAGGCTCTCCACCTGCTCCGCCCGCCCGCTGAAGTCGGAGGTGTCGGCGGGCAGCTGAGCCGGGCGCGAGGGCACCGGGTCCCATAAGTCCGCCGCGGCGGGCCGACCGCCCTCCCACTGCCCGCACTCCCGCGCCGACGCCTTGACCTCCTCACGCCTCGGCGCCTGCAACAGGGGGTCGCCGACGAGGACCCGCTCGTGCAGCGCCGTCAGCTCCGGGCCGGGGTCGACACCCAGTTCCTCGCCCAGGATGTGCCGGGCGCGGGCGAACACGGCGAGCGCGTCGGCCTGGCGCCCGGAGGCGTACAGCGCGCGCATCAGAAATCCGTACGGGCGCTCCTGGAGCGGGTGTTCCTGGGTGAAGGCGGTCAGGTCCGGTATGACGGAGGCGTGCCGGCCCATCCGCAGGTCGCACTCGAAGCGCTCCTCCAGCAGCCCGAGCCGCAGCTCCGTGAACCGGGCCCGCTGCTGCTCGGCGAACGGCCCCGGCACACCGGCCAGCGGCGCGCCCTGCCACAGCTTCAGCGCCCTGGCCAGCAGGCGCCCGCACTCGTCGTCGTCCCCCACGCCCCGCGCCTGCGCGGCGCCCGCCGTCAGCCGCTCCGCTCGGTGGACGTCCACCGAGAGCCGGGGAATCGTCAGCCGGTACCCGTCGCGCTGGGAGACCAGGAGACCCGGTGCGGCGGCGTCCTCCTCCAGGACCTGCCGCAGCCGCCAGACGTAGGTGCGCAGGCTGGCGAGGGCCGAACCGGGAGGCTCCTCCCCCCAGATGGACGTGATGAGCTCCTGGGTGGACGTCACCCGCCCGGACCGCAGCAGCAGCGCCACGAGCAGCGCCTGTTGCTGAGGGGATCCGACAGCCAACGCGGCCCCGTCCCGGCGTACCGACACGGGTCCGAGCACGCAGACCTCCATGGCTCCCCCCATGCCCCTGGCCCTCCGTACGCACTGGACACGCCCCCACCGCACCGTTACCGGCCCAGGTCCGGCCTATGCGGCGAGCACAGTCACGAACATGTCACGAGAGTATGTCAAAGCGCTATAACGCCTGGTGTTCTGACGATCCGTCACTCGTCGACCAGGACCACCTGGACCGCGTACGGAAGGACGGCGACGGCCTGCGGATCGTGGTCCAGCAGGACCCCGACGGGGGTCCGCCCCCGGGTGCGCAGCACCTCGGCCAGCCGCGCCCGGCCGAGGGTCCCGCGCCCGCCGGGGAACGGCCCCGCCGGCTCCTCCTGCTCCGACGTGATCGCGGGCACCGTCCAGGTGTCCGACCGCTGGGTGAGCAGGGCGCGCTCCGCGGCGGTGCGCACCGCCGCGGACCGGGTGGCACCGGTGGCGACAACCGTCTTCGCGCCCAGCCGGATCGCGCAGGCCGGTACGGACAGCAGCGCCGACAGGTCGTGGACGACCGGGTCGCCCAGCATGTACAGCAGGCACAGGACGTCGGCGAGGCCGACGGTCTCGTGCGTCGGCAGGGCGAGCCGGGGAACGCGCGTACCGGGCTCGGCGAGCCGTCGCGCCAGCAGCAGGTCGCAGTGCTGGGCCAGCCCGTCCTCCACGGCGTGCGCCCAGGTCAGCCCGGCCGCGGCACCGACGGGCGGCCGCGCGGGGGACGCGGGGTCCCAGCCGGGGTAGGCGTTCCGCGCGGGTATCCGGCGCAGCCCTCCGGTGACGAGGTCCAGGCCCCACACGTCCGGGGCGCCGGGTCCGCGCGGCCGGGCGGCGAGGGCTCCGTAGGCGGCGAGAGCGGCGAGCAGCGCCGTCAGGTACGCCGTCCTGCGGTCCCCGCCGTGCCCGGTCACGGTGACGTCGGGCGCCCCGGCGGGCCGGGCACCGAACGGATCGGCCACGGCCATCTCGCACTCCCACCGGGAGAACGGCCCCACCTCGACCGTCTTCTCGTCCACCGGCCCCACCAGACCGGTCCGCGCGTCCTCGACCGCGGACGCCCGCTCCAGCAGACGGTCGGCCTCGACCCCGGCTCCGCCCAGTCTCCCGAGGAAGGCCGCCCGTGCCTCCACCTGGGCGACGGGCCGCGCGGCGCGGGTGAGGGAGAGCGACAGGAAGCGGTGCCGGCCGGCCGTCCAGGTCCGCAGATCGGTGCGCACCAGGTACGGGCTGCCGTACGGCCCCGCGACCCCGGTGGCGCACCGGTACCAGGCACGGAAGAGCTGGTACGCGCCGATGTCCGGCAGCGGCCCGGCGAGCGCGGCGGCCGGTGCCGCTCCGGCCGCGGGACCGCCGCGCAGCCGGCGCCAGGCCGAGGCGGCGGCGGTACGGTCGGCGGGCCCGACCGGGCCGGTCCACATCTCGTCGCCGCTGAACAGCACCTGTCCGAGCGACGCCCCGGCGCGGGCGCATCCGTCGGCCATCGCGATCAGTTCCGCGACCGAGCCCGACACCTGGAGGACGGTGTCGGTGAGGGTGAGCACGCCGTGGTCGGGCTGGACGCACACCCGCTGCCCGCTGTCCCGCCGGGAGCCCTCGACGAGCTCGGCCAGGCCGTCGGCGTCGGCCGGGCGGGTGTGCCGGACGTGGATGTCCCGGCAGCCGGTCCGCAGGGCCCGGCGCAGCAGGGCCGCCAGCACGGGACCGGTCCCGACGAGCGTC
This sequence comes from Streptomyces sp. NPDC018947, assembly GCF_044390505.1. Classification (NCBI taxonomy): domain Bacteria; kingdom Bacillati; phylum Actinomycetota; class Actinomycetes; order Kitasatosporales; family Streptomycetaceae; genus Streptomyces; species Streptomyces sp. NPDC018947. The sequence goes on from NZ_JBIRZD010000013.1 coordinate 19,761, forward strand.
AGCCGTGCCTCCCGGTAGCGCCGGAAACGCTGCTCGGCGAGACCTGCGGACCCGAGGGCCCGGATCTCGGGCGCGTACTCGCGCAGTTCGTCCGGCGTGAGGCGCCCGTCCGGCTCCTCCGCCTCCGAGGGCGCCGGCCAGACGTACACGTCGCCGTTCACGAGTCCGGATGACGTGCCCTCGTCCCGCGAGAGATCATCACTTGCCCACGGATGCACGTCCTGGCTCCTGTCCGCCGCGCTCGCGACCCCACAGGCTGCCGCGAGCTCCCTGCGTACATGTAAGGGGGACGCGATAGGCAGCCGATCAACGTTCGTTACGCCACCGGCTCTACATTCCGAGGTGGCCGTTCTGCGGCAGTATGGCGAACCCGCGGCGCCCGGGAGCCGCGTACCGTCGCACGGTCGCGGGAGGGGGCGGCGGGGCACGTGCGGCCTCGGGGACGGCCCTCCGGACGGAGCGACCCGACGTGATTCAGCCCACACCCGGCGGGCCGGCCGGAGACCGAAGACCGGCGCCCGGCCCGCGTGTAAGCGGCATCACACTCACGCCCGGTCTCCCCGCGGGCCTGCCGGGAAAAGCGAAACGGGCCCATCGTCTTGACGATGAGCCCGTTTCCGCAGTGCTACCAGACACCTCATCGGTGTCCGATGGTGCGCGAGGGGGGAGTTGAACCCCCACGCCCTTGCGGGCACTGGAACCTGAATCCAGCGCGTCTGCCTATTCCGCCACCCGCGCATTGGGTGTGTCCTCGGGCTCCGTTCCTTTCGGCCCGGCGCCTTCCGACACCCAGAACATTAGCACGCTGGACCGGGTGGGTTCACATCCCTATTCCGTGGGCAGGCGGGCCCTCCGCGGGCCGGCCGGGCACTCGTCCCGGCCCGTGCCCGTTCACGTATCAACCTCGTACCGGTACCGGCCGTCTGTCCAGGAGCCGGTAGGGGTCCGCGGTCAGGTGCGGGACACTGGTCTGCGGCCGCCTCTACGATCCTGGGCGTGAGTGTCGTGCGGGAGCACGACGCGAACGGCCCGGGGAGTTCGAGGCGGACCTCCAGCGGGAACTCCGAGAGGCGTCGACACCCGTCGACGGGGCCGACAGGGGGAACCAGCCGATCGACCGGCGCGTGGATACGATCAGTAAGCAGTACCAGGTGGGCAGTGCGCGGACACGCGACACGGCGAGCAGTACGCAAGGCAGCAGTACGCAAGGCAGCGGACAGGACGGCAGCGACGGAGGAGGTGCCCCATGGGAGTCCTGAAGAAGTTCGAGCAGCGTCTCGAAGGTCTGGTCAACGGCACCTTCGCGAAGGTGTTCAAGTCCGAGGTGCAGCCCGTGGAGATCGCGGGAGCGCTTCAGCGTGAATGCGACAACAACGCGACCATCTGGAACCGCGACCGCACCGTCGTACCGAATGACTTCATCGTCGAGCTGAGCACACCCGACTTCGAACGCCTCAGCCCCTACTCCGGCCAGCTCGGCGACGAGCTCGCCGGCATGGTGCGCGACTACGCCAAGCAGCAGCGCTACACCTTCATGGGCCCCATCAAGGTCCACCTCGAGAAGGCGGACGACCTCGACACCGGCCTGTACCGGGTCCGCAGCCGTACGCTCGCCTCCTCCAGCGACCAGCAGGCCGGCCCCGCGGCTCCCCCCGCCCCCTCCGGGCGGCCCGGCGCACCGGGCGGCGGCTACGGCTACCCGCCCCCCGCCACCCCCGCGGGCGCCCCGCCCATGCCGGCCGCGCCCCCGCCAGGCTCCCGCCCCGGCGGCTACGGCTACCCGCCCGCCGGCGCCCCGCAGCCCCCGGCCACGCCCGCCCCCGGCGGACGCACCCGCCACTGGATCGAGATCAACGGCACCCGCCACCAGATCTCCCGCGCCACCCTCGTCCTCGGGCGCAGCACCGAGGCCGACGTGCGGATCGACGACCCCGGCGTCTCCCGCCGGCACTGCGAGATCCGGACCGGAACGCCCTCGACGATCCAGGATCTCGGGTCCACCAACGGCATCGTGGTGGACGGGCAGCACACCACCCGCGCTACGCTCCGCGACGGCTCGCGGATCGTCGTGGGCAGCACCACCGTTATCTATAGGCAAGCCGAAGGGTGATCCGGGGGCAATGTCAGAGCTGACCCTCACGGTCATGCGGCTGGGTTTCCTGGCCGTACTGTGGCTGTTCGTGATCGTGGCCGTGCAGGTCATCCGCAGCGACCTGTTCGGTACGCGGGTCACCCAGCGCGGAGCACGGCGCGACGCCGCACGACCGCAGCAGGCCGCGCGCCAGGGCCAGGCGCCTCCGCCGCAGCGCCAGCAGCCGAGCGGCGGCCGGGGCCGTCGCAACGCTCCCACCAAACTGGTCGTGACGGAGGGCACCCTCACCGGCACCACCGTCGCCCTCCAGGGCCAGACCATCACGCTCGGCCGGGCGCACGACAGCACCATCGTGCTGGACGACGACTACGCCTCCAGCCGCCATGCCAGGATCTACCCCGACCAGAACGGCCAGTGGATCGTCGAGGACCTGGGGTCCACCAACGGCACCTACCTGGACCGGTCCCGGCTGACGACCCCCACTCCCATCGGGCTGGGTACGCCGATCCGCATCGGCAAGACCGTCATCGAGCTGCGGAAGTAGTGCTACACCAATGAATGAGCGCGAGCGGAGCGAGCACGCAGCGGCGGCCGGCGACCCGGGCCCCGGCGCGCTCCCGACCGGAGGGTGGGCAGTGTGGCTCGACACGACCGGCTGCAGGCGGAGCCGACGGGCGAGGTGCGCATGAGTCTGTCACTGCGCTTCGCCGCCGGATCGCACAAGGGCATGATCCGGGAGGGCAACGAGGACTCCGGTTACGCCGGTCCCCGCCTGCTCGCCATCGCCGACGGCATGGGCGGCCAGGCCGCCGGTGAGGTCGCCTCCTCCGAGGTGATCTCCACCATCGTCGCCCTCGACGACGACGTGCCCGGCTCCGACATCCTCACCTCCCTCGGCACCGCCGTGCAGCGCGCCAACGACCAGTTGCGGCAGATGGTCGAGGAGGACCCCGCCCTCGAAGGCATGGGCACCACCCTCACCGCCCTGCTGTGGACCGGCCAGCGCCTCGGCCTCGTGCACGTCGGCGACTCCCGCGCCTACCTCCTGCGCGACGGCGTCCTCACCCAGATCACGCAGGACCACACCTGGGTGCAGCGCCTCGTCGACGAGGGACGCATCACCGAGGAGGAAGCGGGCACCCACCCGCAGCGCTCCCTGCTGATGCGCGCCCTCGGCAGCGGTGACCACGTCGAACCCGACCTGTCCATCCGCGAGGTCCGCGCCGGCGACCGCTACCTCATCTGCTCCGACGGGCTCTCCGGCGTCGTCTCGCACCAGACGCTCGAGGACACCCTCGCCAGCTACCAGGGTCCGCAGGAGACCGTGCAGGAGCTGATCCAGCTCGCCCTGCGCGGCGGCGGCCCCGACAACATCACCGTCATCGTCGCCGACGTCCTCGACCTCGACACCGGTGACACCCTCGCCGGCCAGCTCTCCGACACGCCCGTCGTCGTCGGCGCCGTCGCCGAGAACCAGGCGCAGTTCGGCGACAACGGGATCATGCAGACCCCGGCCGGCCGCGCCGCCGGTCTCGGACGGCAGGGCGGACAGCACGGCGGCGGCGAGTTCGGCCCGCCCGGCAGCGGCGACACCGCCGGCTACGCCCCCGACGGCTACGGCGACTACGGCGACGACGACTTCGTCAAGGCCCGCAGGAGCCGTCCCTGGCTCAAGCGGTCCCTGTACGGCGCGCTCGCCCTCGCCGTCATCGGCGGCGGCCTGTACGGCGGCTGGCGCTGGACGCAGACCCAGTACTACGTGGGCACCAACAACGACCACGTGGCGCTGTACCGGGGCATCAGCCAGGACCTGGCCTGGGTCTCGCTGTCGAAGGTCCAGAAGGACCACCCCGAGATCGAACTCAAGTACTTGCCTCCCTATCAGCAGAAGCTGGTCGAGGCGACCATCGCCGAGGGTGACCTGAACGACGCCCGGGCGAAGATCGAAGAGCTGTCGGTGCAGGCCTCCGCCTGCAAGAAGCAGGCCGAGCGGCGTGCCGCGGCCAGCGAGAACGCGAAGACGGGCGAGGGCGAGGCCGGAGGCACCACGGGAACCACCCCCGCCTCCTTCGCCAAGGCCACACCGACGCCGACCGCGTCGGAGCCGCCGGCGCCCGGATCGTCCACGTCCCCGTCCCCGACCGCACCCACTTCCAGCCCCGGCCCCAGCCTCTCGGAGGAGGAGCAGAAGGTCGTCTCGCTGTGCGGTAAGCAGTAGGCAAGCCGTGAGAGGCCCCGTCACACGATGAGCAGTACATCCAACTCGCCGACGCACCACACGTCCACGATCGGTTCCATCGGCGCGCCCAGCCGCCGCAACACCGAGCTGGCCCTGCTGGTGTTCGCCGTCGTCATCCCGGTCTTCGCCTACGCCAACGTGGGCCTGGCCATCAACGACGAGGTCCCCGCAGGTCTGCTGAGCTACGGCCTGGGCCTCGGCCTGCTGGCCGGCGTCGGCCACCTGGTCGTGCGCAAGTTCGCGCCGTACGCGGACCCCCTGCTGCTGCCGCTGGCCACCCTGCTCAACGGCCTCGGGCTCGTCGCCATCTGGCGCCTGGACCAGTCCGAACTGCTCCAGAGCATCAAGCAGGCCGGCACCGCGGCACCCCGGCAGCTGATGTACACCGCGATGGGCATCGCCCTGTTCGTCGCCGTGATGATCTTCCTGAAGGACCACCGCGTCCTCCAGCGCTACACCTACATCTCCATGGTCGGCGCCCTGTTCCTGCTCCTGCTCCCGCTCGTGCCGGGCCTCGGCAAGAACATCTACGGCGCCAAGATCTGGATCCAGGTCGGCTCCTTCTCCATCCAGCCCGGAGAGTTCGCCAAGATCGTCCTGGCGATCTTCTTCGCCGGCTACCTGATGGTGAAGCGCGACGCCCTCGCCCTCGCCAGCCGCCGCTTCATGGGCCTCTACCTGCCCCGCGGCCGCGACCTGGGCCCCATCCTCGTGGTCTGGATGGTCTCGATCCTCATCCTCGTCTTCGAGACCGACCTCGGCACGTCCCTGCTGTTCTTCGGCATGTTCGTGATCATGCTGTACGTCGCCACCGAGCGGACGAGCTGGATCGTCTTCGGTCTGCTGATGTCCGCGGTCGGCGCCGTCGGCGTGGCCACCTTCGAACCCCACATCCAGCAGCGCGTCGACGCCTGGCTCGACCCGATGCGGGAGTACACGCTCTCCCGCGCCGGCCAGGGCGGCCACTCCGAGCAGGCCATGCAGGCCCTGTGGGCCTTCGGCTCCGGCGGCACCCTCGGCACCGGCTGGGGCCAGGGCCACTCCGAGCTGATCCGCTTCGCCGCCAACTCCGACTTCATCCTCGCCACCTTCGGCGAGGAACTGGGCCTCGCCGGTCTCATGGCGCTGCTCCTGCTCTACGCGTTGATCGTGGAGCGCGGCGTGCGCACCGCCCTCGCCGCCCGCGACCCCTTCGGCAAGCTGCTCGCCATCGGCCTGTCCGGCGCCTTCGCCCTCCAGGTCTTCGTCGTCGCCGGCGGCGTGATGGGCCTCATCCCGCTCACCGGCATGACCATGCCGTTCCTGGCCTACGGAGGCTCCTCCGTCATCGCGAACTGGGCCCTGATCGGCATCCTGCTGCGCATCAGCGACACCGCCCGCAGGCCCGCCCCCGCGCCCGCCGCCAACCCCGACGCCGAGATGACCCAGGTGGTCCGACCGTGAACAAGCCCCTGCGCCGTATCGCGATCTTCTGCGGCCTCCTGGTGCTCACCCTGCTGATCCGCGACAACTGGCTCCAGTACGTCAAGGCCGACGAGCTCAAGACCGACGAGGACAACCGCCGCGTCGCCATCGAGCGGTACGCCAGCCCGCGCGGCGACATCATCGTCGACGGCAAGGCCATCACCGGACACGCCACCACCGACGGCGACTTCAAGTACAAGCGCACCTACAAGGACGGCGCCATGTGGGCGCCCGTCACCGGCTACGTCTCCCAGGCCTACGGCGCCACGCAGCTCGAGAACATCAACGACGGCATCCTCACCGGCAACGACGACCGGCTGTTCTTCCGCAACACCCTCGACATGCTCACCGGCAAGAAGCGCGAGGGCGGCAACGTCGTCACCACCCTCAACAGCGCCGCGCAGAAGGCCGCCTACCAGGGCCTCAAGAAGCAGGGCGGCAAGGGCGCCGTCGCCGCCATCGAGCCCTCCACCGGCAAGATCCTCGCGCTGGCCTCGTTCCCCTCGTACGACCCCTCCACCATCGCCGGCGGCAGCAAGGCGGACGGCGAGGCCTGGAACAAGATCATCGAGAAGAACAACCCCGACAAGCCGATGCTCAACCGCGCCCTGCGCGAGGTCTACCCGCCCGGTTCGACCTTCAAGGTGGTCACCGCGGCGGCGGCGCTGGAACACGAGAAGTACACCTCGGCCGACGAGAAGACCGAGACCCCGCTGCCGTGGATCATGCCCGGCACCTCCACCCCGCTGAAGAACGAGGGCGACCTGCCCTGCGAGAACGCCACCCTGCGCGAGGCGCTGCGCGTCTCCTGCAACACCGTCTTCGGCAAGATCGGCGCCGACCTCGGCAACGAGAAGATGCTGGAGACGGCCAAGAAGTTCGGCTTCACCGAGGAGCAGTTCACCCCCGTGCGCTCCAGCGCCTCGGTCTTCTCGGACGACATGAACGACTCGCAGGTCGCCCTCTCCTCCATCGGCCAGTTCAACACCGCCGCCACCCCGCTCCAGATGGCCATGGTCACCTCGGCCATCGCCAACAACGGCACGCTGATGAAGCCGTACATGGTGGACGAGTTGCAGGCGCCGAACGTCGACACGATCGAGAAGACGGACCCGCAGGAGATGAGCAAGCCGCTCAGCGCCGAGAACGCCCAGATCCTGCAGTCGATGATGGAGACCGTCGTCAAGGACGGCACGGGAACCAACGCGCAGATCCCCGGCGTCACGGTAGGTGGCAAGACCGGTACCGCGCAGCACGGTGTCGACAACAGCGAGAACCCGTACGCGTGGTTCATCTCGTACGCCAAGGCCAAGGACGGCAGCGCGCCCGTCGCCGTGGCCGTGGTGGTCGAGGACGAGAACGCCAACCGGGACGACATCTCCGGCGGCGGCCTCGCGGCACCCATCGCGAAGAGCGTGATGGAGGCCGTCATCAACAGCAAGAAGTGACCCGGGCGCCGAACGGGACGTGACTTGGCTCACGTCCCGTTCACATCGAGGCACGTTGCGATACCGGTCCTGTATCGGGTACCGGGCTTGGCCAGGTCACACGGAGCGAGCCGGGTACGGTAGGCCGGACGGCAGCCTCCGACCGTACAAGCATGCCGGTCGGGACCGACGGAGAGGGCTGGTAGGTAACCATGGAAGAGCCGCGTCGCCTCGGCGGCCGGTACGAGCTGGGCCAGGTGCTCGGCCGTGGTGGCATGGCGGAGGTCTACCTCGCGCACGACACCCGGCTCGGCCGCACCGTGGCGGTGAAGACGCTCCGCGCGGACCTCGCGCGTGATCCGTCCTTCCAGGCCCGGTTCCGCCGGGAGGCCCAGTCGGCCGCCTCGCTCAACCATCCCGCGATCGTGGCGGTCTACGACACGGGCGAGGACTACATCGACAACGTGTCGATCCCGTACATCGTCATGGAGTACGTCGACGGCTCCACGCTCCGTGAACTCCTCCACTCCGGCCGCAAGCTGCTGCCCGAGCGGTCCATGGAGATGACCATCGGGATCCTCCAGGCCCTGGAGTACTCGCACCGCGCCGGCATCGTCCACCGCGACATCAAGCCGGCCAACGTCATGCTCACCCGCAACGGCCAGGTCAAGGTCATGGACTTCGGCATCGCCCGCGCCATGGGCGACTCCGGCATGACGATGACCCAGACCTCCGCCGTCATCGGCACCGCCCAGTACCTCTCCCCGGAGCAGGCCAAGGGCGAGCAGGTCGACGCCCGTTCCGACCTGTACTCCACCGGCTGCCTGCTCTACGAACTCCTCACGGTGCGGCCTCCGTTCGTCGGCGACTCGCCGGTCGCGGTCGCCTACCAGCACGTCCGCGAGGAACCGCAGGCCCCCAGCGTCTTCGACCCCGAGATCACGCCCGAGATGGACGCGATCGTGCTGAAGGCGCTCGTCAAGGACCCGGACTACCGGTACCAGTCGGCCGACGAGATGCGCGCCGACATCGAGGCCTGCCTCGACGGCCAGCCGGTCGCCGCCACCGCCGCGATGGGCGTGATGGCCGCGGGGGGCTACGGCGGCTACCCCGACGACCAGCCGACCACCGCCATGCGCTCCGACGCCGGCGCGGGCGCCACCACCATGCTGCCGCCCATGAACCCGGACGACGGCGGCTACGGCTACGACGACCGGCCCGGCCGGCGCCGCCAGCAGAAGAAGTCCCACACCTCCACGGTCTTCCTGGTCCTCGCGGGCGTCCTCGTCCTCGTCGGCGCCATCCTGATCGGCAAGTACGCCATCGGCGGCGGAGGCGTGGGCAACGACAACGTCGAGGTCCCGAACTTCGTCGGCCTCAGCCAGCAGGAGGCCACGGACCAGGCCACCAACTCCGACCTGGTACTGGAGTTCACGCAGAAGCCCTGCGAGAACCAGGCCAAGGGCAACATCTGCTCCCAGAACCCGGAGCCGGACACCGAGGTCAAGAAGAACTCCACCGTCGACCTGGTCGTCTCCACCGGGGCGCCCAAGGTCGCGGTGCCCAACGTCATCGACAAGAACGTCGACGAGGCCACGCAGACCCTCGAGGACAAGGGCTTCAAGGTCGAGACCAAGCAGACCGAGTCCTCCCAGGAAGAGGGCACGGTCCTCAACCAGGACCCCGACCCGGGCACCGAGCGGGAGAAGGGCTCCACGATCACCCTCGAGGTCGCCAAGCCGGTCGAGAAGGAGACCGTGCCCGACGTCCTCGGCCGCACCTGCGAGGAGGCGAAGGCCCAGATGCAGGCCAGCAACCTCGTCGCCACCTGCTCCGAGCAGCCGACCACCGACGCGAACCAGGACGGCAAGGTCGTCTCCACCACGCCGTCGGCGGGCCAGGCGGTCGACAAGGGCTCGTCGGTGACGATCGTCGTCGGCAAGGCCGTGAAGAAGACGAAGGTGCCGGAGGTGCGCGGGGGAACCCTCGCGCAGGCCCGGCAGACCCTGCAGCAGCACGGCTTCACCAACGTCCAGGTCGCCGAGGGCGCACCCGGTGACGACAACGCGACGGTCGTCGTCATGGACCCGCAGCCGGGCACCGAGGTGGACGACCCGGCCGCCACGCCGATCACCCTCACCACCATGGGCGGTGGCGGCAACAACGGCGGTGGCGGCAACGGTGGCGGCTTCATCGGCGGCCTGAACCCCCGCGACGACTGACGCCCCGCCTTCCCCGACGAACGGAGCCCCGGCCCTCCGCAGAGGACCGGGGCTCCGTTGTGTCCGGCTGTTCGCAGGGGCTCAGCGCAGTTCCTCGGGCGGTGTGCGCTCGCCGTCCACCTTCTCCGTGCGCACCAGCTCGCCCCACACCACGTACCGGTAGCGGCTCGTGTAGACCGGCGTGCACGTCGTCAGCGTGATGTAGTGGCCGGCCTTCTTCCTGCCCGACTCCTCGGGGACCGGGGCGAGGACCTTCACGTTGTACTTCGAGGTCTCGGGGAGGATGCCGTAGACCTTGTAGACGTACCAGGTGTCCTTCGTCTCGAAGACGATCGGGTCACCCTTCTCGATCTTGTCGATGTTGTGGAACTTGGCCCCGTGCCCGTCCCGGTGGGCGGCCAGCGAGAAGTTGCCCTCCTTGCCCGACATCGGCAGCGCCGACTCGACCGGGTCGGTGTAGTAGCCGGCCACGCCGTCGTTGAGGACCTTCATCGACGTGCCCTTCTCCACGAGGATGTCGCCCTCGCTCATCGACGGCACGTGCAGGAAGCCGATGCCCGCCTTGGTGTCCAGCGCCCCCGGCCCGTCCGGGCCGACCCGGTCCTGGGCCCAGTTGTCCCGCACCTTGTCGGCCTGCTTGTCCGCCGCGCGCTCGGCGACGACGTTCGTCCACCACAGCGAGTAGACGACGAACAGGCCCAGCACCAGGCCCGCGGTGATCAGGAGTTCGCCGAAGACACTGACGACCAGCGCCACCGTCCGCCGCGGGCCGCGGCGGCGGCGTGCCGCGGACGGCGGCCCGCCGGACGCGTCGGTGTGCTCTTCGTGATCCGTGTCGGTGGTCGCTGCCACTGGTCATCTGCCCTTAACTGACGAGCGCATCCGGCTTGCCCTTGCTGCGCGGCCGTTCCTCGACCATCTTGCCCCAGACGATCATCCGGTACTTGCTGGTGAACTCCGGGGTGCACGTGGTCAGCGTGATGTAGCGCCCGGGCTTCGTGAACCCCGACTGCCGGGGCACCGGATCCAGGACGCTGATGTTGCTCGGCGACGTCACCGGCAGGATGGACGCCATCTTGTAGACGAAGTACTCGTCCTGCGTCTCCACGACGATCGGATCGCCCGGCTTCAGCTTGTTGATGTACCGGAACGGCTCGCCGTGCGTGTTGCGGTGCCCGGCCAGCCCGAAGTTGCCGGTCTTCGCGTCCGGCATCGCCGTCTTCAGCGCGCCCTCGGCGTAGTGCCCCACCATCCCGCGGTCCAGCACCTTCTTGCTGCTGATGCCCTCGGCGATCGGCACCACCACGTCCAGCTTGGGGATGTGCAGGATGGCGAAGCCCTGCCCCGGCTCGAAGGCCCCCGGGTTCCGCTTGCCGTTCGCCCAGTCGTCCTGGAGGCTGTTCGCCGCCTGGTCGGCCTGCGCGTGCGCGCGCACGTTCGTCCACCACAACTGGTAGGTGACGAACAGCAGCATCAGCACGCCGGTCGTGATGAAGAGCTCGCCGATCGCACGGCTGGCGATCACCGCGGCGCCCGGCTTGCGCGCCCGGGCCCGACGACGGGCCTCCACGCGCGACAGCGGCGCCGTGGGCGCCTCGGCCGCCTCCTGTGCCGTAGATGCCGTGGAGGGCCGTCGAGCGCCTCCACGACGCCCGTGGCGCCGTCTGGCCGCCTTCCTGCGGGCCGCGCGGCCACCGCCCGGCGGCGGGACCGGCACGGAGGAGGAGGCGTCCCGCGCGCGCCCGACCGACTGTGCCGGAACCCGCAGCGCCACGGTCTCGTCGTCGGGAACCGGCGAGTACGCCTGCGCGTACGCCTCCTCGGCCGGGAACCGGCCCTCGTGCCGGCCGTCCCCGTGGGAGCCGTCCGCGAACGAGACGTCCCCTAGCGCACCGGGTTCCCCGTACGGTCGCCCGTACGGGGAACCCTGGTCACCGGCCGCGCCGGAGTCACGCTCGGGGCGCAGCGCGGTCACGCCGTGGCCCTGCCCACCACCGGGGCGAGCCCCGCCGACCTCGCCACCGCGCCCTGGTCACCGCACTCCACCAGCCAGTTGGCCAGCATCCGGTGCCCGTGCTCGGTCAGCACCGACTCCGGGTGAAACTGGACGCCCTCGACCGGGAGTTCCCGGTGCCGCAGCCCCATCACGATCCCGTCGGGCGTACGGGCCGTCACCTCCAGCTCGGCCGGCACCGTGCCGGGCTCGGCGGCCAGCGAGTGGTACCGCGTCGCCGTGAACGGCGACGGCAGCCCCGCGAAGACGCCCCTGCCCCCGTGCTCGACCGGCGAGGTCTTCCCGTGCAGCAGCTCCGGCGCCCGGCCCACCACACCGCCGTACGCCACCTGCATCGACTGCATGCCGAGACAGACGCCGAAGACCGGCACCCCGGTCGCCGCGCAGTGCCGCACCATCTCGACGCACACGCCCGCCTGCTCCGGCGTGCCCGGCCCCGGCGACAGCAGGACGCCGTCGAAACCGTCCTGGGCGTGGTCCGTGGTCACCTCGTCGTTGCGCAGCACCTCGCACTCGGCACCGAGCTGGTACAGGTACTGGACCAGGTTGAAGACGAAGCTGTCGTAGTTGTCGACGACGAGGATGCGCGCGCTCACTGGTTGTCCACCGTCACATCGTTGAAGGGAAGCAGCGGTTCGGCCCACGGGAAGACGTACTGGAACAGCACGTAGACCACGGCCACCACGAGCAGCAGTGAGAGCAACGCCTTCACCCACGCGTTCCCCGGCAGATGCCGCCAGATCCAGCCGTACATGCCGTCCCTTCCGTCGCACCACGGCACCAGACTCACGCCGTACGGCACCAGACTAACGGCGAGAGGCCCCCGGGAAGGGCGTCACTCCACAGGCCGGGCGTAGTGCAGGTCGACGGCGCCCGAGTAACCCGGCAGCGTCACCGTCCCCTCGTCCTCGACGTTCCAGCCGAGCCCGTAGACGTTGACGTAGACCATGTAGTTCTGGATCGCCGGCGCCTGGGCGAGCGCCCGCTTCAGCCGCGCCGGCTCGCCCACGGCCTGGATCTTGTACGGCGGTGAGTAGACGCGACCCTGGAGGATCAGGGTGTTGCCCACGCAGCGCACGGCGCTGGTGGAGATCAGCCGCTGGTCCATCACCTTGATGCCCTCGGCGCCGCCCTGCCACAGCGCGTTCACCACCGCCTGCAGGTCCTGCTGGTGGATCACGAGGTAGTCGGGCTGCGGCTCGGGGTAGCCCGGGAGCTTGGCGGTCGCGTCCGGCGGGGCGTCGTCGAGGGTGACCGATATCGCCTCGCCCTTCAGCTCCTGCGTGCCCGTCCTCTCCTCCAGGGCCGCGAGCTTGTCGTCCTCTTCCTTGGTGCTCTTGTCGTCGCGTTCGGCGAGGGACTCGATGTCCGCGCGCAGGGCCGCGTTGGACTCGTCCAGCTCGCCGTTCTTGCGGCTCCGCTCATGGATGAGATCGGACAACTTCAGCAAAGAGGCGTCGGTCCGGATATTGGTGCCCTTGGCGGTATCGAAACTCATGAAGAAAATGAGCCCGGCGAGCGCGAAGACGGCCGCCGTGAGCACCCGCACGGGCCGGAAACGGCGCGGGCGGGCAGGGCTGGATCCCGTCCCGGGGGAGTCGGCAGAATTGCTCAACGTACCCTTATCTCCTTCGGCGCCACGGAAGCACTACGCTAACGGACGCCCGGGGGAGCACTCAGAGTCCCCTTGTACGCCGCCCCCGAGCCCGATCCGTACCCTGCGCGGCCACGCAGCGCATCGACAGGAGAGACCCTCGTGCCGAAGTCACGTATCCGCAAGAAGGCCGACTACACGCCGCCGCCCGCGAAGCAGGCGACGGCCGTCAAGCTGACCAGCCGCAGCTGGGTCGCCCCCGTCATGCTGGCCCTGTTCATCGTGGGCCTCGCCTGGATCGTCGTCTTCTACGTCACCGACGGTTCCCTTCCGATCGAGGACTTCGGCAACTGGAACATCGTGGTGGGCTTCGGTTTCATCGCCGCGGGATTCGGTGTTTCCACGCAGTGGAAGTAGCCGAGTAACTCTCCCCAGGACTATCCACGGAGTTATCCACAGGCCCTGTCCACACGGTGGGGAAAAGAAACGACGATCTGTGGATAACCCGTCGGACGTTGACGCCGGTGTGACGGAAGTACCAGCAACCGAAAACACGTTCGCCCCCTGCCTGACCTGCGAAAACACGGGTCAGTGACAGGGGGCACACGTGTTCCCGCACGCTGTGCACAAGATCGGGCACCCGCTGTGGACAACGCTCAGGTGAGCTGTGCGGTTCTCAACAGGGTCAGAGCGGCGACCGCCACCAGGACCAGCGCACAGGTGCCGTACTGGACGAGCGACCGCCGCTCGCGCGGGGCGTGGAGCATGGCGTAGCCGATGACGGCTCCGGCGACCAGACCGCCGATGTGGGCCTGCCAGGCGATGTCGCGCGCCCAGAAGGTGAAGACGAGGTTGACCACCAGCAGGCCGATCACCGGCCGCATGTCCGCGTTGAGCCGGCGCACGAGCGCGCCGGTCGCGCCGAAGAGGCCGAAGACGGCGCCGGAGGCACCCAGCGTGGACTGGGCCGGCGAGGCGAGCAGGTACGTGAGGGCACTGCCGGCGAGGCCCGAGACGAGGTAGAGCGTGAGGTAGCGGGCGCGGCCGAGGGCGGCTTCCAGGGGGCCGCCGAGCCACCACAGGGCGAGCATGTTGAAGCCGATGTGCCAGATCTCCCAGTGGGTGAACATCGAGGTCACCATGCGGTACCACTCGCCGTCCGCGACACCCTCGGTGGCCGTGAACGGCGCGGGGGGCCGGCGTCCGATCAGGACCAGGTCGCCGAGGAGCGGGGAACTGGCGTGGACGGCGATGAACACCGCCACGTTGATGCCGATGAGGATCTTGGTGACCAGGTGCGGGTCGGCGGCGACGGCTCCGCCGGCGAGCGTGCGCGGCCGGGAGGCGTCGGGGGCGCGGCCGGTGCCGGTGCCGCCACGGGCGCAGTCGGGGCAGTGGAAGCCGACGGAGGCGTTGACCATGCACTCGGGACAGATCGGGCGTTCGCAGCGGGTGCAGCGGATGCCGGTCTCCCGGTCCGGGTGCCGGTAGCAGTGCGGTGTGCCCGGGGCGGGCGGGGGTCCCTGGCCCTCCGGGCCCTGTGGACCGCCTGGTGCCTGGTGCATGGGATCCCCTCGCTTGTCCGTCCGAGTCCGAAAGGTACGCAGCCCCGCCCATCCTTACGGACGAGCGGGGCAATTGGTTCCCTTCGGGCGCGACGGCGCGGGGCTTCAGCCCTGGCGGGTCTCCACGACGACCGACTCGATGACCACGTCGTTGAGCGGTCGGTCGGTGCGGGGGTTGGTCTGCGTCGCGGCGATGGCGTCGACCACCTTCTGGCTGGCGGAGCCGGTGACCTCGCCGAAGATGGTGTGCTTGCGCGTCAGCCACGTGGTCGGGGAGACGGTGATGAAGAACTGCGAGCCGTTGGTGCCCGGGCCGGCGTTGGCCATGGCCAGGAGGTAGGGCTTGTCGAAGCGGAGATCGGGGTGGAACTCGTCCTCGAACTGGTAGCCGGGGCCGCCGGTGCCGTTGCCCAGCGGGTCACCGCCCTGGATCATGAAGCCGCTGATCACCCGGTGGAAGACCGTGCCGTCGTAGAGCCTGTCCGTGGTCTTCTCCCCGGTCTCGGGGTTGGTCCACTCACGCTCGCCCCGGGCGAGCTCGACGAAGTTCCTGACCGTCTTGGGGGCGTGGTTCGGCAGGAGCCGGATCTCGATGTCGCCGTGGCTGGTCTTCAGGGTGGCGTAGAGCTGCTCGGCCACGATGTGCCTTCCGTCGTCTTCTTGTGCTCCCCGATCCTCGCACGGGCCCGTGGTACCCGTCGCCCGGCGGCCGGTGCCCGTCGCGGGCCGGGCGCCCACGGAAACCCGGGCGCGTACGCCCGGGGCACGAGCGCGGGGCGGCGATCCGTGGCATTGTCGTCGTCAGGATCCCGTTACGCCGTATTCATCCGTTGTTGCGGTTGGTCAACACGTGACACGCCTTCTGCACCACTTGCCCCTGACGGCCCGCGGGCACCGCCCATGACCCGGATGCCCGCCCTCACATGCCTGGCTCCGCGTCCGCAGGCATGATCCGTAAAAGGGTGGAAAGTCGAATTACCGTACGCCACCGAGGAGGAGGAACCCGTGACCCGCATCGACAGCGTGCGCGCCGCGACCGGTTCGGCGAAGGACAGCGTGCTGCACGCCGCGGAAGTGGTGGCGCCCTACGCCGACACGGCCAAGGACAGGGCCGCTCACTACGCACAGGAGGCGCGCGTACGGCTGGCGCCCAAGGTGTCGCAGGCCGCGTGCCAGGCCAGGCTCCAGTACGGAGCGCATGTCGCGCCTCGGCTGGAACAGGCCCGTACGCATGTGCCGCCGAAGATGGACCAGGCGGCTCACGAGGCCGCGCTCCGTACTCGGCTGGCTGCCCGGCAGGCGGCCGAGTACTCCCGACCGGTGATCGAGCAGGCCGTGGCCGCGGCCGGGCCCGTCCGGGGCGAGGCCGCCGCGCGGGGTGCCGCCGCGCTGGCCGCGCTGCGCGGCCAGGTCTCGGCCCAGGAGATCCGGAAGCTGGCCCGCAGGCATGAGCGGCGGGCCAAGGCCGGGCGTATCGCCAAGGCTCTCGCGGTGGTGGGCGTCGTCGCGGGCGGCGCCTTCGCCGCGTGGAAGTGGTGGGACAAGCAGGCCAACCCGGACTGGCTGGTGGAGCCGCCGGAGGCGACGGAAGTTTCCGAGAGCGCACGGCTGACGTCGGTGGACGGCACCGGCGGGACCGCCCTGGACCCCGAGGTCCAGGCAAAGCAGGCCGAGGACGAGGTCTCCGACGACGGCGACGAGCCGCGCTGACCCGTGACGCTCAGTACAACGCCGCGGGGCGGGAGACCCGGAAGTCTCCCGCCCCGCGGCGTTGTTTCACGTGGAACATGCGTCAGCGGCCGTAGCGCCGTTCCCGCACGGAGTAGGAGCGCAAGGCGCGCAGGAAGTCGATCTCCCGGAAATCGGGCCAGTAGGTCTCGCAGAAGTACACCTCGGCATAGGCGGACTGCCAGAGGAGGAAGCCGGACAGCCGCTGCTCGCCGGAGGTGCGGATGATGAGGTCGGACTCGGAGCGCGCCTTCGAGTAGAGGTGCTTCGAGATGTGCTCCATGGTGAAGGTCTCGATGAACTCGTCGATGTCCCCGCCCTGGGAGGCGTGCTCCGTGAGGGCCGACCGCACGGCGTCGACGATCTCCCGGCGTCCGCCGTACCCCACGGCGACGTCGACCTTGGTCCCGCCCTGGCGGCCGTGGGTGGCCGCCGTGGCGGTCTTGAGGCGGCTCGCGGACTCGGCGGGCAGCAGGTCCAGGGCGCCGACGACCTCGACGGGCCAGGGGTTGCCCGGAGCGGCCAGGCGCTCGACGACCTCGGCGATGATGTCGATCAGAGGGTTGAGCTGGTCCTCGGGCCGGTGCAGGTTGTCGTCGGACAGCATGAAGAGGGTCACGTGCTCGATCTGCGCGGAGTCGCACCAGCGCAGGAAGTCCAGCACCTTGGCGCCGCCGGCCCGGTAGCCCTCGCGCGGGTCCTCGATGCCGGATTCCTTGGCCCATCGGCGGTTGCCGTCCAGCATGATGCCGATGTGCTGGGGGCGTGGGCGTCCTTCCAGCTCCCTGACCAGCCGCTTCATGTACAGCGCATCGAGAGCGGCTCGTACCTTGGCCCGCATGCTCTACCCCTTTCACCTCGCAGCGACCGGACGGCTCCGGCGGCGGTGCGCCGCTTGGCACCGCCCCGCAGGGGTGTGGCGCTGGTGCCCTCTGGGGTGACGATATCAAGAGCAGACAGCCTCACTCGGGCGCTGAGCGGCCGCCGCACGTACACCCGTTCCCACCCGGCGGTGCCGGCCGCATCCGTCTGGCACTCCGTCAACTGGCCTTTTCACGCCATACGTTGGCGGTCACTCACCGTACGAGGGCCGATGAGTGGGGATGCTCACGCCGCCGCCCCCGCGAGCGTCCGGGGCCACCTCGGCTAGGTGGCGGCCCCCGTACCGCGGCGCGAGGTGGGGCCGCCCACGCGAAGAGCCCGTCCGGACTCGCGTTTCCGCAGCTCGGACGGGCTCTCGACGGAGTGGAGCCTAGGGGAGTCGAACCCCTGACATCTGCCATGCAAAGACAGCGCTCTACCAACTGAGCTAAGGCCCCGGAACTGACGTCCGACCGGAGAAACCTCATACCGGCGGGCGCCGCAGACAAGAGTACCGGGTCGCCCCCCGTATCTCACAAATGATTGGGGGTCCCGGGCGACGACCACGCTCCGTAAGATGCTCGGCGTGGTTCGCTGGAGCGAACTGCGGTTTTTGGGGAAGCGATGGGGAGACGCAATGGACGCCGCACAGCAGGAAGCCACCGCGAGAGCGCGGGAACTGCAGCGGAACTGGTACGGGGAGCCGCTGGGGGCGCTCTTCCGTAGGCTCATCGACGATCTTGGCCTCAACCAGGCTCGTCTCGCGGGGGTGCTGGGACTGTCCGCGCCGATGCTGTCGCAGCTCATGAGCGGCCAGCGGGCGAAGATCGGCAACCCGGCGGTGGTGCAGCGGGTGCAGTTGCTGCAGGAGCTGGCGGGGCAGGTGGCGGACGGCAGTGTGAGCGCGGCCGAGGCGACCGAGCGCATGGACGAGATCAAGAGGTCGCAGGGGGGCTCGGTGCTCAGCAACACCACGCAGACGACGAGCACTTCGGGGGCGCCGACGGTCAAGCGGGTGGTCCGCGAGATCCAGTCGCTGCTGCGCTCGGTGGCGGCCGCCGGCGACATAATCGAGGCCGCCGACTCCCTCTCCCCGTCCCACCCGGAGCTGGCGGAGTTCCTGCGGGTGTACGGCGCGGGCCGCACCTCCGACGCGGTCGCGCACTACCAGTCCCACCAGAACTGACCCGCGCGGTCCGGCCGCCGAACGGGCTCGACGGCCGGACCACGGGGAGTGGCGCGAGGGGGAGGAGCGGCACACAGCCATGGGTGAGGTCTTCGCCGGCCGGTACGAGCTGGTCGATCCGATCGGCCGTGGAGGGGTGGGTGCCGTCTGGCGTGCCTGGGACCACCGCCGCCGGCGCTACGTGGCCGCCAAGGTGCTCCAGCAGAGGGACGCCCACTCCCTGCTGCGTTTCGTACGTGAACAGGCGCTGCGGATCGACCATCCGCATGTGCTCGCGCCGGCGAGCTGGGCCGCCGACGACGACCAGGTCCTGTTCACGATGGACCTGGTCACGGGCGGCTCCCTCGTCCACCTGGTCGGGGACTACGGTCCCCTGCCGCCCGGATTCGTCTGCGTCCTGCTGGACCAGCTCCTCGCGGGACTGGCGGCCGTGCACGCGGAGGACGTCGTCCACCGCGACGTGAAGCCGGCCAACGTGCTGCTCGAGGCCACCGGCACGGGACGGCCCCGGCTGCGGCTGTCCGACTTCGGCATCGCCATGCGGCTGGGCGAGCCCCGGCTGACGGAGACCAACCTGGTCGTGGGGACGCCCGGTTACCTCGCGCCCGAGCAGATGATGGGCGCGGAACCGGACTTCCCCGCCGACCTGTTCGCCGTGGGACTGGTCGCCCTGTATCTGCTGGAAGGGGCCAGACCCGATGCCAAGGCGCTCGTGCGGTACTTCGCCGAGCACGGGACGCCGCCCGCTCCGCGAGGGATCCCCGAGCCGTTGTGGCAGGTTCTCGCGACGCTGCTCCAGCCGGATCCCGCGGCGAGGTTCCGTACGGCCACGGGGGCGCGCAAGGCGCTGGCCGCGGCGGTGGAGCTGCTGCCGGAGCCGGGGCCCGACGACGAGATCATCGAGATCTTCGACCAAGTGGGGCCGCTGCCTTCGGGGTTCGGACCGGACGGGCCGCTGAAACGGGCGTCGGGAGTGAGCGACGCCACCACGGACCCACGGCGGCCGTCCGGACCGACACGCCCAGGAACACCACCGGCCCCGGTCGGCCCGCCGTCGGACCCGACCGGTTCGCCCCCGGCCCCGGCGGGCGCTCCGCCGATCCCGGACGCTCCGGCCCAGGTAGGTGCTCCGCGGACCCCGGACGGTTCGTCCCCGGCCGCGGTGGCCGCGCCGCCGCATCCGGACGCCTCACCCCCGCCGCCGGTGGGTGCTCCGCCCGCCCCGGACGGCTCGGCCCCGCCCATGGTGGGTGCTCCGCACCCGGACGCTTCGCCCCGACACCCCGAGGACCGTCCGGAGGGGCCGGTGCCCGAACCGCCGCGGCCCTCCGGCATGTCGGACACCGGAAGCTTCCCCCTGCCGCCCCCGCGGCCCTCCGCGGCCTTCGCCCCCACGCCCGCGAGCCCCCAGCCGTACGTCCACGCACCGGCTCACCCGCGGACCCCCGAGTTCCCGGCCCCCGGGCACCGCCCCCCACGTGCGGCACCCTTCCCCGACCGGGCCCCGCGGCCGTCGCGGCCCGCCGACGTGGCCACCGCCGCGTACACCGCCCAGGCCGCGCCGGCTCCCCCGCCCGTCCCGGCGCACCCCCAGCACCGACGCCGTCGTCCGGGCCCGCCCGCCGGGGTGACGATCCCGGTGCTGCTCCTCGCGCTGGCCTGCTACGCCGTGGGTTTCTGGGCGCTGACCCGCATCTGAGGCCGGGAGCACGGCAACGGCGCGTCACACGGCCCGCCGCCGTGCCACCGCCGTCCACACGCCGAGCCCCGCCAGCAGCGCGGTGCCGGTGCCGATCCCGCCCACCGCCAGCGCCGTCATGGCCGAGTCGCCGCCCCTCCCGTCCGCATCGCCCTGCGGCGCGGCCCACCGGTCCGTGGCCGACACCGCGAAGACGCCGTCGGGTACGGGCTCCCCCCGGTACTCGGGGCCGCCCTCCGCCGTTCCCTCCAGCCGCACACGCAGCGTCAGCGCGAAGGGCCCCTGCCCGAAGTCCTCGGCCACCTGCTCCGCGAGATGCACGACGAGGTAGTAGTCGCCGGCGAACCTCATCCCGGCGACCTGGTCGCCCGTGGCGTACCGGTTGGCGTACGCCACGGGAGGCACGGGAGCGAGGCTCGCCGTGGCCGGGCGGCCGGTGTAGCCCCTGGCCGCGTCGACGACCTCGCCGCGCACGGGGTTGTGCAGGGCCAGGCGCAGGGCGGCGGTCGCGTAGCCGGAACCGCCGTCGGTGCCGTCGAGTTCGGCGGTCGCGTGCACCTGCCGGCCCCAGTCGACGGGCACCTTGTAGAAGAGGGTCTGGCCGGGCCGGATGTCGTCGCGCCAGGCTCCCTGCCCGACGGGGACGGCCCGGGCGAAGCCGCTGCCGCCCGCGCGGCGTTCGGGCTCGCCCACGAGGGGCTCGGGCGATGCGGAGTCCCACGTCTCCGGGGCCCTCGTGGCGCCGGTCCGGGCCGGCGGGGGCTCGGTGGCGGCGGTGAGCTCCAGGTCCCAGGCGCCCGGCGGGGAGTCCTGCGGCCGGGACCTCTCCACGGTGACGTAGTAGGTCCCCGCCTCCTGGCACCGTGTCCCGCCGGAGGAGATCTCCCGCACGCCCCACGCCGTGACCGGGCGGGGGCTGCGGGCGGCGCCGAAGGTCGCGCTGTCCAGGGAGCAGGAGGCGCCGTCGGCGTCCCGTACGGACATCCGGATCCCGTCGGCCGCGGTGACCTCGTCGCCGGCGCGGGGGACGGCGGTGACGGAGACGTACGCGTCCGAGGCCGCGTCGAGTTCGAGGCGGTAGTGCACCGTGCCGTTCCGCGGCAGGGTGCCGCGGTACGCCGTGCCGGGTTCCAGGAGTGCCGCGCCCGCGGTGCCGCTCGCGCCGTCGATCCGCCGGGCGTCCTCGGCGAAGGTGTAGCCGCCCTGCGTACCGGCCGCCAGGGCCGCCCCGCCCGGCAGGGCGGCGGTGACGCCCAGCACCGCGCTCACCGCGGCCAGCCGCACCGGTACGGACGGACGGCCGTCCCCCGCCCCGGCACGACGCCGTCGAGCCGTACACCACCGCGCCATCAGCCGCCACCCCTCGCGCTCGCCGCCCCACGGACCGCGGCCCATCCTGCCGCGCCCGCGGCGTTCTGCGCGCCCCGTCCGGGCAACACAAAACCCCGACCGTACTGACGGCCGGGGTCTGCTCAGGACCGGTTGTCGGTCGTACTCACGAACCCGTGGGCACGGAGTCAGTCGCCTCCGTCCACAGATCCTGCTCGGCGCGATCCGCCTGGATCTGGCGGTACACGAGGAGCCCGCCGATGGCGGCCAGTGCGACCAGGAGAAGCTTCTTCACCGCGCGACCTCGTCTTTCCTTGACGTAGGGGACCTCTGGCGCCCGACTATACACACCGGTCGATACCGATCGGTGACCTGAGTCGGCCGTCAACTGCCCATCGGCGGAACGCAGTAGGTATGAACGAAACCTTTCCGATCGGAGGGTGATCACACCCCCACGGACGGTGACCTTTGCCCGTCCTCCTCCCGGATTGGCAGCTTTTCCACCCTCTTGCGGCCATCCGAGTGGTGTTGATCTGAACATCGCCGCGCCACGGGCGTCGGTCCACCACTTCGCGGCGCTCATACACATCATGAGGAAAGTACGCAAATCGCCCAACCCGAAAGTGAGGGGCCATGGCCAGGAACAAGGTCATGACGCTGTGGACCGCCATCGTCACCGCCTTCCTCGCGCTGTTCACGGCGCTCGGACTCGTCACCACGGCCGCCGCGGCCGCCGTACCGCAGAGCGAGTCCCACAGCAACACGGAGACCGCGCCCAAGTCGGCGGCACCGGCGGCGGCGACTCCCTGGTCCTGGTCCCGTACGGGATCACTGCCCCCCACGATGAAGCAGCGCATCCGGGCCGAGGCCCACGGCAAGGCCCCCACGTGCCGCCACCGTCCGCGCACGGACGCCGCGTCCGCCCCCTCGACCCTCCCGACCCCCGCCTCCCTGTGCGACACCGCCGAGTCGCCGGCCGAGCAGCACAGCGTCCCGCTCCAGCGCTGAGCGCCCCGGCGCACCGCGCCCTCCCGCCCGACCCAGACGTAACGGCGTATTGCGTACAGCACCGCACGCGAGAAACGGCCCGGCCGCTCGACAGAGCACCGGGCCGTCGCCGTGCGCCCACCCCCACACAGCACCGAGGCCCCGCACCGCCTCCACGTCCGCTCCCGGGACCACCGGCTCGCCCAAGCGGGGTGCGCACCCACCCGACACACCGGCTCGCCCACGCCAGGCCCTCGTGCGCACCGCGTGGCACCTCAGCCCACCACGCACCGACGGCCGTATCCCTCCACAGGCCCTCCCGGCGGCGAAGCCCCGTCGCAGCGCTCCGCCCAGCGCTCCCGGCCGACCCGCCCCCTCCACAGACCACGTCCAGTCCGGCGCGCCGGCCGTTCCCCTCCCCATGCCTCAGCCACTGCCCTGTACCAGAGCCCACCCGGGTCCGCACACGCAGAAGACCCCCAGTCCGTGTGGACTGGGGGTCTTCTCGCTGGTGGGGCTAACAGGATTTGAACCTGTGGCCTCATCCTTATCAGGGATGCGCTCTAACCAACTGAGCTATAGCCCCGCCGCGCTTTGCGGTGTGTGTCCCGCGCGCTGACTCCTGAAGATTAGCGCACGAGGCGGGCAGTCCCAAAATCGGTTGTCGTGGGACCGCCCGCGCAGGTCACTCGTCCTCGGCGAGCGTCAGCTCGACGCCGCCGACGAAGCCGGCGGAGAGGTTGTAGATGAACGCGCCCAGGGTCGCCAGGGCCGTCGCCAGGACGACGTCGATGACCGCGATGATCGTCGTGAACATCAGCACGTTGGGCAGCGACAGGAACGACTGCAGGTCGAAGCCGTTGGACTCGTTCGAGCCGGTGGCCTCGGAGATCGTGCCGCCGACCGTCGAGAAGACGCCCATGGCGTCCATGACCATCCACAGCACGGCGGAGGCGACGATCGTGCAGATGCCGAGCGCGATGGACAGCAGGAAGCTGACCTTCATCACCGACCACGGGTCGGCCTTGGACACCCGCAGGCGCGCCTTGCGGACGCGGGGGGTGGTGCGCGCGCCGGTGCGCGGACGCCGGGCGGCGGACGCGTTGCCGCCCTGGGTCTGGTAGGCCTGCGGCGGGTGGTACGGCCCGCCGGGCTGCTGGGGCTGCCGTTCTCCGGGCAGCGGCGAGGCCGACTGCCGGGTCTGCGGGCCTCGGGTGTCCGTCACAGTTCCCCCCTGGGATCCATGAGTCTCCGACGTACGCGAGCCACTCCCGCCGTCGTCGATCTTGCGCAGTTGAGTCGTATGCGAATCCGTCGCACGCGCGGCGGAGCCACGGCCGCCGCCGTCCGTCTCCGTACCCCTGGAGGTACCGGCCGATCCGGCGCCCGTGGCTCCGCTCACGATGACTCTCTCCTCGTGCTACTCGGCCGAGGGCGCCTCACCCTCGTCCGTGCCGGTGGTCGCGGCACCCTCGGCGGTCTCGTCGACGACGTCGCCGTCGACTTCCTCCGCCTCGCGTCCCGCCTCGGCGTTGCGCGCGATGCCCACGACGGCATCCCGCTTGCCCAGATTGATCAGTTGGACGCCCATGGTGTCACGGCCGGTCTCCCTGACTCCGTTGACTCGCGTGCGAATCACACCGCCCGAGAGTGTGATGGCGAGGATCTCGTCGTTCTCCTCGACCACCAGCGCGCCCACGAGTGTCCCGCGGTCCTCGACGATCTTGGCGGCCTTGATACCGAGGCCGCCGCGGCCCTGGACGCGGTACTCGTCGACGGAGGTGCGCTTCGCGTACCCGCCGTCAGTGGCAGTGAACACGAACGTACCGGCTCGAACAACATTCATCGAGAGCAGTTCGTCGCCCTCGCGGAAGCTCATGCCCTTGACGCCGGAGGTTGCGCGGCCCATCGGACGCAGTGTGTCGTCCGAGGCGGTGAACCTGATCGACTGAGCCTTCTTGCTGATCAGCAGCAGATCGTCGTCGGCGGAGACGAGTTCGGCACCGATCAGTTCGTCGTCGGAACCGTCCTCCTGCTCACGCAGGTTGATGGCGATGACGCCGCCCGAGCGCGGAGAGTCGTAATCCTTCAGAGACGTCTTCTTCACCAGGCCCGCCTTGGTGGCCAGGACCAGGTAGGGCGCCGCCTCGTAGTCGCGGATCGCGAGGATCTCGGCGATGGACTCGTCCGGCTGGAAGGCCAGCAGGTTCGCCACGTGCTGGCCGCGGGCGTCCCGGCCGGCGTCGGGCAGCTCGTAGGCCTTCGCGCGGTAGACACGGCCCTTGTTGGTGAAGAACAGCAGCCAGTGGTGGGTGGTGGACACGAAGAAGTGGTTGACGATGTCGTCTTCCTTGAGCTTCGTGCCGCGCACGCCCTTGCCGCCGCGCTTCTGGGCGCGGTAGTCGTCCGTCTTGGTGCGCTTGATGTAGCCGCCGCGGGTGACCGTGACGACGATGTCCTCTTCGGCGATCAGGTCCTCGATGGACATGTCGCCCTCGTACGGGATCAGCTTGGTCTTGCGGTCGTCGCCGTACTTCTCGACGAGCGCCGCGAGCTCCGCGCTGACGATCCCGCGCTGGCGCACCGGCGAGGAGAGGATCTCGTTGTATTCGGTGATCTTCGCCTGGAGCTCGTCGTGCTCCTGGACGATCTTCTGCCGCTCCAGGGCCGCCAGTCGGCGGAGCTGCATCTCGAGGATGGCGTTGGCCTGGATCTCGTCGATCTCCAGGAGGTCCATCAGACCGCCGCGGGCGATCTCGACGGTCTCGCTGCGCCGGATCAGGGCGATGACCTCGTCGATGGCGTCCAGGGCCTTGAGCAGACCGCGCAGGATGTGGGCGCGCTCCTCCGCCTTGCGCAGACGGAACTTCGTGCGCCGGACGATGACCTCGATCTGGTGGTTCACCCAGTGGCGGATGAACGCGTCCAGGGAGAGGGTGCGCGGCACGCCGTCGACCAGGGCCAGCATGTTGGCGCCGAAGTTGGTCTGCAGGTCGGTGTGCTTGTAGAGGTTGTTCAGGACGACCTTGGCGACCGCGTCCCGCTTCAGCACGATGACCAGGCGCTGGCCGGTGCGCGAGGACGTCTCGTCGCGGACGTCGGCGATGCCGCCGATCTTGCCGTCCTTCACCAGGTCGGCGATCTTCTGCGCGAGGTTGTCCGGGTTGACCTGGTAGGGCAGCTCCGTGACCACCAGGCACTGGCGGTTCTGGATCTCCTCGACCTCGACGACCGCGCGCATGGTGATCGAGCCGCGCCCGGTGCGGTAGGCCTCCTCGATGCCCTTGCGGCCCACCACCAGGGCGCCGGTCGGGAAGTCGGGGCCCTTGATCCGCTCGATGAGCGCGTCGAGCAGCTCCTCGTGCGAGGCCTCGTAGTTCTCCAGGTACCACTGGGCGCCGGCGGCGACCTCGCGCAGGTTGTGCGGCGGGATGTTGGTCGCCATGCCGACGGCGATGCCGGCCGAGCCGTTGATCAGCAGGTTCGGGAACCGGGCGGGCAGGACGGTCGGCTCCTGCGAGCGGCCGTCGTAGTTGTCCGTGAAGTCGACGGTCTCCTCGTCGATGTCGCGGACCATCTCCATCGACAGCGGCGCCATCTTGCACTCGGTGTACCGCATGGCCGCCGCCGGGTCGTTGCCCGGGGAGCCGAAGTTGCCGTTGGAGTCGACGAGCGGCATGCGCATCGACCAGGGCTGGGCGAGGCGCACCAGGGCGTCGTAGATGGAGGAGTCGCCGTGCGGGTGGTAGTTGCCCATGACGTCGCCGACGACGCGGGCGCACTTGTAGAAGCCGCGCTCGGGCCGGTAGCCGCCGTCGTACATGGCGTACAGCACGCGCCGGTGCACGGGCTTGAGGCCGTCGCGGACGTCGGGCAGCGCACGCGAGACGATGACGGACATCGCGTAGTCGAGGTACGAGCGCTGCATCTCCGTCTCGAGCCCGACGGGCTCGACGCGCATCGCCAGGGCGTCACCCTCGGGCGTCGTCACAGGAGTGTTCTCGTCGGTCATTGCTGGTGAAGGTCCTTCCTGGTGCGGTCAGCTGAGACCGACTCAGATGTCGAGGAAGCGGACGTCCTTGGCGTTGCGCTGGATGAACTGGCGCCGGGCCTCGACGTCCTCGCCCATCAGCACCGAGAACAGGTCGTCGGCCTGGGCGGCGTCGTCGAGCGTGACCTGGCCGAGCACGCGGTGCTCCTGGTCCATGGTCGTGACGCGCAGCTCCTCGGCGTTCATCTCGCCGAGACCCTTGAAGCGCTGCACGGAGTCCTCGCGGATGCGCTTGCCGGCCTGGCGGCCCATCTCGATCAGCGCGTCGCGCTCGCGGTCGGAGTACGCGTACTCGAAGTCGTCCCGGCCCCACTTGATCTTGTAGAGCGGCGGGCGGGACAGGTACACGTGGCCGGCCTCGACCAGCGGCCGCATGAAGCGGAACAGGAAGGTCAGCAGCAGGGTGTTGATGTGCTGGCCGTCGACGTCGGCGTCCGCCATCAGGATGATCTTGTGATAGCGGAGCTTCTCGATGTCGAAGTCCTCGTGCACGCCCGTGCCGAACGCGGAGATCATCGCCTGGATCTCCTGGTTCTGCAGGATCCGGTCGATGCGCGCCTTCTCGACGTTGAGGATCTTGCCGCGGATCGGGAGGATCGCCTGGTACTGCGGGTTGCGGCCGGACTTGGCCGAGCCGCCGGCGGAGTCGCCCTCGACGATGAAGATCTCGCACTTGGTCGGGTCGTTGGACTGGCAGTCCGACAGCTTGCCCGGCAGGGACGCCGTCTCCAGCAGGCCCTTGCGGCGGGTCAGGTCACGGGCCTTGCGGGCCGCCACGCGCGCGGTGGCCGCCTGGATGCCCTTGCGGATGATGTCCGCGGCCTCGTTCGGATTGCGGTCGAGCCAGTCGGTCAGGTGCTCGTAGACGACCTTCTGCACGAAGGTCTTGACCTCGGTGTTGCCCAGCTTGGTCTTGGTCTGGCCCTCGAACTGCGGCTCGCTCAGCTTCACCGAGATGATCGCGGTCAGACCCTCGCGGATGTCGTCACCCGTGAGGTTGTCGTCCTTGTCCCGCAGCAGCTTCTTGTCGCGCGCGTACTTGTTGATCAGCGAGGTGAGCGCCGCGCGGAAGCCCTCCTCGTGGGTACCGCCCTCGTGCGTGTGGATGATGTTGGCGAAGGAGTACACGCCCTCCGTGTAGCCGCCGTTCCACTGCATCGCGACCTCGAGGGACAGGTTCTTGTCCTTGTCCTCCGCCTCCAGGTCGATCACGGTGGGGTGCACCAGCTCTCCCTTGCGGGAGTTGAGGTACTTCACGAAGTCGACGATGCCGCCCTCGTAGTGGTACGAGACGCTCTTGACCTCGTGCTTCTCGTCCTCGCCCGCCTCGTCCGCGCCGGCGGTGGCCTTCGCCGACTCGCGCTCGTCGGTGAGGTTGATCTTCAGGCCCTTGTTGAGGAAGGCCATCTCCTGGAAGCGCCGGGAAAGCGTCTCGAAGGAGTAGTCCGTGGTCTCGAAGATGTCGCCGTCGGCCCAGAAGGTGACCGACGTGCCGGTCTCCTCGGTGGCCTCGTGCCGGGCGAGCGGTGCCGTGGGGACACCCAGCTTGTAGTCCTGCGTCCAGCGGTACCCGTCGGTCTTGACCTCGACGGCGACCTTCGTGGAGAGGGCGTTGACGACGGAGACACCCACGCCGTGCAGACCACCGGAGACCGCGTAACCGCCGCCGCCGAACTTGCCGCCCGCGTGCAGCACGGTCAGCACGACCTCGACGGCGGGCTTGCCCTCGGACGGGACGATGCCCACCGGGATGCCGCGGCCGTTGTCGACGACCCGGACACCGCCGTCGGCGAGGATCGTCACGTCGATGGTGTCCGCGTGACCGGCCAGCGCCTCGTCGACGGAGTTGTCCACGACCTCCTGCACCAGGTGGTGCAGGCCGCGCTCACCGGTCGAGCCGATGTACATACCGGGTCGCTTGCGGACCGCGTCCAGACCCTCGAGGACGGTGATGGCACTGGCGTCGTACGAGGCGGAAGCCTCGCCGTGCGAGGTGCTCACCGCGTCGTTCACGCCGGTGTCGGTGGACGGGTTGTTCTCGTTGGGGTTGCCGGAATCGGCCACGAAGCGCCCTTTCTGGCACAGCACGAGCCGGGCTCCTGGGGGTCCCCTCTGGGGGAGGTTGCCGGAGCGGCTGCGGCATGTTGCGTTGGTAAGCCTTGATCAGCGTTGCTCAGCTTGTCCCGGACGTCCCCACGTTCGGGGCGGGATTGGCTTCCATTCTACCGGTAGCACTGACACTGATGGGGGTTTGCCGGTGCCTGAGTTCGCATGTGCCGCCCTCAACGAGGCTCGTCCTACTCCCGATATACGGAGGGGGGCCTCAGGGGGCTCACAACGGCACTCAGCGCTTCCGCGCGTCAACCCTTGGCTACTTGGGAGTCAGGACGGGATTCGCCACCCTGTGCGGGGTCGTGACCGGGCAAGATCCACGGGCCCGCGCACCCCGTCGCCGCCGGGCCGTGTGATGTACCTCACCAACCCGCAGCGCGGCCGCGAGGGTCACCCGTAGGTGTCCCCGGGCCCCTTGCTGCCGGGCGCTCGCAGGGGTCCGTAGCGCCGTCCGGCCCCGCCCGCGCCGCCGGGACCGTGCACCTTGATCAGCCGCACCGCGCCGTGCCCGAGATCCTCGTTGAGCCGGGCCACCAGCGTCGGCGCGAGCAGCCGCAGGTTCGTCGCCCACGCCGTGGAGTCGCAGCGGACCACCAGCACCCGCTCGTCCTCGTCGTACCGCTCCGGAACGCAATGCTTGGCCACGTCCTCGCCCACGATCTGCGGCCAGCGGCCCATCACCCCGCCCACCGCGGCCGGCGTCTCCCAGCCGCGCTCGGTGATCAGCCGGTTGATCGCCGGGCCCAGCGCCATCGGGTCGCGGCCGTCGGCCCGCGCACCGGAGCGCAGACCGCCGCGCCGCGCCTGCTTCTTCTGCTGCGCGGCGTCCCCACGCGCGCGTGCCGCCTCCCGCGCCGCCCGCAGCGCCACCCGCGCGAGATCGACGCCGGACGGCTCGGGGGTCCTGCCGCTTCCGCCCTGCTCCGGGGAGCTTCCCGACACCGGCCCGTCCGCGGTCATACGCGTTCCACCGTCCCGTCCGCCACCACGTACCGCGCGCCCGCCAGGACGTGCGGCACGTCGTCGTCCACCGCGGCGGTCACCAGCACCTGCTCGCCGGGCGCCACCAGCTCGGCCAGCCGCTCCCGGCGCCGCGCGTCCAGCTCCGCGAAGACGTCGTCGAGCACCAGCACCGGTTCGTTGCCCTCCGCCCGCAGCAGGTCGAACGACGCCAGACGCAACGCCAGCGCGTAGGACCAGGACTCGCCGTGGGACGCGTACCCCTTGGCGGGCAACTGACCGAGCTTGAGCAGCAGATCGTCCCGGTGGGGACCCACCAGCGTGACGCCCCGCTCGATCTCCTGCTTGCGCGCCTCGCCCAGCGCGGTCATGAGCTGCTCGTACAGGTCCTCGCGCGTGTGCGCCTCGCCCGGCGCCGACGGCTTGTACTCCAGGGCGAGGGGACCGCCGCCGGGGGCGAGCTGCTCGTACGCCTTGTCGGCCAGCGGCTGCACCGCGGCGATCAGGTCCAGGCGCTGCGCCAGCAGCTCGGCGCCCGCGCGCGCGAGGTGCTGGTCCCACACGTCGAGCGTGGACAGGTCCATCGTGCGGCCGCCGTGCCGGCGGGCGAGCGCCGCCGACTTCAGCAGGGTGTTGCGCTGCTTGAGGACCCGGTCGTAGTCGGAGCGCACCCCCGCCATGCGCGGGGACCGGGCCGTGATCAGCTCGTCCAGGAAACGGCGCCGCTCACCGGGGTCGCCCTTGACCAGCGCCAGGTCCTCCGGGGCGAACAGCACCGAGCGCACGATGCCGAGCACGTCACGCGGTCTGACCTGCGAGGACCTGTTGATGCGGGCGCGGTTGGCCCGGCCCGGGTTCAGTTCCAGCTCGATGAGCTGCTGCCGCTCGCCCTGCCGCACCTGCGCCCGGATCACCGCGCGCTCGGCGCCCATGCGCACCAGGGGGGCGTCGGAGGAGACGCGGTGGCTGCCGAGGGTGGCGAGATAGCCGACCGCCTCGACCAGATTGGTCTTGCCCTGGCCGTTCGGGCCGACGAAGGCGGTGACGCCCGGGTCCAGGGGCACCTCGGCCCGGGCGTACGAACGGAAGTCGGCCAGCGACAGATGCGTGACGTGCATGGTCGTTCGCCGACCTCCCCAACCTTCGGGTGTTGCTTACTTCTTCTCGACCGCGTGCCCGCCGAACTGGTTGCGCAGCGCGGCGATCATCTTCATCTGCGGCGAGTCGTCCTGCCGGGACGCGAACCGGGCGAACAGCGACGCGGTGATCGCGGGCAGCGGCACCGCGTTGTCGATCGCGGCCTCCACCGTCCAGCGTCCCTCACCGGAGTCCTGTGCGTAACCCCGGAGCCCGTCCAGGTGCTCGTCCTCGTCGAGGGCGTTGACCGCCAGGTCCAGCAGCCAGGAGCGGATGACCGTGCCCTCCTGCCAGGAGCGGAAGACCTCGCGGACGTTCTCCACCGAGTCGACCTTCTCCAGCAGCTCCCAGCCCTCGGCGTAGGCCTGCATCATGGCGTACTCGATGCCGTTGTGGACCATCTTCGCGAAGTGGCCCGCGCCCACCTTGCCGGCGTGCACGGCGCCGAAGTCGCCCTCCGGCTTGAGCGCGTCGAAGACCGGCTGCACCCTGGCGACGTTCTCCGCGTCGCCGCCGTACATCAGCGCGTAGCCGTTCTCCAGGCCCCACACACCGCCGGAGACGCCGCAGTCGACGAAGCCGATGCCCTTGGCGGCCAGCTCCTCGGCGTGCTTCTCGTCGTCCGTCCAGCGGGAGTTGCCGCCGTCCACGACGACGTCGCCGGGCTCCAGCAGGGTGGACAGCTCGTCGATGGTCGACTGGGTCGCCGCACCCGCCGGGACCATCACCCAGACCACGCGCGGGCCCTTCAGCTTGCCCACAAGCTCTTCCAGGCTGTGGACATCGGCGAGGTCCGGGTTGCGGTCGTATCCGATGACGGTGTGGCCTGCGCGGCGGATGCGCTCGCGCATGTTGCCGCCCATCTTGCCGAGGCCGACGAGACCGAGCTCCATCAGTTGCGTTCCTTAGGTCTGCGAGGTGTCGTGGCGGCACGCCCGCACCCGGCGGATGCGTGCCGCGGCACTTTCGTACCCGCGTACGACCCTAAACCCGGCCCCTCGTGCACAGCTGTGGGCATACGCGCTCAGGCGTACGCCCCCACCTGGGTCTTCGTCCTCACCCTGTGGACGACCGGACGGCCTCAGCCGCTCAGCCGCACCGGCATGATCAGGTACTTGTACGCCTCGTCCGCCTCGGCGTCCAGCGCGGGCTTGCCGCTGAGCAGCGCCGGCTTCGTGGACGTCGTGAAGGAGAGCTGGGCCACCGGCGAGTCGATCGCGCTCAGGCCGTCCAGCAGGAAGGTCGGGTTGAAGGCGATCGAGATGTCGTCGCCCTCGAGCTGGGCGTCGACCCTTTCCACAGCCTGTGCGTCGTCGCTGGAGCCGGCCTCCAGGATGAGCACGCCCTGCTCGAAGCTGAGCCGCACCGGGGTGTTGCGCTCGGCGACCAGGGCCACACGCTTGACGGCCTCCACGAAGGGGGCGGTCTCGATCACGGCGACGCTGTTGAACTCCGTCGGGAAGAGCGTCTTGTACTTCGGGAGGTCGCCCTCCAGCAGCCGGGTCGTGGTGCGGCGGCCCGCGCCCTCGAAACCGATCAGGCCCTCGCCGGCACCGGAGCCGGACAGCGCCAGGATCACCTGGTCGCCGCTGGTCAGCGCCTTGGCGGTGTCCTGGAGCGTCTTGGCGGGCACCAGGGCGACCGCGGAGACCTCCGGGTTCTCCGGCTTCCACAGGAACTCGCGGACCGCGAAGCGGTAGCGGTCGGTGGAGGCCAGGGTGACCGAGTCGCCCTCGATCTCGATGCGCACACCGGTGAGCACGGGCAGCGTGTCGTCACGGCCCGCGGCGATCGCCACCTGCTGCACGGCGGCGGCGAAGACCTCGCCGGGGACGGTGCCCGTGGCCTCCGGCATCTGCGGCAGCGCCGGGTACTCCTCCACAGGCAGGGTGTGGAGGGTGAACCGCGAGGTGCCGCAGACCACCGTCGCCCGTACACCGTCTGTGGAGATCTCCACCGGCCGGTTGGGGAGGGCGCGGGAGATGTCGGCGAGCAGCCGGCCCGAGACGAGGACCGTGCCCTCCTCCTCGACCTCGGCCTCCACCGACACCCGCGCGGAGACCTCGTAGTCGAAGCTGGACAGGCTGAGCTGCCCCTCCTCGGCCTTCAGCAGCAGGCCCGCGAGGACCGGCGCCGGCGGACGGGCCGGGAGGCTGCGTGCCGCCCAGGCCACTGCCTCCGCGAGTACGTCGCGTTCCACCCGGATCTTCACTGTTGCCGCCTCCTGCTGTTGCCGGCGCTTCTCGCCCTGCTTCGCCTTCGTCGTCTGACCCGGTGTCGTCGTCCCCGATGAGGGGCAGAACACCGGGGACCAGTCTGACGCACCGCACTGACAGTAGGTGCCGTTCGGGGTCAAGTCCCGACGAGGGGCGGTCGGGCTCGAGAGACCGAGTTGTGCACAGGACCCGCTTCGAAACGAATTCCGCACTCTCTCTGGTCGGGAGTAGTAGTAGGGCCTGTGGATACCGTGGATAACCGCGTTTGCGCAGGTCAGAGCGGAAATTTTGTCCACGGGGCCTGTGGGCGCGGCCGGTGGACAACCGGGCGTCTCTGTGGAGAACGGAAAGTTCTGCACACGCCGTGCACAGGCAGGGGCGACTTCTCCCCAACGCCGTCCCCAGCTTTACCCACGTTTCCCACAGCCCAACCCGGCACCTCGGTGTGACGCCTTTCACTCGACGCGGTGAGGGGTCGCGTCGGGTTGCCGAACAGTGGACAGGGGTGTGGAGAAGCCGGTGATCGCTGGGGACAAGACGCCTCAGCCTGTGGGTTGCCCGTGGACAACGTGATGCACAGGCTGTGGACCCAGGTTCCGTCCACAGCCTGTGGAAATCTTTTGTCCACGAATCCCCAAGGGGCTGACCTGCCCTGATCATTCCTCACCATCCCAGCCTGTGGACAAGATCGGGACAACTTCGCGGTCCCCAAGCTGTGGAGGGCAGAAAGTCACCGAATCTGTGGAGGGCAGCCGTAACCCGGCCGGTATTCGAACAGCGACGGCCGGGACGGAAGCGGGCCGGGGGACCGCCGGGGAGGATCGGGGGCGCTCGGGCGGGGATCCGGGGCTGCGCGGGCGGGGATCCGGGAGCGCACAGGCAGGGATCCGGTGAGCGTCCGGGCACGGCGGAGTCACCGCACCGGCCCGAGGGCACGGAAAAGCGCCCCCGGATCCCTCCAGGGGCGCCTCCAGAGCGCGTCGCGGCCCGTGCCGGCGGCCGGTCAGCCGTTCTTGATGCGGTTGGTCAGCTCGGTCACCTGGTTGTAGATGGAGCGTCGCTCGGCCATCAGGTTGCGGATCTTGCGGTCGGCGTGCATGACCGTGGTGTGGTCGCGGCCGCCGAACAGCGCGCCGATCTTCGGCAGGGAGAGGTCCGTCAGCTCGCGGCAGAGGTACATGGCGATCTGGCGGGCCGTCACCAGCGCGCGCCCGCGCGAGGTGCCGCACAGGTCCTCGACCGTGAGGCCGAAGTAGTCCGCGGTCGCGCCCATGATGGCCGTGGACGTGATCTCCGGTGCCGAGTCCTCGCCGCCGGGGATCAGGTCCTTGAGGACGATCTCCGTCAGGCCCAGGTCGACCGGCTGCCGGTTGAGCGAGGCGAACGCGGTCACGCGGATCAGCGCGCCCTCCAGCTCGCGGATGTTGCGCGAGATGCGGGAGGCGATGAACTCCAGCACCTCCGGCGGGGCGTTGAGCTGCTCCTGCACCGCCTTCTTGCGCAGGATCGCGATGCGCGTCTCCAGCTCGGGCGGCTGGACGTCGGTGATCAGGCCCCACTCGAACCGGTTCCGCAGCCGGTCCTCCAGGGTGACCAGTTGCTTGGGCGGCCGGTCGGAGGAGAGCACGATCTGCTTGTTGGCGTTGTGGAGAGTGTTGAAGGTGTGGAAGAACTCCTCCTGCGTCGACTCCTTGTCCGCCAGGAACTGGATGTCGTCGACGAGCAGGATGTCCATCTCGCGGTAGCGCTTGCGGAAGCTGTCGCCCTTGCCGTCGCGGATGGAGTTGATGAACTCGTTGGTGAACTCCTCCGAGCTCACGTACCGCACGCGCGTGCCGGGGTAGAGGCTGCGGGCGTAGTGCCCGATCGCGTGCAGCAGATGGGTCTTGCCGAGTCCCGACTCCCCGTAGATGAACAGGGGGTTGTACGCCTTCGCGGGTGCCTCGGCGACGGCGACGGCCGCCGCGTGGGCGAAGCGGTTGGAGGCGCCGATGACGAAGGTGTCGAAGAGGTACTTCGGGTTCAGCCGTGCGGTGGGCTCGCCGGGGCCGGTCGCCGGCGCGGGCTGCGCGGCCAGCGGGCCGGGCGCGCCGGTGGCGGGGCCGGGACCCACGGGGCCGCCGCGGTGGACGTGGCCGGAGCCGGAGGGCGGCTCGGGCAGGTCCCGCCGGGCACCGCGCTGGTCGTAGTCGCCGCGGGGCTGGTCGTACTCGCCGCGCTGGGCGTCGTACGACGGGCGCTCCGGCGGCTGCGTGCGGCGGTCCTGCGGGTAGGCGTCCTGGGGGTACGGCTCCTGGGCGTAGGAGTCCTTGGGGTAGGGGTCCTGGGAGTAGCCGTCCTGCGACGGCGGGCCGTAGGAGTCCTGCTGCGCGGACGCGTACGGGTCGCGCTCGGGGAAGCCGAGCCGCTGCTGCTGCCAGCCGTAGTCGTCCTGCTGGGCCGGCCGTGGCCAGGAGCCCGGCTCGGGGCGCTGGTACTCCTGCGGGTAGGCGGGGCGGGCGGTGGGGAGCTGGTCGGAACGGCGGCGGCCGTAGCCGTCGTAGTCGTCGCGGCCCTGGGCCCCCTGGCCGCCCGGGCCCGCGCCCTGGCCGGGAGACGGAAGCTCGGGCTCCTCGTAGCGCGGCTGCGGCCGGGCGGGCGGTGCCGCCGGAGCGGGGGGTTCGCCCGCGGTGTCGTCGACGGTGATCGCGATCCGGATCGGGCGCCCGCACTCCCGGCTCAGCGTCTCGCTGACGACGGGGGCGAGGCGGCCTTCCAGAACGCCCTTCGCGAATTCGTTCGGTACGGCGAGCAGGGCGGTGTCGGCGACCAGGGCCAGGGGCTGGCAGCGGCGGATCCAGTGCTCGTCCTTGGACTCGACCCCCTGCCCGCGGCCCTCTCCGAGGAGCTGTTCCAGTACTCGCGGCCACACTGCGGCAAGATCGGCAGGTACGTCAGCCACAGGGCACGCTCTCTCACGAGTCCCTCGAAGGTGTGATTCGGGGACGGGTCGGGATGAAACTCGGGCGGGACAGGGATAAGGGAACGAATCGGAGTTCAGTCACGGTAGTCAGCGCGACCGGTAGGGTTCAAGTCGTTGTCCCCAGCCTGTGGACAAGTGTGCCTCGGTGACCTCTGGTTTGACCGAATGGCGCAGTCCCACGTACCGTAACCAGGTCGAGTTGTCGATGGCTGCTGCCGCCTGCCTCCGATGGGCACAGGTCACGTCCAAGGTGATCGAAAAGCGGTGCACTCGGGCGTGACGAGAGCTACTCGTGGGCGCACGGTGACAGCCAGGACGGCACCCCGCCAACCCCGAATCTTTCTGGAGCCCCCGAGTGAGCAAGCGCACCTTCCAGCCGAACAACCGTCGTCGCGCGAAGACCCACGGCTTCCGGCTGCGT
Source organism: Streptomyces sp. NPDC018947 (assembly GCF_044390505.1). Lineage (NCBI taxonomy): Bacteria > Bacillati > Actinomycetota > Actinomycetes > Kitasatosporales > Streptomycetaceae > Streptomyces > Streptomyces sp. NPDC018947. The sequence goes on from NZ_JBIRZD010000013.1 coordinate 56,027, forward strand.
ATGCGCACCCGTGCCGGCCGCGCGATCCTCGCGTCCCGCCGTAGCAAGGGTCGCGCCCGTCTGTCCGCCTGATCCCGGTCAGGTCATGACATCGTGCTGCCCACCGAGAACCGGCTGAGGCGGCCCGAGGAATTCGCGACCGCGGTACGACGGGGCCGCCGGGCCGGCCGCCCGGCTCTCGTCGTCCACCTTCGAAGCGGTGCCACGGACCCGCACGCGCCTGGGGAGAGCGCTCCCCCGACACGTGCGGGTTTCGTCGTGAGCAAGGCCGTGGGCGGTGCGGTGGTCCGCAACAAGGTGAAGCGCAGGCTTCGCCATCTGATGCGGGACCGGATCGACCTGTTTCCCCCCGGTAGCCTGGTAGTCGTACGAGCGCTGCCCGGTGCGGGCGACGCCGACCATGCACAGCTGGCCCAAGACCTGGACGCCGCCCTGAAGCGGCTACTGGGAGGGGGCGCGCGATGAAGTACCCGCTGCTGGCTCTGATCAAGCTGTACCAGTGGACGATCAGTCCGCTGCTCGGGCCGGTCTGCAAGTACTACCCGTCGTGTTCCCACTACGGCTACACGGCCATCGACCGGCACGGTGCCATCAAGGGCACGGCACTCACCGCCTGGCGCATCCTGCGGTGCAACCCGTGGTCGCTGGGCGGGGTGGACCATGTTCCGCCGCGCAAGCGTCCGCGGTGGCACGAAATGCTGCGTGACGCCTGGCGTGCACGCAGGGGCGGGCCCTCCGCCGCCGAACCGGCCACCGAGGGACGGACTTCTCCCACGAGTCCGTCCAGTCCTTCGAGCCCGGCCGCAGAGACCCAGTCCCATGCCCAAGGAGCATGATTAGTGGACACGATTGCCAGCCTCTTCAGCTTCATCACGACACCTGTCTCCTGGGTCATCGTCCAGTTCCACAGCGTGTACGGCGCCATCTTCGGCCCTGACACCGGATGGGCCTGGGGCCTGTCCATCGTGTCCCTGGTGATTCTGATCCGCATCTGCCTGATCCCGCTCTTCGTGAAGCAGATCAAGGCGACGCGTGCGATGCAGACGCTCCAGCCGGAGATGAAGAAGATCCAGGAGCGCTACAAGAACGACAAGCAGCGCCAGTCCGAAGAGATGATGAAGCTGTACAAGGAGACGGGCACCAACCCGCTCTCCTCGTGCCTTCCCATCCTGGCGCAGTCGCCGTTCTTCTTCGCCCTGTACCACGTGCTCAACGGCATCGCCTCGGGCGACACCATCGGCGTGATCAACCAGAGCCTGCTGGAGAGCGCGCAGAAGGCGCACATCTTCGGGGCCCCGCTGGCGTCGAAGTTCTTCAGCAGCGAGAGCGACGTCGCCGCGCTCAACGCCTCGCTGACCGACGTCCGGATCGTCACCGCGATCATGATCGTGCTGATGTCGGCGTCGCAGTTCTTCACGCAGCGCCAGCTCATGACGAAGAACGTCGACACCACGGTGAAGACGCCGTTCATGCAGCAGCAGAAGATGCTGATGTACGTCTTCCCCGTCATGTTCGCCGTCTTCGGTGTGAACTTCCCCGTGGGTGTCCTCGTCTACTGGCTGACCACCAACGTGTGGACCATGGGCCAGCAGATGTACGTCATCCACAACAACCCGACTCCGGGTTCCAAGGCCCAGGCCGCGTACCTCGAGCGCCTGCACAAGCGCGTCACCCTGCACGGCAAGACCCGTGGCCGCGGTGAGAAGTCCATCGTCAAGGCGATCGTCGCCAAGGGCCGGGACCGCAACGAGTTCGAGCGCAAGTTCATCAACGGTCTGTCCAAGGCGGGTCTGGCGGCGCAGGCCGACGGCACCGTGATCAAGAGCGACGCCGCTGCCGCCGCGCAGGCCGAGGACGGCGCGACCGTCGCCACGACCACGCCGAAGCGGCAGCAGCCCAAGCGGCAGAGCAAGTCCCAGCGGCACTCCGCGAAGGCGGCCGGCGAGTCGGAGCCGAAGACCTCGCTGACCAAGTCCGACGAGCCGGAGGACGCCCAGCGGGGCGGTCAGTCCGCCGCTGCCAAGAAGCCGGCTCAGAAGCCCGGCGCCGGTGGCCGCAGCAAGGCCCAGTCCGGGCAGCGCAAGGGCCCGCAGCGTCCCAAGTCCCCGTCGAAGAAGTAAGAAGGAGTCCATCCCGTGACGGAAGGCACCACCTCCGCCGCTGCCGAGGGTGCAGACACCCTGACTCGCCTGGAGCAGGAGGGCGAGATCGCGGCGGACTACCTGGAGGGTCTGCTCGACATCGCCGACCTCGACGGCGACATCGACATGGACGTCGAGGCCGACCGTGCCTCTGTCTCGATCATCAGCGACACGAACAGCCGTGATCTGCAGAAGCTGGTCGGCCGGGACGGTGAGGTGCTGGAGGCTCTGCAGGAGCTCACGCGCCTCGCCGTGCACCGGGAGACCGGGGACCGCAGCCGGCTGATGCTCGACATCGCGGGTTACCGGGCCAGGAAGCGCGCCGAGCTCTCCGAACTGGGGGCGAAGGCCGCGGCGGAGGCCAAGAGCAGCGGCGAGGCCGTGCGGCTGGACCCGATGACTCCCTTCGAGCGCAAGGTCGTGCACGACGCGGTCAAGGCCGCGGGACTGCGCAGTGAGTCCGAGGGCGAGGAGCCGCAGCGCTTCGTCGTCGTGCTTCCCGCCTGATCGGTCCCCACGTCTCCGGCCCCGTCTGTTGCGCAGGCGGGGCCGAGTTTTTGTCAGCCTGATAGTTCTGGTGGTTCTGGCACCGGCGCCCGCTGCGCCGGTGCGGTACGGAAGGACGGTCCCCCGTGACGGAGGCAGCGGAGCTTCCCCCTGTGCCCGAGCAGGCACGTGAGGTGTTCGGTGATCGCTACGCGGACGCGGTCCGCTATGCCGAGCTGCTCGCCGAGGCGGGAGTGCAGCGTGGCCTGATCGGCCCCCGGGAGGTCCCGCGTCTGTGGGAGCGGCACCTGCTGAACTGCGCGGTGCTCTCGGAGGTCGTGCCCGAGGGGGTGACGGTGTGCGACGTGGGGTCGGGGGCCGGCCTGCCCGGAATCCCGCTGGCGCTCGTCCGTGAGGACCTGAAGATCACGCTCCTGGAGCCGCTGCTGCGGCGCACCAATTTCCTGACCGAGGTCGTGGAGCTGCTGGGGCTGGACCATGTGACGGTGGTGCGCGGCCGGGCCGAGGAGGTCATGGGCAAGATTCCGCCCGTGCACGTGGTGACGGCCCGTGCCGTGGCACCGCTGGACCGCCTGGCCACCTGGGGCATCCCGCTGCTGCGTCCCTACGGCGAGATGCTCGCCCTCAAGGGTGACGCGGCCGAGGAGGAGCTGAAGGCGGCGGCTACGGCGCTCAGCAAGCTGGGGGCGGTGGAGACGTCGATCCTGCATGTGGGGGACGGCGTCGTGGATCCCCTGTCCACCGTGGTGCGGGTGGAGGTCGGGGAGAGCCCCGGCGGTGTGCGTTTCGCGGCCAAGCGGGCCAAGGCGGCCCGGACGGGGCGGGCGCGCAGGCGGCGCGGATGAAGGTGCGGGAGAGCTGACCCGTCCTGACGGCGGGCGTACTCCACACCAGCCTCCCCCTCCGCGAGTGCCGGAGTGTCGCGGCGGTCCGGCCTCGGCTGCTGTGCATCGTGTTTCACGTGAAACGTCGCTCACTGTTGCACGGCATCATCAGTCGCGGTCGCGCCGCGGCGGAACCCCGCGACCGGAGGCCGCTCGGTTCCCTCGAGGAGGAACCCGACTCTCCCGGTGCTTCGCCCCCCTTGCGAGGGGCGGAGTTGTCCACAGAGGTGGATTTCTCCACAGAAGGTCAGGCCTCACTGGTTCACGACCCCGGGGGCATGGGAGGCTCTGTTCATTGCGAGCCTGAAGTCGAGGAGAGTGAATCCTTGCGGTCCGACACCAACATCGCGGGACCGATGACCGATCCGGTCCCCGGTCCCCGCACCGAGTCGATGGGGACGGATGTTTCACGTGAAACACCGCCTCCGATGGACGACACTCCGATCGGTCGAGCGGCCCAACTGGCGGTGGAGGCACTGGGCCGCGCCGGAGAGGGGCTGCCACGCCCCGAGCAGACCCGCGTGATCGTGGTCGCCAACCAGAAGGGCGGGGTCGGCAAGACGACGACCACCGTCAACCTCGCCGCCTCGCTGGCACTGCACGGGGCCCGCGTCCTGGTCGTCGACCTCGACCCGCAGGGCAACGCGTCCACCGCGCTGGGGATCGACCACCACGCCGAGGTCCCCTCCATCTACGACGTCCTGGTCGAGAGCCGGCCGCTCTCGGAGGTCGTCCAGCCGGTGCCCGACGTCGAAGGTCTCTTCTGCGCCCCGGCCACCATCGATCTCGCCGGTGCGGAGATCGAGCTGGTCTCCCTGGTGGCACGGGAGAGTCGGCTGGAGCGAGCGATCCAGGCCTACGAGCAGCCACTGGACTACATCCTCATCGACTGCCCGCCCTCCCTCGGTCTGCTGACGGTCAACGCGCTCGTCGCGGGCCAGGAGGTGCTCATCCCGATCCAGTGCGAGTACTACGCCCTGGAGGGACTGGGACAGCTCCTTCGGAACGTGGATCTGGTGCGTGGGCACCTCAACCCCACCCTCCATGTCTCGACGATCCTGCTCACCATGTACGACGGCCGGACGCGGCTTGCGTCGCAGGTCGCGGACGAAGTGCGCAGCCACTTCGGTGACGAGGTCCTGCGGACGAGCATCCCGCGCTCGGTCCGTATCTCGGAGGCCCCCAGCTACGGGCAGACGGTGCTGACCTACGATCCAGGATCGAGCGGAGCGCTCTCCTACCTGGAGGCGGCACGCGAGATCGCGCTGAGGGGCGTGGGGGTCAACTACGACCCGACCCAGGCACACGCCGGCGCACAGAATGATCCGAACATGGTGGAGGGGATCCAGTGAGCGAGCGACGAAGGGGGTTGGGCCGTGGTCTCGGCGCACTGATTCCCGCAGCCCCGACCGAGAAGTCGGTGGCCTCGGCAGCCCTGGGGAATGCGGCCTCCGCATCCCCCTCGACGGTGGCCGGGCTGCCGAACGAGCGGGGGGTGGCAGCGGCGAAGGTGGCCACGCTGTCCTCTGTTTCACGTGAAACCGAGGCCTCGGCTGCGGGCGTGCCCGCCCCTCCGCTGGGGGCCCACTTCGCGGAAGTGCCCCTGGACGCCATCACGCCGAACCCGCGGCAGCCTCGCAAGGTCTTCGACGAGGACGCCCTCGCCGAGCTGGTGACCTCGATCAAGGAGGTGGGTCTTCTCCAGCCGGTCGTCGTCCGGCAGACGGGACCCGGGCGCTACGAGCTCATCATGGGCGAGCGTCGTCTGCGGGCCAGCCGTGAGGCCGGGCTGGAGGCGATTCCGGCTATCGTGCGGGCCACGGAGGACGAGCAGCTCCTCCTGGACGCTCTGCTGGAGAACCTGCACCGGGCGCAGTTGAACCCGCTGGAAGAGGCCTTCGCCTACGACCAGCTTCTGAAGGACTTCAACTGCACGCACGACCAGCTCGCGGACCGCATCGGTCGTTCCCGCCCGCAGGTGTCCAACACGCTGCGTCTGCTGAAGCTCTCCCCGAAGGTGCAGAACCGCGTGGCCGCCGGGGTGCTCTCCGCCGGACATGCCCGAGCGCTGCTCTCGGTGGAGGACTCGGAGGAGCAGGAGCGGCTGGCTCACCGGATCGTGGCCGAGGGACTCTCGGTGCGGGCGGTCGAGGAGATCGTGACCCTGATGGGATCGCGGCCGCAGAAGCCGCAGCGCGCCAAGGGTCCGCGGGCCGGTGCTCTGGTCTCGCCGGCCCTGTCCGAGCTGGCGACCCGCCTCTCGGACCGCTTCGAGACTCGGGTGAAGGTCGACCTGGGGCAGAAGAAGGGCAAGATCACCGTGGAGTTCGCCTCCATGGAGGACCTCGAGCGGATCCTCGGCAGCCTCGCTCCCGGTGAGGGGCCGGTGCTGCAGAAGGGCCTGGTAGCCGGGGAGGCCGACGAATCCGACTCCTGATCTCAGCGGCCGGAGCCCCGTAGGAACTCTGGTCGCCGATGGGCGGGCCGTGTCCGGAATTCTCCGGAACACGGTCCGCCCTTTGCTTTGCGTCGGTGTCAGCTCGATCCCATCGTGGATACGATGCGTTTGATACGGCGCGATCACCCGGCAGTACCTCTGAGAGGCAGGCAGGGGCCATGCGAACGATGAGCCGAATCGGGCTGGTGAGCGCGGGACTGGGGCTGGGCGCGGTCGGCGGGTTCATCGGCAGCCTGCTCAGGGAACGGAGTGCTTTGACGGCCGCCCGTGACGTGACGGGCGAAGGAAGCGAGGAACAGCCTTCATGGGGCGTCGGCTCGTACCGCTCACGCTGGACAACCTTCAGGACCTTCCCCAGCGCTGTCGCTCGTGTGTCTTCTGGGAGCTGGACCCTGTCAGCGGCGAAGCCGCGGTAACCACCGGGACGGCCGAGACGGAGAAGGAAGCCTGGATCTCCGCGGTCCTGCTGGACTGGGGATCCTGCGGTCGCGTGGTCTACGTCGATGACGTACCGGTGGGCTTCGTGCTCTACGCCCCTCCCGCGTACGTCCCGAGGTCGGCGATGTTTCCCACCAGCCCCGTCTCCTCCGATGCGGTGCAGTTGATGACGGCGTTCGTGATGCCGGGCTACCAGGGTCAGGGACTCGGGCGGGTCATGGTGCAGACGGTCGCCAAGGATCTGCTGCGGCGGGGCTTCAAGGCGATCGAGGCCTTCGGGGATGCCCGCTGGAAGGAGCCGGCCTGTGTGTTGCCGGCGGACCATCTGCTGGCCGTGGGCTTCAAGACGGTCCGGCACCACCCCACCCACCCGCGGCTGAGGCTGGAGTTGCGGTCCACGCTGTCGTGGAAGGAAGACGTGGAGATGGCCCTGGACCGGCTGCTCGGGGCGGTCCAGAAGGAACCGGCGCTGCGGCCGCTGTGAGGCCAGGCGTCCCACGCGAGCGCAGCACGAAGGGCCGGCCCGAATGGGCCGGCCCTTCGTGTTTCACGTGAAACGTCAGTCTGCGATGAAGTCCTCGAGGTCGCGGACGATCGCGGCCTTGGGCTTGGCACCGACAATGGTCTTGGCGACCTCGCCACGCTGGTAGACGTTGAGCGTCGGGATGGACATGACGCCGTACTTGGCGGCCGTACCCGGGTTCTCGTCGATGTTCAGCTTGACGACCTCGATCTTGTCGCCGTACTCGGCGGCGATCGCCTCGAGGGACGGCGCGATCTGGCGGCACGGTCCGCACCAGGCGGCCCAGAAGTCCACCAGGACGGGCTTGTCGCTCTTGAGGACGTCCTGCTCGAAGGAGTCGTCGGTCACTTGCTTCAGGGTGCCGGCCACGGCGGGCTCCTTAACTGGTTGGTGCGTGGGGCGGATGGGGGTCAGACAGCGGTCTTCTCGGGCTCGGCCTTGTCCTCGTCGGAGAGCGCGGCGAGGAAGCGCTCGGCGTCGAGAGCGGCGGAGCAGCCGGTGCCGGCGGCGGTGATCGCCTGCCGGTAGGTGTGGTCGACCACGTCACCGGCGCCGAAGACACCGGTCAGGTTGGTGCGGGTCGAGGGGGCGTCGACCTTCAGGTAACCCTCCGGGTCCAGGTCGAGCTGGCCCTTGAAGAGCTCGGTGCGCGGGTCGTGACCGATGGCGATGAACAGACCGGTCACGGCGAGGTCCGAGAGCTCGCCGGTCTTGACGTTGCGCAGCTTCAGGCCCGACAGCTTCTGGTCGCCGTGGATCTCGGCGACCTCACTGTCCCAGACGAACGAGATCTTCGAGTCGGCGAAGGCACGCTCCTGCATCGCCTTGGAGGCGCGCAGGGTGTCGCGGCGGTGGACGATCGTCACGGACTTGGCGAAGCGGGAGAGGAACGTGGCCTCCTCCATCGCGGTGTCACCGCCGCCGATCACGGCGATGTCCTGGTCCTTGAAGAAGAAGCCGTCGCAGGTCGCGCACCAGGAGACGCCACGCCCGGAAAAAGCGTCCTCGTTCGGCAGGCCGAGCTTGCGGTGCTGGGAACCGGTGGTGACGATGACGGCCTTCGCCCGGTGGACCGTGCCCGCGGTGTCGGTGACGGTCTTGATCTCGCCGGCCAGGTCGACGGCGACGACATCGTCCGGGACGAGCTCGGCACCGAAGCGCTCGGCCTGGGCGCGCATGTTGTCCATGAGCTCGGGGCCCATGATGCCGTCCTGGAAGCCCGGGAAGTTCTCCACCTCGGTGGTGTTCATCAGCGCACCGCCCGCGGTGACGGCGCCCTCGAACACCAGCGGCTTCAGCGACGCGCGCGCGGTGTAGAGCGCCGCCGTGTAGCCGGCGGGCCCGGAGCCGATGATGATCACGTTTCGGACGTCGCTCACGGCTTCATTCCTCGTCTCTGGACTGCGTCTTCAGGGCCGGGTGGAGCTTCTGTCTGAGCTCTCACCCCACCCAACGGATCCTAAGGGGCGCGCATTCCCGCTGTGTCCGGGCACACGGCGGGCGAGGAGGAAGCGTGGTCAGGGACGTGCGTAGGAGCGCTTCAGAAGGACCTTGGCCTCGGCGACGGGGGGCTGAGCCGCACAGGCCGAGTCGACGATGTAGGCGGTGACGCGGCTGTCGTTGAGGGTGTCGGGCAGCACGACGAGCAGAGCCTCCTTGCCCTTGTAGACGCCCTCCTCCGTGGCGAGCGCGGCGTCGGCACGGCCGATGGCCTTCTGGACGCACTCCGGCACCGCCGGAGAGGTGAAGACGTGGTTCTCGGTCGCGTTCTCGGACTCCACGCCGAAACTGCGTGGTGTGCGCGAGCCGCTCTGTGAGCCTTGCCCCTCGGCGACGAGCGCCGCGACCTGGTCCTTGAGCCGCCCCTCGGAGAAGGTGTCCACGGGTGCGGACGGCTGCCCGTGGGCCGTCTCGTCCGGTGCGCCGCCCCCGGTGACGGACGAGACGATGACGGAGCCGATCCCGAGGGCGGCCGCCGCCGCCACGGCACTCAGGACAGCGATCCTGCGCCGTCCGTTGCGTCGGCGGTCCTTGCGGCCGGGGCCGGTGGTGGAGGCGCGGGCATGTCCGGAAGGACGGTCCGTGGGCACCGATGTTTCACGTGAAACATGTGCGCCGTCGTCGTTCCGGCCCCCGTCGGCAGCCGGTGCTGCCGTGTTCAGCAGGGCCTCGGCGGCGAGGGCGGCGTTGACGCGGTCGGCCACGTCGTCCGGCATCCGCTCGGGCTGCGGGAGCGTGCCGAGCAGTCCCTGGATCTCCTCCAGCGAGGTGTAGACGTCCGAGCAGAGCTCGCAGGTCTCCAGGTGCCGCCGGAGGTCGGCGGTCCGCGAGGCCGGGAGCAGGCCTTCGGCGAGTTCGGAGATCTCCGCGACGTCCGGGTGCCCGGCCCTGTCCGTCGTCGACGACGTCACGCTCGTCCACCTCCGCCCTTCACTGCGGCTGAATCGCTCTGACCCGCTTCCATGGGGTCCGCCCGGTGCGGTCCCGCCGCGGGTGGGACGGATGTCCCGTGCGTCCGGTTCCGCTTCCCGTCCGCACCGACGCCGGCGTCCGGACGCAGATGGGCGAGCAGCGGCAGGAGCTTGGCTCTGCCACGGGCGCAGCGGCTCTTGATCGTGCCCGTCGGCACATCGAGGATCCGCGCGGCCTCCGCGACGGGGTAGCCCTGCATGTCGACGAGGACGAGGGCCGCTCGCTGATCGGCCGGCAGGGTGCCCAGGGCAGCCAGAAGCTGTCGGTTCAGGTCATTGCGCTCGGCGGGGGCGGAGGCCGACTCGTGCGGCTCCAGTAGCTGCTCCAGCCGCTCGGCGTCGTCGATGGGGGAGGTCTTGCGGGAAGCCGCCTTGCGGACACGGTCCAGGCAGGCGTTCACCGTGATCCGGTGCAGCCAGGTCGTGACGGCCGCCTGGCCGCGGAAGGTGTGGGCGGCGCGGTAGGCGGAGACCAGGGCGTCCTGGACGGCGTCAGCGGCCTCCTCACGGTCCCCGAGCGTCCGCAGGGCCACCGCCCAGAGACGGTCGCGGTGGCGGCGCACGAGCTCGCCGAAGGCGTCGGGATCACCGTCCACGTGACGGGCGAGGAGGTCCTGATCGTCGATGTCGCCATAGGCGGTGCCATCTGCCATCGGACCCCCTCCCCTGTCGCCGGGCTCAGCCCTTGAACGTCACGTCGGTGATGGCCTGCTTGTAGCCGGCGTTGCTGTAGCTGTCGCCGGAGGCGTAGGGAAGCGCGGTGAGCCACACGAGCACGTACCGCGTCTTCGCCGGCTTGGCGGCCTTGATCGTCGCGGTCGTCCCTGAGGTGGTGACCGTGCCGAGCTTCTTCATCGCGTCCAGGGACGACGGCTGCAGCGAGTCGGCGGCGTACAGCTCAGCCGTCGTGTGGTCGCCGGCGTAGTGCAGCCCCACCTCGGCGGTCGAGACCTCCTGCTCGGAACCGAGGTCGTAGACGATGCCGACGCCCGGCTTGTACGGACCGATGACCGGGCCGTCGAAGAAGCTGGCCGTCCGCCAGAGCGTGCTGTTGTCGCCGTCGTACGTCTTGCCGACGTCGGCGGGGTGCTGCGCGTCGCCCTTGGTGACGAACTCCCGGGCGTCCTGCACCGCGATCGGCTTGGTCGGCTTCGGGATGGCGTCGTTCTTGTCGTCGCCGTCCGTCGTCTGGGTCTGGTTCTGGTCGTCGGCCTTGCCGCCCCGCTCCATGAGGGCGTCCGCGAGCTGCCAGCTGCCCAGGCCGAGGGCGGCGATCAGCAGGGCGGACACGCCCCACTTCAGCGCCTTGCCGGTGCGGCTCTGCAGGGGCGGCGGCGGGCTGGGCACGGGCTGGGTGATGCCGGGACGCGGTGCCGGGCGGCCGTACGTGCCCTTCTGGTACGACGTGCGCTGGTACTCGGGCGGCGCGGTGTACGCCGGCTCCGGCGGACGGATGCGGGGCATCTCGCCGATCGCCTTGACCAGTTCCTCCGGTGTGGTGCACGGAGACTCGTGACGCGAGGCGGTGGCGCCGTCGTTGGCGAGCGCCCGCATGGCGAGCTCGGACAGTCCGCGGTGGACACCGGCGCGCACCTGGTCCGGCGGGATCAGGCCGATGTCCTTGGGCAGGCCCGCCATGCCGTGGGCGTCGCTCTCGTACGGCCAGCGCTGGGTGAGGGTGGCGTACAGGAGGGCACCGATGGCCTCGGTGTCGGTCCGCTGCGGGGTGTCGGAACTGATCCCGCGCAGGGCGGCGCTGACGGCGAGTCCGCGGATCCTCCACTGACCCGTCGAGGTACGCAGCACGGCGTTGGGGTTCAGGCGCAGATGGGCGAGGCCCTCGCGGTGGGCGGCGGCCATCGCGGACGCGACCTGACTGACCATCTGGTAGGCGTCGTACGCGTCCATCGGGCCCGCGGCGAGGAGCGCGGTCAGATCGGTGGCGTCGGGGAGCCATTCGTGCACGACGTAGACGAGGTCGTTGTCCTCGACGGCGTCCAGCACCTGGACGAACCGCGGATCGCCGAGCAGCGCGGCGGAGCGAGCCGCGGCCAGCACCGAGCGGGCCCGCGAGTGGTCCGCCGGCAGGACGTGGACCCCCACGGCGCGGCGAAGCTTCTCGTCGACGGCCCGCCAACTGCTGAAGCCGTCCAGACGGGTGACGCACTCCTCGAGGCGGTAGCGCCTGGCGAGCTTGTGCCCGCTGTGCAGTTCGGGAGGCGATGCCTTGCCGGAATCCTCGCTCGTGGGGCTCCCCTGTGCCTGGTCGCTGTCCGTGTCCCGCTCCCGGTTGTTGGCCACCCCGTCGGCCGTGGACTGGTCCGCCTGTGCGGTCAGCGGCTTCTCACCGCTGTTGTCTGCCACGTCGACGGCAGCTGTGCTCCGTTCCGCCACCGTCGTTCCTGCCTCCCCATTCGATGCACGCCGACCGTCACCCGATGCGCGCAGCCCGACGCCGAAACCAATTGTGCCCACAGTCCGCCGCTATGCACGACACACGGCGGCGGACGATGGTTGTGCGCCTACCCCTGCTCTCAGCGTCCCAGGCGTCCGCGCACCATGCCGACCAGTGAGTTGACCTCCTCGATGCGCATCCTGCGGGCGGCGACGAAGAAGACGCCGAACAGGACCGCACCGCCGGCCACCAGGGCGGCGAGCGACCCGACGACACCCTGGCCGAGCGTGTGGCCGATCCCGTAGCAGGCGGCGCCGCTGAGCAGGGCGGCCGGGACGGAGGCGATGCACAGCCGGGCGTACGTCCGCAGCACCCGTGCACCGTCCAGGTCCCCGCCGAGCCGCTTGCGCAGCCGGCGCCACGCGACGCCGACACCGGTCGCGTAGGCCAGGCCGTAGGCGGCGGCCATGCCGACCACGGCCCAGCGGGCCGGCAGCAGGAAGTAACACAGGGCGGACGCCACGGCGTTGACCGAGGCCACGATGACCGTGTTGTAGAAGGGCGTCCGGGTGTCCTCGTAGGCGTAGAAGGCGCGCAGGACGACGTACTGCACGGAATACGGGATGAGGCCGAGGCCGAAGGCCATCAGCATGTAACCCATGTTGGTGGCTTCACTGGTGCCCGAGGAGCCGAACATGAGCGTGCACATCGGGATGCCGAGCGAGACGAACCCGAAGGCGACGGGCACGATGGCGACCGCCGTGGTGCGCAGGCCCTGGGAGATGTCGTCGCGGACAGCGCCGCTGTCGTCCTCCGACGCCGAGCGGGAGATGCGGGGCAGCAGGGCGGCCATCAGGGAGACGGTGATGATCGCCTGGGGCAGGCCCCAGATGAGCTGGGCGTTGGCGTAGGCGGCGAAGCCGGTGCCGTCGACGGGCGACGCGGTGCCCGCGGCCGTGGAGAGCTGGATGACGATCATGGCGCCCGCCTGGTTGGCGAGGACGAACAGGACCGTCCACTTGGCGAGCGTGACGGCCTTGCCGAGGCCGTGGCCCCTCCAGTCGAAGCGCAGCCGCAGCCGGAAGCCCGTCTCGCGCAGGTAAGGGATCACCGCCAGGGCCTGTACGACGAGGCCCAGCAGCACGCCGATGCCGAGCAGCCGCTCGCCCTCCGGCGGGATGCTGGTGACCTTCATGCCGGAGGTCTCCGCGGTGCCGTAGACCCAGATGAACATCCCGAGCGTGACGATGATGACGATGTTGTTCAGGACCGGGGTCCACATCATCGCGCCGAACCTGCCGCGGGCGTTGAGGATCTGCCCCATCACCACGTGCAGGCCCATGAAGAAGATGGACGGCAGGAAGTAGCGGACGAAGGTGATGCCGACCTCGTTCGCGGCCGGGTTGCTGGCGACGGGGTTGGACAGGACCCGGATCAGCAGGGGCGCGGCGAGGACGGTGATCGCGGTGAGCACACCGAGGGCCACCATGACCAGGGTCAGCAGCCTGTTGGCGTAGGCCTCGCCGCCGTCGTCGTCGTCCTTCATGGCACGCACGAGCTGGGGTACGAAGACCGAGTTGAGGCCGCCGCCGACGGTGAGGATGTAGATCATGGTCGGGAGCTGGTAGGCGACCTGGAAGGTGTCGCCGAGCAGGCCGACGCCGAGCGCCGAGACGATCAGTGCCGAGCGGATGAACCCGGTCAGCCGGGAGACCATCGTGCCCGCCGCCATCACGGCGCTGGACTTGAGCAGCCCTCCCGCGCGGCCGCCCTTCCTGGGGGCGGTGGCGGCGGGCGGGGCGGGTGGCTCGGCCTCCTGGACGGGGGCCTCCGCGGCTTCCGGCGTGGGAGCCGGCGCGTACTGTCCCGGCGCGGGGGGCGCGTAGTGCCCGGGTGCCGGAGCGGGGCCGCCGTACTGCCCGTAGGCGGAGGCGTCCCCGTAGGGGCCGGGTCCCTGTGCGCCGCGGTACTGGTCCGGTCCCGGCGTCCCGCCGTAGGGCCCCGGTGCCGGGGCGGGGGAGGGAACCGAGGCGGAGCCGTCGTAGGACGGGTGGCCACCGCCCTGCTGCTGGTCGCGGAAGAGGTGGGCGAAGGCGTCGGGCTCGTGGCGCTGCTCACCGGCCTGGGTGACCAGGTCGTCCACGCCGACGAACTGGGTCGTGCGCGGGTCGTCGCCGTGCGGCAGGTACTGGGTGGGGCCCTCCGGCTCGGGCGCCGGGGTCTGGGCCCACACGCGTGGGTCGGGGGCGTACGGCGACTGGGACGGCTGGGCGTACATCGGCTGCTGCGGGTACGTGCCCGGGGGCGGCGGGGGGTGCGAGGCGCGGTCGTAGAGCGCCTCGGAGACCGGGTCCTGGGCGGAGAGGTCCTGCGCCCGGTAGGGGTCCTGGTCGTAGGCGTCCTGGAGGTACATGTCCGCGGGCGGCTGCGGCGGTGTCCGGCCGTCGTCGGGCGGCGGACCCTCGGGGTGGCCCGAGCCGTCCACGGCCTGACCGCGGTCACCGTCGTACGGCGCGTTCATGGTTACCCCACCTCATCGTCCCGGGCCGACCGGCCACGACATCCTCAACGGTCCACTCTCTCACCCGTGCCGGACGGGTCGGCGTTTTCCGCTGCGGTGTCCGGTGTCGGGTCACTCGGCTGCTCGGGGTCGCCTGACCGGGAGGTCGCCCCCGACTCCTCCTGGAGACGCCCGCGGGGGCCGTCGGGGTTCTCGGGACCGTCATCGTCGTTCTCGGCCTCCCGATCCTCGCCGGACCCGCCCTTGTCCCCCTCGCGGGCGGCGGCCCGCTTGCGCTGGGTGTACATCCGGAAGCCGGCGAGGACGAGGAGCAGGACACCGCCGCCGATGACCAGCATCACCGTGGCCGTGATCTCGGTGACCTTCACGTCGAACGTGACGGCCTCTCCGTACGGCCGGCCGTCCATCGTGTAGAGCTGGGCGATCACCGTTGCCCGGCCGTTGGCGTTGGCGGACGTGGTGAACTTCACCGACTGGCTGTGGCCACCGGAGACCGAGACTGGCTGCTCCTGATAGGCCGCGCCGCCGATCTCGAGGCGCGTGGGACTGGTCGAGGTGAGCCGCAGCACCAGCGGGCCGACGTCCTGCACCAGGTTGTTCTGCACCGTCACGGGGATCGTGGCGCTGCGGCCGGACAGCTTCGTCTCCGACTTGTCGATCAGCCTGACCCGGCCGGTCAGCCCTTCGAGGTAGGACTGCACGCCGGCGCGGAACGAGCCTGCCTCGCCGGCCCGGCCCCTCCAGGACGCGGACATCTCCCGGTTCAGGGCGCGGCCGAAGGGCGTCACCACGCGGGACGGGTCGGACAGGACGCCCTTGAAGTTGTCGAGCCTGTCCTGCGTCTGCGCGATCTGCGTGAACGCCGACCGGGGCAGTTCCTTCTTGCGCAGCGCCGACGGGTACGAGGACTTCCCGGGCACCTTGGTGGTGGCCTCGGGGTCGGGCTTGGCCGCGGCTGCGTCCGCGAGCTTCTGGGACTCCGACCAGGTGCTGCCCTGGAGGGTCCTCAGCGCCTCGGCCATCGCGCGGGCCTGGGCCCCCGAGGGCATGCGCTGCGGGGCGACGACGATGCTGCGCTGCTTGTCGGTCTGGAGGCCCAGCGCCAGGCTCTGGGCGAGGAACCGCTGCACCGCGAGCGTGGACGCGGAGGCCTTCGTCAGGTCGCCCTCGAACGCCCTGGACAGCCGCGCGTCGGCGACGACGGCGGTGGTGCCGCCGCCGATGGGGCGGGCGGCGGAGGGGGTGTACGACAGGCCGCTGGTCTCCTCGAGGCTGTCGCTGCGGGCGATCACCTTGTCGGCGCCCGCCGAGGTGGCGACCTTGACGATCGACCGGTCGACCGCGCCCTCCACGGGCCAGGCGAAGTCGGTGTTGGGCCGCACGTGGAGGATGGCCGGGACCGTGTTGTCGACGACGTCCGTGGCTTCCTTGAGCTGGCTCAGCGAGCCGGCGGTGTCCCTGCCGTTGTGGGCGAGGGAGGCCAGGTCGGGGTCGGCGAAGGGCAGCGCGACGACCTCCTTGTCGGCCACCGCGTCCTGGAGGTCGGCGAGCCATTGCTTGGCGGCCGCCTGCTGGGTGCCGGGAACGGTGTCGGCCCCGTCCCGGACGCGGTAGCTGCCGGTCATCGCGTCGACGGAGGCCAGCAGGTCGGGGTCGACCACCCAGGTGACGTCGAGGTCCTTGCCCAGCGTCACCATCTGGTTCAGACGGCCTCCGGGAGAGATCTCCTTGGCCAGGTCGTCATTGAGGAAGACCGGCGTCTGCTCCTCGTTCGGTCCCGTCTCGGCGGCCATGTGGGTGGTCGAGACGAGCGGCCAGAGGAACGTCGCCCTGGTCTTGGTGCCGTCCGCGTCGGGCTTCCACGGCAGGAAGGTCCGCTGTATGCCGAGGACCTGCTCCCACGGCTGCGCGGAGGTCTCCCCGGAGAGCGAGACGGCGAACTCGTAGACGCCGTCCCCGCCGAGGTTCAGCTCGTCGACAGGGACGGAGATGTTGAAGTGCTCGGACACACCGGGGGTGAGCTTGGAGAACTTCGCCGTGTACTTGTCGTCGATCTCCGGAGGGATGGATCCCTCCAGATCGTCCCCGTCCTTGGCGATCGCGTCGACGGACGAGCGGGTGTCCACCTCGGAGCCCAGGCGCAGCCCGACGTGGGCGTTGGTGACCGCCCGCTTGCCGTTGTTGGTCACGGTGCCGGACACGGTCACCGTGTCCCCCTCGGAGGGGGCGGACGGGGTGAGCGAGTCGACGGCGACGGCCACCGGGCCGGAGCCGGAGTCTGCTTCCGCGGCCGTCTTCTCGGCGGCGTGCGCGGATCCGGCGGGCAGAAGCAAGCCGGCCAGCAGGGGCGTACCCGCGATCAGTGCCGCGGCGCTCCTTCGCCACCGGCGGGCAGGTGAGGGACTGGTCCCCTGGAAGTCTGCCGCCTCGGCCACGCGCTCGCCCGTCCCTCGTCGTCGTCAGTGGTCGTCGGAATGTGCGTCCACGCATGGTAACGATGTGCGCCGAGGGGAAGTGCCGCGGCGTACGCCACAGGACCCGCCGCGACACGGGCTGCCCCGTATGCCCCTATAAAGAGGAGTGAGCCGATGAGAGGGGAGCCGTCCCGGGGTGCGTCCGGTGCGCGGACAATGGGGGCGACCGGGTCCGCCCCGGCCACGTACCCTGTTCTGTTGTGCCGAACGCCAACGAAGTCACCCCCAGTGCCATGAGTCAGGCGCAGCCCAGCGCGGTGAGCGAACCGCTGCGGGTCGCGCCTGTCGCCGACGACCTCGCCCGTCGCTTCCAGGAGGCCGGGTTCTCTCTCGCCCTGGTCGGCGGCTCGGTCCGGGACGCGTTGCTCGGGCGGCTCGGCAATGACCTGGACTTCACGACCGACGCCCGCCCGCAGGACGTTCTGAAGATCGTCCGGCCGTGGGCGGACGCCGTCTGGGAGGTCGGGATCGCCTTCGGCACGGTCGGTGCGCAGAAGGACGGCTACCAGATCGAGGTGACCACCTACCGCTCCGAGGCGTACGACCGCACGTCGCGCAAGCCGGAGGTGTCCTACGGCGACTCCATCGAGGAGGACCTCGTCCGGCGGGATTTCACCGTGAACGCCATGGCCGTCGCGCTGCCGGAGAGGGAGTTCATCGACCCGTACCACGGCCTCGACGATCTCGCGGCGCGTGTGCTGCGTACTCCGGGCACTCCCGAGGAGTCGTTCTCGGACGACCCGCTGCGGATGATGCGGGCCGCCCGTTTCGCCGCGCAGCTCGACTTCGACGTGGCCCCCGAGGTCGTCACGGCCATGAAGGACATGGCGGACCGTATCGGCATCGTCTCCGCCGAGCGGGTCCGTGACGAGCTGAACAAGCTGATCCTCTCCGCGCACCCGCGCAAGGGCCTGACCCTGCTCGTGGACACCGGCCTGGCCGCCCACGTCCTGCCCGAGCTGCCCGCCCTGCGCCTGGAGCGGGACGAGCACCACCGGCACAAGGACGTCTACGACCACACGCTCATCGTTCTCGAACAGGCGATGGCCCTGGAGACCGAGGGGCCGGACCTGGTGCTCCGTCTCGCCGCCCTGCTGCACGACATCGGCAAGCCGCGCACGCGGCGGTTCGAGAAGGACGGCCGGGTCTCGTTCCACCACCACGAGGTGGTCGGGGCCAAGATGACGAAGAAGCGCATGACCGCGCTCAAGTACTCCAACGACCTGGTGAAGGACGTCTCCCGGCTGGTGGAGCTACATCTGCGCTTCCACGGCTACGGCACGGGCGAGTGGACGGACTCCGCGGTCCGCCGGTATGTCCGGGACGCCGGTCCGTTGCTCGACCGCCTCCACAAGCTGACGCGTTCGGACTGCACGACCCGCAACAAGCGCAAGGCCACTGCCCTGTCGCGCGCCTATGACGGGCTGGAGGAGCGGATCGCGAAGCTCCAGGAGCAGGAGGAGCTGGACGCGATTCGCCCGGACCTGGACGGTAACCAGGTCATGGAGATCCTGGGCGTGAAGCCGGGACCGGTCGTCGGCCAGGCGTACAAGTACCTGCTGGAGCTGCGCCTGGAGAACGGCCCCATGGAGCATGACGCCGCGGTGGACGCGCTCAAGAAGTGGTGGGCCGAGCAGGAGGCCTGAGCCGGGAGGCCGGGTCGTGTTTCACGTGAAACATTGACCCGATGACAGACGAAGGGGCGGTGTTTCACGTGAAACACCGCCCCTCGGCGCATATGACGCGTCTGCCCTACTTCTTGTAGTCCTTCAGGCAGAGCAGGAAGTCCTTGCCGTCACCGCTCTCGGTGTAGACGTACTGGAAGTCCTTGGCCTCGGCCTCGCACTTGCTCTGCGCCATCGTGTCGGTGAGGAACGAGCCCTCGATCTTGGCCAGCACCTCGTACTGGGCCTTCGCGTCCGAGCAGTCGACGACCTCGAGGTCCGGGTCGTTGTCGTTGGTGCTGCCGCGGTGCATGCAGTCGCCGACCGCTGCCGTGTTGGCGTCGTCGCGGCTGGCTATGTAACCGCCGACGGCCACGCTGACGACGATCACGGCGATCACGATGTTCTTGATCAGCTTGAAGCTGACCTTGCGCTGGGCCGGCTGCGGGGGGACCGGGGCGTACGGAGCACCCTGCTGGGGGAAACCGGGCTGACCGGGCTGCTGCGGGAAGCCCGGCTGCCCCTGCGCGAAGGGGTTCTGTCCCTGGGGCTGCTGCGGGGCCTGCGGCTGGCCCTGGGCGAACGGGTTGCCCTGGGGAGGCGGAGTGGTCACTGGGGGTCCCCCTAAACATGGGTGCATGACGCGAACATGGCGCGAGTAAGACGCACGTAAGCTACCGGGGCCCACTGACATCTCTGTAGCTCAGTGGGACTCTGTGGCATTGATGTGACACTTACTGGCGGCTAAATCGGGCCATAGCGACCGCAATCGCTCCGTAGACAGCGGCGACCATGACGACCAGTGGCACCGACCGGCCGTCCGGCGGCAGCATGAGGGCCGCCACCGCGGCAGCACCGACGAAGGCAACGTTGAACAGCACGTCGTAAACGGAGAAGATCCGGCCACGGAAGGAGTCGTCGACCGAGGACTGCACGATGGTGTCGGTCGAGATCTTCGAACCCTGGGTCGTCAGCCCCAGGACGAACGCGGCGGTGAGCAGGGGCGCGGTGGCGAACGGCAGACCGAGAGCCGGAACCAGCACCGCGGCGGCTCCCGCGCACACGGCCATCCAGCCGCCGGGGCCGAGCCTCCCTGCCGCCCAGGGGGTGATCACCGCGGCCGCGAAGAAACCGGCGCCGGAGACGCCCAGGGCCAGTCCCAGCAGGGCGAGCCCCCCATCCGTGTCCGACGTCAGGTAGTACCGGCACAGCATCAGCAGGAGGACGAGCAGGGCGCCGTAGCAGAAGCGCATCAGCGTCATGGCGACGAGTGCCCAGGCCGCTCGCCGGCGCGCGGGCGCGAGGAGGTGGCGCACGCCCGCCCCCAGGTCGCGGGCGGTGCCGGCGAGCGCCGAGGCGAGCCGGGGACGCACCATCGCCCGGTCGGGCCCCAGCAGTTCCACCGCCATGCTCAGCGAGGCGAGCGCACCGCACAGATACAGAGCGGCCCCGAGCAGCACCACGGCGGCGTCGGAGTCCGCGATCACGAGGCGTACGACGAACGCGAGGCCGCCGCCGGCCGTCGCCGCCAGGGTGCCCGCCGTCGGGGAGAGGGAGTTGGCGATCACCAGACGCTCCTCGTCGACCACGCGTGGCAGCGCGGCGGACAGGCCGGCCAGGACGAAGCGGTTGACGGCGGTGACGCACAGGGCGGAGACGTAGAAGAGCCAGTCCGGGACGGCGGCGATCATCAGTACCGCGGTGACCGAGGCGAGCAGGGCGCGCAGCAGATTGCCGTAGAGAAAGACCTGGCGACGGCGCCATCGGTCCAGCAGGACCCCGGCGAAGGGGCCCACCAGCGAGTACGGGAGCAGCAGGACCGCCATGGCGGAGGCGATCGCGGCGGCGGAAGTCTGCTTCTCCGGGGAGAAGACGACGTAGGTGGCGAGCGCGACCTGGTACACGCCGTCGGCGCCCTGGGAGAGCAGCCGGACGGCGAGCAGGCGCCGGAACCCCTTCAGGCGCAGCAGGACGCGCAGGTCACGGACGACGGCCATGGGGCACAGCCTCACATACGGAAAGGCCCCCGGGTCGGACGACCCAGGGACCTTCAGCGGACTTCAGTCCGAGGCGCTCAGCGCTCGACCTCGCCCTTGATGAACTTCTCGACGTTCTCGCGGGCCTCGTCGTCGAAGTACTGGACCGGCGGGGACTTCATGAAGTAGCTCGACGCCGACAGGATCGGGCCGCCGATGCCGCGGTCCTTGGCGATCTTCGCGGCGCGCAGGGCGTCGATGATGACGCCGGCGGAGTTCGGGGAGTCCCAGACCTCGAGCTTGTACTCCAGGTTCAGCGGGACGTCACCGAACGCGCGGCCCTCCAGGCGGACATAGGCCCACTTGCGGTCGTCCAGCCAGGCGACGTAGTCGGACGGGCCGATGTGGACGTTCTTCTCACCGAGGTCCCGGTCGGGGATCTGGGAGGTGACGGCCTGCGTCTTGGAGATCTTCTTGGACTCGAGGCGGTCGCGCTCGAGCATGTTCTTGAAGTCCATGTTGCCGCCGACGTTGAGCTGCATCGTGCGGTCCAGGATGACACCCCGGTCCTCGAACAGCTTCGCCATGACGCGGTGCGTGATGGTGGCGCCGACCTGCGACTTGATGTCGTCACCGACGATCGGGACACCGGCCTCGGTGAACTTGTCCGCCCACTCCTTGGTGCCGGCGATGAAGACCGGGAGGGCGTTGACGAAGGCGACCTTGGCGTCGATGGCGCACTGGGCGTAGAACTTCGCCGCGTCCTCGGAGCCGACGGGCAGGTAGCAGACGAGGACGTCGACCTGCTTGTCCTTGAGGACCTGGACGACGTCGACCGGGGCCTCGGCGGACTCCTCGATGGTCTCGCGGTAGTACTTGCCGAGACCGTCGAGGGTGTGGCCGCGCTGGACCTGGACACCGGTGTTCGGCACGTCGCAGATCTTGATGGTGTTGTTCTCGGAGGCGCCGATGGCGTCCGCGAGGTCGAGACCGACCTTCTTGGCGTCCACGTCGAAGGCGGCGACGAACTCGACGTCACGGACGTGGTAGTCGCCGAACTGGACGTGCATCAGGCCCGGGACCTTGGACGCCGGGTCGGCGTCCTTGTAGTACTCGACGCCCTGCACCAGCGATGCGGCGCAGTTGCCCACGCCGACGATGGCTACGCGAACCGAACCCATTCCGGTTGCTCCCTGTGTGTACGAGTGAGGCCCTGACTGGGCGCTCACGTGGCGGTGTCGCCGGGCGTATCCGGCCGGGGGTCGTCCCCGGGCCGGGGCAGGCCGCCCGTCGCTCCAGATGTCGTGTCCTGTCGAGCGGTCCCCTCGGAGGCGGAACCTTGCAGGTCCCGCCCCGCCCGCTCGCTCTCGATGAGCTCGTTCAGCCAGCGCACTTCGCGCTCCACGGACTCCATTCCGTGGCGCTGGAGCTCGAGCGTGTAGTCGTCGAGGCGCTCCCGGGTGCGTGCCAGGGAGGCGCGCATCTTCTCCAGGCGCTCCTCCAGCCGGCTGCGCCGCCCTTCGAGCACGCGCATGCGCACGTCGCGCGACGTCTGCCCGAAGAACGCGAAACGAGCGGCGAAGGTCTCGTCCTCGTACGCGTCGGGGCCGGTCTGCGCCAGGAGCTGCTCGAAGTGATCCTTACCTTCGGCCGTCAGCCGGTAGACGATCTTGGCGCGGCGCCCGGTGAGGGAGGCGGCGGCCTCGCCGACGTTCCCCGGTTCCTCGATCAACCAGCCGTTGGCGACCAGCGTCTTGAGGCAGGGGTACAGAGTCCCGTAGCTGAACGCCCGGAACACACCCAGTGACGTGTTGAGCCGCTTGCGCAGCTCATAGCCGTGCATCGGGGATTCGCGGAGCAGGCCGAGTACGGCGAACTCGAGGATGCCGGAACGCCGGCTCATCGTCGCCTCCTCTCGTCCTTATGCCGCGTTGATGTATCGGCTCGATACATCACGACGATAGAACGACCTCCGGCGTGCGACAAGGGGCGCACTGGTGAACGGGATCACATCGAGGTTTCCTCGTGAGCAAGTTGCCTGATTTGAGGTGAACTTCGGGGCTCAGGGGTTTTGGCGGTGCGTAGTCTGTGCGCCATGCAGACTGCCGGGAACCGAGTGACGCGTGGGAGCGTCCCCGTCCCTGGTGCAGTACGGGTGAATGCGGGTGGGGCCGCATCCGTACTTCGGGGGGACCGGAAACCAGCCGCCTTTTCCAGGCGCGCAAAGGTGCGCCTGCCCGAGGAGTAGTCGTTCGATGAGCGAGCACCGTCGCAAACCGCCGCAGCCGCAGGGAGGCGGACGTGCCGCGGCCCGACGCGGCCAGTCCGGCTCGTCCTCCGGCCGCCGTGCGGCACCGCGAGGCGCCACAGGGTCTCCGTCCGGCTCGTACGGCCCGGGGGACGAGGAACGTCCCTATGGGGGCCGCGCCGAGGCACGGCGTGCGGCCCAGCGGGGCGGAGGAGGAGGCCGCCGCAGAGCGGCCGAACCGGGCCGCGCCGGCCGGCGGGCCGGCGGAGCGAGCGGCCCCGGGCGGGGACGTGCCGCCGCGTCGGGAAAGAAGCGGCTGATCGACTATCCGCGCTGTGACCGGGACGGGTGGCGGCGCTGGATGCCGTCCTGGAAGCTCGTCTCGGGTCTCTGCGTCGCCTTCTTCGGCGGCCTGGTGGCCGTCGCCGGCATCGCGTACGCCATGGTCGGCATCCCGGATGTCGCCAAGACGGCCACCGCCCAGAACAACGTCTACTACTGGGCCAACGGCGATGTCATGGTCGCGACCGGCGGCGAGCGCAACCGCCAGCTGATCGACCTGGCGAAGATCCCGAAGGCGATGCAGAACGCCGTCATCTCCCAGGAGAACAAGACCTTCTACTCCGACAGCGGCATCGACCCCAAGGGCATCGCCCGCGCCGTGTTCAACATGGCCCGCGGCGGCGAGACGCAGGGTGGTTCGACCATCACCCAGCAGTACGTCAAGAACGCGATGCTGGAGGACCAGTCGCAGACGCTCTCCCGGAAGTTCAAGGAGATCCTCGTCTCGGTCAAGGTCGGCGCCGAGGTCGACAAGGACGAGATCCTCGAGGGCTATCTGAACTCCGCCTACTACGGCCGCGGCGCCTACGGGATCCAGGCCGCCGCGCGGGCGTACTTCAACAAGGACGCCGTCGATCTCAACCCGGGCGAGTGCGCGCTCCTCTCGGCCGTGCTCAAGGGCGCCACCTACTACGACCCCGCGGGTGCCACGTCCATCGACCCGGCCGCCACCGAGGAGGCCAACAAGAGGCGCGCGCTCAGGCAGATGCAGGACACCCTCGACAAGATGGTCGAGTACGGACGTCTGGACAAGGCGGAGCGGGACAAGTACCCCGGGCTCCCCAAGGTGGAGAACCCGCGGTCGAACACCCAGCTCGGCGGTCAGACCGGCTACCTCGTCGACCTCGCCAAGGCGTCCCTGATCAAGAACGGCATCGCGACGCGGGACCAGCTCGACCAAGGCGGATACGCGATCCACACGACCTTCGACAAGGAGAAGGTCGAGGCGCTGGAAACGGCGGTCACGAAGGTCTACAAGGCCAACATCGATCCCAAGAAGCGCCCCGACACCGACACCCACGTCCAGTTCGGCGGGGCGTCCGTGAATCCCGAGTCGGGTGCCATCGAGGCCATCTACGGCGGCGCCGACGCGACGAAGCACTTCACCAACAACGCCGATGTGACCGGTGCCCAGGTCGGTTCGACGTTCAAGCCGTTCGTGCTCGCGGCGGCGATGAAGTGGGGTGTGCGCGATCCCGAGGGCGCTGAGGACCAGCCGCTCAGCGAGCGGACCCTCGTCTCCCCGAAGAGCCTCTACAGCGGCCAGAACGACCTCAAGATCAAGAATTACGACGGGTCGATCTGGATGAACGAGAAGGGCGAGCAGTGGCGGCAGGAGAATGACGGCAAGCAGTCGCTCGGTGATCCGCCGGACTACAAGATCGATCTGCGCGAGGCCATGCGGGAGTCGGTGAACTCCGCCTTCGTGCAGCTCGGTATGGACGTCGGCCTGGACAAGGTCAAGGAGGCCGCCGTCGACTCGGGTCTCCTGGAGGACAGCCTGGCGGGCATGAACTACCCGTCCTTCTCCATCGGCGTCTCGGACCCCAGCGCGATCCGCATGGCGGGCTCCTATGCCACCTTCGCGGCCAGTGGGAAGCAGCGTGCGCCCTACTCGGTCACGAAGGTGGAGCGCGAGGGCAAGACGATCTTCACGTACAAGGTGGAGACCAAGCAGGCCTTCACCGCGAAGGTCGCGGACAACGTCACGGACGTCCTGAAGACCGTGGTCGAGAAGGGTACGGGCACCAACGCCCAGCTCGAGGGCCGTGAGGTGGCGGGCAAGACCGGTACCACCGACGGCAACAAGTCCGCTTGGTTCGTCGGGTACACCCCGCAGCTGTCGACCGCGATCAGCATGTTCCGCTACCCCGACGACGAGACCATCAAGAACCGCACCTTCCTGGAGATGTACGGAACGGGTGACCAGGAGACGATCCACGGTGCGTCCTTCCCGTCCGAGATCTGGCACGACTACATGGAGAAGGCCCTGAAGGGCGAGCCGGCGAAGAAGTTCCCGGCTCCCGAGCCCATCGGCGAGATCATCAACGACGACCCGCCGCCGAGCCCGACCCCGACTCCCACCAAGACCAAGGAGTCGAGCCCGTCGCCGACCCCGACGCCCAGCGACACCCCGACCGATGCCTCGCCCACGCCGACCGAGACCTGCGGTGTCTTTGACTTGGGGTGCGGCAACGGGGACAGCAGCGGCAACCAGAACGGCGGCGCCGACGGCGGCGCTGGGGGCGGTGATCAGTCGCCGACGCCTACGGACACGGCCACGGAGGGTGACACCAGCGGGCCGGGTAACGGGAACGGCCCAGGAGGCAACACGATCTGGGGCTCGAGCGGATAAGTATCGGTATGCCCGGCGTGCGTGTTTCACGTGGAACACCCGCAAGTTTCACGTGAAACAGGGGCCGCCGCACCCACCAGGGTGCGGCGGCCCCGCCGCTTTCCCGGGCACGTGCGGCAGGATGTGCCCCATGCCCAGTGCAGAATCGACGCCAGCAGACGTCCACGAGCCGGATCCGGTGCGACCGGCCGGCGAGGACGCCGTCGCCGAGGCCGGCAGCGAGCTGATCGGCGGGCCCCTGGGCCGGCGTGCCCTGCTCGGAAGCTCCTGGTGGACACCGGTACGGGTGATCGTGCTCGTGGCGATCGGCATGTTCGCCCTCGGCCTGGTCCAGAAGGCGCCCTGCTACAACGGTGCGTGGTTCTTCGGTGCCAGCTCCCAGTACACCCACGCCTGCTACTCGGACATCCCGCACCTCTACCAGGGCCGCGGGTTCGTCGACGGGCTCGTGCCCTATTTCGACAAGCTCCCCGGCGACATGGAGTACCTCGAGTACCCGGTGCTGACCGGCCTATTCATGGAAGTGGCGGCCTGGCTCACCCCGGGCAGCGGCACGGTCCAGGACCAGGAGCAGTGGTACTGGATGGTCAATGCCGGGATGCTCATGGTGTGCGCGGCCGTCATCGCCGTCTGCGTCACCCGTCTGCACCCCCGGCGTCCCTGGGACGGTCTGCTGGTCGCCCTGGCCCCGGCCCTCGCGCTGACCGCGACCGTCAACTGGGACCTGCTGGCGGTCGCCCTGACCAGCGTGGCGATCCTGATGTGGTCACGGGGACGTGCGCTGGCCTTCGGCGTGCTGCTCGGGCTCGCCACGGCCGCCAAGCTGTACCCCTTCCTGATCCTCGGCCCGCTGCTGGTGCTGTGCTGGCGCGCGGGGACCTGGCGGGCGTTCGGGAAGGCTGTGGGAGGCGCGGCCGGAGCCTGGCTCGTGGTGAATCTTCCGGTCATGCTCTTCGCCTTCGACGGCTGGTCGAAGTTCTACACGTTCAGCCAGGAACGCGGCGTCGACTTCGGGTCCTTCTGGCTGATCATCGTCCAGAACTCGGACAACCCGCCCAGCACCGAGACCGTCAACACGCTCGCCCTGCTCCTGATGCTGCTGTGCTGCGGCGGCGTCGCGGCGCTCACGCTGGCCGCCCCGCGGCGTCCGCGGTTCATCCAGCTCGCCTTCCTCATCGTGGCGGCGTTCATCCTCACCAACAAGGTGTACTCGCCCCAGTACGTGCTGTGGCTGGTGCCGCTGGCCGCGCTGGCCCGGCCGAAGTGGCGGGACTTCCTCATCTGGCAGGCGTGCGAGGTGGTCTACTTCCTGGGCATCTGGATGTACCTCGCCTACACCACCAGCGGAGACGCCCACAAGGGCCTGCCGACCGACGGCTATCACTGGGCCATCGGGCTCCACCTGCTGGGGACGCTGTACCTGTGCGTCATGGTCGTCCGCGACATCCTGATGCCCGACCGGGACCCGGTGCGGCGGACCGGCGACGACGACCCCTCGGGCGGTGTGCTCGACGGCGCCCCGGACGTCTTCGTCCTCGGTCCCGCGACGCGTCCCGCCCAGCACACGGCGATGTTCGAAGGCCCCCGGGTGAAGTGGGGCGCCGGACGGCAGCCGGGTGGTTCGCTCTGAGTGAACCGGTGGCCGCGGGCCGGCGGATCCCGGGTCCCGCGGCCACCGGACCATGACAAGGGCCGTACACGATCGCCGTGTACGGCCCTTGTCGCTGTGCTCGTAGCGGGGTGCTTCCCGCGTGCTCGTCAGCGGTCGACGAGCCGGTCGAACTGCGTGGTGGTGTGCCGCAGATGGGCCACCAGCTCGTCGCCGACCTTCGGCTCCGGAGCGTCCGACGGCACGAACAGGATCGACACCTGCATGTGCGGAGGCTCCGCGAACCAGCGCTGCTTGCCGCCCCAGACGAACGGTGACAGGTTCCGGTTCACCGTGGCCAGACCCGCCCGGGCGACGCCCTTCGCACGCGGCATGACGCCGTGCAGCGCCTTCGGCGCCTCCAAGCCGACTCCGTGGGACGTACCGCCCGCCACGACCACCAGGAAGCCGTCGGAGGCCGCCTTCTGCTGCCGATAGCCGAATCGGTCGCCCTTGGCGACCCGCGTGACGTCCAGGACGGCGCCGCGGTACTCGGTGGCCTCGTGGTCCCCCAGCCACAGCCGCGTACCGATGCGGGCGCGGAAACGGGTCTGCGGGAACTGCTGCTGGAGCCGCGCGAGCTCGTCGGCCTTCAGATGGCTGACGAACATCGTGTGCAGCGGCAGCCGGGCCGCGCGCAGCCGGTCCATCCAGCCGATGACCTCCTCGACGGCGTCCGAGCCGTCGGTGCGGTCCAGCGGCAGGTGGATGGCGAAGCCCTCCAGCCGGACGTTCTCTATGGCGGCGTGCAACTGCGGCAGGTCCTGCTCGCTGATGCCGTGCCGCTTCATCGAGGACATCACCTCGATGACCACCCGCGCGCCCACCAGGCCGTACACGCCGTCGATGGAGGACACGGAGCGCACGACCCGGTCCGGCAGCGGCACCGGCTCCTCGCCGCGCCGGTAGGGCGTCAGCACCAGCAGGTCGCCGCCGAAGAAGTCCTTGATCCGGGCTGCCTCGTACGTCGTGCCCACGGCGAGGACATCGGAGCCCAGCCGCGTGGCCTCCTCCGCCAGCCGCTCGTGCCCGAAGCCGTAGCCGTTGCCCTTGCAGACCGGGACCAGCCCGGGGAACTGCTCCTGCACGTGCTTGTGGTGCGCCCGCCAGCGCGCGGTGTCGACGTAGAGCGTGAGCGCCATGGCCGGACCTGGAACCTTTCTCGTGGCTGCGGTTGTGTCAGAGGTGGGAAGCTCGTCGGGGCGGGGATGCCGCTGCCGACGCTACTTGAGCCGCGAGGGGCTCAGCGGCGCGACATGTAGATGTCGAGCGCCTTGTGGAGCAGCTTGTTCAGGGGGAAGTCCCATTCGCCGAGGTACTCGGCCGCCTGCCCGCCCGTGCCGACCTTGAACTGGATCAGACCGAAGAGGTGGTCGCTCTCGTCCAGGGAGTCGGAGATGCCGCGCAGGTCGTAGACGGTGGCTCCGAGGGCGTAGGCGTCGCGCAGCATCGCCCACTGCATGGCGTTGGAGGGCCGGACCTCGCGGCCGATGTTGTCGGAGGCGCCGTAGGAGTACCAGACGTGCCCGCCGACGACGAGCATCGTCGCCGCCGACAGGTTCACGCCGTTGTGGCGGGCGAAGTACAGGCGCATGCGGTTGGGGTCCTCGTTGTTGAGGGCTGCCCACATGCGCTGGAAGTACGACAGCGGACGCGGCCGGAAACGGTCGCGCACGGCCGTGATCTCGTACAGGCGCTGCCACTCCTCGAGGTCGTGGTAGCCGCCCTGGACGACCTCGACGCCGGCCTTCTCGGCCTTCTTGATGTTGCGGCGCCAGAGCTGGTTGAAGTTCTTGTGGACCTCTTCCAGGGAGCGGTTGGCCAGCGGCACCTGGAAGACGTAGCGGGGCTGCACGTCACCGAAGCCGGCGCCGCCGTCCTCGCCCTGCTGCCAGCCCATGCGGCGCAGCTTGTCGGACACCTCGAAGGCACGCGGCTCGATGTGGTCGGCCTCTATGTCACGCAGTCGCTTGACGTCGGGGTCCTGGATGCCCTTCTTGATCGACGCGGCGTCCCAGCGCCGGATGATCACGGGCGGGCCCATCTTCACCGAGAAGGCGCCCTGCTGCTTGAGGTGGGCCAGCATGGGCTCCAGCCAGTCCTGGAGATTCGGCGCGAACCAGTTGATGACCGGGCCCTCGGGCAGGTACGCGAGGTAGCGCTTGATCTTGGGAAGCTGCCGATAGAGCACGAGGCCCACGCCGACCAGCTCGCCGGTCCGGTCGTCGAACCAGCCGAGGTTCTCCGAGCGCCATTCCGCCTTCACGTCTGCCCAGGCCGGGACCTGCATGTGACTCGCCGCCGGCAGACTCTGGATGTAGGCCAGATGCTGCTCGCGGCTGATGGTCCTCAGGGTCAGGCTCATTCGGGGCGCTCCTCGGGCTGGTGTGTCCCCATGGGTTCAGGGGCTCCGGCTCTCGCGCGAAGCCTACTGCGCCCTGTGAGCGCCCCGTTCGGCGTACGGCGGGACCGCGCCGCCCCGTGGGCCGGCGCGGTCCTGTGATCAGCCGCCGACGAACCCGCCGAAGGAGCCGAACAGCCCGCCGTGGGCCATGCCGAAGTAGAGGCCGATCGCGGAGGCTCCGATACCCAGCACCAGACCGAAGCGCTCACGCGTCGTCACGGAGACGAACTGCCCGTATCCGCCGGTCAGCACGCCGGCGAGCCCGGCCCAGGAGGTCAGCAGATGCAGGCCCGGGAAGCCCGCGGTCACCAGCGACAGCACTCCGAGCACCAGGGCCACGGCCATCAGCGTGTCCTGGAGAGGGTGCGGCTTGCCGTCGGTGGCCAGCAGGCCCGTCCTGGGTTTGGCGGGTCGCGTGATCTGTGCCATGGGGAACCTCCAGCCGAAGGCGTTTCTGTCTTCGCCCTGCACGTCCGTTCTGTACAGATTGCGTCCCCTGGCGGCCGGATTTCAACCGCAAGGCGGTGGCCGGGTACTCTGTACCTTCTGCACTGGTGTCTGCTGCCGTCCCACTGCGGGCCGCCTCTTCGGAGGGGGCCCATTGTCAGTGGGTCCTGGTTGACTCGCAGATGTCGGTGCCACGCATCGCAACCCTCCTGCCACGGAACGACCGTGGCCGCTGAGTCCAAAGGAGGTGGGTTCCACATGCGTCACTACGAGGTGATGGTCATCCTCGACCCCGATCTCGAGGAGCGCGCTGTCTCCCCGCTGATCGAGAACTTCCTCTCTGTCGTCCGTGACGGCGGCGGAAAGGTCGAGAAGGTCGACACCTGGGGCCGTCGTCGTCTCTCGTACGAGATCAAGAAGAAGCCCGAGGGCATCTACTCGGTCATCGACCTGCAGGCCGAGCCTGCGGTCGTCAAGGAGCTCGACCGCCAGATGAACCTGAACGAGTCGGTCCTCCGGACCAAGGTCCTCCGTCCCGAGATGCACTGAGCTTCCGCTCAGCTCCATCCGGGATTCGAGTAGCAGCACAAGCAGCCAGCAGCAAACCCGCCGAGAGGTTCCCCCATGGCAGGCGAGACCGTCATCACGGTCGTCGGCAATCTTGTCGACGACCCCGAGCTGCGCTTCACCCCGTCCGGTGCGGCCGTCGCGAAGTTCCGTGTCGCGTCGACCCCCCGCACCTTCGACCGCCAGACGAACGAGTGGAAGGACGGCGAGAGCCTCTTCCTGACCTGCTCGGTCTGGCGCCAGGCGGCGGAGAACGTCGCCGAGTCGCTCCAGCGAGGCATGCGCGTCATCGTGCAGGGCCGGCTGAAGCAGCGGTCCTACGAGGACCGTGAGGGCGTCAAGCGCACGGTCTACGAACTGGACGTCGACGAGGTCGGCGCCAGCCTGCGCAACGCCACGGCCAAGGTCACCAAGACCTCGGGCCGCGGTGGCCAGGGCGGTTACGGCGGCGGTGGCGGCCAGGGTGGCGGCGGCTGGGGCGGCGGCCCCGGCGGCGGTCAGCAGGGCGGCGGCGCTCCCGCCGACGACCCCTGGGCCTCGGGCGCTCCCGCCGGTGGCCAGCAGGGCGGCGGCGGTGGCTGGGGCGGCGGCTCCGGCAGCGGCGGCGGCTACTCGGACGAGCCCCCCTTCTAGTGCCGTGGGCCGGGCCGTGAGGCCCGGCCGGGCCGAGGGGCGGGGTCGTACCCCACACTTCTTGATCACACAGGAGAATCACCATGGCGAAGCCGCCTGTGCGCAAGCCGAAGAAGAAGGTCTGCGCTTTCTGCAAGGACAAGGTCACGTACGTGGACTACAAGGACACGAACATGCTGCGGAAGTTCATTTCCGACCGCGGCAAGATCCGTGCCCGCCGCGTGACCGGCAACTGCACGCAGCACCAGCGTGACGTCGCCACGGCCGTCAAGAACAGCCGTGAGATGGCGCTGCTGCCCTACACCTCCACCGCGCGATAAGGGAAGGGTGACCGACTCATGAAGATCATCCTCACCCACGAGGTCTCCGGCCTCGGTGCCGCGGGCGACGTCGTGGACGTCAAGGACGGTTACGCTCGCAACTACCTGATCCCGCGGAAGTTCGCTATCCGCTGGACCAAGGGTGGCGAGAAGGACGTCGAGCAGATCCGTCGTGCTCGCAAGATCCACGAGATCCAGACCATCGAGCAGGCCAACCAGGTGAAGGCCCAGCTCGAGGGTGTGAAGGTCCGTCTGGCCGTCCGCTCCGGCGACGCCGGTCGTCTCTTCGGTTCCGTCACCCCGGCCGACGTCGCCTCGGCGATCAAGGCTGCCGGTGGCCCCGAGGTCGACAAGCGCCGCATCGAGCTGGGCGCGCCGATCAAGACCCTGGGCGCCCACGAGACGTCCGTGCGTCTGCACCCCGAGGTTGCCGCCAAGGTCAACATCGAGGTTGTTTCCGCCTGAGCCTTGCTCTCGCTGAAGCGATGAGATGGGGCCGCACTCCCGGTCGGGAGTGCGGCCCCATTGTCATGGCCGATGGGTTATGCGGCTGACGGGCGGACGTTCCACGTGCCCGCCACGCTCCAGGGCACCGGCCGTTTCACGTGAAACGGTCAGCGCGTCGCGCCGGTGACGAGCCAGCGGCCCGAGCGAGTGCGCCACCACAGCGTCACCATGCGCATCGTCATCATCAGCGTCATGGCTGCCCACAGGGCGGTGAGCCCACCGCCGACCGCCGGGACGAGCAGCGCGGCCGGAGTGAAGACCGCCAGGGTGAGGAGCATCGCCCAGGCAAGGTAGGGGCCGTCGCCCGCACCCATCAGAACGCCGTCGAGGACGAAGACCACGCCGCAGATCGGCTGGGAGACAGCCACGATCACCAGAGCGGGCAGAGCGGCGTCCTTGACGGAGGAGTCACCGGTGAACAGGGGCAGGAACGCCGGCCGGGTCAGCACCACGAGCAGGCCCAGCACCACTCCCACCGCTGTGCCCCACTCGACCATCCTTCGGCAGGCTTCCCGTGCCCCCTGGCTGTCACCGGCCCCGAGGTAGCGCCCGATGATGGCCTGCCCGGCGATGGCGATGGCATCCAGGGCGAAGGCGAGCAGACTCCACAAGGACAGGATGATCTGATGCGCCGCGATGTCGGCGTCCCCGAGGCGGGCCGCCACGGCCGTGGCGATCATGAGGATCGCCCGCAACGAGAGGGTACGGACCAGCAGCGGCACCCCGGCCTGTGCCGAGGCCCGGATGCCGGCCGCGTCGGGGCGCAGGGACGCACCGTGTCTGCGTGCCCCGCGGACGACCACCCCGAGGTACACCGCGGCCATGCCGAACTGGGCGATGACCGTGCCCCAGGCGGAGCCCGCGATGCCGAGCCCGGCGCCGTAGACGAGTGCGACATTGAGCAGGGCGTTGGCGACGAAGCCCGCGACCGCCACGTAGAGCGGGGTCCGGGTGTCCTGCAGGCCCCGCAGAACGCCGGTCGAGGCGAGCACGACGAGCATGGCCGGGATGCCGAGCGAGGAGATCCTCAGATACGTGACGGCGTACGGGGCCGCGGTGTCGGAGGCGCCGAAGAGGTCCACCAGGGACGGGGCCGTGGGCAGGACGACGGCGATGACAGCGGCACCGAGGAGCAGTGCCAGCCAGATGCCGTCCATGCCCTGCCGGATGGCGGAGGCCGGATCGCCTGCGCCGACGCGCCGGGCGACGGCCGCGGTGGTGGCGTAGGCGAGGAAGACGAACACGCTGACCGCGGTGGTCAGCAAGGCCGAGGCGATGCCGAGCCCGGCGAGTTGTGCGGTGCCGAGATGGCCGACGATCGCGCTGTCGGCCATGACGAAGAGGGGCTCGGCGACGAGCGCGCCGAAGGCCGGGACGGCCAGCGCGACGATCTCTCGGTCGTGCCGGCTCCGGGCGGCGCGGGAGCGCGCGGGTGCCTGTGTCATGAGCACCAATCTAATCGTCCACAGGTAAGAGATGCAAAGCAATAGTGTCCCTTACATGCCGTCTCGTCGAGTGCGCTCTTGTGTGCGGTTTGAAGTGATCTTGGTCAGAGCGGGAAAGTTTTTCTTCTGCACAGCCCGTGGATGGTGAACCACCAGGTCAGAGGGTTTCCGTGGAGGGTGGCGAGTCCTTGTTCACAGGGCTGTCCACCGGGTCGTGCACAGCTTTCGAGGAGTTGTCCACAGCATCTGACCGGTCGTCCACATGGCCTGTGGATAACCAGATTGGCTGACGCTGTCCGCGGGCCTACGGTGGTCCGGCGCCTGCTCCGTCCGCTGCCTTGTGAATCCTCACAAATCCGACGCGTCAGAACCGGAGTTGGGCGTCTTATTTGTCAGTGCCGTGCCGTAGAAATGAGGAGCACGGCGAGGTCCGCGCGGCGGACGGGAGGAGGTGGCTCGGTGAGCATTTCCGAGCCCTTGGACGACCCGTGGGCCGACAGCGGTCCCAGTGATCGTCTCCCCGCTTCCCGCCGTCGCGGCGACAGCGTCCGGGTACGTGACGACCAGCACGAGCGCGGCCGGGAGAACGGAGCCTGGGACGGGCCGGGCCCGTCAGCCTTCGAGCGGGTGCCGCCGCAGGACCTGGACGCCGAGCAGTCCGTTCTCGGCGGCATGCTCCTGTCCAAGGACGCCATCGCCGACGTCGTCGAGATCCTCAAGGGCCACGACTTCTACAAGCCGGCCCACGAGACGATCTACCAGGCGATCCTCGACGTCTACGCCAAGGGCGAGCCGGCCGACCCCATCACGATCGCCGCCGAGCTCACGAAGCGCGGCGAGATCAACAAGGTCGGCGGCGCCTCGTATCTGCACACCCTCGTCCAGACCGTGCCGACGGCCGCGAACGCGGCCTACTACGCGGAAATCGTGCACGAGCGTGCGGTCCTGCGCCGCCTGGTCGAGGCCGGCACCCGGATCACGCAGATGGGATACGCGGCCGACGACGACGTCGACGAGATCGTCAACCGTGCCCAGGCGGAGATCTACGCCGTCACCGAGCAGCGCACGAGCGAGGACTACCTGCCGCTCGGCGACATCATGGAGGGCGCGCTCGACGAGATCGAGGCGATCGGCTCGCGCAGCGGTGAGATGACCGGTGTCCCCACGGGATTCACCGACTTCGACTCGCTCACCAACGGTCTGCACCCGGGCCAGATGATCGTCATCGCCGCGCGTCCCGCCATGGGAAAGTCGACGCTTGCCCTGGACTTCGCGCGCGCGGCTTCGATCAAGAACAATCTGCCGAGCGTCATCTTCTCGCTCGAAATGGGACGCAACGAGATCGCCATGCGTCTGCTGTCCGCCGAGGCCCGTGTCGCGCTGCACCACATGCGCTCGGGCACGATGACGGACGACGACTGGACGCGTCTGGCCCGCCGTATGCCGGATGTGTCGGCCGCCCCCCTCTACATCGACGACTCGCCGAACCTGTCGATGATGGAGATCCGCGCCAAGTGCCGCCGCCTCAAGCAGCGCAACGACCTCAAGCTCGTCGTCATCGACTACCTCCAGCTCATGCAGTCCGGCGGCTCCAAGCGTGCCGAGAGCCGCCAGCAGGAGGTCTCGGACATGTCCCGGAACCTCAAGCTCCTGGCCAAGGAACTGGAGATCCCGGTCATCGCGCTCTCCCAGCTCAACCGTGGTCCCGAGCAGCGCACCGACAAGAAGCCGATGGTCTCCGACCTGCGTGAGTCGGGTTCGATCGAGCAGGACGCCGACATGGTGATCCTGCTGCACCGCGAGGACGCCTACGAGAAGGAGTCGCCGCGCGCGGGCGAGGCGGACCTGATCGTCGCCAAGCACCGAAACGGCCCGACGGCGACGATCACCGTGGCCTTCCAGGGCCACTACTCGCGCTTCGTGGACATGGCACAGACCTGACCCGCTCGGCAGCCGGTGAAATCGGCTCGACGCGGGGTGCGCGGGCCGGTGGACTGGGGGCATGACGACATCTCAGGAAGAGCTGCTCCCCGCCACGCGCCGAGCGCTGCTGCACCGGATCGCCGTCGCCCAGAGCGAGGGCCGCGCGCCGTCGCTCGTCGCGGCGGTGGTCCGGGACGGACGGACCGTGTGGCACGGTGCGCGGACGTCGGTGGACGGCCACGGACCCGACGAGAACGTGCAGTACCGGATCGGCTCCATCACCAAGACCTTCACCGCGGTTCTCGTCCTGCGGCTGCGTGACGAGGGCCTGATCGACCTGGGGGACCGGCTGGAGAAGCACCTGCCGGGCACGGGGGCGGGGGACGCCACGATCGCCGAACTGCTCGCGCACACGGGAGGCCTGGCGGCGGAGTCCCCCGCGCCCTGGTGGGAACGGACCCCCGGCTCCCTCCGCCCCGAACTGGCCGATGTGCTGGGCGAGCGGCCGCTACTGCACCCGATGGGCCGGCGGCACCACTATTCCAACCCCGGGTACACCCTGCTCGGGGCGCTCGTGGAGCAGCTTCGTGGCGCCCCGTGGGAGGACGTGCTGCGACGCGAGGTGCTGGAGCCGCTGGGCCTGGACCGTACGACCGTGCGGCCGACGGCGCCCCATGCCGGCGGCTGGGCGGTGCACCCATGGGCCGACGTGCTGCTGGCCGAACCCGCCGAGGACCTCGGACGGATGGCCCCGGCCGGACAGCTCTGGTCCACCACAGGGGACTTGGCCCGGTTCGCCGCCTTCCTGGTGAACGGGGACGACAAGGTACTGGCCGCCGAGACCGCGCGGGAGATGCGGGCCCCCGCGGCGCCGGCCGAGGCCGCGGATGTCGCGGACGGCGTGACGTACGGGCTCGGCCTGCAGATCCAGTACCGGGACGGGCGACTGCTCGTGGGCCACTCCGGATCCCTGCCGGGGTTCCTGGCCAACCTCACCATCAGCGTCGAGGACGACGTGGCAGCGGTCGGGCTGGCCAACTGCACGTCCGGGCCGCTGCTGGCCGGGGTGGGCGCCGACCTCGTACGGATCGTCGCCGAGGCCGAACCGCGGATTCCCGAGCCGTGGCGGCCGCTCCCGGACGTCGATTCCTCTGTCCTGGAGCTGTCGGGACAGTGGTACTGGGGCACACAGGCCTTTGTTCTGCGGCTGACGCCCGCCGGGGGAGTCTCGCTGGAGCCGCTGTCGGGCCGTGGCCGTCGCTCGCGCTTCCGGGCGAACGGCGACGGTACCTGGACGGGCCTGGAGGGCTATTACGCCGGTGAACGGCTGCAGGCCGTACGGCGCCCGGACGGGACCGTGAGCCATCTCGACCTCGGTTCGTTCGTCTTCACCCGGCAGCCCTACGACGAGAACGCCCCGGTGCCGGGAGGGGTGGACCCGGAGGGCTGGCGGGGCATCGGCTAGGTGTCACGGACGGCCGGGGTGCGCCGCTGTTTCACGTGAAACGACGGCGCACGCCTGGGGCACCCAGGTCAGAGCTGGAGCTTGAAGCCGGTGTGCGAGGCCGAGAAGCCGAGCCGCTCGTAGAAGCGGTGGGCGTCGGTACGGGTCTTGTCGGAGGTGAGCTGCACCAGGTGGCATCCCTGGCGGCGTGATTCGGCGACGGCCCACTCGATGAGCCGGGTGCCCAGTCCGCTGCCGCGCTCGTCGGCGTGGATGCGCACCCCTTCGACGATCGAGCGCGTCGCACCGCGCCGGGAGAGTCCCGGGATGATCGTCAACTGGAGCGTGCCGACGACACGTCCTTCGCGGACGGCGACGACCAGATGCTGGTTCGGGTCGTCCCGGAGCCGTTCGTAGGCGACCAGGTAGGGGCTCATGTCGTCCGGGGACTCGCGCTGGGCGCCCAGCGGATCGTCGGCCAGCATGGCGACGATCGCGGGGATGTCGTCCTCGGCGGCGGCGCGTATATCAAGATCTCCCATGGCCGCACCCTATGCAGACAGGACCGGCGCGGACATCCTCCGCGCCGGCCTCGGTCATGCGGGAAGCGGCGCCTTGAGCGTCTCCACGGCCCGGACCAGCGGGGCCAGTTCGGGATTCTCGGCCGCCTCGTCGAGGGCCTCGCGCAGGGCTGCGGCGTTGGTGGGGCGCGCTTCCCCCAGCAGCTCCAGGCCCGCTGCCGTGACGTTGGTGTAGATGCCGCGCCGGTCGGTGGGGCACAGGTAGCGCTCGAGGAGCCCGCGGTCCTCGAGACGCGTGACCAGGCGGGTGGTGGCGCTCTGGCTGAGGACGACGGCGTCGGCGACCTGCTTCATCTGGAGATGCCCACCGTCGCCGTCGTGCTGCCGGCTGAGCACGTCGAGCAGGGAGTATTCGCGCACGCTCAGGTCGTGCCCGGACTGGAGGGCGCGTTCGATGTGCGCCTCGATCCTCCCGTGCAGCAGGGAGAGAGCGCACCAGCCCTGGGCGAGGGCGGTGAGCGCGGGGTCCGTCGCTGTCATGGTGGTTCCTTCGTCCCGGAGCGGCTGAAGTCAGGGTAGATCAGCGTCACGTTTGCCCGTGTGGGTCGATATGCCACGTATGCAGGCATTACTACCGCTGAGGCGGTCCCGCCCGTCGACCGCGGCGCTGTTTCCTCGGAGAAGAAGCCGTTAAGAGGCGACGTCGCCCGACCGCCCCGGGTCAGCCCGCCGCCACGGTCAGCGGAGCGAACCGCCGCGTCCAGTCCCCCGGAAGCTCCGTGATCCCGCACGTCATGACCGCGTTGTCGGCGATCGGGGCGAGGCCGCGTTCCTTCACCCACGTCAGCAGTTCTTCGTGCCGGACGTCGATGTCGGTGCGCAGCGGCCGGTCGGTGTGGGCGGCGAGCGAGGCGAGGAGGGCCTTGGCCGTCTCGGTGTCGCGGGCGATCAACGGGCCCACGACGTGGGTGTCCATGTTCGGCCATGCGGCGGCGTACCCGATGAGCCGCCCGTCCTCCTCGGCCACGCGCAACTGGTCCGCGAAGGCAGGCAGCCGCGTGATGATGGGGGTGCGGTCGGCGCCGAACACCTCCTCGTCGTACCGGAGGATCGCGGGAAGGTCCTCG
This sequence comes from Streptomyces sp. NPDC018947, assembly GCF_044390505.1. Classification (NCBI taxonomy): domain Bacteria; kingdom Bacillati; phylum Actinomycetota; class Actinomycetes; order Kitasatosporales; family Streptomycetaceae; genus Streptomyces; species Streptomyces sp. NPDC018947. The sequence continues at coordinate 94,411 of NZ_JBIRZD010000013.1, forward strand.
GCGGTGGCCGCCCGCGTCCCGACCCGGGGCCCGGGTCCGCCAGGGGTGAACCGCCCGCGGACCATCTCCGCCCGCCCCGTGACCTTGAAGCCGAGCTCTTCGTAGAGCGGCCGGCCGCTGGGGGTGGCGTGCAGGGTCAGGGGGATGGTGCCCCGGTCCGAGAGGACGTGGCGCATCAGCCGGCGTCCGACGCCCTGGCGGGCGTGGCGCTCGGCGACCAGCACCATGCCGATGGCCGCGAGGGACGGCTGTCCGAAGGGGCCGTACTCGGTGACGGTGCAGGCACCGACGAGACCGCCGTCGGGGTCATCGATGCCGTAGCCCGTTCCGGCGGTGAGGAGGAACCCCCACTTGTGTTCCTCGCGTGGCCACCCCCGGTCCTCGGACAGGTCGGCGCAGGCGTGGAGATCGCGGAGCGTCAGACGGCGGATCGGGAGAGAGGAGAGGGAAGGAGTCGCCACGCAGGTCAGGCTGGCCGACAGGGGCCTCCCGCGTCCACCTCTTTGCGGCGGGACGTGTGATCTTTTGGCCATGCCGGGGCAGTGCGTGCGGCCGTCGGTGTCCGGACGGCCTCTCCCGCCCGGACGAAAGAGGCGTGGACGTCAGCCGAGATCGGGGGCGTGCATCGCGCGGACGCCCTCGATGTTGCCGTCCAGATAGTGCCGCAACGACAGCGGAACGAGGTGGACGGAGGCGATGCCGACACGGGTGAACGGCACCCGCACGATCTCGTACTGTCCGGCGGGTTCGTCGACCTCGGGACCGTGCCGCAGCGCCGGGTCCATGGATTCCAGACGGCAGACGAAGAAGTGCTGCACCTTCACGCCGGTCGCGCCACCGTCGTCGCCGATGTGCTCCACGGTGTCCACGAAGCAGGGAACGACGTCGGTGATCTTGGCGCCCAGCTCCTCGTACACCTCACGGTGCAGGGCGTCGACGACTGTCGTGTCGCCCGGCTCGACCCCGCCTCCGGGAGTGACCCAGTAAGGATCGACACCGGGTTTGGTGCGCTTGATCAGGATCAGGTCGTCGCCGTCGAGGAGGACGGCGCGGGCGGTGCGCTTGACCACGGGTCGGACGGTCATGGGAGAAATGTGGCCCGGCTGGTTCCACGTGAAACATCGCAGTGCGTGCCCGTTTCAGCTCCAGTCCCTCGCCGCGCGCAGCAGCCACTCGTGGGCCCGTGCGATGTGCGGCATCGCCAGCGTGCCGGTGCGCACCACCAGGAAGTAGGTCCGCAGCGGCGGCACCGCCGGATCGTGCAGGGTGACCAGGTGGCCGCGTCGCAGGGCATCGGCGCACAGATAGTGGGGCAGCACGGCGAGCCCGGCGCCCGCGATCACGCAGGCGAGCACCGCGCGCAGATCGGGGACCACCACGGTGGCCGGGGCGGCCGGGACCGCGCCGAAGACGGAGGCCCAGTACCGGGCGACGAAGGGCAGGGACTCGTGCACCTCGACCACGGGCACGTGCGCCAGGTCCGGCGCCGAGGCGCCCGGCCTTCCGCGGAGTGTCCCCTCGCCGCTTCCTCCGGCCCAGCGGGGTGCGGCCACCAGGACGTGCTCCTCGTCGCAGAGCGGAGTCGCCGTGAGCAGAGCGCCGCGCGGACGGGCGGTTCCGATGGCCAGATCATGGTGCCCGGCGGCCAGACCTTCCAGGGTCTCCTCGGCGTTCCCGAAGGTGGCGCGAAGGGCGAGGCCCTGCCCGTCCCCGCCGGTGAGCGCCGAGAGCGCCGGCAGCGCCCGCTCGGCGGTGAACTCGGGAGGTCCGGCCAGGTGCAGGGTGCGTACCGAGGAGTCCTCGTCGATGCCGGTCTCGGCGATCTCCACCAGGGCGTCGAGGTGCGGGGCGGCCTTGTGGGCGAGCTCGTCGCCGATGGCCGTCGGCGTCACCCCGCGAGCCTGCCGCAGGAAAAGGGGACGCCCGAGTTGCCGTTCCAGCGTCCGGATCTGCGAGGTCACGGCGGGCTGGGAGAGGCCGAGCAGGGCGGCGGCGCGGGTGAAGGAACCGGCCCGGTGCACGGTGACGAAGGTGCGCAGCAAGGCCAGATCCACGGAAGACCTCCTCCTTCTCCGCTTTGCCCCATGCCCCCGGCCGCGCGCACAACGATAAATTTGTCGATAGGTCGCTGTCGCTACCGTGATTGGACACTGACACAGAGTCAACTAGCCTTGCTCGCACGGTTCTTCACGCGTGGAACCGAAGGGGCGGTCCGAGCCACGAGGGGGGAGGCTCGGACCGTCCGTCGCCTTTGGGTGGGCGCCGGGCGTGCGGTTCAGTCCGCCGACTGCTCCAGCGCGCGCAGGAGGTCGGCCACGAGGTCATCGGGGTCCTCCGCGCCGACCGAGAGGCGGATGAAGCCCTCCGGGACCGCGTCGCCGCCCCAGCGCCCGCGCCGCTCCGCCGTGGACCGCACCCCGCCGAAGCTCGTCGCGTCGTCCACGAGCCGCAGGGCGTCGAGGAAGCGGTCGGCACGCGCGCGCGTGGGCAGCGTGAAGGAGACGACACACCCGTAGCGCCGCATCTGCCGCGAGGCGATGGGGTGCGAGGGGTCGCCGGGCAGCCCCGGATACCGCAGCCCGCTCACCTCGGGCCGCTTCAGCAGCACCTCGGCGACCCTCAGCGCGGTGGCGTTCTGCCGGTCGACCCGCATCTGGAGGGTCGCGATCGAGCGGTGCGCGAGCCAGGCCTCCATGGGGCCGGGGACGGCGCCGACGATCTTGCGCCAGCGACGTACGGCCGCCATGGTCCCGGCGTCGCGGCCGGCGACGTACCCCAGCAGGATGTCGCCGTGACCGGTGAGCTGCTTGGTTCCGCTGGCCACGGAGAAGTCGGCGCCGAGCTCCAGGGGACGCTGACCGAGCGGGGTGGCAAGCGTGTTGTCGACGGCGACCAGGGTGCCCTGCGCGTGCGCCGCCGCGACGAGCCGCCGGACGTCGCACACGTCGAGACCCGGATTCGACGGCGTCTCGATCCACAGCAGCTTCGCCCCGGCCAGGACGTCGAGCTGGGCGTCCCCCGCGGTCGGCGCGGTGCGCACCTCGATGCCGTACGTCTCGAGCTGGGCGCGGACCAGTGGCAGCGCCTGGTAGCCGTCGTCGGGCAGGACGGCCACGTCCCCGGTCCGCAACTGCGACAAGAGCACCGAGGAGATCGCGGCCATGCCCGAGGCGAAGACGAGCGTCTCCGCGTCGTCCCGCCCGGGAGCCTCCAGCTCGCCGATGGCGCGCTCCAGGTGGGTCCAGGTCGGGTTCTCGTCGCGGCCGTACGTATAGGGGCCGGTGGGGTCGCCGGGGAGGTGGAAGTGCGCGGCGAACACGGGGCCGGGCAGGGTCGGCTCGTGCTTGACCGGTTCGGGCAGTCCGGCGCGCACGGCCCGCGTGCCGTCACCCGCGTCCGCGGGGGACGCGTGCGCGTCCCGGCCGTCGCCCTCACCGACAGCGAAATCACTCATGCCACCCGTCCCTTCATCTGCTCCCGTACGGCGGCGAGCAGTCCGGTGCTCGCCGCCTCCACCATGCCAAGGCATTCCCCGAAGCCGTCCAGGCCCCCGTAGTAGGGATCCGGCACGTCGAGGTCACCGCTGTCGGCGGCGGGATCGAACGAGCGCAGCAGCCGTACCTTCGCCGCGTCCTGCTCCGTGGGCGCGAGACGCCGCAGGGCCCTCAGGTGCCCCGCGTCGAGTGCGACGACGAGGTCGAGGTCGGCGAACCAGGACGGCTGGAACTGGCGGGCGGTGTGGTCGAGGCCGTAACCGTGCTCCTCCAGGACGGCCACGGTGCGCGGGTCGGCGCCCTCGCCCTCGTGCCAGCCGCCGGTGCCGGCGCTGTCCGTCTCCACCACGCCCTCCAGGCCGGCCTCGGCCACGCGCGCGTGGAAGACGGCTTCGGCCATCGGGGAGCGGCAGATGTTGCCCGTGCACACGAAACAGACGCGGTAGGTCATGGGTGTCAGTCCTTGTCGGGCAGGAACGCGTTGAGCGCCCAGGAGACGACCGAGACGATCAGGCCGCCCAGCACAGCCGTCCAGAAGCCCTCGACATGGAAGCTCAGATCGAGCTTGTCGGCCAGCCACGAGGTGAGCAACAGCATCAGCGCGTTGACCACCAGTGTGAACAGGCCCAGGGTGAGTATGAACAGCGGGAACGTCAGCACCTGCACGATCGGCTTCACCAGCATGTTCACCAGGCCGAACACCAGGGCGACCACGATCAGTGCGACGGCCTTCTCACCGGTGCTGCCGCCGGTCAGGGTGATCTTGTCCAGGAGCCATACGGCGACGGCCAGGGCACCCGCGTTGGCGATCGTCTTGACTAGGAAATTCTTCATGTGTCTGATCGTGGCAGACACGATCGGAATCGAACGGAGAGGCAGGGGCGGACAAGGCGATGAAGGCATTCCGGCTGGACGAACTGGAGGCGGAGCGCGCCGCCAACGACGGTGCCTACCTGCAGTTCCTGCGCGAGCGGAACATGTCGGTCGGTCTGTACGCGCTGGACGCGGGCACCGCGGACCCGCAGAAGCCGCACGAGCAGGACGAGGTGTACTTCGTGGTGAGCGGCCGTGCCTCGATCACCGTGGGCATGGAGACCACCGAGGTCGCCCGCGGCAGCGTGGTCTACGTGCCGGCCGGGGTCGCCCACAAGTTCCACCACATCAGCGAGGACCTCAGGGTGCTGGTGGTGTTCTCTCCGCCGGAGAGCTGAGCCGGCTCCCCGGGGTTCCCTAGGGGATCGCTCAGGGGGAGACAAGGGGTACGACGCCCCTGCCGGACCCCTCGCCGCTCTAGCATCGGGTGCAGGACATCAGAGACTCCCTGTGGGATTCCGGGCCACCGAGGGCCCCGGCACTCGAACGGGTGGAAAGGCAAGGGCGAGGGCGATGCGAGAGATCTTCACGGGACTGCCGTGGTGGGTGAAGTGGATCGCGGTGCCGGTCATCGCCCTGGTCGTGTTCGGCGGGCTGATCGCCAGTGTGCTCACCTTCGTGGTGGCCGTGCTCTTCAAGGTGCTGCTCTTCGTGGCGCTCGTGGGCGGACTGATCTACGTCGTACGCAAGTTCATGGCGAGTTCGTCATCGCGCGGCGACTGGTGAGAGCGTCGGGGCACCGGTGGCGGTAACAGGAACCACCGGTTCCCTCGCGCGAGGGAAGTTTTCCGGACGGGCCGTCGGCGTGCGGTGACCGGCGGTTAGAGTCCGGAACTCCACGCGGGGGCGACCCCGCGAGCGGCGTACACCCCACCCGTGTCTCCCCGCACGGGCCGCCCCCCTCGCGCTCCGGGAGTGATTCTTGGCCACGGCTGACACCGCCTTCGTTCCGCCGCGCGCACTGCCCGCGCAGCCTCACCCGGCCTCGGCCGCGCCCACGGCGCCCGCCGCACCGCCGCGCGCGGATCCGCCCGCAGCGACCCTCATCGGCTCGGTGCAGCGCGCGATGCGTCTGCTGGAATGCGTCGCGGAGCACGAGTACGGAGCACCCGCCAAGCAACTGGCCCGGGAGACGAGACTGGCGCTGCCCACGGCCTACCACCTGTTGCGCACCCTCGTGCACGAGGGATATCTGCGCCGCGAGAAGGGCCTCTTCTTCCTCGGGGAGGCGGCTGAGCGGCTGGGCGGCAGCGGAGCCGCGCAGAAACGTCGCAGCACGGTCGTGGACATCCTGGCGCGCTGGCGGGACGCGATCGGCGCACCCGTCTACTACGCCATGTACCGCGACGGGGAGATCGAGGTCGTGTGCGTCTCCGACACCCCGGGCAATCCCGCGGTGGAGGAGTGGGCGGACTTCCGGGAGACCGGGCACGCGCACGCCGTCGGGCAGTGCCTGCTGTCCCAGTTGGACGAGGACGGGCGGCGCGACCACCTCGACCGCTATCCGGTGCGGCCGGTGACGCCGTACACGGTGCGGGACGCGAGCTGCCTGACGCAGCGGCTGGAACGGATGCGGCCCATGTCCCCGGTGACGGAGCGACAGGAGTACGCCCTGGGGACGGTGTGCGCGGCGATCCCCGTCACCCTCGGCACGACGGCCGCCACGGTGGCCATCTCCCTTCCCGCCCGTCAGGCCGACCGGCTGCCGTGCGCGGCCCGGCGGCTGCAGGACGAGATGGGCCGGCTTCTGGGGTCCCTCGCGCTCTCTATCAGTATCTGAAAACTCACTCCTTGTGATCTGGTGTGTACGTTGAGCAAGATGCCACCAGTGATTAGAGGTTTGATTCCCGGACAGTCGACGGCGAATGACGGGGTAGGCGATGGGCGAGTCCGTACAGGCAGAGGTCATGATGAGCTTCCTCGTTTCCGAGGAGCTCTCTTTCCGCATTCCGGTGGAGCTGCGTTATCAGACGTGTGATCCCTATGCGGTGCGGCTGACCTTTCATCTGCCTGGCGATGCCCCGGTGACCTGGGCCTTCGGCCGGGAGCTGCTGGTCGACGGGGTGGCCATGCCGTGCGGTGACGGTGATGTGCGCATCGCGCCCGTCGATCCCGAGCCGCTGGCCGAGGTGCTGATCCGTCTCCAGGTCGGCAGCGACCAGGCGCTGTTCCGCTCCTCCGCGGCGCCACTGGTGGCGTTCCTGGACCGCACCGACAAGCTGGTGCCGCTGGGACAGGAGGGTGCCCTCGCCGACTTCGACGCGCACCTCGACGAGGCGCTGGACCGCATCCTGGCCGAGGAACAGAGCGCGGGCTGAACGTTACGGCGCCCCTGGACGGTGGCGTGATGTTTCGGCGGTCTGCCCGCCGTGCAGGAACGCTTCTTCAGGTGGCCGGGCACCCCGCGGCGACGCCAGGGCCCCGGCCGGGGCGGTCAGCGCTTGCGCCGACGTCCCCGGCCACCGCGCGCGGCAGCGGGCCCGGACACCGCCGTCGTCCCGGCATCCTGCGCCGGGCGCCGTTCGGACGGGCGGCGGTCGGCCGAGACGACCAGGGCCGCGAGGGCGGTGGTGACCGGGACGGACGCCACCAGTCCGATCGAGCCCACCAGCGTGCGCACGATCTCCTCGGCGACCAGCTCGCTGTTGGCGACCGCGCCCACGCTGCTCTGCGCGATCGAGAACAGCAGCAGCAGCGGCAGCGCGGCGCCCGCGTAGGCGAGGACGAGCGTGTTGACGACCGAGGCGATGTGATCGCGGCCGATGCGGATGCCCGCGCGGTACAGACCGCGCCAGCCCATCGTCGGATTGGCTTCGTGCAGTTCCCAGACCGCCGACGTCTGGGTGACCGTGACGTCGTCGAGGACACCGAGCGAGCCGATGATGACCCCGGCGAGCAGCAGACCGCTCATGTCGATCGACGGGTACAGGCCGTGGATCAGGCCCGTGTTGTCGTCGGTGTTGCCGGTGAGCGCGGCCCAGCCGATGAACAGTGAACCGAGGACACCGATCAGCAAGAGCGAGACCAGGGTGCCGAGCACCGCCACGGACGTTCTCGCGGACAGGCCGTGGCACATGTACAACGCGATCAGCATGATGGCGCTGGCCCCGATCACCGCCACCAGCAGGGGGTTCGATCCCTGGAGGATGGCGGGCAGGATGAAGAAGTTCAGCAGCAGGAAGCTGATGGCCAGCGAGACCAGCGCCATGAGCCCCCGCAGCCGCCCGACGGCCACGACGGCCAGCGCGAAGATGCCGGCGAGCAGGGCCATCGGGAACCGGCGGTTGATGTCGGTCACCGAGTACTGCAGATCCTTCGGCGCGGAGGGCTCGTAGGCGACCACCACCTGCTGGCCCTCGTGCAACTGCCGCGTCTGGTCAGGCTGCACGATCTCCTGGAACGTACGGCCCTTGTCCTCGCCGGTGTCGACGCGGATCGTCGCCCGCTTGCAGTCGCCGTTCGCCTGCTGGACCGCCGAGGAACCCTCAGCGGTGGAGGTGTCCCCGGTCGGGACGCCGCCCGACGCGTTGACGGACTTGCAGCTCAGCCTCTCCACCTCGGTGACCGTGGCCTGCTGCGTCTGCCGGTCGAAGCCGACGCCGGTGCGCTCGTGCGGCGGGGCACCGCCCGGCCAGAGCACGGCGAGGCCGACCACCACCACGGCGGCGAACGGGATGAGGACCGCCGCGATGACCTTCCGCAGATGGCGGGAGACGGGCGCCGCGGGCCCGTGGCTGTGACTGTGCCCGTGCGAGTGCCCGTGCCCGCCCCCCTGCCCGTCACCGGCGCCGTGCGGCTCGGGGCCGCCCGGACCGTGGCCGCCGGGAGCGGGGTACGCGTGAACCGTCTCCTGTCTCGCACCCGCACCGTACGCGTCGTCGGCGGAGTGGCCGTGCGTACGACCGTCACCCGGCGCGGCGCCGGGGCCGCGCCGGGGTTCGTGCGGCGGGTAGGGAGGGTGCTGGGTCGTGGTCACCGACCGATCATCGCAAGAACGAGGGGGGCCCTCTGTTCACCGCGCCCGAATTGACGCTAGCGTGGGGGCACCTTTGTACACGCGGGAGCTCGGAGCACCGGGCTGAGAGGGCGCTGACCTCCGTCCCTGCGATGTTTCACGGGAAACGTCACCGAAGCCGAGTGATGTTCCCCACGAAGCGTCGGGAGACGGAAACGGCTGCGCCGACCGCCGAACCTGTTACCGGGTAATGCCGGCGTAGGGAGTAGGTCTCATGACCATCAAGGACGCACGCACGCCTGCCTCCACGCAGAACTCCGCCGAGGAGACGTCAGCGGAGGCCGGGAAGTCCATCGGCTGGCACAAGGCGTACGTCGAGGGCTCGCGCCCCGACCTGCGGGTGCCGGTCCGTCAGGTGCACCTCACCAATGGGAAGTCGGTCACCCTCTACGACACATCGGGGCCGTACACCGACCCCCTCGTCGACACCGACGTCCGCAGGGGACTGCCGCCGCTGCGGGAGAACTGGGTGATCGCCCGCGGCGACACGGAGGAGTACGCCGGTCGTCCCGTCCGCCCCGAGGACGACGGCATCAAGCACACCTCGCCACGCGGCGGACTGCGCAATCTCGACGCGGTGTTCCCCGGTCGTCCGCGCCAGCCGCGCCGGGGCCGGGACGGCGCGGCGGTGACGCAGCTCGCGTACGCGCGCCGGGGCCAGATCACGCCCGAGATGGAGTACGTGGCCCTCCGGGAGAACGTCTCGCCGGAGGTGGTCCGCGAGGAGATCGCCGCCGGACGGGCCGTGCTGCCGGCCAATGTCAACCACCCGGAGATCGAGCCGATGATCATCGGCAAGCGGTTCCTGGTGAAGGTGAACGCCAACATCGGCAACTCCGCGGTGACGTCCTCCATCGAGGAGGAGGTCGAGAAGATGACCTGGGCGACCCGCTGGGGCGCCGACACGGTCATGGACCTCTCCACCGGCCGCAACATCCACACCACCCGCGAATGGGTGCTGCGCAACTCGCCCGTCCCCATCGGCACCGTGCCGCTCTACCAGGCACTGGAGAAGGTCGACGGCAGGGCGGAGGAGCTGACCTGGGAGATCTACAAGGACACGGTCATCGAGCAGGCCGAGCAGGGCGTGGACTACATGACCGTCCACGCGGGCGTGCGCCTGTCCTACGTACCGCTCACCGCGAACCGGAAGACCGGCATCGTCTCGCGCGGCGGCTCGATCATGGCGGCCTGGTGCCTGGCGCACCACAAGGAGTCGTTCCTGTACGAGAACTTCGAGGAGCTCTGCGAGATCCTCGCGGCCTACGACGTCACGTACTCCCTCGGGGACGGTCTGCGGCCCGGGTCGATCGCTGACGCCAACGACGAGGCGCAGTTCGCGGAGCTGCGTACGCTCGGGGAACTCAACCGGATCGCCAGGCGTTTCGATGTACAGACCATGATCGAGGGCCCGGGCCACGTCCCGATGCACAAGATCAAGGAGAACATCGACCTTCAGCAGGAGATCTGCGATGAAGCTCCGTTCTATACGCTCGGCCCGCTGACGACGGACGTCGCGCCGGCGTACGACCACATCACCTCCGGCATCGGTGCCGCGATGATCGCCTGGTGGGGCACGGCCATGCTCTGCTACGTCACGCCCAAGGAGCACCTGGGCCTGCCCAACCGTGACGACGTCAAGACCGGCGTCATCACCTACAAGATCGCCGCCCATGCCGCCGACCTCGCCAAGGGGCATCCGGGTGCGCAGGAGTGGGACGACGCGCTGTCGGACGCCCGGTTCGAGTTCCGGTGGGAGGACCAGTTCAATCTGGCCCTCGACCCGGACACGGCACGGGAGTTCCACGACGAGACACTGCCGGCCGAGCCCGCCAAGACGGCTCACTTCTGCTCGATGTGCGGGCCGAAGTTCTGCTCGATGAAGATCAGCCAGAGCATCAACGAGCGGTTCGGCGGCACGGTCTCCGAGGGGGCGTCGGCGGACGAGATCGCCGAGGGCATGCTCCAGAAGTCGAAGGAGTTCGCCGCCGGCGGGAACCGGGTGTATCTCCCGCTGGCCGACTGAGCCCGCACAGGGGGCGGTCCCGCACCGCCGGGACCGCCCGGCGTCAGCCGGTCACCGGGGTGGTCGCGGGCGGGCCCGCCACACCGAACGGGTTGTCGATCGCGTAGCGCCAGAAGCCGTCCGGCCCGCGACGGGCCACGTCCGTCGCGGTGCCCTCGATACGCACGTGGTCCCCGTGCGCGGCGACGCCGTCGATGACGAAGTCCACGATCAGCAGGGCCAGATCACCCACCGCGTAGGTGTGCCGGGGCGAGATTCGGATCGGCACGCGCAGCGCCAGGAAGTCCCCGTTGGCGCGCAGCCGGTCCGGCCCGGACACCAGCCGGCCCGGCTCGGGCACGAAGCCGGCCCCAGGTTCGTAGACCTGGTCCAGGACGTGCGGGTCGAAGGTGTTGAAGGCCCGTGCGAAGACGTACGGATGCTCGGCCGCGCGCGTGGCCAGCGGCACACTGGGGGAATGCGTCATGTGGCAAGCGAACAGCCCGCGGACGCGGGTAACCAAACGGAAACCCACCGCTGGGACGGGGAGTTGGTGCCCGACGAACGGGGCCGCACCCGACGTCCCGAAGCCGACTGCCCCGTGGAGACCGCCCTGGCCGCCGTCTCCGGCCGATGGACCACGCTGGTGCTCCGCGAGCTGATGGGCGGCCCCCGGGGCTTCACCGAACTGCGGGAGCTGCTGCCGGAACTCTCGGCGAAGGTGCTCACCGAACGCCTCCGGACGCTGCAGGACAGGGGCCTGGTGACAGCCGAACGCCTGCGGGGCTTCCCCGTACGCAGCCGCTACGCCCTGACGGAGGCAGGCCGGGCCCTGCGGCCGCTGCTCGTCGCCCTGTACGCGACCGGTGCGGAGCTGCAGGGTCTGACCCGCCCCGGGGGCCGGCAGGAGGGGGAGGAGGCGCGGAGCGCGGGGCCCGCCCCCTCCCCCGCGGCGGCCCGCCTCGGCAGACTGGGCGCATGACAGCCACATCCCTGAGCAAGGGCGCCAACATCGCCGTCGACCCGCCCACGGTGCGCGTCGCGCTCGTCTGGACCGCCGCACCGGGTGTGCCCGAGGTCGACGCCTCGGCTCTGTTGCTCACCTCGGCCGGACGCGTGCGCGACGACGGCGACTTCGTCTTCTACAACCAGCCCCGCCACACCTCCGGAGCGGTGCGGCACCTGGGGAAGGAGAACGGCTCCGGATCCACGACCGACGCCGTCGAGGTGGACCTGCGCTCGCTGGAGCCCGGCATCGAGCGCGTCGTCCTGTGCGCCTCGGCCGACGGCGGGACGTTCGGCCAGGTGCCCGGGCTGTCGCTGCGGCTGCTGGACACGGCGACGGGCACCGAGCTGGCCCGCTTCGACATCGAGGCCGGCACCGAGACCGCGCTCGTCGGCGGCGAGCTGTACCTGCGCCAGGGGAAGTGGAAGTTCCGGGCGGTCGGACAGGGTTACGCGAGCGGACTCGCGGGGCTGGCCACCGACTTCGGCATCACGGTCGACGACGCCCCGCCCGCCGCGGCCCCCTCGGCGGCGACGCCTCCCGCGCCGCAGGCACCGCCCCCGCCGCAGGCTCCCCCGCCGGCGCCGGGTCCTTCGGTCCCGTCCGCGGCGGTGCCCCCGACGACGGCGGCCACCGGCCCCCGGCTCACCAAGGGCGAGGAGCGCCTGCCGGTGGACATGCGCAAGCGGCTGTCCCTGCGCAAGGAGCAGGTCGCGGTCAGCCTGCGCAAGCACGGCGCGGCCGGTGTCACCGCGCGTGTCGTCCTGGTCCTCGACGCCTCCGGTTCCATGTCCTTCCTCTACTCCAGGGGCGTGGTCACCGACGTGGTGGAGCGCATGGCGGCCGTCGCCGCGCAACTGGACGACGACGGCGAGATGCAGGCCTGGACCTTCGCCTCGAACCCCGCCCGGCTGCCCGACCTGCGACTGGGCGAGCTGCCCGAGTGGCTGCGGCTGCACGTGCGGGTGGGGGAGGTGGGGCTCTTCCGCCGGGGCAGGAAGAAGGGGCTCCAGCCGGAGCAGGTCGACATGCGGGACGTCGGCATCCAGAACGAGGAACAGAAGGTGATCGCCGAGGTCCGCGCCTTCGTCCGGGACAACCCCGCTCCGGTGCCCACCCTGGTGCTGTTCTTCTCCGACGGCGGTGTCTACCGCAACAACGAGATCGAGCGGGAGCTGCGGGCCGCCGTGGAGGAACCGGTCTTCTGGCAGTTCGTGGGGCTCGGCCGGTCCAACTACGGAGTGCTGGAGCGGTTCGACACCCTGCCCGGCCGCCGCGTCGACAACGTCGGCTTCTTCGCCGTGGACGACATCGCCACCGTCCCCGACCCGGAGCTGTACGACCGCCTGCTGTCCGAGTTCCCGTCCTGGATCACCGCCGCCGGCCGGGCGGGCATTCTCTGACGTGCCCGCCCGGGCCGGAGGCTACTCGGGCCGGTGTTCCGGGCCCCCGAAGTCCGGGCTGCTGTAGTCCGGGCTGGAGTAGCTGGGACGCGGGCCCTCCCGGCCGTCCCCGGGGCTGCTGAACCCCGGGCGGCCGTATCCCAGGTGGGGCATCCGGCCGGCCGGCGCCGACGGTCCCGTGCGGTGCAGTGCGACCACCGCGTCCGGGTCGGCCAGCGCGTCCCGAAGGAACGGCAGGATGCCGCGCTCGAGCAGGGCCTCGTGCCAGGCCTCCCTGGCCCGGGCCACCTCCCCGTCGAGTTCGCCGTAGCGGCCGGACTCGGCGGAGGGGCTGTTGCCCAGCGCGGTGACCAGCAGCCCCACCGCGGCGACGAGGATGGCCACCGCGGTCAGACCGCCGAACACCCATCCCGTGGTGAGCATGGTCTGCGCGAAGGCCTGCCCCGGGTCGATCGCCTTCAGGAGGTAGCCGACGAGCAGGAAGATCGCCGCGGCGGTGCCGGCCAGCACGGGTGCCAGGACGGCGACGACGGCGCCCGCGCCCGCGCCGACCGCCTCGGCGGCCTCTCCCACGGTGGCCGTCAGCCCCGCCCCGCCTGTGGCCGGCTCACCGGTGCCGGACGCGCGTGCCGACGACGACGAGGGGGCCTGCCCCGGGTGACGCAGTTCCTCGCGCACCTTGACGTAGTGCTGGTACTCCGTGGTGGCCGCCGCCGTGATCAGAGCGGTGGCGCTGAGTGCCATGGTGCGCAGTTGTTCGGCGTTGAGCCGCTGTCCGACCGCCGCCAGTTCCGGTCGGTGTGGTGCGGAGCGCAGCGCCTCGTCGAGGAGCCGCTCGTACTCCTGGTGGTCCTCGTGCGACAAGTGCTGCGGAACGCTGTTCATGTGCATCCCCCGATGCTCCGTAGGGCTTGGGGCTCGCATGCCAACGAGCCGTCGGGCAGAAACGGAGGGGAGCCTGCTACGGATAAGCCGATGGTAGAGCGGTGACGGCGTACGGTGACAGGGGGTTTCCGGAAATTGGGTGCCGTGCCGCGGGGACCTGGGCGGCGCGGACCCGCCGGGGGAAGTGTCAGGCGTCGAGCGGCAGTTGCTGGACCAGCAGCTTTCCGGCCATGGTCACGCCACCGTCCATGGCGATGGCCAGTCCGTCGGCGTAGACGTGGGGTCCCTCGACCACCGTACGGGTGTCGTCCTCGCCGTCCTCGGAGCCGACCTCGCCCAGCAGGTACGGGATGGGGCTGTGGCCGTGCACGATCCGGGTGCCGCCGTACGTGTCCAGCAGGGAGCGCACGGCGTCGGCGCCGCCCTCGTCGCGGAAGGAGAAGCGCTTGGTGAACTTGCGGAACAGGTCCCACACCTCTTCCGCGTCGTTGCGCGTGAGCGTCTCGCGGACGGTGTCGTTGACCTCCTCGATGGAGCGGCCGTAGTCGAGGTAGGTCGTGGTGTCGGAGTGGACGAGGAGGTGCCCGTCCACCTCTTCGAGGGCGTCGAGGCGCGCCATCCACTGCAGGTGGTGGTCCTGGAGGCGGTCCATGTCGGTCTTCTGGCCGCCGTTCAGCAGCCAGGCCGCCTGGAAGGTGGCGGTGCCCGCGCCGGAGTTGACGGGCGTGTCGCCGAACCGCTTGGCGCCGAGCAGCAGCAGCTCGTGGTTGCCCATCAGCGCCTTGCAGTAGCCGCCGGCCGCGGCCGCCTCGGCGGACAGCCGCATCACGAGATCGATGACGCCGATGCCGTCGGGGCCGCGGTCGGTGAAGTCGCCGAGGAACCACAGGCGGGAGGTGCCCGCGCACCACTGCCCGGCGGCGTCCACGAGGCCCTTCTCCTGGAGGGCGGCCACGAGCTCGTCGAGGTAGCCGTGCACGTCGCCGACGACGAACAGCGGTCCCTGGCCGGTGGCGGGCTGCGCCGGCGGGGCCGGTTCGGGGTTCACGGTGACCTGGACCGTGTCACCCCGACGGATGACGGGCAGATCGCGCTGAGTGGGTGTGTACCCCTCCGGATAGGCCTCTTCGTAGCCTTCCTGGGAGGGCGGGGCGGACTCGCCCGGGTGCGTGCCGGAGGTGGCGTACGGAGCGGTCTCGTGGACGTACGCGGGCACCCGGAAGTCGCGCACCGTCGCCGTCCGCTCCACTTCGGGTCCCTGACCGGCCCCCTGAGTCATCGACCCCTCCACCATCGCGCCGCATCTGCACCGCTTCGGACTGCCTGGTCGCAGCGGCCCGCGGTGTGTGGGCCCATCATAGGAATGCGGATCGCGCTGTGTGATGACCCAGGGGTGGTGAATCAGAGCGGGACTCCGGTTCACCGCGGCTTTCGCCCCGATTGGGCCGGGCTTCGCCCTGCCGTGACGGTGGCGTGATCTCCTCCCGCGGGTCCGCGATCCGTGGCGCCCGGAGGCGCTAGTCGCCCTCCGGTGACCGCGGCGGGCTGACCGTCGTGCGGGGCGGACGGCGCTGCGAGGACGTCCGCACGATCAGCTCCGTGGGTATCACCTGCTCGACGGTCTGCTCCGTGTCGAGTCCCTCGATGGCGTCGATGAGCAACTGGATCACCGCGGTGCCGATGCGGCGCGGTTTCAGCGACAGGGTGGTGATGGGCGGCTCGGTGCTCGCGTACACCGTGGACTCGCTGCAGCAGACCAGCAGCAGGTCCTCCGGGACACGCAGCCCGTAGCGGCGGGCGGCGGCGAGCAGGTCGGTGCCGTTCGGGTCGAACAGTCCGTAGACGGCGTCGGGCCGGTCGGGCCGGGCGAGCAGCCGGTCGGCGGCCACCGCGCCCGCGCACGGATCGTGCGCCGGGTAGGCCTCGTAGACGGGGTCCTGGCCGACGCGCTCGCACCAGCGCAGGTAGGCGGTGGTCGACAGGTGGGTGTACGTGTCGGTCGTGGTGCCGGTCAGCAGCCCGATCCGGCGTGCGCCGGCGGCGGCCAGGTGATCGAGGATGCCGAGCACGGCGGCCTCGTGGTCGTTGTCGACCCAGGCGGTCACGGGGAGCGCGCCGACCGGGCGGCCGTCGGAGACGACCGGTAAGCCCTGGCGGACCAGTTCGCTGACGACCGGGTCCTGGTCGGAGGGGTCGATGA
Organism: Streptomyces sp. NPDC018947; assembly: GCF_044390505.1. NCBI lineage: Bacteria > Bacillati > Actinomycetota > Actinomycetes > Kitasatosporales > Streptomycetaceae > Streptomyces > Streptomyces sp. NPDC018947. The sequence goes on from NZ_JBIRZD010000013.1 coordinate 110,292, forward strand.
CGACCGTTCCGTCCAGCGCGACGTTGGACCAGACGTCGTGGCGGGAGGTCGCCGGGAGGATGACGAGGGCGTAGCCGCGGGCCAGCGCGGCGGAGGTGGCGGCGCGCGCCATCTCGGCGAAGTACGCGAACTCGGTGAAGGTGAAAGGTTCATCCCCGTACGTCGTCACGGTCAGGCCGATGAGTCCCGACTTGCCGGTGCGCAGCGTACGTGCGGCGGCCGACGGCCGGTATCCCAGCCGGTCGGCGACCTCGCGGACATGGCGCCGGGTGGCATCCGGGAGTCGGCCCTTGCCGTTGAGGGCGTCGGAGACGGTCGTGATGGATACTCCGGCGGCGGCGGCCACGTCCCTGATGCCCGCCCGACCCGGCCGGTTGCCTCGACGTGAGGTTTCCGCGCGGCTCACCTGGTGCTTCCCTGCTGCTGTCATGGCGAGCCGATAGTAGGGCTCATGCGGTGGGGTAGGGCGGACGCATATGCACGCGTTGACAGGCACGTTTCTGCATGATCACGAGGCGCTAAGCACCTTGCAAAGCAAGGAACTTGAGCGCCGTTGGCCTGTTAACTGACGTGCTGGCGAGCAGAGGCCTGTTAACTGGCCGATGTTGCGAAGAGGTCTCAACTCACCTGCACGAGGGATGCGCGCCACGGCGTGAGCCACCGGCGCGTAGATATATGTGCGGCGCGCCCCCCGAATCATGCGTCTTGGTGCGCTGATGCCCCTGATGCCTGTGTGACGGAGGAGGTCTGTCCGCACCTATACGCAGCGGCGCCGAATCCTCATAAGGTGAGAAGTATTCGATGCCGGTGGTGGTCATGAGGAGGACTGCGGTGAGCGAGACGAGCCCCAAGCTGCGCGCCGAGCTGGAGGGTATTCCCACCTACAAGCCGGGCAAGCCCGCGTCGGCCGACGGGCCGGTGGCCTACAAGCTGTCCTCCAACGAGAACCCGTACCCGCCGCTGCCGGGTGTGATGGAGACGGTGGCGGCCGCGGCGTCGTCGTTCAACCGCTACCCGGACATGGCCTGTACGGCGCTGATGAGCGAGTTGTCGGAACGATTCGGTGTTCCGCTCTCCCACCTGGCCACCGGCACCGGGTCGGTGGGCGTCGCCCAGCAACTGCTCCAGGCGACGTCCGGACCCGGTGACGAGGTGATCTACGCCTGGCGCTCCTTCGAGGCGTACCCGATCATCACGCAGATCAGCGGTGCGACGTCCGTGAAGGTGCCGCTGACGCCGGGCGAGGTGCACGACCTGGACGCCATGGCCGCCGCGATCACCGACCGCACCCGGCTGATCTTCGTCTGCAACCCCAACAACCCGACGGGCACGGTGGTGCGGCGGGCCGAGCTGGAGCGTTTCCTCGACCGGGTCCCGAGCGACGTGCTCGTGGTCCTCGACGAGGCCTACCGCGAGTTCATCCGCGACCCCGAGGTCCCCGACGGTGTCGAGATCTACCGGAACCGGCCCAACGTCTGTGTCCTGCGGACCTTCTCCAAGGCGTACGGTCTTGCCGGTCTGCGGGTCGGCTTCGCGATCGCCCATGAGCCGGTGGCGGCCGCGCTGCGCAAGACGGCGGTGCCCTTCGGCGTGAGCCACATCGCGCAGGAGGCGGCGATCGCCTCGCTGCGGGCGGAGGACGAGCTGATCGGACGTGTCGGCTCGCTGGTCTGTGAGCGCATCCGTGTGGTCGACGGCCTGCGCGCACAGGGCTGGACGGTGCCGGAGACCCAGGCCAACTTCGTGTGGCTGCGGCTGGGGGAGCGCACGGCCGCATTCGCGGACGCGTGTGAGCGGGCCGGCGTGGTGGTCCGACCGTTCCCGGGCGAGGGTGTGCGGGTCACGGTCGGGGAGAGCGAGGCGAACGACATCTTCCTGAAGGTGTCGGAAGCGTTCCGCAAGGAGATCTGATCGGGCGGTGGGCGTCAGGCGGGTCGGCCGGCGTCCACCTTGTCCACGCGTACCGGGTCGCCGTCGCGCACCGTCGCCAGCAGGCGGGGGTCTCCGTCGAGGCGGCCGAGAACGTTGCACGGGCTCGCGAGGCGGCACTCGTCGCCTCGCGAGATCGGTGTGGGCCCGTACGGGAGGGCCAGGGCGTCGCCGTCGGGCCAGAAGGCGACGGTGCCCGGCTCGACGACCTGCCGGGCGTCCGTTTCACGTGAAACCGACACACCTGTGTCGAAGTACACCTCCTCGCCCCATGTGCTGGCGGAGGCGGTGAGCGGCAGCACCTTGAGCAGTGCCTGTGTGGTGGGGCTGTCCTCAAGGGTCGCGGTGAGGTGACCCGCGGGCCATGAGATGCGTATCCGTGTGTGCTGCTGCTCCTGTGTGTTCGCGATGTCCATGGCGCGGATTCAACAAGATGTTGAAGTTCTTGCCAAGGGATTGACGTCACAGGGACCCCCCTTCCGGTGTCGAAAAGCGGTAAGTCATAATTGCTTGTGAATGTGAACGCGTTCACAAGCTCTGTTCGGTCCGCAGACAGGTGACGCGCACACGCACGAACAGCCGGAACCGCGGCGATGCAAGGAGGCCGACGACGTGGACATGGCTTTGGCGCCCGAGACACTGGCGCGATGGCAGTTCGGCATCACGACCGTCTACCACTTCCTCTTCGTGCCGCTGACGATCTCACTGGCCGCCCTGACGGCCGGACTGCAGACCGCCTGGGTGCGCACCGAGAAGGAGAAGTACCTCAGGGCGACCAAGTTCTGGGGCAAGCTGTTCCTGATCAACATCGCCATGGGTGTCGTCACCGGCATCGTGCAGGAGTTCCAGTTCGGTATGAACTGGTCCGACTACTCCCGTTTCGTCGGTGACATCTTCGGGGCGCCCCTCGCCTTCGAGGCACTGATCGCGTTCTTCTTCGAGTCGACCTTCATCGGCCTGTGGATCTTCGGCTGGGACAAGCTGCCCAAGAAGATCCACCTGGCCTGCATCTGGATGGTCTCGATCGGCACCCTGCTGTCGGCGTACTTCATCCTCGCCGCGAACTCCTGGATGCAGCACCCGGTCGGCTACCGCATCAACGAGGAGAAGGGCCGCGCCGAGCTCACCGACTTCTGGCAGGTCCTGACCCAGAACACCACCCTCAACCAGGTCTTCCACAGCTTCTCCGCGGCCTTCCTGACGGGCGGCGCCTTCATGGTCGGCATCGCCGCCTTCCACCTGATGCGCAAGAAGCACATCCCCGTCATGCGGACCTCGCTGCGGCTCGGCCTCGTCACCCTCGCGGTCGGCGGCCTGCTCACCGCGGTCAGCGGCGACACCCTCGGCAAGGTCATGTACGAGCAGCAGCCGATGAAGATGGCCGCCGCCGAGGCGCTGTGGGACGGCGAGGAACCGGCGCCCTTCTCCGTCTTCGCCTACGGGGACGTCGACAAGGGGCACAACGAGGTCGCCCTGGAGATTCCCGGACTGCTGTCCTTCCTCGCGCACAGCGACTTCGACTCGTACGTGCCCGGCATCAACGACACCAACAAGGCCCTCCAGGAGCAGTTCGGCCCCGGTGACTACAAGCCCATCGTCCCCGTCGCCTACTGGGGCTTCCGCTGGATGATCGGCTTCGGCATGGCGTCCTTCTCCCTCGGCCTGCTGGGCCTGTGGCTGACGCGCAAGAGGTTCCTGCTGCCGTCGGCCCTGCGGACCGGGGAGGACGAGGTGCCGCACCTGGTGCTGCTGAAGAAGCCCCTCGGGTCGAGGCTCAGCCGGCTGTACTGGCTGCTCGCCCTGTGGACGATGGGCTTCCCGCTGATCGCCAACTCCTGGGGCTGGATCTTCACCGAGATGGGCCGGCAGCCCTGGGTCGTCTACGGCGTGATGCAGACCCGCGACGCCGTCTCCCCCGGCGTGTCCCAGGCCGAGGTCATCATCTCGATGTCCGTCTTCACCGCGCTGTACGCCGTCCTGGCCGTCATCGAGGTCAAGCTGCTCGCCAAGTACGTCAAGGCGGGCCCGCCCGAGCTCACCGAGGCCGACCTCAACCCGCCCACGAAGATCGGCGGCGACTCCCGTGACGCCGACAAGCCGATGGCCTTCTCCTACTAGGCCGAGGGAGCTGCACAGTCATGGAACTGCACGACGTCTGGTTCGTCCTGATCGCCGTCCTGTGGATCGGCTACTTCTTCCTGGAGGGCTTCGACTTCGGGGTCGGCGTCCTCACCAAGCTGCTCGCCCGGGACCGGGCCGAGAAGCGGGTGCTGATCAACACCATCGGCCCGGTGTGGGACGGCAACGAGGTGTGGCTGCTGACGGCCGGCGGAGCGACCTTCGCCGCCTTCCCCGAGTGGTACGCCACGCTCTTCTCCGGCTTCTACCTTCCCTTGCTGGTCATCCTGATCTGCCTGATCATCCGCGGCGTCGCCTTCGAGTACCGGGCGAAGCGGCCGGAGGAGTCCTGGCAGCGGAACTGGGAGACGGCGATCTTCTGGACCTCGCTGATCCCGGCGTTCCTGTGGGGCGTCGCCTTCGGCAACATCGTCCGCGGCGTCAAGATCGACCAGGATCTGGAGTACGTCGGCAGCGTCTGGGACCTGCTCAACCCGTACGCCCTCCTCGGCGGCCTGGTCACGCTGACGCTGTTCACCTTCCACGGAGCGGTGTTCACCGCGCTCAAGACGGTGGGCGAGATCCGCGAACGGTCGCGGAGGCTGGCCCGGCGCGTCGGAGTCGTCACCGCGGCGCTCGCCCTGGTCTTCCTGCTGTGGACGCAGGCCGACAGAGGGGACGGCACCAGCCTGGTCGCCCTGGTGGCGGCGGTCGCCGCCCTGGTCGCCGCCCTGGTGGCCAACCAGGCGGGACGAGAGGGATGGGCGTTCACGTTCTCCGGGGTCACCATCGTGGCCGCCGTGGCGATGCTCTTCCTGACGCTGTTCCCGAACGTCATGCCGTCCACGCTGGACGCGGACTGGAGCCTCACCGTCACCAACGCCTCGTCCAGCCCGTACACCCTGAAGATCATGACCTGGCTTGCCGCGGTCGCCACGCCGCTGGTCCTGCTCTACCAGGGATGGACGTACTGGGTGTTCCGCAAGCGGATCGGCACGCAGCACATCGCCGAATCCGCGCACTGACTCCCGGCAGGGTGTGTTTCACGTGAAACCGATCGATCCGCGTCTGCTGCGGTACGCCCGCGCCACCCGGCACTTCCTGGCGGCGGTCGTCGTCCTGGGCGCCGTCGGGGCCGGGTTGGTCGTCGCCCAGGCGATGCTCATCGCCGAGCTGGTGGTAGGCGCCTTCCGGCACGGTCTGGCGGCGGCCGAACTGCGCACCCCTCTGCTGCTGCTGGTGGCCGTCGCCTGCGGACGTGCACTGGTGAGCTGGCTCACCGAGCTGGCCGCGCACCGGGCGAGCGCGGCGGTGAAGTCGGAGCTGCGGGGGCGGCTGCTGGACAGGGCGACCGCGCTCGGACCGGGCTGGCTCGGCGGGCAGCGCACCGGATCGCTGGTCGCCCTGGCCACCCGCGGCGTCGACGCCCTCGACGACTACTTCTCGCGCTATCTGCCGCAGTTGGGGCTCGCGGTGGTCGTGCCGGTCGCGGTGCTGGCGCGGATCGTCACCGAGGACTGGGTGTCGGCGGCCATCATCGTCGCCACCCTGCCGCTCATCCCGGTCTTCATGATGCTGATCGGCTGGGCCACGCAGTCCCGCATGGACCGTCAGTGGCGGCTGCTGTCCCGGCTGTCCGGGCACTTCCTGGACGTGGTCGCCGGGCTGCCGACCCTGAAGGTCTTCGGCCGGGCCAAGGCGCAGGCCGAGTCGATCAAGCGCATCACCGGTGAGTACCGGCAGGCGACCATGCGCACCCTGCGGATCGCCTTCCTGTCCTCCTTCGCCCTGGAACTCCTCGCCACGCTCTCGGTGGCGCTCGTCGCCGTGACCATCGGCATGCGGCTCGTCCACGGCGACATGACCCTGTACGACGGACTGGTCGTGCTCGTGCTCGCGCCCGAGGCCTATCTGCCGCTGCGGCAGGTGGGCACGCAGTACCACGCGGCCGCCGAGGGGCTCGCCGCCGCCGAGGAGATCTTCTCGGTGCTGGAGACGCCCCGTCCCGCCCAGGGGAACGGGCCGGTGCCGGCCGACGGCACCCTGACGTTCGGCGGCGTGAGCGTGCGCTATCCAGGGCGTTCCGCGGACGCCGTGTCGGCCGTGAGTCTGGACGTCGCGCCAGGGGAGACGGTCGCGCTCGTCGGACCGAGCGGCGCGGGCAAGTCGACGCTCCTCCACGCCCTCCTCGGCTTCGTGAGCCCGAGCGAGGGACGCATCAGCATCGGCGGGGCCGACCTCGCGGACATCGATCCGGCCCAGTGGCACTCCCGCGTCGCCTGGGTGCCGCAGCGCCCGCACCTGTTCGCGGGCACCGTCGCCGAGAACGTCCGGCTGGCCCGGCCCGAGGCGGACGACGACGCCGTGCGGCGAGCGCTGCGCGACGCCGGGGCGCTGGAGTTCGTGGACGCGCTGCCCGACGGCACGGGCACCGTGCTCGGCGAGGACGGCGCCGGGCTGTCCGCCGGCCAGCGGCAGCGGCTCGCGCTGGCCCGGGCGTTCCTCGCGGACCGGCCGGTGCTGCTCCTCGACGAGCCGACGGCCGCCCTGGACGGTGCGACGGAGGCCGAGGTCGTCGCCGCGGTGCGCCGACTGGCGGCCGGACGGACGGTGCTGCTGGTGGTGCACCGGCCGGCCCTGCTGGAGATCGCCGACCGCGTGGTGCGGCTGGAGGAGCCGGCCCCCGCACCCGTGGCGGACGGGACCCCGGCGCCCATGGCTGACCGCCCGGCGGAGCAGGCGCCCGGGGCCACCGCGCCGGCTCCCCCCGCCGACGCGGCCTCCGGGGAAACGGCGTCCGGATCCCCGGCCGGCGTCCTCGCCAGGGTCCGTGCCATGTCCGGCGCCCGGCGCGGGCGGCTCGGACTCGCGCTGTTCCTCGGCAGTCTCGCCCTCGGCAGCGCCGTCGGGCTCATGGCCACCTCCGGGTGGCTGATCTCCCGGGCGTCCGAGCAGCCCCCGGTGCTGTACCTGATGGTGGCCGTGACGGCGACGCGCGCATTCGGCATCGGACGGGCCGTCTTCCGCTACGCCGAGCGGCTCGTCTCGCACGACGCCGTGCTGCGGATGCTGGCCGAAACCCGGGTCGCCGTGTACCGGCGGCTGGAGCGCCTGGCGCCCGCCGGTCTGCGCCATCGCAGGCGGGGCGACCTGCTCTCCCGGCTCGTCTCGGACGTCGACGCGCTTCAGGACTACTGGCTGCGCTGGCTGCTGCCCGCCGGTACCGCGGTGGTGGTCTGCGCCGCGTCGGTCGGCTTCACAACCTGGCTGCTGCCGGAGGCCGGTGCCGTGCTCGCCGCCGGACTGCTCGCGGCCGGAGCCGGCGTCCCGATGGTCACCGGTGCCGTGGCGCGGCGGGCGGAGCGCAGGCTGGCCCCCGCCCGCGGTGTCCTGGCCACCCGTGTCACCGACCTCCTCACCGGCACCGCCGAGCTGACCGTCGCCGGTGCCCTGCCGCGGCGGGCCGCCGCGGCGCGCCGGGCCGACGGCACGCTCACCCGGATCGCCTCGCGTGCGGCCACGGCCACCGCCCTGGGTGACGGCCTCGTCGCGCTGATCTCCGGTCTGACCGTGGCGGGCGCCGCGTTCACCGGGGTCCAGGCGGTCGCCGACGGCCGGCTCTCCGGTGTGGCCGTGGCCGTCGTGGTGCTCACCCCGCTGGCCGCCTTCGAGGCGGTCCTCGGACTGCCGCTGGCCGTGCAGTACCGCCAGCGCGTGCGCAGGAGCGCCGAGCGGGTCCACGAGGTGCTCGACGCGCCCGAGCCCGTACGGGAGCCCGAGCAGCCGCGGCAGGCACCCGCGTCCCCGTTCCCGGTCGTCCTCAAGGGGCTGGCCGCACGTCACCCCGGGCAGGACCGGGACGCCCTCGCGGGCCTCGACCTGACCCTGGCGGAAGGCCGCCGCATCGCCGTGGTCGGGGCGTCGGGGTCCGGCAAGACGACGCTGGCGCAGGTGCTGCTGCGGTTCCTGGACGCGGGCGCGGGTTCGTACACGCTGGCCGGTGTGGACGCCGGTGCCCTGGCCGGTGACGACGTACGGCGGCTGGTCGGGCTGTGCGCGCAGGACGCGCACCTCTTCGACAGCTCGGTGCGGGAGAACCTGCTCCTGGCCCGCAGGGACGCGACCGAGTCCGATCTGCGCGACGCGCTGGCGCGGGCCCGTCTGCTCGACTGGGCGGACGGTCTGCCCGACGGCCTGGACACGTTGGTCGGGGAGCACGGGGCCCGGCTGTCCGGTGGCCAGCGGCAGCGGCTGGCCCTGGCCCGGGCGCTGCTCGCCGACTTCCCCGTCCTCGTACTGGACGAGCCGGCCGAGCACCTGGACCTGCCGACGGCCGACGCCCTCACCGCCGATCTGCTGGCCGCCACCGAGGGCCGTACGACCCTGTTGATCACGCACCGGCTGGCCGGCCTGGAGGCGGTGGACGAGGTGGTCGTGCTCGACGGGGGCCGGGTCGTGCAGCACGGTCCTTACGCCGAGCTGCGGGCTGTGCCGGGGCCCCTGCGGACGATGGCCGAGCGGGAGGCGGTGTCGGAGCTGCTGGCGGCAGCGCGGTGACCGTGGGCGCGGGGCGGACGCACGCCCCGCCCCGTACGGCGGTGCGACCGGTGGATCAGCATTCCGACTTTCCTCAATAAAACGCGCTCATTAGGCTCGGTTCATGTCCGAAGTCCCGCCCTCCTGCCCCCCTCCGTCCCACGACGGGGTCCCGGCCGGGCTTCTGGCGCGGATGCCGAAGCTGCTGGAGGCGATGCGGTCGGTCGGCAGCGGACTGGAACTGCACTCCACGCTGAACCGGATCTGCGAGACGGCGGCCGATCTCGCGGACGCCCGGTACGCGGCCATCGGCGTCGTCGCCGAGGACGGCGACGGCCTCGCCGAATTCGTCCACCACGGGATGGACGAGGCCACCGTGCGGCGGATCGGCCACCTTCCCGACGGGCGCAAGGGCCTGCTGGGCGCGCTCATCCGCGACCCGGAGCCGCTCCTGCTCACGGACCTCGCCGACGACCCGCGCTCCTGCGGATTCCCCGAGCACCACCCGCCGATGCGCAGCTTCCTCGGCGTGCCCATCCGGGTGCAGGGCGACATCTTCGGAAACCTCTACGTGAGCGACAAGCGCGACGGCGAGCCGTTCAACGACTACGACCTCGCCATGGTCCGCGTCCTGGCCACGGAGGCCGGCATCGCCATCGGCAACGCGCGGCTGTACGAGTCCGCGCAGCAACGGGAGCGCTGGATCGACGGCTCGGTCGCCGTCACCACCGCGCTGCTGTCCGGCGGCGACACCGACGACGCCCTCCAGGTCGTCGCCGAACAGGCCCGCCGGCTCTCCGGAGCGGCCGCGGGGATCGTGCTGCTGCCCGCCGACGGGGGCGGTCTGGAGATCGCCGCCGTCGCGGCGGAGCGGCCCGCGGACGCGCTGGGCGCGGTCGTCCCGCCCGACAACGGCGTCGTCGCCGAACTTCTCGCCGGGCACGCCGTGTTCGTCGACGACGCGGCGACCGACCCGCGTCTGGAGGCCGGACCGGTGCGCGCCTACGGACCGGTCATGCTGCTGCCGCTGTGCAGCGACGGGCGGGTCCTCGGCGGTCTGGTCATGCCCCGCGCACGGGGCGAGCGCGCGTTCACGCGGACGGAGCGGGTGCTCGGCGGCCAGTTCGCCGCGCAGGCCGCGCTGGCCCTGATGATGGCCGAGGCGCAGCGCGACCGGGAGCGGCTCGCCGTGTTCGAGGACCGTGACCGCATCGCCCGGGACCTGCACGATCTCGTCATCCAGCGGCTGTTCGCCACGGGCATGATGCTGGAGAGCGCCCAGCGGCGGTCCCCCGTCCCAGAGGTGCGCGACGGGGTCGGCAAGGCCGTCGACGAACTCGACGTCACCATCCAGGAGATCCGCTCGGCGATCTTCGCCCTGAGGCAGCCCGCCGAGGCTCCCGCGGGCCTGCGCACCAGGGTGCTGCGCGAGATCACCATGGCCGCCGTACCACTCGGCTTCACGCCCTCGTACCGTTTCGTCGGACCCGTCGACGCCGCCGTCGGGGACCTGACCGGGAAGAACCTCATCGCCGCCCTGCGCGAGGCGCTGTCCAACGCCTTCCGGCACGCACGGGCCACCCGGATCGAGGTGGTCGTCGACGCCCGCGCGACCCTGTCCGACGGACGGCCGGGCGTCCGGCTGACCGTAGCCGACGACGGTGTCGGCATCGCCGGGGGCGGCCGGCGCAGTGGTCTGCGCAATCTGGAACGCCGTGCCGAGAGCCTGGGCGGCGTCAGCGGGACCGGGCCGGGCATCGGCGCGGACGGCGGGGGGACGACGGTGCTGTGGGAGGCACCGTACTGAGGCGGCGTCACGCGCCGTTCCGCGAGGCGGCGTCACCCGGGTCGTTGCCCCGTGTGCAGCAGTCGCGGTGGGCCGTGTGCAGCAACCGGTCCCCCGCCCGTACGACCCGGACAGGACCGCGCCCCGTTTCCGGGCCACGATCGCTGACATGCGCTCACGCCGTCGCCGTCCACTGCTCGTCACGGTCCTGCTGTGCGCGCTCGCCGTGCTCGCGGCCCGCCCCACGGACTCCGGCGGCGGCTCCGGCACCGCCGGCGCGCAGGTGGCACGGCTCTACGAGGAGGCGGCCAGGGCGACCGAGCAGTACGAGCGGGGCCGGCGCGAGGCCGAGTCCCAGCGGTCGAAGGCGCAGCGCTACGAGGAACTCCTCGACCGGCAGCGGCGGGAGATCGCCGCCACGCGCGAGGAACTGGGCACCATCGCCCGCGCCCAGTACCGCAGCGGCGGTGGTCTCCCGCTGACCGCGCGGATGATCCTCGCCGAGGACGCGGACGAGCTGATGCGCGGTCAGCACGCCCTGCGGCGGGCCGACGCGGCCGTCGACAGGGCCCTCGGGAAGAGCCGGCGGGCCGAGGCCCGGCTCGCCGCCGACGAGGCGCGGGCCACGGCCGCCTGGCAGGCGCTGGAGAAGCGGAACGGTGAACTCGCGGATCTGAAGAAGAAGATCGAGGGGAAGCTGCTCGCGGCGCGGACGCGGCTGGAGGGCGAGGCGGACGCGTCGGTGGCGGCAGGCTCCTGTCCGGGTGCGGTCCGCCTGGACCAGCCGGAGCCGCGCTCCAAGCGGAAGTGGGTCGTACCCGTGGAGTCGTACGAGCTGTCGGCGTCGTTCGGCAGCGGCGGGACGCGGTGGGCGAACCGCCACACCGGGCAGGACTTCGCGGTGCCGGTCGGGACACCGGTACGGTCGGCCGGCGCGGGGCGGGTGGTGAAGGTGTCGTGCGGGGGTGCCTTCGGCATCCAGGTCGTCGTCGAGCACCCGGGCGGCTACTACACCCAGTACGCCCATCTCGCGGCCGTCGCCGTCGACCAGGGGGAGCGGGTCGAGGCCGGTCGGTGGATCGGGCAGTCGGGCAGCACCGGTAACTCGTCCGGTCCGCACCTGCATTTCGAGGTGCGGGTCACTCCGGAGATGGGTTCGGCCCTGGACCCGGTGCCGTGGCTGGCACAGCGAGGGGCGCCCGTGTGACCGGACGGGACATCCTCCGCTTCCGGCCCGCCCGAGCCCGACGCCCTTGTCCCCGCGGGGCGTTACGGCATCTCCGCCAGGATGCGCTCGATCACGACCGCCACCCCGTCGTCGTTGTTGGCGACCGTCCGCCCCGAAGCGGCGGCGATCACGTCCGGGTGCGCGTTGCCCATGGCGTACGACTGTCCCGCCCAGGTGAGCATCTCGACGTCGTTCGGCATGTCACCGAAGGCGACGACCTCCTCGTGCGAGATGCCGCGTTCGGCACAGCAGAGGGCGAGCGTGCTGGCCTTGGAGACGTCCGGGCCGCTGATCTCCAGCAGGGAACTGGGGCTGGAGCGGGTGACGTTGGCGCGGTCGCCGATGGCGAGGCGGGCCAGGGTGAGGAAGGCGTCGGGCTCCAGGTCGGGGTGGAAGGCGAGGACCTTGAGGACCGGCTCGTCGGCGGCGGGCGCGTCCGGCGCCAGCAGCTCCTCGGCGGACGCGAAGGCGTCGGGGACCTCCATGTGCATCCGCGGGTACGCCGGTTCCTGGCGGAAGCCGTAGGTCTGCTCGACCGCGTAGAGGGTGCCGGGCGCCGCGTCGCGCAGCAGCCGGACGGCGTCCAGCGCGTTCTCGCGGGCCAGCTCCCGGACCTTCACGAAGCGATGGGCACCGGGGCCGCCGTGCAGGTCGACCACGGCGGCCCCGTTGCCGCAGATGGCGAGGCCGTGTCCGTGGACGTGCTCGCTGACGACGTCCATCCAGCGGGCCGGGCGCCCGGTGACGAAGAAGACCTCGACGCCCGCCTTCTCCGCGGCGGCCAGTGCGGCGATCGTGCGCGGGGAGACCGACTTGTCGTCGCGCAGAAGCGTGCCGTCCAGGTCGGTGGCGATCAGTCGCGGGCGCACGGCGGCGGCCGGAGTCTCGGGCTGTCGGGTCGCTGAGGTCACCCGGCCATTGTCACGCATATGCCCGCACGCTTGTGGCGGAGTCCGCACATCTGTGAGGCACGGCTCTCATCGGGTGTCACCTCTCCTGCCATCGGACCGTCCCGTCCGCACATTCGGCATCCTGTCACCGGAGCTGCGAGGGCGCCTCCATGGCGATCTTCTCGAAGACCTTGTCGTCCGTGGCGAAGTCCGACCCGGGGATCGGCCAGTGCACGACGATCTCGGTGAAGCCCAGTTCCTGGTGGCGTCCGGCGAAGTCCACGAACGCGTCCACGGACTCCAGCGGGCGTGCGCGGTCCGGCGTGAAACCGGTGAGCAGCACCTTGTGGAGCTCGCCCACGTCACGGCCGATCGCGGCGCAGGCGTCGGCCAGCTTCTCGGCCTGTCCGCGCAGCGCACGGACGGACTGCTCCGGGGTGCCGTTCTCGTACAGCTTGGGATCGCCGGTGGTCACCCATGCCTGGCCGTACTGCGCGGCCAGTCGCAGGCCGCGCGGGCCGGTGGCCGCCACCGCGAACGGCAGCCGGGGCCGCTGGACGCAACCGGGGATGTTGCGCGCCTCGTGGGCCGAGTAGAAGTCGCCCTTGTACGACACGGCCTCCTCGGTGAGCAGCCGGTCGAGGAGCTGGAGGAACTCGGCGAACCGGTCGGCCCGCTCGCGCGGCGTCCACGGCTCCTGCCCCAGCGCGGTGGCGTCGAAGCCGGTGCCGCCCGCTCCTATGCCCAGCGTGATCCGGCCACCGGAGATGTCGTCGAGGGAGATCAGCTCCTTGGCGAGCGTCACCGGGTGGCGGAAGTTCGGCGAGGTCACCAGCGTGCCCAGGCGCAGCCGCTCGGTGACGGCCGCGGCGGCGGTGAGCGTCGGCACGGCGCCGAACCACGGGCCGTCCCGGAAGCTCCGCCAGGACAGGTGGTCGTAGGTGTACGCGGCGTGGAAGCCGAGCTGCTCGGCACGGGTCCAGGCCGAACGTCCGCCGTCGTGCCAGCGACGGTACGGGAGGATCACGGTGCTCAGACGCAGACTCATGCCGCCGAGCCTATGCGGGCGACCGGGTTTCACGTGAAACGTCCAGGTGGGTTTCACGGGAAACGCCTGCGGCGCCCCTCCGTGATCTGGACCTCACCGGCGCGAGCCGACGCGAGGGAGGTGGCAGCGGCACGGCTCGGGGGCCGGTGCTTCATGCCGACGATCACGCCGGGTCAGTGAGGACCGGGGAAACGGAGGTAGCGAGGAGGCACGGCCTCGGTCAGCCAGACACCGTTCGCGCTGACGCGGAAGACATGGCCGTCGCCGTGCATGGCACCGGCGTCCACCGAGAGCACGACGGGACGGCCGCGGCGGGCGCCGACCCGCGTCGCGGTCTCGCGGTCCGGGGAGAGGTGCACGTCGTGCCGGTTCATCGGCCGCAGGCCCTCGGCGCGGATCGCGTCGAGCACGCGGGCCACGGTGCCGTGGTAGAGGTACGGAGGCGGCACCGCCTCGGGCAGCCCGAGGTCGACGTCGACGGTGTGGCCCTGGCTGGCGCGGATGCGGGTGCCCTCGACGGCGAAGCGCCGCTTGTCGTTGGTGGCGACCACGTGGTCCAGCTCCTGCCGGGTGAAGCGGAAGCCGTGCGCGGCGGCGGCCGCGATCAGCGTGTCGATCTCCACCCAGCCGGCCTCGTCGAGCGTGAGCCCGATCCGGTCCGGCCGGTGCCTCAGATGCTTCGACAGGTACTTGGACACCTTCACGGTGCGCCTGTCGTCCCATGGTTCTTCGTCCATGCGACCAGCGTGCCGGGAGAGACGCGCATCACGCGATCGGTTTTGCCGCCGAGGTTTGATCCACAGGGGCAGGGGGTTGTCCACAGGCGCCTGTGCCGTTCCTGTGGAAACTACAGCGGCGGCGACACCCGGGCGAGCCTGCGCAACGCTCCCGGCAGGAACCGCGACATGAGGTGTGCGCCGCGTGCCTCGGGTGTGACGGGGACTACGGCCCGGTCGTGCACCACGGCCTCCAGGACCGCGCCTGCGACCTTCTCCGGCGGGTAGTTGCGCAGCCCGTACAGCCGGGCCGAGCGCTGCTGCCGCCGCTTCTCCTCGGCCGCGTCGGCCCCGGCGAAGCGTGCCGTCGAGGTGATGTTGGTGTTGACGAGGCCCGGGCAGATCGCCGTGACGCCGATTCCCTCCCCGGCCAGTTCGGCCCGCAGGCACTCGCTGAGCATGAGTACGGCCGCTTTGGAGGTGCTGTAGGCGGGTAGCACCTTGGAGGGCTGGAAGGCCGCGGCCGAGGCGATGTTGACGATGTGGCCGCCCTGGCCGCGTTCGGTCATCTGCCGGCCGAAGAGGCGGCAGCCGTGGACCACACCCCACAGATTGACGTCGAGGACCTTCTTCCAGTCGTCCGGTGTGGTGTCGAAGAAGGAGCCCGACAGGCCGATCCCCGCATTGTTCACGAGGACGTCCACCACGCCGTACCCCGAGGCGACCCTGTCCGCCAGCTTCTCCATGGCCTGCTCGTCGGAGACGTCCACGGTCTCGGCCCAGGCTTCGGGTGCGCCGGCCAGCCGGGCCAGCTCGGCGGTGCGGGCGGCGGACCCGGCGTCCCGGTCGACGGCCACCACGCGGGCACCCGCCTCGGCGAACGCGAGCGTCGTCGCACGGCCGATGCCGCTGCCCGCCCCGGTGACCAGGACGAGCTGCCCGCCGAAACGGTCGGCGTGCCTCCCGCTCGCCGCCACCTCGGTCCGCCCGCTCTCGACGGCCCCGACGAACTCCGTGATCCAGTCCGCCAGCCGGTCGGGCCTGGTGCGCGGCACCCAGTGCTTGGCCGGCAGTGTGCGACGCGTCAGCCGCGGCGCCCACTGCTCCAGCTCGTCGTAGAGGTGCTCCGACAGGAACGCGTCCCCGAGCGGCGTGATGAGCTGGACGGGCGCGTGCGCGTAGGCGTCGGCGCGCGGATGGCGCAGCCGGGACCGGACGTTGTCCCGGTACAGCCAGGCTCCGTGGGCGGCGTCCGTCGGCAGGGACGGGGTCGGGTAGTCGCCTCCGGGCACCTTCTCGACGCGGCGCAGGATACCCGGCCAGCGCTTGCCGAGGGGGCCGCGCCAGGCCAGTTCGGGCAGCACCGGGGTGTGCAGCAGGTAGACGTACCAGGACTTGGCGCCCTGGCCGAGGAGCTGGCCCACCCGGCGCGGGGTGGGGCGCCCGACGCGGCGGCCGATCCAGTGGCCGAAGTGGTCGAGGGACGGGCCCGACATCGAGGTGAAGGACGCGATCCGGCCCTCGGTGCGCTTGACCGTGACGAACTCCCAGGACTGCACCGACCCCCAGTCGTGGCCGACCAGGTGGACGGGCCGGCCGGGACTGACCGCGTCCGCCACGGCCAGGAAGTCGTCCGTCAGTTTCTCCAGCGTGAACCCGCCGCGCAGTGGGCTCGGCGCACTCGACCGGCCGTGCCCGCGGACGTCGTAGAGCACCACGTGGAACCGGCCGGCGAGGCGGGCCGCCACCTCCGACCAGACCTCCTTGCTGTCGGGATAGCCGTGCACCAGGACGACCGTCGGATTCCCGGCGTCTCCCAGCTCCGCGACGCACAGCTCGACTCCGCCCGTCCGCACCCGGCGTTCCCGCGCACCGTCCAGCACCGTCATGCCCTCCTCCGCCCGCCCAGCCCTGCACCTCCCGCCCGAGCGAGCGCGGAGGAACCCCGTGATGGCGCCCCGTTGCACCCGCCTTCGCGGGTACGCGCCGGCCGTGCTGCTCGCCGGTCGCGCGACGTCGCCGAATCTCCCAGCTGTTAGACCCGTCGTCAATAGGATGCTCCGCGCGACCGGGAAGCCTCTCCCTGGCTCTCAGGTACGGCATCCCCTACGGGCCCGTAATACTCGAGACGGACCCGAAGACGGCTCTCCGGTCTGACGACCCGAGTGGCGGGCGTCACTACTGTCGTGGATGTGACTGTGATCGCGACCGAAAGCCTGAGCAAGCGGTTCCCCCGGGTGACCGCGCTCGACCGCCTCTCCGTGGACATCGGACCCGGTGTGACCGGACTCGTCGGCGCCAACGGCGCCGGCAAGTCCACCCTGATCAAGATCCTGCTGGGTCTGTCCCCCGCCACCGAGGGCCGCGCCGAGGTGCTCGGTCTCGACGTCGCCACGAAGGGCGCCGCCATCCGCGAGCGGGTCGGCTACATGCCGGAACACGACTGCCTGCCGCCCGACGTCTCGGCCACCGAGTTCGTCGTCCACATGGCACGCATGTCCGGCCTGCCGCCCACCGCCGCCCGCGAGCGCACCGCCGACACCCTGCGCCACGTCGGCCTGTACGAGGAGCGCTACCGCCCCATCGGCGGCTACTCGACCGGCATGAAGCAGCGCGTGAAGCTCGCCCAGGCGCTCGTCCACGACCCGCAACTGGTCTTCCTGGACGAGCCGACCAACGGCCTCGACCCGGTCGGCCGCGACGAGATGCTCGGCCTCATCCGCCGCGTCCACACCGACTTCGGCATCTCGGTCCTCGTCACCTCCCATCTCCTCGGCGAGCTGGAGCGCACCTGCGACCACGTGGTCGTCGTCGACGGCGGCAAGCTGCTGCGCTCCAGCTCCACCACCGACTTCACCCAGACCACGACGACCCTCGCGATCGAGGTCACCGACACCGACGAGCACCCCGACGGCACCCGCGCGGTCCGCGAAGCGCTCCAGGCACGCGGAGTGACCGCCGAGGACGGCAGCGGCCTGCCCGGAGCCGGCCACGTCCTGCTGCTCAGCGCGTCGGGCGACGAGACGTACGACCTGGTGCGGGACGTCATCGCGGACCTCGGCCTCGGCCTGGTGCGCATGGAACAGCGCAGGCACCACATCTCGGAGGTCTTCAAGGACGACGACGCAGCACGGAAGGAGGCGGTCCGCCATGGCGACTGAACAGCCCCTGGCGCCGACCGCGATGCCGGGCGACCAGACCCGCATCCACAACATCGGCTACCGCAGCTACGACGGCCCCCGCCTCGGCCGCGCCTACGCCCGCCGCTCCCTGTACTCGCAGTCCCTGCGCGGCTCCTACGGCCTCGGCCGCTCGGCCAAGTCCAAGGTGCTGCCGATGCTGCTCTTCGTGGTGATGTGCCTGCCCGCGGGCATCATGGTCGCCGTCGCGGTCGCCACCAAGGCGGACGAACTGCCCCTGGACTACACGCGCTACGCGATCGTCCTCCAGGCCGTCATCAGCCTCTTCGTCGCCGCGCAGGCACCCCAGTCCGTCTCGCGCGACCTGCGCTTCAAGACCGTGCCGCTGTACTTCTCGCGGCCCATCGAGACCGCCGACTACGTCCGGGCGAAGTACGCGGCCCTGGCCTCGGCGCTGTTCATCCTCACCGCCGCGCCCCTGCTGGTGCTCTACGTGGGCGCCCTCCTCGCCAAACTCGACTTCGCGGACCAGACCAAGGGGTTCGCACAGGGACTCGTCTCCGTGGCACTGCTCTCGCTGCTCTTCGGCGGCCTCGGCCTGGTCATCGCCTCGGTCACCCCGCGCCGCGGGTTCGGCATCGCGGCCGTCATCGCCGTCCTGACCATCACCTACGGCGCGGTCTCCACGCTCCAGGCGATCGCGGACGTCCAGGACAGCACCGGATCCATCGCCTGGATCGGCCTCTTCTCGCCGATCACCCTCATCGACGGGGTGCAGTCCGCCTTCCTGGGCGCCACGTCCTCCTTCCCCGGCGGGGTCGGCCCGAGCACCGCGGAGGGCGCGGTGTACGTCCTCGTCACCCTGGGCCTGATCGCCGGTGCCTACGGGCTCCTGATGCGCCGCTACAAGAAGGTGGGACTGTGACCACGCTGAACATCGACCACGTCTCCCGCTGGTTCGGCAACGTGGTCGCCGTCAACGACATCACCATGACCATCGGCCCCGGCGTCACCGGCCTCCTCGGACCCAACGGCGCCGGCAAGTCCACCCTGATCAACATGATGGGCGGTTTCCTCGCCCCCTCCACCGGCACCGTCACCCTCGACGGACAGCAGGTGTGGCGCAACGAGGCCATCTACAAGCACATCGGCGTCGTCCCCGAGCGGGAGGCGATGTACGACTTCCTCACCGGCCGCGAGTTCGTCCTCGCCAACGCCGAGCTGCACGGCCTGGGCGCCAAGGCCGCCCAGGAAGCGCTCGCCACCGTCGAGATGGAGTACGCGCAGGACCGGAAGATCGCCACGTACTCCAAGGGCATGCGGCAGAGGGTGAAGATGGCCTCCGCCCTCGTCCACCAGCCCTCGCTGCTCCTGCTCGACGAGCCGTTCAACGGCATGGACCCGCGCCAGCGCATGCAGTTGATGGACCTGCTGCGCCGCATGGGCGACGAGGGGCGCACGGTGCTGTTCTCCTCCCACATCCTCGAAGAGGTCGAACAGCTCGCCTGGCACATCGAGGTCATCGTCGCCGGACGCCATGCGGCCAGCGGCGACTTCCGCAAGATCCGCCGCCTGATGACCGACCGGCCGCACCGCTACCTGGTGCGCTCCAGCGACGACCGGGCACTCGCGGCGGCGCTGATCGCCGACCCGTCGACCTCCGGCATCGAGGTCGACCTCGCCGAAGGCGCCCTGCGCATCCAGGCCGTCGACTTCGGCCGGTTCACGGCCCTGCTGCCGAGGGTCGCCCGCGACCACGGCATCCGGCTGCTCACGGTCTCGCCGTCCGACGAGTCCCTCGAGTCCGTCTTCTCGTATCTCGTCGCGGCGTAGGAGGCCGAAGAATGTACGACCCCACAGTCGCCCGGCTCACCTACCGGGCCCTGCTCGGCCGCCGCCGGGCCCTCATCCTCGGCGCGCTGCCCCTGCTGCTGCTCGTCATCGCCGTGGCGGTGCGTGCCCTCGCCGGGGCCGACGACCAGACCGCGGCGAACGTACTGGGCGGGTTCGCCCTCGCCACGATGGTGCCGATCATCGGTGTCATCGCCGGCACCGGTGCCATCGGCCCCGAGATCGACGACGGCTCGGTCGTGTACCTGCTGTCGAAGCCGGTCAAGCGGCCGACGATCATCTTCACCAAGCTGATCGTCGCCGTCGCCGTGACCATGGTCTTCTCCGCCGTGCCCACCCTGATCGCCGGCCTGATCCTCAACGGCAACGGCCAGCAGGTCGCCGTCGCCTACACGGTCGCCGCGCTGGTCGCCTCCATCGCCTATGCCGCGCTCTTCCTGCTGCTGGGCACGGTGTCCCGGCATGCGGTGGTCTTCGGTCTCGTCTACGCCCTCGTCTGGGAGGCCCTGTTCGGATCCCTGGTGCCGGGTGCCCGCACCCTGAGCGTCCAGCAGTGGTCCCTGGCGGTGGCGCAGAAGATCGCCGACGGCAACCTGGTGACCTCCGACGTGGGGCTGGCGACCGCGACGGTGCTGCTGGCGGCCGTCACGGTGCTGGCGACCTGGTACGCCGGCCAGAAGCTCCGGTCGCTGACGCTCGCCGGAGAGGAGTGACCGGGATCCACGCCCGGCGAAGCCTCGGCCTCGGCCCGGTCGCACCGGGCCGAGGGCTTCTGGGAAACGCGCCGTACGTCCGCTTTTAATCGGTGGCGCCCAGCTTGCCGTGACGGCAGTGTGAGGGGTGCACGAGGCCGGCCGGCGCCGGCGCACGGGCGGCCGCTTCGAGCACGCGGGAAGCCTCGCGTGGGCCTGCCCGAGGGGACACCGGCGCCGCCCGGGCCGTGCGGTCGCGTCTGCGCGGCGCGACGGAACGGGTCAGCCGAACCGGCGTCCGGCCACGTCAGCGGTTCCCGGCGCGGGCAGGCCCCCGGCCATGTCCGTCAGCCCAGGCCCCGGCCACGACAGCCGGCGGGCATCTGCTCCCGGCCCGGCAACGGCGGTACCACCGCCCCGTAGCCCCGTAGCCCCGTAGCCCCGTAGCCCCGTCGGCCGTCAGCCCGACAACCGCTCCAGCACCACGGCGATCCCGTCCTCGTCGTTCGAGGACGTCACCTCGTCGGCCACGGCCTTCAGCTCGTCGTGGGCGTTGGCCATCGCCACGCCCCGGGCGGCCCAGCCGAACATCGGGACGTCGTTGGGCATGTCCCCGAAGGCGATCGTGTCCGCGGCCTTCAGACCGAGGCGGCGGGCCGCCAGCGACAGTCCCGTGGCCTTCGACAGGCCGAGCGGGAGGAGCTCGACGACGCCCGCACCGGCCATGGTGACCGTGACGAAGCCCCCGGCTGCCTGCCGGGCCACCTCGGCCAGCTCGTCGTCCGAGAGGGTCGGATGCTGGATGTAGATCTTGTTCAGCGGCGCGGACCACAGGTCCGAGGCGTCGGTGAACGGCAACGCCGGAAGATGGCCCCCGACCTCGTAGCCCGGCCCGACCAGGACGTCACCGTCCAGGCCGTCCCGGCTCGCCGCCAGGTACAGCGGACCGGTCTCCGCCTCGATCTTGGCCAGCGCCACCCCGGCGAGCTGCCGGTCCAGCGTGACCGAGGTCAGCAGACGGTGCTCACCGGCGTGGTAGACCTGCGCGCCCTGACCGCAGACGGCCAGCCCCTCGTAGCCCAGGTCGTCCAGGATGTGCCGGGTCCAGGGCACGGCACGGCCGGTGACGACGATGTGCGCGGCACCCGCCGCGGTGGCCGCGGCGAGCGCGTCACGGGTGCGCTGCGAGACCGAGTCGTCGGAACGCAGCAGCGTCCCGTCGAGGTCGGTGGCGATCAGGCGGTACGGGAAACCCCCGGTGGAGCCGGCGTCGGCCGCGGCGGTGCCGGTGTCGCTCACTTGGCCACCGGCTCCAGGACCTCCCGGCCGCCCAGGTACGGGCGCAGGACCTCGGGCACGCGCACCGAGCCGTCGGCCTGCTGGTGGTTCTCCAGGATCGCCACGATGGTGCGCGGTACGGCGCACAGGGTGCCGTTGAGCGTCGCGAGCGGGCGCACCTTCTTGTCCTCGCGGACGCGGATCGACAGCCGTCGGGACTGGAACTCGGTGCAGTCCGACGTCGAGGTCAGCTCGCGGTACTTGCCCTGGGTCGGGATCCACGCCTCGCAGTCGTACTTGCGCGAGGCCGAGGCGCCGAGGTCGGCCGAGGCGACGTCGATGACGCGGAACGGCAGCTCCAGCGACGTCAGCCACTGCTTCTCCCACTCCAGCAGGCGCTGGTGCTCGGCCTGCGAGTCCTCGGGGAGGACGTAGGAGAACATCTCGACCTTGTCGAACTGGTGCACACGGAAGATGCCCCGCGTGTCCTTGCCGTGCGAGCCCGCCTCGCGGCGGAAGCAGGGCGAGAAGCCGGCGTAGCGCAGCGGCAGCCGGTCGGCGTCGATGATCTCGTCCATGTGGTACGCGGCGAGCGGCACCTCGGACGTACCGACCAGGTACAGGTCGTCCTTGTCGAGGTGGTAGACGTCCTGCGCGGCCTGGCCGAGGAAGCCGGTGCCGGCCATGGACTGGGGCCGCACCAGCGCCGGGGTCAGCATCGGGGTGAAGCCGGCCGCGGTGGCCTGGGCGATCGCTGCATTGACGAGGGCGAGCTCAAGGAGCGCGCCGACGCCGGTCAGGAAGTAGAAGCGCGAACCGGAGACCTTGGCGCCGCGCTCGACGTCGATGGCGCCGAGGAGCTGACCCAGCTCCAGGTGGTCCCGGGGCTCGAAGCCCTCGGCGGCGAAGTCGCGGTGCGTGCCGTGCGTCTCCAGCGTGACGAAGTCCTCCTCGCCACCGACGGGGACGTCGGGGTGGACGAGGTTGCCGAGCCGCTGGAGCAGTTCCTGGGTCTCGGCGTCGGCGGCGTCGCGCTCGGCGTCGGCCGCCTTGACGTCGGCGGCGAGCTGGCTCGCGCGCTTCAGCAGTTCGGCCTTCTCGTCCCCGGTGGCCTTGCCGATGAGCTTGCCGAGGCCCTTCTGCTCGGCGCGCAGCTCGTCGAAGCGGACGCCGGACGACCTGCGCCGTTCGTCGGCGGACAGGAGGGAGTCGACGAGCGCGACGTCCTCTCCACGGGCGCGCTGCGACGCGCGCACACGGTCGGGGTCCTCACGGAGCAGGCGAAGGTCAATCACGCGGTCAAGGCTACCGGTGCGCGGTGTCGGCTCTCGACTCCGTATTCCCGGTCGCCGTCGCGCCCGCACCGCTATGGGGGGAATGTGCTTTCTGCTCAGGCCTGTCAATAAAAGGCGTTCCGTTCCCCGGAACGACGCGGACGTGTGCGTCGGGTTGACTCGATTCCCTTGCTCGGAGCGGCACTTGGGGTCTCGCTGTCCACAGGAGTCCACAGGAGGGAAAAGTTATCCACAGGCTGTGTGCAAGTTCTGTGGACTCCGGAAGTGATCATTCCTAATCCGGCGGGCGGCAGCATGAAGGGCGAAGGATTTGCGTCCCAAACCCTCTGTGCGCCCACTTTCGAGTGAAAACGGGCCACTCCGGAGGAGAGAGGGCAAGAAACAGGTGAACGAAGGGTGACCTGGGCACCTGTGGGCGGAGTGGGTGTCCGTGGGGTGATTTGTCGATCAACGGGGCTTCGTTGTCGACTTGTCCCCAGGTCGAGAAGCAGACCTGTGGATAACTTCTGTGGATAACTAAAAGCGGCAGATACGAAGGACCCGCGGGCCGGAAAGCACTCCCGACCAGCGGGTCGGGCTCGTCAGAACCGGCCGTCCTGGCATCGCGCCACCCAGTCGGCAGCCGCTGTGAACTCCTCGTCGGACGTGCCCCGCCGCAGGGGGTCCACCTCCGAGGGAGCGATGTCCGCGCGAGGGTAGGACCCCAGGTACCGCACCTGGAGGCAGATCCGCTTCAGGCCCATCAGCGCCTCGGCGACCCGCCGGTCGGAGATGTGGCCCTCGGCGTCGATGCAGAAGCAGTAGTTGCCGATGCCGGCGCCGGTGGGCCGGGACTGGAGCAGCATCAGGTTGATGCCCCGGGTGCCGAACTCGCCGAGCAGGTCACGCAGCCCGCCGGGGTGGTCGTCGCGCTGCCAGAGCACGACGGACGTCTTGTCGGCACCGGTCGGGGCCGCGGGACGGGCGGGACGGCCCACGAGCACGAACCGCGTCTGGGCGTTCTCGGCGTCGTGGATCCCGGACTCCAGCGCCACCAGCCCGTACCGCTCCGCGGCGAACTCGCCCGCGAAGGCGGCGTCGTACCGGCCCTCCTGCACGAGACGGGCGCCGTCCGCGTTTGAGGCGGCCGACTCCCAGGTCACGTCGGGCAGGTGTGCCTTCAGCCAGTTGCGCACCTGGGGCTGGGCGGCGGGGTGGGCGGTGACCGTCTTGATGTCGGACAGCTTGGTGCCGGGGCGGACCAGCAGCGCGAAGGTGATGGACAGCAGCACCTCGCGGTAGATCATCAAAGGCTGGCCGGCGACCAGCTCGTCGAGGGTCGTGGTGATGCCGCCCTCGACGGAGTTCTCGATCGGCACGAACGCGGCCTCGGCCTCGCCCCCGCGCACGGCGTCGAGCGCGGACTGCACGGACACGTAGGGGACCAGTTCGCGGGTGGCCGCTTCCGGAAGCGTGCGCAGGGCGACTTCGGTGAACGTGCCTTCAGGACCGAGATACGCATAACTGGCGGGCATGAGCTCACCCTAATGCGCCGTGCCGTGACCCGGCGCACGCTTCCGCGGACCTCCACACCATGGGGCGAAGCGCGCGGTGCCGGGTCATCCCTCGAGCAGCCGCTGCCCCACGTACTCTCCCTGCGCGGCACCGCCCGGCACGGCGAACAGGCCGCTGGCCTCGTGCCGGACGAACGGCGTCAGCGCGTCCCCGCGGTCCAGCTTGCGCTGCACCGGGACGAAGCCGCGCAGGGGGTCGGCCTGCCAGCAGATGAAGAGGAGGCCCGCGTCAGGGACGCCGTCGGCGTCGAAGCCGTCGTGGTACGAGAACGGGCGGCGCAGCAGGGTGGCGCCGCCGTTCTGGTCGGGGCGGGTGATGCGGGCATGGGCGTTGATCGGGACGACCAGCTTCCCGGAGCCGTCCGTCTTCTCCAGGTCCATCTCGGTCGTCTCGGTGCCACCGGACAGCGGCGCACCGTCGGACTTGCGGCGACCGATGACGTCCTCCTGGGCCCTGGCGGAGAGCTTCTCCCAGTCGTCGAGGAGCATGCGGATCCGGCGCACGACGACGTAGGAGCCGTTCGCCATCCAGGCGGGCTCGCCGGACTCGGGCACGAAGACGTGCTGGTCGAAGCCGGGGTCGGCCGGCTTGGGGTTGCGGGTGCCGTCGACCTGGCCCATGAGGTTGCGGGTGGTCATGGGGTGGGTGGTGGCGCCCGGCGAGCGGTTGAAGCCGTTCATCTGCCAGCGGACGCGGGCGGCCGAGCCGGCGTCCCGCTGGATCGCGCGCAGGGCGTGGAAGGCGACCAGCGCGTCGTCGGCGCCGATCTGCACCCACAGGTCACCGTTGCTGCGGGCTTTGTCGAGGCGGTCGGAGGAGAAGTCGGGCAGGGGGTCGAGGGCGGCCGGGCGCTGCTTCTCAAGCCCTGTCCGGCCGAAGAAGCCGTGGCCGAACCCGAAGGTGACGGTCAGGGACGAGGGGCCCGCGTCCCGGGCGACGTCCGTGTCACCGGACGCGGCCGGCTCGCCCGCCATCAGCCGGCGGGCGGTGTCGGACCAGCGGCGCAGCAGCGCGGCGGCCTCCTTGCGCCCGGCGCCGGGCATCAGGTCGAAGGCCACGAGGTGGCCGCGAGCCTGCATCGGGGTGGTGATGCCGGGCTGATGTTTCCCGTGAAACATCGCCTGCCCGCTGCCCAGCGAGGTGAGCGGAGTGGCCGTGGCGGTGGGTGCGGTGGCATATCCCACGGCACCGCCCGCCGCACCGAGGGCGAGCCCGGTGGCGCCGGCGGTGCCGAGCAGCCGCCGTCGGGAGATGCCCTGGCGCGACGGCGCGTCGCCGGGACCGTGCGGACGGGTGCCCTCGGGCGCCTCGGGGGTGCGGGCCTCCGGGATGGACTGGTCAGGCATGGTGCGGTTCAGCCGATCTGCGCGTTCTTGGAGATGGTCACCTGGTCGATGTCGGACGTGCGCACGGTCACGGCGACCTTCCAGTCGCCGGCCATCGGGATCTGCACCCCGTCCGCGGACCAGTGTCCGGTGCTGATGTGTTCGGGCGCGACGGGCAGCGGCCCGATGTCCTTGGCCTCGAGGGTGAGGGCGACCTTGACCTCGGGGATGTCGAAGGCTTGGCCGTCCGGACGCTCGACGTAGAGGTGCATGCTGTTGCCGCCGACCCGGGCGGGCTCGATGTCGACGCGTACGACACCCTTGCCGTTGGCGCTGCCGGTGTCGAAGGGCATGTCCAGGGTGACGGTTCCGGACGTCGCGGTGGCGGAGGAGGACCGGCCGGCGGCCTGGGCCTCCTGCTCGGTGCGGCCCGGCTCGGTCTGGGTCAGCACGGTGGTGACGGCGAGCAGGACGACGGCGACGCCCGCTTCGGCGAGGACGGAACGGCGTAGCCCGAAGCGGTGGGGATCGGCGTCCCGCAGCCGCTTGCGCCGGGCGGTGTCCATGGCGGCCCGCTGCCGGGCGAGCTGCGCGGCACGCCGGGAGTCGGCGGAGCCCTTGGCGCCCTCGCCTCCCGTCGCGCCCCCGGCCTTCGAACCACCGTCCGTCGCATCCCCGGCCTTCGAACCACCGTCCGTCGCGCCCCCGTCCTCCGGAGCGTCGCCCGCCGGTACGCCGTCCCCCGCGTCCGTGCCCTTCACCGCCCCGGGGGTGCCGGACGCGTCCGCCGAGCCGCCCGCCCCCTCCGGCGTCTCCGCCCCTCGGGCGTCTTCCGCCGCACCCCCGAGTGCCGCGCCGACCTGCTGCTTCTCCCGTTCCCGCTTCTCCGGTTCCGGGGCGGCGGCCGGCGCCGTCAGGGTCAGTCGCGCCGTCCACCGACGCGAGAGGTACGCGACGCCGACCATCACCACGACCAGGGCGATCTTGACGAGGAGTAGTTGTCCGTAGCGGGTGTCGGTCAGCGCCGACCAGGAGCCGAGCTGGCGCCAGGACTGGTAGACGCCGGTGAGCACGAGCGCGACCACGCTGCCGAAGGCGACCGCGGAGAACCGGCTCACGGCGGAGGCGGGCACGGGCATGTCCGCGGGCGCCCGGTAGAGCGCGGTGAGCAGGGCCGTGAGTCCGCCGAGCCAGCCGGCGACGGCCAGCAGATGGACGACGTCGACGGGCATGGCGAGGCCCGCCTGCAGACCGACGGAGGCGTGCTCGGACAGCGCCCAGGTCGCGGCCAGTCCGGCCGCCACGACGCTCCCGCCGACCGCGAGCCCGAAGGTGAGGTCCCGCTTCTCCGCGTCCTCGCGCTTGTCGTACGCGCCGAAGAGGACGGCGAGGAACAGGGCCGCCGCGGCGAGCAGCAGCAGCCGGGAGACCAGCGAGGCGCCGGTCTTGGTCTGGAGGACCTGACCGAGCAGGCCCAGGTCGAAGACGTCCCCGGCCTTCCCCGAGCCCGTGTAGGAGCCGCGCAGCAGGAGCAGCAGAAGGGTGCCGGCGGTCAGCACGAGCCATCCGGCGACGACGAGCCGCTGGAGGACCCGCACCCCGGCGCCGCGCGGCCAGCAGGCGAGGACGAAGGCGGCGCCGCCCGCCAGCACGGCGAATCCGGCGTAGGACACGTACCTCCCCAGCCCGTAGAGCCAGCCGACGATGCCGCCGCCCGCCTCCTGACCGGAGAGGGAGACGGAGGTCTCGGACGGGGCGCCGATGGAGAAGGTGTAGGCGCCGGCGACGGGGTGGCTGTCGGCGGAGACGACCTGGTAGGCCACCGTGTACGTGCCGTCGGGCAGCCCGGCGTGCAGCTTCACGGTGTAGTCCGTGCCGCCCCTGCCGACGGGTTCGCCCTCGTCGACGCGGGCGCCCTTGGGGTCGAGGACGCGCAGCGAGTCGTCGTCCACGGAGACCGCTTCGGAGAAGGTGAGCGACACCTGGGCCGGGGCCTTGTCGACCACCGCCCCCTGCTGGGGGTCGCTGCCGGTCAGCGCGGCGTGCGCGGAGGCCGGGCCGGCGGCGGCGAGCAGCGCGCAGGCCGCGGCCAGGAGCAGCAGCACCAGGGTCCGGACGCGCGGGGCGATGGTCTGCGTCAAGGTGGTCCCTCCCTCAGTGTCCGGAGTGTCCGTCGGCGGGCCGGTACGTGGCCGGCTTGACGGGCATCTCGACCGTGACGGGGTCGGAGTGGGCGAAGTGGAGTTCGACGGAGACCGTCTCACCCTCTTCGAACCGGCGCGTCAGCTTCTCGAACATCAGATGGTTCCCGCCGCTCTGGAGCACGAGCTCGCCGTGCGCGGGCACGGGCAGGCGGTCGGCCTTCTTCATCACGCCGCCGGTGGTCTCGTGCACGGTCACCTCGCCGGCCGCGCTGGTGACGGACGTCAGTTCGTCCTCCGCGCCGCCCTTGTTGGTGATGGTCAGGAACCCGGCCGCCATGGTGGCGGAGACCGGCCGCGGTATGTAGGCGCCGCCGACGGAGAGTTCGGCCGCCGAGGACGCGTCGGAGCCGGAGCCGCCGCAGCCCGCGAGGACCAGGGCGCCGATCAGCGCCGCCGCCGACGCCGCCGCGGCGGGGCGGCCGGTCATGGCTTCTCCCCCTTGACGATCTTGGGGAGGTCCTTCGTGTAGTCCTCCACCGTGGCGTCCTCGCCGTAGAGGACGTACCCGGCGTCGGTCTTCGGGGAGAAGGCGATCACCTGGGTGCCGTGCATCGAGACGACGTTGCCGTCCTTGTCCTTGGTCGGCGGGTCGATGGAGATGCCGAGGGTGCGGGCGCCGGCCTGGATGGTGTCGAACTCGCCGGTCAGGCCGACGATCTTCGGGTCGATGCCCTTGAGCCAGGTGCCGAGCGCGGCGGGGGTGTCCCGCTCGGGGTCGGTGGTGACGAACACGACGCGCAGCGCGTCCTGCTCCGCCTGGGAGAGCTGCTTCTTCGCCACGGCGAGGTTGTTCATGGTCAGCGGGCACACGTCGGGGCAGTGGGTGTAGCCGAAGTAGATCAGCGTGGGCTTGCCCGCGGTCTGCTCGCGCAGGTCGTACTTCTTGCCCTGGGTGTCGGTGAGGACCAGGTCCGGCTTCTCGAAGGGCTTGTCGAGGACGGTGGCCGCCTTCTGGGCGGTGTCCTCGGACACCATGGTGACGGGCTTGTCGCCGTCGGACCCGCTGCCGCAGGCGGAGAGGGTGAGGGTGGCGGCGGCGAGCAGGGCGGCCGCGGCGAATGTCTTCTTGCGCATAGAGAAATGTCCCAGATGTGATGTGCCCCGGTGCGGGCCGGGGTCCTGGACGGGACCCCGGCCCACACCGGTGGGGTGCGATTACGCGGACGCGCCGGTGTTCCGGCGGCGTCCGGCGAGGACGCCGTACGCGACGCCCGCCGCGCCGACGACGATGCCGACGACGCCGAGGACGCGGGCGGTCGTGTCACTGCTGTCACCGGAGTCGCCGGAGGCGGAGGCGGCGGTCTCGGTCTTGCCGTCGGCCGAGGCGCTCTCGGCGCCGGCCTTCGCGCCCGCCGTGCCGTGGGCGTCGTCCTCGGCGGCGGACAGGGCGAGCACGGGCGCCGGCTTGTCGGGCTCCTCCTGGCCCTCCTGCGGCACCTCGATCCAGCGCACGACCTCCTTGTCGGAGTACGTCTGGATCGCCTTGAAGACCAGCTCGTCGGTGTCCTCGGGCAGGGCGCCCACGGACAGCGGGAACTTCTGGAAGTAGCCGGGCTCGATGCCCTTGCCCTCGGCGGTCCAGGTCACCTTGGTGACGGCCTTGGTGAGCTTCTCGCCGTGCGACTCCAGCGGCTTGTCCAGCTCGGACTTGGTGACCTCGACCTTCCAGCCCGGGACCGGCTGAGGCATCACGGACGCCAGCGGGTGGTCGGCCGGGAGGTTGATCTCCAGCTTGGTGGTGGAGGCGTCGTCACGCTCGTTGGGGACCTTGAAGTCGACCACCGCGTAGCCGCCCTTGGCCGCCGGGCCCTGCGGCTGCACGCTGACGTGAGCGAAGGCGGGGACGGACAGGGCGAGGACGGCGATGCCGGCCGCGGAGCCGGCGGCGGCGATACGGGAAACCTTCATGAACGGAGTACTCCGCTTCGTGTGAGGACCGGCGACGTGCCGGTGCCAGGAGTGACCGGGGGAAAGGCGCGCACGTGACCGCGTGGGAACGCGCACGCACGCGTGCCGCACGACGGCGGCCCCTCCTCCGGCACTCCGGCCCGGAAGGGCGGAAGCGGAACGGCAGTCGGTGGTCGCGTCGTGTCAGGCGGCGAGGGCGAAGGCGCTCGGCGGACCCCGCCTGATCACCGTGTGCTGGAGATCGGTGGTGCGCGGCCGGGCGGGCACCACCAGCGCGGTGCGCGGCGGACGCGGACCGGTGCGGGGCGCGCACGCGAGCCCGCGGTGCAGGGCGCGTACCAGCGCGAGCGCACCGCGCAGGGCGCGCACGAGCGCCCCCTCGGCCACCGCGTGGGCCGAGTGCGCCGACAGCGACACGAGCCGTGCCACGGCCAGGTCCCCGCGCCGCAGCAGCCAGCCCGCGGCGAGCGCCGCGAGGACGTGGCCGAGCAGCATCGGCAGGGACGGCAGCAGAGAGGCAGACGGGTCGGCCGCGGCGGACAGTGCGTCCGCCGGGTGGTGCGCCGCGCCGGTGCCGGGCGCGACCCGCGCGTCGGTGAGGATCCGCTGGGCCTGGGCCGGGCTGATCGCCGCCGCGGTGGTCCCGCACACCAGCCGTGCCGCCTGCTGGACGAGTGAGGCGTCGGACGGCACGCCGCCTGCGGCGGACGCCACCGAGGCTCCGTGCTGGCCCAGCCCGAACAGCGTGTGCAGGGCGGTCTGCCCGACCGTCAGCAGCACCGCGATCCCGGGCAGCGAGCGTTCGCGCCCGGCGAGGGGTGCCGCGACCAGGACCGTCCCGAGGAATCCCGCGCCCAGCGCCCACAGGGGCACGGCGGCGCAGGAGGCCAGCGTGTGCCCCGCCGCGGCCAGCACGACGCAGACCGCGGCGAACACCGCGGCCCGCAGGATCCGGAGGTCGTTCCCGGAGCGCGCCGAAGGCGGGTGGGGGGCAGTCATGGCGGGCTCATCATCGCACTGGCCGCCCCCGCGCCGTACGGCAGGTCCACAAGATGCCGTACGACCGGATGGTCACCCTCTGGTGCGAGCCGCCCCACATGCACCGGTCAGCCGTCCCCGGGCACAGGTCGGCCGTCCCGCATACACCGATCACCGGGACGGACGCATCCGCCGTCCGGGCGGTCCGTTGCGGACACTGCGCTTACGCCCGGGCACGGGGGGCAATACGTAACGGTATGTCGAGCCGCGGCCGGGAGGCTGGAGCATGAGCATCTGGTGGTCACTCCATCTGCGGCGCGAGGCTGCGAGCGTGCCGCTGGCCCGCCGCCTGCTGCTCGGCACGATGGAGACCGCGGGCGTCGACCCGGACATCTCCTTCGACCTCTCGGTCGCCCTCAGCGAGGCCTGTGCCAACGCCGTCGAGCACGGCGGGGACGACGCGTCCGGCGGCCCCTCACAGGCGTACCGGGTCACGGCCTACCTCGACGGCGAGCGGTGCCGCATCGAGGTCGCCGACACCGGACCCGGCTTCGACGCCGGCGCGGACCGGCCGGGCCCACCGGCCCGCACGGCACCCGCCGACGCCGAGCACGGGCGCGGCCTGTGTCTGATCCGGGAGCTCGCCGACCACGTCCACATCGGCAGCGCGCCGGGCCGGGCGGGGGCCGTGGTGAGCTTCGACAAGATCCTCAAGTGGCGCGAGGACGCGCCTCTCGTGGCGGTCTGACGGGCACCGCCCCGCTCGGCGCGCCTCTTCCCGCACCCGGCGCGCCCGCGCCGAAAGACCTGGTCCGAAACCCCGGTGCATGCCGATGGCCGGGCACCCGGTACGGTGCCCGGCCATCGGTGCGCGGGTCAGCCCTTCAGCGAGGCCATCCAGGCCTCGACCTCGTCCGACCGGCGCGGCAGCGCGGCGGACAGGTTCCGGTTGCCGTCCTCGGTGACCAGGATGTCGTCCTCGATCCGGACGCCGATGCCCCGGTACTCCTCGGGCACGGTCAGGTCGTCGGCCTGGAAGTACAGACCGGGCTCGACCGTGAGGACCATGCCGGGCTCCAGGGTGCCGTCGACATAGGTCTCCACGCGCGCGGCGGCGCAGTCGTGGACGTCCATGCCGAGCATGTGGCCGGTGCCGTGCAGCGTCCAGCGGCGCTGCAGCCCCAGCTCCAGCACCCGCTCGACCGGGCCCTCGACCAGGCCCCACTCGACGAGCCGCTCGGCCAGCACACGCTGGGCGGCGTCGTGGAAGTCGCGGTACTTGGCACCCGGCTTCACCGCCGCGATGCCGGCCTCCTGGGCGTCGTAGACCGCGTCGTAGATCTTCTTCTGCAGCTCGCTGTACGTGCCGTTGACCGGCAGCGTGCGCGTGACGTCGGCGGTGTAGTACGTGTGCGTCTCCACGCCCGCGTCCAGGAGCAGCAGGTCACCGGAGCGGACCGGGCCGTCGTTGCGGACCCAGTGCAGGGTGCAGGCGTGCGGGCCGGCGGCGCAGATGGAGCCGTAGCCGACGTCGTTGCCCTCCACGCGCGCGCGGAGGAAGAAGGTGCCCTCGATGTAGCGCTCGCTGGTCGCCTCGGCCTTGTCGAGGACCTTCACGACGTCCTCGAAGCCGCGCACGGTGGAGTCGACGGCCTTCTGCAGCTCGCCGACCTCGAACGCGTCCTTGACCAGGCGGGCCTCCGACAGGAAGACGCGCAGCTCCTCGTCGCGCTCGGCGGTGACCTTGTCGGTCAGCGCCGCCTCGACGCCGGCGTCGTAGCCGCGCACGACGCGCACCGGGCCGGTGGCCTCGCGCAGCGCGTCGGCGAGTTCGCGGACGTCGGCGGCGGGGATGCCGTACAGCTTCTCCGCCTCGGTGAGGGAGTTGCGGCGGCCGACCCACAGCTCGCCCTGGCCGTCGAGCCAGAACTCGCCGTTCTCGCGGTTCGAGCGGGGCAGCAGGTAGATCGTCGCGGTGTGGCCGTCGGCCGTGGGCTCCAGGACCAGGACGCCGTCCTCGGTCTGGTTGCCGGTGAGGTACGCGTACTCGACCGAGGCGCGGAAGGAGTACTCCGTGTCGTTCGAGCGGGTCTTCAGGTTGCCCGCGGGAATCACCAGGCGCTCGCCCGGGAAGCGGGCGGAGAGCGCGGCGCGG
Source organism: Streptomyces sp. NPDC018947 (assembly GCF_044390505.1). Lineage (NCBI taxonomy): Bacteria > Bacillati > Actinomycetota > Actinomycetes > Kitasatosporales > Streptomycetaceae > Streptomyces > Streptomyces sp. NPDC018947. Next base: position 142,923 of record NZ_JBIRZD010000013.1, read on the forward strand.
CGGGCGGCGGTCTCGGCGGCCTGGGGGATCGGCCGCAGGTCGTGCAGCTCGGTGTCGGCCCAGCCGGACTTCATGTTCTCGGCCAGCTCGTCGGACACGCCCGGGTACAGGCCGTTCTTGCGCTGCTTGACCGGCTCGGTCTCTTCCGGGGTCTCCGGTGTGAGCTCCTCCGCCACGGTGATCCTCCTCGATACGGCACTGGACCTCCCCATCGTACGGTCGTGCGGAAGGGGGCCCAGGGCCGAAGGACCTGTTACACGAGGCGGCGGCGCCTCACTGGTCGAAGCGGACCGCCAGCAGCACCACGTCCTCCTCGCAGTCCGCGTCGGCCGCGCCGTCCGGCAGCACCGTGCGCAGCACGTGGTCGGCCACGGCGTCCGGGTCGTGGCGCTTGGCGCGCGGCACGCCGGCCGCGGCGGCGTGCAGCCGGGCGAAGGCGCGGTCGACCGGGTCGCCGGTGCGGTGCAGCAGGCCGTCGGTGTAGAGCAGGACCGTCTCTCCCGGTTCGGCCTGCAACTCCACGCTCGGCGCCTCCCAGCAGGCGAGCATCCCCAGCGGTGCGGAGACGGAGGTCTCGACGAACTCGGTGCGCCGCTCGCCGATCAGCAGCGGCGGGCTGTGCCCGGCCCCGGCCAGGGTGATCCGGCGCAGCGCGGGCTCGCAGTAGCCGAACAGGGCGGTGGCCGAGCGGGCCGGCTCGGTGAGCCGCAGCAGCAGCTCCAGGTCGGACAGGACCGCGACCGGGTCCTCCCCCTCCATCACGGCGTACGCCCTCAGGGACGCGCGCAGCCGGCCGGTGGCGGCGACCGCGCTGGGCCCGGAACCGGTGACCGAGCCGACGGCCAGGCCGAGCGCGGCGTCCGGCAGCGGCAGGGCGTCGTACCAGTCACCGCCGCCGCGCGGGCCGGTGCGGCGGCGGGCGGCGAGCTGCACACCGGGCACCCGCGGCAGGCGCGAGGGCAGCAGCTCCTCCGTCATGGTCGCCATGCGCGTGCGCGTGCGCTCGACCTCCAGGAGCCGGGCCAGGTGCTCGGCGGCGTTGCGGGTGTAGAGACCGGCGAGGTGGCGCTGCCGTTCGCGCGGTTCGGCGGGTTCGTCGTAGAGCCATACGGCGGCCCCGAGGCGCCCGGTGCGCTCGGTGGACAGGGGAAGCGCGTAGCTGGCGGCGTAACCGAGGCGGGCGGCGACCTCGCGGTGGCGGGGGTCGAGGCCCTTCTCGGAGAACAGGTCGGGCTCGGCGATGCCGCCCTCGGCGACCGGCGGCCCGGCGGACGCGTCCAGCAGACGTCCGTACGACAGCGCGCTGCGCGGCACGGTCTCGATGTGGCCGAGGTCGGCGCGGGCCAGTCCCAGGCCGGCCGTGGTGTCCGGGCCGAGTCCGTCGGCCGGTTCCAGGACGACGAGGCCGCGCCGGGCGCCCACCAGGGCGGCTCCGGCGCGCAGCAGTTCCTGCAGGGCGTCCTGGAGGCGGTCCGTGCGGGCCAGGCGCTCGGTCAGCTCGTGCAGGGTCGTCAGGTCCGATACCCAGCCGGCGAGCCGGTCCTGGAGCAGGGCGCCGGGAGCGCCGGCGGGCCGGGGGGTGTTCGGCGGGGCGGCGGGGGAGGCGTCCGCGGCGGACGCGACAGTGTGTGCGGGGGACGGCACAGTTGAATCGATTCCGGCCACTTTCGCAGGGTGCGGGGCGTTCATGGCGTCCGGCTTTCCGACCGGCGCTTACTGCGCAAAAGCATCGCAAACCCCCATGTCATTCTGCGCCGCTAGCGGTGTCTCCACATGTACACGCACTCGTAAGGAGATGTCCAGCATTGTCCTGCCGGTATTCCTGGTGTCCGTGGGGTGCGAGGGACCTCCTCCCTACCCCCTTGCGCCAAAGCGAAGTTGGCTTGAAACTGCCCCAGACGATGTCTTGTTGCGGTGTTCTGGGGGTGCTCCACGGAGCGTCACAGCGGTCGTGATGGGTACCTACTCGGTGAAGGCCAGGGGTGGCCGGGAGTCACCCGGAACCTGGTGGCGGACCCGGGCGTCCTATCCACCGACGACCGTGCCCCATCCTCCCGTGGCGGAGGCGGAGAGAAATACGCGGGACGGCAAACGCCAGACTTCGCCACCCCCGCGCCACGCCCATGCTTTTGATGAACGCAGTATGGACGCAGCCGCCGCGGACGTAGTCAGAGCTCGAAGCACAGGGGTTCCCCTTGCCCGCGGCGGGGGTGTGATGCGCCACCAGCTACGCACAGCGAAGAGATCGACACATGGTGTGAGACCACGGTGTTGCCAGGCGTGCAACGGAAAGGAACGAGCGCTCATGCGCGAGATCCTCGGAAAGCGACGCAGGCTCCTGTCCCGTCGAGGCGGCGGGCGGCCTGAGCTGATCGGCGCGGCCCTGACCTACGCGACGCAGTGGCAGTGGCCCGTACTCCCGGGCGTGGCGGCGGATCCGCAGGCGCGCTCGCGCTGCGGCTGCCCCGATCCCGAGTGCACGGTGCCGGGCGCGCATCCCTTCGATCCCGGGCTCCTCGCCGCCACCACCGACGAGCGGATGGTGCGCTGGTGGTGGACCAACCGGCCGACGGCGCCGATCGTCCTGGCCACCGGGGGCACCGCCCCGTGCGCCGTCTCCCTGCCCGCGCTGCCGGCCGCCCGTGCCCTGAGCGCGCTCGACCGCGCCGGTCTGCGGCTCGGCCCGGTGGTCGCCTCGCCCACCCGCTGGTCGCTGCTTGTGCGGCCGTACTCCATGGAGCAGTTGGGGGAACTGCTCTACGCCAAGGACTTCGTCCCCGGCTCCCTGCGCTTCCACGGTGAGGGCGGTTACCTCGCCCTGCCCCCGTCCGAGACCGGACAGGGCACGGTCCGCTGGGAGCGGGCACCGCTGCCCGGCTCCGCCTCGCCCTGGGTGCCCGACGTGGAGGCCGTGGTGGACGCGGTGGTCGACGCCCTCACTCGTACGGGTGTGAGCGCCCCCGAGTTGTAGGGGTGTCGGGCGCGGGCGGAAGTCGGCGCCCGCCCGTGGTCGTTATCGTCCGCTCCATGCCGCTTCATGTCGGGGCGCACCGCGCCGCGAGGACGCGCCGCCGTGGATGGCGCCGCCGCCCCTTCTGCCGCCGGGGACGTCTCTTCGGTCTCGCCGGTGTCGTGGCGTGCGCGGTGGTGCTGCCCTTCGCGGTGGCGTCCGCGGGGCCCGCGGCCAACGGGACGAAGGACGGGCAGGCCGCCGGCGCGCGTCTGCTCCCGGGGGCCGGCGACGGCAAGGCGCCCGGGGGTGCCGGTGCCGCCCCGCCGTCCTCGGCCGGGTCCGGCCGCACCGTCCTGCCGCCGGGCCTGGCCACCGCCGTGCGCTGCGGCCCCGAACTCACCTCGCCCGAGGGGGTCGAGGCGCAGACCTGTGTCCTGACGCAGGGCACCGAGACCTGGGCACGGACCTACTACCGCAATGTGACCGGCGCCCCGGTGGAGACCGCGCTGAGCCTCCTCGGCCCCGGCGGCCGCAGTGTGCGCACGGTCTGCGCGGTGGGTGCCGAGGACGCGCCGGGCATGTGCGAGACCCCTCGGGAGCGGATGCGGGGCGAGCCGGCCGAGTACACCGCGGTCGCGGAAGTCGCGGGCCGGGCCGACTACGGGCCGTTGCTGCTGCGTACCGGGAGCAACTCCCGCCCGGGAACAGCCGGTTGACGGGTGGCTGCGCTGCGTGTGCGTCCGGGCACACGCAAAGGCCCGGTTGCTGGCGACGGGGGATGCACCAGCAACCGGGCTACGGGAACGGTAACAAGAGATCGGCTGTTAGCAAATTCGATCTCCTGTTTTCCGGTCACCGACTGGCGTGCCTTTGGGGCGAGTTATGACCGTAGGCACCCATTGCGGTCCCGCTCCCCGGGCGACCGTCGGATTCGGCCGGAGAGCGGGCACCCGGCCCCGGTCAGCTCAGGGTGACCTGCCGGTTGGTCAGGCCGCCGCGGGCCCGGCGCTCCTCCGGGGTCAGCGGCGCGTCGCTCGCCAGGGCCTCGGCGAGGCGCTCGGCGAACTCGGCCGCCGGCTTCTCCACGTCCTCGGCGGTGACCCCGCTCGGCAGGTCCCAGACCGGGACCGTGAGTCCGTGAGCACGGAAGGAACCCACGAGCCGGGTGCCCTCGCCGAGGCTGGACCGGCCGGCCGCGTGCAGCCGGGCGAGAGCGTCCAGAAGCCGCTCCTCCTCGTGCGGCATGACCCACCGCAGGTGGTTCTTCTCCGGCGTCTCGCACCAGTAGGCGGCGTCCACGCCCTGGAGGCGGACCGTCGGGATGGCCGCGGCGTTGGCCCGCTCCAGGGACGCGGTCACGTCGGGCGTGGCGTTGTCCGGGTCCGGGACCCAGAACTCGAAGCCCTCGTGCACCACGGGCTCGAACGCCGCGTCGGCGGCGAGCAGGTCCTGGAGCCGCGGACCGTCGGCCGGCGCACGGCGCCCCTGCACCGGCGTGCCCGGCGCGGCGGTCAGGGCCCGCTGGAGGGTGTCGGCGAGGTCGCGGCTGATGTCGCCGGACGCCGTGTCGTTCTGCAGGCCGAGCAGCACCGAGCCGTCGTCGCGGCGCAGGGCCGGCCAGGCCATGGGCAGGACCGTGGCCAGCGTGACCGAGGGGACGCCCTCGGGCAGGCCGTCCTTGAGCGTCAGCCCGGCCGTGGCCGCCGGCACCAGCTCGCGCAGCGCGACCCAGTCGCACTCGCCCGGCAGTCCTTCGAACGGGCGCTGCACCAGCGCGGTCGTGGCCTGGGCCGCGGCCCGGCCGTGACAGGCCTTGTAGCGGCGGCCGCTGCCGCAGGGGCAGGGCTCGCGGGCGCCGACGACCGGGACCTCTCCGTCGGTGAGCTGGGGCCGCTTGGCCTTCGTCTGGGGTCGCTTCTTGGCCATCGTGGGTGTCTCCCGGTTACGGCTCTACTCGTACGGGCGCGAGCCTAGCCGCTCGCACTCCGGCCGACGGGAACCTGTGGACAACGGGCCGCCTGTGGACATGGCCCCACGCCCTTTGCGGGGTACGGCCCTTGGGTGCACGCCCTTCGCGCGCCACGACCCTCGCCGGGAACGGCCCGTGCCGGAAACGCCCCTCGCGGTGGCCGGGGACGTACGCCCGCGGCACGGCCACGGGCGCGCACCTCAGCCCAGATCGTCGAACGCGTCCGCGAAGCCCAGCCCGGGGATCTCCGACACCGCGGGCGCCGCGACCCGCGTGGCGAAGTCGTCCCGCCGGTGCCCGGCGTCCGGGTCGTACACGTCGTCGTGCACGACGACCCAGACCGTGACCTCTCCGCAGGCGCCGTCCCGTACTCCCCAGTCGTCGGAGAGCGCGGTGATGATGTTCAGCCCGCGGCCGCCGTGCGCGGTGACCGAGGGGGTCGCCGGTGCCGGGCGGGTCGGGCCGCCGCCGTCCGTGACCTCCACGACGAGCCTGCCGCCCGGGTCCACCCGCCACGCGGCGCGGACGTCACCGTCCCCGGCCAGGGCGTCGCCCAGCGGACGGCCGTGCTTGCACGCATTGCTCAAGAGTTCCGAAAGAACCAGTACGGCGTCGTCGATGACCGCTTCCGCCACACCGCCCGAGCGCAGTTGCTCGCGCATCCGGTGCCTTGCTTTCCCCACGCCCGCAGGGCCATGGGCAACGGCCATGCTCGACGACGTGGGCACCTCCTGTGCCACCACCAACGCCACCCCCGAGACCTCCTTCGCCCCACGCCACGGTGTGGATGCCCTCCTGGCCTGGGCCGGAAACCGGCCGGTCGCCGTCCAGTGACGCATTCGACACGACCGAACACGCACCGAACGCGCCGGAGCACTCCCCGTAATCGCATGGCCGGATTTCGACGGTGCGAACGGGGCCGGAAAACCGTCCGGCGGCCCGTCGGGGCAAGGGCTCCGGGCGGCTCAGCGTCCGAGGTGGGTGAGGACCGCGCGTGGCCGGTTGGTGATGATGGCATCGACGCCCAGACCGGCGCAGAGATCCACGTCGGCGGTCTCGTTCACCGTCCACACGTGCACCTGGTGCCCGGCCTGCTTCAGCCGCTCGACGTACGCGGGGTGGTTCCGCACGACGCGGATCGAGGGGCCCGCGATGCCGACCCCCGCCGGCAGTCGTCCGTCGCGCAGCCGGGGCGAGACGAACTGCATCAGGTAGACCGTCGGCAGCGTCGGTGACGCGGCCCGCACCCGGTGCAGCGAGCGGGCCGAGAAGCTCATCACGCGCACGGGGGACTCGTCGGCACGGGCGGGGGCGTCGAGTCCGAACCGCTTGAGGAGCAGCAGCAGCCGCTCCTCCACCTGCCCCGCCCAGCGCGTCGGATGCTTGGTCTCGATGGCCAGTTCCACCCGCCGCCCGGCGTCCGAGACCAGCTCCAGCAGCCGTTCCAGGGTGAGGACGGAGGTCTCCTCGCGGTCCTCGGGCCGGTGCTCCCAGTCGGGCTGCTCGTCCCGCGTGCGCCAGAACTCCCGTGTCCTGCGGGCGCTGAAGTCCAGCGCCGCCAGATCGGCGAGCTCCAGTGCGGAGACGGCGCCGCGGCCGTTGGACGTACGGTTGACGCGCCAGTCGTGGACACAGACGAGGTGGCCGTCGGCGGTCAGGCGTACATCGCACTCCAGGGCGTCCGCCCCGTCCTCGATCGCCTTGCGGTACGCGGCCAGGGTGTGCTCGGGGGCCTCCTCCGAGGCCCCGCGGTGGGCGACGACCTGGATCCGGTGCTGTCGTGCGTGGGTCACCGCGTCATGGTGCCACCGCGCGCGGGCAGACGTGCTGCCGAGGTCATCGGCTCGTGCCCGTTTAGTCTTGGATGACCTGTATAAAGGGCCGCCGCGGGCCCACAGCATCCGCTTATGGTGCTCTGACGGCCCGTGGGAAAAGCTGATGGCATACGAATACACATGCACGTACACATGCGCGGTCGCGTCGCGCCGGGCCGTGGAGCAGCGCGCGTGAGCGTGGCTGAGCGCGACCGGTGCGGCCCCGTGGCAGTCGTGGATCGAGGAGAGAAGCTGTGAGCACCGAGAACGAGGGCACCGAGGTACCCCCGGCCCCGTCCGCACCTCCCGTGCCGGTGGATTCTCCCGCAGCCTCCCGGCCGGCCACGCCGCCCGAGCCGGGCCGGCCGCCGTCCTCCCCGCCCGCGGGCGGGGAGCCGCACGACGATTTCCGGACAGCGGCCTCGTCCGCACAGGCGTCCCACCAGGGCGCGGCACCCCAGGGTCCCCCTCAGGGCACGTCCGCACCGGACGCCTCCTGGCCGCCGCCCCCGCCGCCGGCCGGCCCGTCGTACGGCGGCGGAGGCGGTGACGGTTCCGGCGGCGGCTGGGGATCCTCGTACCAGCCGCAGGAGCCGAAGTCCGGCCGGGGCCGCGGCGGGCTGCTCGCCTCGATCCTGATCGCCGCGCTGGTCGCGGGCGGACTGGGCGGCGGGCTCGGCTACACCCTGGCCAAGAACAACGACGAGAACGGCTCCACGACGGTCTCCGCCTCGGACACCGGCGGCTCCGTCAAGCGCGACGTGGGCACGGTCGCGGGCGTGGCCGCCAGGGCACTGCCCAGCACGGTCACCATCCAGGCCGAGGGCAGCAACGGCGAGGGCGGCACCGGCACCGGGTTCGTCTTCGACAAGCAGGGCCACATCGTCACCAACAACCACGTGGTGGCCGAGGCGGTCGACGGAGGCCGGCTCAGCGCGACCTTCCCCGACGGCAAGAAGTACGACGCCGAGGTGGTCGGCCACGCGCAGGGCTACGACGTGGCGGTCATCAAGCTCGAGAAGGCCCCGTCGGACCTGAACCCGCTGCCCCTCGGCAACTCGGACAAGGTGGCCGTGGGGGACTCGACGATCGCCATCGGCGCCCCCTTCGGTCTGTCCAACACGGTGACCACGGGCATCATCAGCGCCAAGAACCGCCCCGTGGCCTCCAGCGACGGCAGCGCCGGCAGCAAGGCGTCGTACATGAGCGCCCTCCAGACCGACGCCTCGATCAACCCGGGCAACTCCGGAGGCCCGCTGCTCGACGCGCAGGGCAACGTCATCGGGATCAACTCCGCGATCCAGTCCACGAGCAACGGCGGCCTCGGCGGCGCCGGCCAGGCGGGCTCGATCGGCCTGGGCTTCGCCATCCCGATCAACCAGGCGGAGTTCGTCGCCAAGCAGCTCATCAAGACCGGCAAGCCGGTGTACGCGAAGATCGGCGCGTCCGTCTCCCTGGAGGAGACGACGGACGGCGCGAAGATCACCGAGCAGGGCGTCGGCGGCTCCGACCCCGTCGAGCCGGGCGGCCCCGCCGCGGCCGCGGGACTCAAGCCGGGCGACGTGATCACCAAGCTCGACGACACGGTGATCGACAGCGGCCCGACCCTGATCGGCGAGATCTGGACGCACAAGCCCGGCGACAAGGTCACGGTCACCTACGAGCGCGACGGCAAGCAGCACACGACCGAACTCACCCTCGGCTCCAAGACCGGCGACGACTGACCGTCCTCGACCCCACCACGCATCCCGCGCGAGGCCGGAGGCCGGTAGGCTGTAGCCGCTCCGGCCCCGGCGGCCCGGGGCGAGGGTGGGTTGCCCGAGCGGCCTAAGGGAACGGTCTTGAAAACCGTCGTGGCGCGAGTCACCGTGGGTTCAAATCCCACACCCACCGCAGCGATTGACGGCCCCTGACCAGGCGTTACGGTCGGGGGCCGTTGCCGTGCGCGCTGCCCGCAGAACACCGCCGTTCCCCGCGGTTTCCTGGCCGATCGGGCACGGAGATCTCGCGCGTGTCGCCGCCTCAGGACCCGCTGCGAGGAGTGCGCGCCAGGACGCCGGTACCAGATGTGGGGGTTTCCGCTGTCAGGGCGAAGGGACTGATACTGAGCTGGGCGGCGACCTTCGGTGCCATGTGCGTGGTCTCCAGGGCCCACTCCTCCTCGTCCTCTTCCGTCTCGGTCGCCGCGTCCCAAGTCGTGGACAGCCCCAGTGCCTCTCGGCGGGAGCGCTCAAAGGGCAGGGGTTCACCCAGCGTCAGGTAGTGGTCCTCGCCCTCGTCCGTCTCGCAGTAGCGGCGTACGACCGCCCCTTGCTCCGCGATCAACCAGGCCGACCCGGTGCCCTGTGCGCCGTAGTAGTAAGCCTGAGCCTGTCCGTAGCGGGCGCTCAGCGCCTCACACAGGTGCAGCACATCATCCGAGCGTTCGGGGTCGCAGGGATCGCACCACCGGCCGATGACCAGGGTCCACCCGTTGAGTACCGGGCTCACGTACACCCTGCTCAGCCTCTCGGTTCCGGAATGGCTGTCCTCATCGACGGCTTCTTGCGCCTGGCTGAAAGAGGCAGGTACCGCGTCCGTCAGCCCCAGCAGGGCCATGACTCCGGGCTGATCCCCGGTCGGTACCGCGATCCAACGAAGCCAGCACGACAGAAACGGCCTGGGCCGATCGGGAGTGGATGTCGTCACGGGGACACGCTCGCACACACTTTCGAGAAGGTGAACCCTTGGATCTCGTCGCCGCCGTGGAAGCAGGGCCCCGGTGTGGTGCGGGGAGAAGAAGCGCCCCGCACCGTCCAGCAGGACGAGGCGTTCTCGGGCGTCTCCCAGTCGGCGGGGCTCCCCGTCTCGCGTGGCCGCGAGGAACCCGTCGGACCGCTCGCCGGGCGGACTGTGGCACGGATGTGACCGGAGGGGTGGCTTCCGTCACTGTCCTGGTGGGGGCGGGCTGGTGGGGTGGGGTGATGCGTACCCCCATGCCCCTCGTGGTCTCCGGCGCTCTCGTCGCCGGTCTGGTGCTCGGTGCCTGCGGCACCCGGACCGCCGGGCCGGGTGAGGAGGGCGGCGACGAGGCCGGCCGGTGCGGGACGGGGGCGATGGCCTCGCCCGGGCCGGAGGGGGCCGCGCTGGACGGGGTGCGGATCGTCGGGATGGTGGAGCGGGCCGGAGGGGGTGCCGCCCCGCCGGGCGGGAGTGCGTCCCCGAGCAGCGGCACGCGCACGGATGTGTCCGTCACGGCGGACAGCCTCCCCCGCGAGAGCGAGCCACCCGGTCCCTGTGCGCTCGCCTACACCGTGAGCAACCCGAAGGCCGAGCCCTTCACGTACACCATCACCTTCGCCCTCGTGGACGACCGGGGGCGAGCCATGTCCAGCGTCGAGGAGACCGTGACGGCCGTGGGCGCGGGGCGGACGGTGCGGCGCACTCTCGACGGCGTCGGCGGCGGGCCCCACTCGTCGCGGCAGGCGCGGATCACCGACGTGAAGCGGGTGCCCGCCGACGAGGCGCCGGCGCCCGAGGGCTCCTGCCCGGCGTCCGGGCTGCGGATCCACGCCGACGACGGGGACGCGGCCATGGGGCTGCGTGTCGTGGGGCTGCACCTGGAGAACTGCGGGAGCCGCCCGTACTCCCTGGAGGGTTACCCGGCGCTGGAGTTGCTCGACGCGGAGCTGGAGCCCGTCGAGGGCGTCCGGATCGTGCCGGGCGGCCGGGGCGTGGCCCGGGTGAGCGGGTTCGACGCGCCGCCCCGGCCGGTGACGCTGGAGCCGGGGGAGTCGGCGCGGGCCGGTCTGATGTGGCGCAACACCACGCAGGCCGGGGAGGCCGTGACCGTGCCGTACGTCCGGGTCCGGGCCCGGTCCGGTGCCGCGCCCGTGGTGATCGCGCCGCACCTCGACCTCGGCACGACGGGCAAGCTCGGGGTCGGTGCGTGGCGCGAGGACGACGCGCCGTAGGAGCCGGGCCGGTGCGCGCCGCGTCGCGCTCAGGGGTGGTGGCCGGTCATGCGGGCCGCCGAGGCGATGGTCGCGCGGGCCTCGCGTTCGGTCAGGCCGGTGGTCCGCGCCGCCTCGGCCAGCGGTGCCACGAGCGCGGGGCCGATGCCGTCCTCGTAGGCACGGCAGGCCGCCCAGAACAGGCGGGTGTTGCGCTCCCCCTCCGGCGCGGCGAGAACGAACTGGACGAGCCCCCGGCCGTGCGCGCCGTCCGTGGCGGGGGTGTGCCGGGGTGCGCGGGGCCGTGGGAGCAGCAGGCGCAGCAGCGCGCGGGGACAGGGCGCCGGGGCGAGGTGGGCGGTGCCGGGGGCGGTGGTGTACACGCCGTGCCGGGTACGGGAGCCGGGGCCGACCAGGTAGCCGCCGGCGCCCCGTATGTCGATGCCGGGGGCGAGACGGCTCGCGGAGTTCGGGACGGCCACGTCGGGCGGGCCGGTCAGCCAGAGGTGGCGGCCGCCGCTCGGGGTCAGGACGACCACCGTGGGCGGGATGGTGAACAGATGGCGGGAGGCGAGGTCCCGCAGGGCTGCCGAGGAGTCCGTCCGCGACGTCACGTCCAGGTCGACGCCGATGAGGTGGTGCGGCGGCAGGCCGCAGGCGATGCCGTAGCCCGTGGCCCACGGGGCGGCGGCGAAGAGGGCGCGGACGCGGGCCGGGTCGGCGGAGGCGTCGTGGACCCCGTGGCCGAAGCGGCCGCACTCGCCGCGGCAGGGGCCGGACGCCGGGTCGTCGCGGTGGGGTGAGCGCAGGGCCGGGAGCTTCGTCCGGGTCAGGGGGATGACCCGCAGCCCGCGTTCGGCCGCGGACAGGGCGTGGGCGAGGGCCGGCGTCGTGGCCTGCCGGTCGGTGGTGGCCATGCTTCCCATGTTCGTACGCGTGTTCGAGAAAGGGAAGAGTGCCTGCTGCGGTGCGCGGCGTCGGGGCGGTCGGCTCGCGGGCGCCCCCGCAGGGGTGAACCCCCAGGGGCTCTCCTCCTCTCGTCCACCCAGAGGAGGTGCAGCCACCCCCACCCCTACAACCTGAGGGGGATCCGGCTTCGGGACCTGCGGCCGATCCGCGGCGCACCCCCCGCTCCTAGCGTTGAGACATGACCGCACTCGTCTGCACCAGCGCTTCGAACGCCGCCACGGCAAGGACGCGGACCTTCCCGTACCCGTCGTTCTCGTCGTACGTGGAGGACCGCCGGCCGGTGCTGCTGCGCACCGCCCGGTCGCTCACCGCGAACCCGAGCGACGCGGAGGACCTGTTGCAGACCGCGCTCGCCAAGACGTACGTGGCCTGGGAGCGCATCGAGGACCACCGCGCCCTGGACGGCTATGTGCGCCGGGCGCTGGTGAACACGCGGACGTCGCAGTGGCGCAAGCGCAAGGTCGACGAGTTCGCCTGCGACGAGATGCCCGAGCCGGAGCCCCTGCCCGCCGGCGACGACCCGGCGGAGCGGCAGGCCCTGCACGACGCGATGTGGCGGGCGGTCATGAAGCTGCCCGCCCGGCAGCGGGCGATGGTCGTCCTCAGGTACTACGAGGACCTCAGCGAGGCCCGGACGGCCGAAGTGCTCGGGGTCTCCGTCGGCACGGTGAAGTCGGCGGTGTCCCGCGCGCTGGGCAAGCTCCGCGAGGACCCTGAGCTGGGATTTGTTCGGTAATGAGCCACTTGGTGGCGATATCGTGGTCGGACCTGTCGGGCCCCGCGCACTGATCGATCACCGGGGAGTAGTGACATACCACGCGGTATGTGCGCAGAATCAGCGCAACCCTTACCGCCGCGTAGGCAATGTCGCCCCGGGAGGACGCCGTGCTGAGCACGATGCAGGACGTACCGCTGCTGGTGTCGAGGATCCTGACCCACGGGTCGACGATCCACGGCAGCTCGCAGGTGACCACCTGGACCGGTGAGGGCGAACCGCACCGCCGCTCCTTCGCCGAGATCGGCGCCCGCGCCGCACAGCTCGCGCACGCCCTGCGCGAGGACCTCGCCGTCGCCGACGACGACCGGGTCGCGACCCTCATGTGGAACAACGCCGAGCACGTCGAGGCGTACTTCGCGGTCCCCTCCATGGGCGCGGTCCTCCACACCCTCAATCTCCGCCTCCCGCCCGAGCAGCTCGCCTGGATCGTGAACCACGCCGCCGACCGGGTCGTGATCGTCAACGGTTCGCTGCTGCCGCTGCTCGCCCCGCTGCTGCCGCACCTCAAGACGGTCGAGCACGTCGTCGTCACCGGCCCCGGCGACCGCTCCGTGCTGGACGGGGCGTCCGCCCGGGTGCACGAGTACGAGGACCTGCTCGCCGGGAAGCCGGCCGCGTACGACTGGCCCGAGCTGGACGAGCGGGCCGCCGCCGCCATGTGCTACACCTCCGGCACGACCGGCGACCCCAAGGGCGTGGTCTACAGCCACCGCTCCGTCTACCTGCACTCCATGCAGGTCAACATGGCCCAGTCGATGGGTCTGACCGACCAGGACACCAGCCTCGTCGTGGTCCCGCAGTTCCACGTCAACGCGTGGGGGCTGCCGCACGCCACCTTCATGACCGGCGTCAACATGCTGATGCCGGACCGCTTCCTCCAGCCCGCGCCGCTCGCCGAGATGATCGAGAGCGAGCGGCCGACGCACGCCGCCGCCGTCCCCACCATCTGGCAGGGCCTGCTCGCCGAGCTGACCGCCCGGCCCCGCGACGTCTCCGCCCTCACCCAGGTGACCATCGGCGGCTCCGCCTGCCCGCCCTCGCTGATGGAGGCGTTCGACAAGCTCGGCATGCGGGTCTGTCACGCCTGGGGCATGACGGAGACCTCCCCCCTCGGCACGGTCGCCCGGCCGCCGGCCCACGCGGTCGGTACGGACGAGGAGTTCGCGTACCGCCTCACGCAGGGCCGCTTCCCGGCCGGCGTCGAGGCCCGCCTCACCGGCCCCGGCGGGGAACGCCTGCCCTGGGACGGGGAGTCCGCCGGCGAGCTGGAGGTCCGCGGCAACTGGATCGCCGGCGCCTACTACAACGGCCCGGACGCCGAACCGCTGCGCCCCGCCGACAAGTTCAGCGAGGACGGCTGGCTCAAGACGGGCGACGTCGGCACCATCTCCCCCGACGGCTTCCTCACCCTCACCGACCGCGCCAAGGACGTCATCAAGTCCGGCGGCGAGTGGATCTCGTCGGTCGAGCTGGAGAACGCGCTGATGTCGCACCCGGACGTCGCCGAGGCCGCGGTGGTCGCCGTGCCCGACGACAAGTGGGGCGAGCGCCCGCTGGCCACCGTGGTCCTCAAGGAGGGCGCCACCGCCGACTTCGCCTCGCTTCGCGCCTTCCTCGCCCAGGACGCCGGGATCGCCAAGTGGCAGCTCCCGGAGCGCTGGACGGTCATCGAGGCGGTGCCGAAGACCAGCGTCGGCAAGTTCGACAAGAAGGTGCTGCGCAGGCAGTACGCGGAGGGCGGGCTGGAGGTCACCGAGCTCTAGCCGCACCGCGGGGCGTCACCGCCGTGCCGTGGTGACGCCCGGCCCGCGTCCGGCGCCCCGGCCCGCGTCCGGCGCCCGGTGGGTGTCCGGCGCCCGGCTCCGGGCCGTCGTCGTACGGCGGTGACGCCCCGCCCGGACCCCGCCGCGGCCGTCGCGCCCCGCGCGGGTCCGGCCGGGCCCTACCGGCGTACCGCCGTGGCGCCCCAGCCGATCAGCAGCCAGACCGCCGCCACCGCGCACACCCCGCCCCAGCCGAAGTGGCCGAACGCCGGGCCGGCCAGGGCGGAGGCGAGGGCGCCCCCCGCGAAGCCGCTCACCACGTACGCGGTGTTGGCGGCGGCCGGGGTGGCCGTGGTGGTCAGCGCCAGGGTCTGGTTGGCGACGTGGGAGGCGACCAGGGCGGCGTGGATCACCGTCGCGGCCGCGAAGAGCGCGACCACCACGTGCCCGCCGAGCCAGAACAGCGGCACCGACACGGCCCCGGCCAGGTAGGCCCCGCGGACGACCTTCGCCGCGCCGAACCGGTCCGCCAGGCCGCCCGCCAGCGGCGCCACCACGCTGGCCGCGAGTCCGAAGAGGCCGAACAGTCCGGCCGTCGCCGTGGACAGGCCGTACCGCGGACCCGTCAGCAGCAGCGCGAGCGAGGTCCACAGTGCGCTCCACGCCCCGAACATGCCGGCCTGCCGGACGCAGGCCCGCCACAGGTCGGGCGAGCGGCGCAGCAGCCCGGGCAGCGCGGCGATCCCGGCGAGGAAGCCCGCGCCGCCCCGCCGGGTGGAGGGCAGGACCAGCGCGGTGGCGAGGCCCAGCGCCAGCGTCAGCACGCCCGAGCCCGCGAACACCCAGCGCCAGCCGAAGGCCTGCCCGGCGAGCCCGCCGACCACCCGGGCGGCGACGATGCCCGCGAACAGCCCGGAGACCACGGCCGCGACGTGGAACGCCCGGCGGTCGGCGGGCGCCCGCTCGGCGACCAGCGGCACCAGCAGTTGCGGGATGACGGTCGCCGCGGAGGCGACGAACACCGCGCCCGCGAGTGCCCCGGTGCCCGGCGCGGCGGCACTGGCGGCCAGCGCCACCGTGGTGACGACGGTGAGCACGGTGACCAGGCGGCGCCGGTTGGCGCTGTCGCCCAGCGGGGCGAAGAACAGCAGACCGACGGCGTAGCCGAGCTGGGCGACGGAGGCGATCCAGGCGATGGCGGAGGGCGCCGAGCCGAAGTCGCGGGCGATCAGCGGGAGCAGCGGCGCGGCCAGGTAGATGTTCGCGGCCGTGACCGCGGAGCAGACGGCGATGAGGGGCAGGAAGAGCGCGGAGGAGGGGGTGCGGGGGCCGCGGTCGCGCACCGCGGGGCGGCGGACGGCGGTGCTTTCCACGGACGTGGTCGAGGGCATGGGAAGGATCTCCTTCGAGCCTGCTCTAGCAACTAACTGGTTGGTTGGCTTCGGGGACAGTCTGGGGGCCTGTCGGATTCCCTGTCAACCAACCAGTTGGTTACCCAGGGGCTAAGCTGTCCCCATGGCAGCAAGGGACCCCGAGGCCACCAGGGCCCGGATCTTCGAGGCGGCCGTCGCCGAGTTCGCCCGGCACGGCATCGCGGGCGCCCGCATCGACCGCATAGCGAGCGAGGCGAAGGCCAACAAGCAGCTCATCTACGCCTACTTCGGCAACAAGTCGGAGCTCTTCTCCCAGGTCCTCGGCCGCTGCATGGTCGACCTGGCGGCCGCGGTGCCGGTCGACCCCGACGACATCGAGGGCTGGCTGGACCGGCTCATGGACTACCACGCCGCCCACCCGGAACTGCTGCGCCTCCTCTACTGGGAGGGCATCGAGTACGGCACCGGCGAACTGCCCGACGAGGCCGAGCGCCAGGACCACTACGCGGCCAAGGTCGCCGCCATGCGCGACGGCCAGGAACGCGGCGTCATCAGTGACGCTATCCCGGCCGCCGACCTGCTGTTCCTGCTGATCGCCCTGGCCAACTGGGTCACCGTCGTCCCGCAGATGTCCCGCATCCTCGTCGGCGCCGACGGCCCCGACCGCGCCCGCCTGCGCGCCTCGGTGAAGGAGGCGGCGCGCAGGCTGATCGCCACGTAGGCCTGGGGCCCGCCGCGTTCGGATCACGCCGCGGGCGCGGGGCTAGTTCGTCCCGATGCGGGCGAGCAGCTCGACGATGCGGGACTGCACCTCACCGCTGGTGGACCGCTCCGCGAGGAACAGCACCGTCTCGCCGGACGCCAGCCGCGGCAGGTCGGCCTGGTCGACGGCCGCGGTGTAGACGACGAGCGGGGTGCGGTTGAGCTGCCCGTTCGCGCGCAGCCAGTCCACGATCCCGGCGGAACCCTCCTGGCGCCGCTGCACCTGCATCAGGTCCATCACGACCAGGTTCGGCCGGAACTGCCCCGCCAGCGCCACCGCGTCCGCGTCGCTCGCCGCCCGCGCCACCTGCATCCCGCGCCGTTCGAGGGCGGAGGTCAGCGCCAGCGCGATCTCCGTGTGCTCCTCGATCAGCATCACGCGCGGCGGGTGCTGCTCGCTGTCCCGCGGGGCGAGCGCCTTCAGCAGGACGGCGGGGTCGGCACCGTAGGCGGCGTCGCGCGACGCCTGTCCGAGCCCGGCCGTCACCAGGACCGGCACCTCGGCGGCCACCGCGGCCTGCCGCAGCGACTGCAGGGCGGTACGCGTGATCGGCCCGGTCAGCGGGTCCACGAACAGCGCGGCGGGGAATGCCGCGATCTGCGCGTCGACCTCCTCGCGCGAGTGCACGATCACCGGCCGGTAGCCGCGGTCGCTGAGCGCCTGCTGCGTGGAGACGTCCGGTGCGGGCCAGACCAGCAGCCGGCGCGGGTTGTCCAGCGGCTCCGGGGGCAGCTCGTCGTCCATCGGCTGCGGACGCGGCGGGTCCGCCACCTCCACCGCCCCGCCGGGCCCGTCCAGCGGTTCGGGTCCCTCGGCGGCGTTCCGGTCCGGCGCCCCTATGGCGTACGACCGCCCGGCGCCCTCGGTCCCCGGCGCGCGCCGGGGCTGCCCGCCGGCCAGGGGCGGCTGCTCCTGGCCCTGGGCGGCCTGCGGCGGTACGGCGGCGGCCGGCTGCTCGGCCGCGGGATGCGGACGGGCCGCCTGCTCCGGGCGCGCCGGGGCGGCCGGGTCGGGCGGTGTGCCCAGCTTGCGGCGCCTGCCGGAACCGCTCGGCTGTCCCGGCGCGGGCGCCGCCGGAGGCTGCTGCACCTGCACGGCCTGCCGGTTGAACGGCACGCCCTGGCCCAGCGTGCGCACGCTGATCGCCCGGCCCTGCGTGGAGTCGGGGTCCACCGGGGCCGAGGCCTCCGCGGGCAGGGGCTGCGCCACGCGCGGCGTGTTCTCCGGCGGCAGCGGGGTGCCCCGGCTCGGCGTGGTGGCGGGGACGGCGCGCGGCGCTGCGGGGGGAGCAGGGGCGGGAGGTACGGGGGGTGCGTCGCCGGTGGCCGGCGGGGCGGCGTGCGGCGGCGTGCCGGAGCCGGCGCCGGGCGCGGGCGGAACGGGGGTGCCCGGGGCGGGCGGTACGGAAGCGCCGGTGCCCTGCGCCTCGGCGGCGGGCCACGGCTGAGGGGCCGGGGCCGGGGCCGGGGCCTGGGGCCGGGCGGCGGCCGGCTCGGCGCCCGTGGGGGCGTCGGGCGTCCGCGCCGGCACGGGCGGCTGCCCGGGCGCGGGGAGCTGTGCGGGTACGGCGGGCCGCGCCGGGGCGGACGGGGCATCGCCTCGCGGGGGCACGCCCTGCCCCGGGGCGCCACCCTGCGGGGGCACACCGGCGCCCTGCGGAGGCACGGGCGCCGCCTGCACGGGACCCCCCTGCACGGGAACCCCGTGATGAGCCGCCGCCGCCTCCGCCAGGGGGGCGGCGACCGCCCGGCGACGGCGGCCGGTCGGCGCCTCGGCCGGGTGGGGCTGCGGCGGGGTGTGGTCGTCGGCCTGGCCGTGCGGTGCGGCGTCGTGCCGGCCGTCCTCGATCAGCGCGTCGCCGGAGGCGGCCGGACCGGGTACCTGGACCTGCCCCGCGGCCGGGGCTTCCCCGACTCCCGCAACGGGCGCCTCGCCGGACGGCCGGTCGGCGTCCGCGGGCGGCAGGGCGAACACCTGACGGGGCGCCGCCTCCTGCGCGGCGGCACGCTCGTTGGCCGAGGCCAGGGCGCGCCGCCGGCGCCCGGTCGGCTGGGACACGTCGGCCGGATCCGCCTCACCGGCCTGCGCGGGCAGCGCCGCGGGCAGCGCGTTCTGCTCGCCCCCGGCCTGCCGGGCCCGCCGTCCGCCGGGCGCGGGCAGCCCCTGCGGCGAGGCGGGAAGTGCCTGCGGTGAGGCGGGCAGCCCCTGCGGAGCGGCCGGTACGCCCTGCGGCGGCACGGTCCCGCCCAGCCCGGTGTTGGAGGCCGCGGCCCCGGCGGCGTGCTCGGCGGCCGTGACGACGGCGCCCTCGGAGACGCCCGGCTCCTGCCCGGGCGTGGGAGCGCCCTCGGCGGCGGCCGCGATCTCCGCGGGCCGCCCGCGCCGGCGGCCGGTGCCGCCGGACCCCTCGCCGGGCGGTGCCTGCGCCGGCACCGGCGCGGACTCCTGGGCCGCGCGCCGCCTGCGCCGGCCGGTCGGCGTGGAGTCCTCCGGCACGGGACCGGCGCCGGCCTCCGCGCCCTCGCCGGACGGGTCCGCCAGGTCGCTGTCCAGGAAGGCGTCGACCGACGCCCGCCTGGCCCGTCGCCGTCCACCACCGGCGGGAGCCTGCGCCGTCGCCACCTCGGCCGGGGCGTCCACGGCCTCGGGGGCGGGGGCCGCGACGGCACCCGCGCCGTCCCCGATCGGCACCTCCAGGACGTAGGCGCTGCCGCTCATCCCCGGCACCTCGTGCGTCTGCAGCACACCGCCGTGCGCCCGCACGATCCCGCGCACGATCGGCTCGTGCACCGGGTCTCCCCCGGCGTACGGCCCGCGCACCTCGATCCGTACGACCTCGCCGCGCTGCGCCGCCGCCACCACGACCGTGTTGTCCAGGTAACCGCCCGTCGACACGGGGGTGTTGCCGGTCGCGTCGACGCCCGCGACGTCCGCGACGAGATGCGCGAGCGCGGTGGCCAGCAGCCGGGGATCGACCTCGGCCTCGATGGGCGGCGCGTGCACGGCGAACTGCACCCGCCCCGGCCCGATCAGCTCGACCGCGCCGTCGATGCCCGAGGCGACGACCGCGTCGAGCATGGCCTTCGTACGGGAGACGCTCTCGGTGCCGACGTCGAGGCGCTGGTAGCCGAGGACGTTGTCGATGAGGGTGGTCATCCGGGAGTACCCGGCGGACAGGTGGTGCAGCACCTGGTTGGCCTCGGGCCAGAGCTGCCCGGCGTCGTCCGCGGCCAGCGCCGCCAGCTCCGTGCGCAGTTCCTCCAGGGGGCCGCGCAGGGAGGTGCCGAGGAGGGTCAGGAGCTGTTCGTGCCGGGCGGCGAGCGCCTCGTAGCGGTCCTTCTCCCGCTCACCGAGGGCCGCGTAGCGGTCGGCGTCCGCGGCGACCTCCTCCGCGTGCTTCTCCCGCAGCTCCTCCAGCTCGGTCACGTGCCGCTGGCGCAGCGCGGTCAGCTCGGAGGCGTGCTCCTCGGCGAGGCGTTCCAATTCCTCGGCGTGCCGGCTCTCGGCCTCCTCGTGCTCCTTGACGAGGGCGTCGTACGGCCGGCGGTCGGTGAACGTCATCACCGCGCCGACGAGCTGGTCGCCGTCGCGCACGGGCGCGGTCGTGAGGTCGACCGGCACCTTGTCGCCGCTCTTGGCGTACAGCACCTGCCCGCGCACCCGGTGCTTGCGCCCGGAGCGCAGCGTGTCGGCGAGCGGGGACTCGTCGTACGGGAACGGGGAGCCGTCGGCACGGGAGTGCAGGACGAGGGTGTGCAGCTCGCGGCCGCCGAGGTCGCTGGCCCGGTAGCCGAGGATCTGGGCGGCGGCGGGGTTGACGAGGACGATGCGGCCGTCGGTGTCCGTGCCCACGACGCCCTCGGCGGCGGCGCGCAGGATCATCTCGGTCTGGCGCTGCGAACGCGCCAGTTCGGCCTCGGTGTCGACGGTGCCGGTCAGGTCGCGGACGACGAGCATCAGCAGTTCGTCGCCGGTGTAGCCGTGACTGTCGTAGGCCTGCTGCCCGTTCTCGAGGTTCGCGCTGGCGACCTCGACGGGGAACTCGGTGCCGTCCGTGCGCCGGGCGATCATCCGGGTCGGCTTGGTGCGGGCCCGCGGGTCGATGTGGTCCGGCCGTCGCATGGAGCCGGGGATGAGCCGCGAGTCGAACTGCGGGAGCAGGTCCAGCAGTCCGCGCCCCACCAGTGCGGTGCCCGGGGCCTCGAAGGCCTCCAGCGCGATGGAGTTCGCGTTGACGACGGTGCCGTTGGCGTTGACCAGGACCAACGCGTCGGGCAGGGCGTCCAGTATGGCTGCGAGGCGAGCAGCGCCTCGGGATGGCCTGCTGCTCACGAGACGCTTCCCTCCTGTTACCGCACTTGCCGACCGCCCGGGCCATCTTGCCAACCGGCCCGCGGGGGTGTCACGCGAGGGAGTCTATGCGCTGGGGCCCCGTCGGCGGCGCGGGATGGGACGGAGGTCGCACGAGGAGTTGACGTAGAACGTGTGACCGGATGTTGTCCCGCCGCCGGTCCGGTGCCCTCGCGGACACCGGACCGGCGAGGCTCCTACGCGCCTTCGTCCGACCGCAGATCGGGGAGCAGGGGCACCATGCGGTCCCAGCGGGAGACCTGGCAGCCGTTGCTCCGGTCGTACGTCGTGTCGACGGGACGCCCGGCCCAGACACCGGTGACGCGTGCGGTGGCCGGCCCGCCGTGCTGCATCGTGCAGAAGCTGCCCTCCGGTACGGGCGCGAAGGCGTCGCGGCCCCAGCGCGTGTCCTGGTCGAGCACCGCGCAGGCGCCGTGCGGGTCGGGGTGGCTGCCGCCGCCGGGGTGGCAGTACAGCTCGTAGGTCCCGTCCGCGTCCGGGCCGGCGTGCCGGACGGTGACCGTCAGGTGATCGACGGCCCGGTCGTCGTCGCGGACCGGGGGCGGCAGCAGGGAGCCCGTGCCCGCTTCCGCGCGGGGGCCCGCGCCGGCGTGCGCGGTCGCGGGCACGGCGGTCAGGGAGGCGAGGGTGGCGACGGACACGGCGGCCGCGCCGAGGAGGCGGGCGGCGGAGGTACGGGTGATCAGGAGCATGCCCTGACTAACGCCCCGCCCCGCCGGACGTTGCGCGGCCAGGCCGTAAGGGCTTTGCCCTGCGGGCCGCCCGCCTAGTACCGTGGGGGTCGATTGGTGACAGCACGCTCAACTGTGTCATCATCGGCACGCGCCACTCGCGCTCGCACGCGAGAGGTGATGTTGTCTGGAGGCGTCGCCTAGTCCGGTCTATGGCGCCGCACTGCTAATGCGGTTTGGGTCTTAAAGCCCATCGAGGGTTCAAATCCCTCCGCCTCCGCACATGATCGACGAAGCCCCGGCCCGAGCGGCCGGGGCTTCGTCGTCTTCCGGGGCCCTGTCGCACCCTTCCGGACATTTCCGCAGGTCACAAGGGGTGCGGGGATCGGATTTCACATGACGGCGGCAGTCATGTAATGTTCTTCCTGTCGCCAGCGAGCGGGGCCGAAAGGACCGGGAGCGGCGGGAAAACTGAACAAGACAAGCACTCGTAGCTTAACGGATAGAGCATCTGACTACGGATCAGAAGGTTGCAGGTTCGAATCCTGCCGAGTGCACAGCAAACCAGAGGCCCTGTGGATCACTCCACAGGGCCTCTGGTTTTGCCTTGACGGCAGCGTTTCACAGCAACCGCCTCAGGGGCGGGTGGGGAGCCGGTTGGGCGCAGGTGGGTCTCTGACGCACCTGAGGTGGGGATGAGTAGCCGTACTCGTGCGTCGGCCTCGCAGGGGCGAGCATGGTGGCGCGTATGAACCTGCCCGCTGCCCCGACGGCCTTCGATGCCACCACTGGCCATGGACAGCGGCGCCTTGCAGACCGTGGTGCCGATATCGGAGCCGGGTGCGGTCTTGTGCTCCTGGAGCTGATCACTCTCGTGGCGATCTTCTGGTTCCTGTCCGGGTTTCGACCGCGACCCGGCGAAGAGCGTCACGACCGACCCCTTGTGGAACTACCTGGCTGCCGTCGGCGCAGTCGGAATCCTTGCCCTGGTGGCAGTCGCGACAGCCGCATGGGCCGGGACTGTCGTGACGGTTGTCACCCGAGCCGTCATGGCCGCCTTGATCTGCATCGTGGTCTTCGGCGGTGTCGAGGTTCAGTCCCACCAAGATCAGCGGTGCCGCGCCATACCGTCAGCGGTGGGCTGCGAGGATCACGGTTAGACGGCTGCGAGGGCTCCAGCCGTGCCGTCGTCGTCCGACCCCGTTGAGGCCACCCTCAGCGCGTCACCGACGCGGTCGCAGGTGGAGCGCCGGGTCGCCCTCGTTGTAGGTCGTCCCGTCACGGCAGAGGCGGCAAACCGCCGTCCGGCTCGGCCTCGCGCCGCTCAGGGGCCGGAGCTTCCGGCTGTCCCGGGATCGCAGTAGTCGGCACGGTGACCGTCTTCTTAGGTCCGAACATCAGACTGGACGGCTGCTGCGTCCGCCGGTCGGACACGACGATCCCGCCGCGCCACTTCCCCATGGGGTCCTGGTACCGGAACTGCAGCTTCTTCAGCCGCCGCCCGAACTGCTCACGCAATGGCCGGTAAGCGTCGTCACAGTGCACGTTCCACGTCACGTCGCCCGGATAGGCGTGGCATGCGATGGGGAACAGCAGGGAGGACACGACGAGATCGGCGAGCTGAAGGAGCGTGTGGGTGTCGCTGTGGCCGAAGACCGGCGACTCGATCACCCCGCGGAGGGGCGGACGTCGGAGGGGGGGGGCCCCGGGGGGGCCCCCCCCCGCCCCCCCCCCCCCCACCCCCCCCCGCGGCAGGGGGGGCGGTTCCCCCCGGTGGCCGCCGGGGCCCCCC
>NZ_JBIRZD010000013.1:166080-248086 GCF_044390505.1 Streptomyces sp. NPDC018947
TGGGGCACACCGCGCGTTGGGGGTGTGTTTGGGGGGGGGGGGGGGGGGGGGGCGCCGCCCCGCCCCCCCCCCCCCCCCGGGGGGGGGGGGGGGGGGGGGGGGGGGGGGGGGGGGGGGCCCCGGGCCCCCCCCCCTCCGCCGACTTCCGCACTCTGCTACTGGCGTGCCGTTCCCAGCGTTGCCGGCCGGGTCCGCAGCAGTGCGCGCACCGGCAGGCCCGTCGAGCCGAGGCAGAGCAGCACGGTGCCGACGGCCAGTGGCAGGGCGAGCATCGGCGGCACGTGGGGGGCGGAGCCGGTCACGCCCCGGGCGACGGGTACCAGCGTGAGCCCGGCGATCGACGCGCCGACCGCGAGCCCGGTCACGGCCACCAGCAGCGCCTCCCAGCGCATCATGTGGCGCACCTGGCGCCGGGTGGTGCCTGCCAGCCGCAGCAGCGCAACCTCGCGGCGCCGGTCGATCACCGTCATGACCAGGGTGTTGGCGGCGCTGACGGCGGCGAACCCGCCGAGTACGGCCGCCATCACGGTGTTGGCCCAGCCGCTGAGTTCCAGGTCCTTGTCCGCCTGGGCGACGAACCCGGCCCGGTCGGTCACGGCCGTCCCGGGCAGCGCGCCCAGGCCGGCGGCCAGGGCCGCGCGGTCGGCGCCCGGCGCGGCGGCGACCAGCACCTGGCTGTCGTAGGCGGCGGTGACGTGCGATGCGACCGCGGCCCGGGGCAGCAGCGCCTGGCCGACGCCGAGCCCTCGCTCGTACACCGCGACCACCGTGGGCCGGACCGCGGTGCCGTCGCCGAGCCACAGCGGCACCCGGTCGCCGACCTTCGCGCCGAGTGCGCCGGACAGGGTTGTGCTCAGCGCGATCGTGTCAGGGGCGCGGCCGAGGTCGGCGAGGGCACCTGTGCGCACGTCGAGGTCGAGCACCTTCGGCAGCCGGGCCGGGTCGCCGCCCACGCCGAGGGCGGGGGCGGAGCTCAGCATGTCGCCGCTCTCGTAGACCACGCCGGTGCGCAGCAGGCCGATGGCGGTGTCCACACCGGGCACCCGGGCGGCCGTCTCCGCGGTTCCGGCGGGCAGGCCGGGGCCGGTGGTGGCGATCACGTGGTCGGCGGTGACGCCGGCCTTGACGTTCTCGCCGGTGGTGTGGCGCACGGTGCTCTGGAGGATCAGCAGGGTGCCGCAGAAGGCGGTGACCAAAACGATGGGGGTGATCGCGGAGGCCAGTCTGCGGGCGTTGGCGCGGGCGTTGTCGGCGGCGAGCGAGCCGGGCGCGCCGCCGGCCCGCAGCGGGGCGCCGAGCAGCGCGGCGGCTGCTGCGGCGAGCCGGGGACCGAGCAGCGCGACGGTCACCATGAAGCACATAACCACGCCGAGTGCGGTCTGGGCGGCTTTCTCGCCGTCCAGGGCGTTGGCAACGACGGCGGCCGTGCAGCCGCCGGCGGCGAAGAGCACGCCGAGGACGGTGCGCACCTTGCCGGGGCGGGGTGCTTCGACGGCGGCGTCGCCGAGTGCCTGGGCGGCCCGCATCTTGGAGGGGCGGCGGGCGGCCATGAAGCCGGCGGTCAGCGCGGCGAGGGTGCACAGGAGCACGGCGGCGAGCATCGGCAGCGGGCCGATGTCGAGACGGACGTCTGCGGGTACGGCGCCGCGGTCGGCCAGCTGGCCGAACCACCAGCGGGCGAGGGCCAGTCCGGGCAGGATGCCGAGCGCGGCGGCGAGGGGCGCTACCAGCATCGCCTCGGTGGCGATGGTGCGGCGGATCTGGCGTGGGGTGGCGCCGATGGCGCGCAGCACCGCGAATTCGCGGGCGCGCTGGCCCGTGGCGAGGGCGATGGTGCTCATCACCACGAACACGGCGGTCATGGTGGCGTAGCCGCCGAAGGTGCCGCCGAGGGCCATCAGCATGCTGCGGGCACTGCTGAGGGCGGGGTGTTCGACGGTGCCCCGGTCGTCCCCGGTGAAGGTCCTGGCGTCGCCGC
This sequence comes from Streptomyces sp. NPDC018947, assembly GCF_044390505.1. Lineage (NCBI taxonomy): Bacteria > Bacillati > Actinomycetota > Actinomycetes > Kitasatosporales > Streptomycetaceae > Streptomyces > Streptomyces sp. NPDC018947. The sequence continues at coordinate 168,059 of NZ_JBIRZD010000013.1, forward strand.
CGAGGGCCCGGCGGACCTGGGCCGCCAGTTCGGTGGTGGGAACGCCTTCGCGGGGTTGCACCGCGATGGCGTCGATGCGGCCGGGGTGGCCGGAGATACGGTCGGCGGTGGTGTCGGCGAACCAGGCGGTGGGGCCGCTCTGCTGGGCGGCGGCCAGACCGGAGATCCGGTAGTGCGCGGTGCCGCCGGGCGCAGTGAGCGCGAGGCTCGCGCCGGGTGCGAGATGGGCGGCACGCGCCGTGTCGGTGTCCAGCACTATCTCGTTCGCGCCGGGTGCGCGGCCCTCGACCAGCTTGTCGCCGGGTCCGGCGATCCCGAGTGCGGCGAAGCCGCGGCCGGTCATGGCCGGTGTCCTCTCCCCGGCGGGCAGCGGGAAGGCCGTGTCGGGGCGGGCCGCCGCGACCGCGGGCAGGGCGGTCAACCGGCCGACCAGCGCGGCGTCCGTGCGGGCCCGTTCCGGGGTGGCATACTCCTGGGTTTCGGTCTCCCCAGCGGTCGTGCGCTCAATCTTGACCGCCTGGTCGGCCGTGACCACCACGGGGGCGGCGGCGTACCGTTCGGGCTTCAGGCTCGCGGTCAGGCCGGTCTGCAGCAGCGTGCCGCAGGCCACCACCACGGCGGCGCCCAGCAGCAGGGCGACCAGGGTTCCCACGAAGGACCCGGGCCGGAAGCGCACCGAGGCGCGGGCGAGTCCGTTCGTCATGCCGCCGCTCCCACCGGGTGGGCGGTCAGCGCGATCATCCGGTCCGCGACGGTCTGCGGGGTCGGGTACGGCAGGGCGTCCGCGATCGCGCCGCCGGCCAGGAACAGCACCCGGTCGGCGAAGGAGGCGGCCACCGGGTCGTGGGTCACCATGACCACGGTCGCGCCGAGCGAGTCCACGGCCTGCCGCAGCAGGCCCAATACCTCGCGCGCGGTGGTGGTGTCCAGCGCGCCGGTCGGCTCGTCGGCGAACACCACGTCCGGGTGAGTGATCAGCGCGCGGGCGATCGCCACCCGCTGCTGCTGGCCGCCGGACAGCTGTCCCGGGCGGCGCGACGCGTGCTCGCCCAGGCCCACCCGCGTGAGCAGTTCCCGCGCCTTGGCCCGGTCCTGACGCTTTCCGGCGAGGCGCTGCGGGAGCAGCACGTTCTGCTCGACGCTCAGCGAGGGCAGCAGGTTGAAGGACTGGAAGACGAAGCCGATGCGGGAGCGGCGCAGCTTGGTGAGCCGGTTCTCGCTCAGTGTGGTGATGTCCTCGCCGCCGAGCCGGACCTGTCCCTCGTCCGGGCGGTCCAAGCCCGCCGCGCACTGCAGGAAGGTGGACTTGCCGGAGCCGGAGGGGCCCATGACGGCGGTGAAGCTGCCGCGGGCGAGCGCCAGGTCGATCCCGCGCAGCGCGTGCACCGTCGCCGCGCCGCTTCCGTAAATCCGGCGCACACCCCGCAGTTCGATCGCGGGCTCCGCGGACGGGGCCCCGAGGTGCGGGGCCGAGCCGTACGGGTGCGCGGTGAACGGGGCTGCGGTGTACGGGGCCGTTCCAGGCCCGTCGGTCCTGTGGTCTCGGTGGCGTGCCATGGAGGGGTCTTCCTTCGGTTCCGCGACGCTCGTTGTCAACGTCCTCAAACCTAGGAAGCACGGGCCGCGCGGACCATGCAGGCCACCGGCGGAACGGAGGTGGGGTTATCCCCCCACTCCCCGGCGGGAAACCGCAGGTGGGAGGTCCGGCGCTTGGCAAGGACGGGTACGCGAAGCCGGACCGTCCACGGCTGCCGACGGTCGCGGTCGGCGTCCGCTTCGCCGCGAACGTGGTGGCTAAGCGGCTGCCGACCGCTGCACGACCCGCAAAGAGCCTTCTGCCGCAGGCTGGTGCAGGGCAAAGAAGGAGAAGCAGCAGGTCGGCAGCCGGGCCCAGTGCGCCGGCGGCGACAGCTGAGAACCCGGTCCTCTTGAACGCGCCCGGCCCGAACACCGGCCACGCCCACCGTCCGACCATGGCGGCCGAGGACCGCCCAGCCGGTCCATGAGGCGGCCACCGCAGCGAAAAGCTGACGACCGACCAGGCACGCTGCATCGGCGTCTCGACGAACCACCGGCGGATGAAGGCCTACCGGCCGGGCCGCCCTTGCAGGCCGCTGCACCAAGGGTCCTTCTGCGCCGCGTACGGCCGCGCGGTCCCGGAGCCGCTCGAACACCGCCCATCCCTCTTTCTCCCACCACCGGCTCGCAGCCCAGCCCCGTTCCCGCTGGCACTGGTCCCGAGCCGCCTGCTCGATCCCGGGCAAGGCCGCCGTGAGGCCAGCGCCGCAGCGCGAGCGCAGTAACACCCGGCCTCCGGGCTGTGCGCCAGGGCCGACTCTGCCGCCGTTCCCCAAACCGCGGTACCTCTCAGAGACAGGCGATTGCGGAGCTCCGGGTGACTTCAGAGAGAAGCCAGCCGGATAGGGCGGCCGACGGGGCCGACCACCAGTCGCCGACAGCCGCTCGACTCCAGCCGGGCGACCTGCTTGACGCCCGTTCACGACCAGGAGCGGGGTCCTACCCGCCCGTCGGCGGATGGGGCAAACCCCCGGGCCGATCGGGGGGTGCAGCGGATGGTGCGAGGAGCTCCCGGGCGGCGAGGGTTGGGGCCATGATCACACGCAAGATCCTGCTCGCCGCTCTGCTTGTCCCGCTCGGTGCCACCCTGGCTGTCGCTCCGGCCGCCTCCGCCGCCGCTCCGCCCGCCGCGTCCGCGGCGTCGGCCTCCCCCGACGCCGTCGCGTTCCGCTCTCCCGAGGCCGCCCTCGACCGGGTGGCGCACCGGCTGCGCACCACCGAACCCCGCGGCAACGTCGCCGACCTGCGCCCGTTCGGCACGATGGTCGGCGACGCCACCGTGGTGGGCGTGGGCGAGGCCACCCACAGCTCGCACGAGTTCGTCACCCTCAAGCACCGGATGCTGCGGTACCTGGTCGAGGAGAAGGGCTTCCGCACCTTCGCCCTCGAAGCCGCCTGGAGCAGCGGACTGCGGATCGACGCCTACCTCACCCGGGGCGAGGGCGACCTGAAGCAGATCATGGACGAGGAGTTCCAGGGCGCCTACAGCTGGTGGAACAACGCCGAGTACCGCGACCTGCTCCAGTGGGCGCGCTCCTACAACATCCAGCACCCCGGTGACCCCGTCCGCTTCGTCGGCGACGACAACGGCTTCGCCGGCCCGCAGCTGTACGACAAGGTGAACACGTTCGCGGCCGCGTCCAGCCCCGAACTCGCCGCACAGATCACCGAGCTGTACCAAGGACTGCGGCCCACCACCAGCGCCGAGACCTACGTCAACGACTACCTCGCGAAGCCGCTCGCCGAGCGCAAGGCGATCGCCGAGCGGACCGGCCGTGCGGTGGACCTGCTCAAACAGCACCCCGGTGCCAACCCCGACGCCCATGCCTGGGCCGTGCAGCACGCCGGCGCGATTCACCAGATGACCACCCTCTACGCCTTCGACTTGGACGACCCCGGGGCCATCCCCGGCGCCATGCTCTACCGCGACCGCGTCATGGCGGACAACATCGCCTGGTGGCAGCAGCGCACCGGCAGCAAGATCATGATCTCCGCCCACAACAGCCACACCGCCCTCAAGACCTACGCCCCCGCCAGCCACCCCCGCGTCCAGGGCGAGTTCCTGCGCGAGCAACTGGGCACCGGCTACCTGAGCGTGGGCCTCACCTTCAATCAGGGCACGTTCAACGCCTTCAACCACGACGGCGCCCCGCAGCGCTTCACCGCCGCACCCGCCGCGCCCGGCACCGCCGAACACACCCTCGACAAGGTCCGCCACCGCGACTACGTCGTCGACCTGCGCACCGCCCCCACCGCGGCCCGCGCCTGGCTCGCCGAACCCCACACCATCAAGAACATCGGCGCCACCTACCCCGGCATCGCCGACGCCCCCCAGATCCGCCTCACCCAGACCCACGACGTCCTCATCCACCTCCATCAGGTCCAGGCCGCCCACATGCTCAACTAGGACTTGCCCGCCCGATCATGTGACTATCGCCCTACTCGCTCGCTAGTTCGAGCATGGGGCGGGATGATCTGACAGACGCCGAGGGTGAGGTCGACTGGGACATCTCGGCCGACTCCCCCATCGTGCGCGCCCACCAGCATGCGGCCGGCGCTCGCACCAATCCGCCACCAGCCCTTAGCTCAAAGGGAGAGGGGCCTGGGGAACACCAGGACGAGACGCCGTGGCAGAGCCTTGTCGCCCGGCTGGTGGAGGTGGTGCTGGAGGTGAGGGCCTGGGCCGCTCGCGGGGCGGGTTCACCAGCAAGATCCACCTGAGCGCGGACGGCTGCTACCGCCCGTTGTCCCTGATCGTCACACCAGAGCAGAGGGCGGACTGCACCCCAGTTCATAGCCGTACTGGAGAAGATCCGAGTCCCGCGGATCGGCCGAGGCAGGCCCCGCAAGAAACCCGACAGCTTGGCCGCCGATAGGGCATACAGCAACGGCCCATGCCGCGACTTTCTGCGCAGACGCGGCATCCGGCACACGATTCCGGAGAAGACTGACAGCCAGGCCGCCCGCCTGCGCAAGGGATCACGCGGCGGTCGGCCACCAGGCTTCGACGAGGACCGGTACAAGAAACGCAACACCGTCGAGAGCGATCAACAAGCTGAAGAACTCCCGTGCGGTCGCGACCCGTTACGACAAGCGCGGGTACGTCTACCTCGGCACCGTCACTGCGGCAGCCCTCGTCATCCGGCTTCGCACGTGATCGCCCGGACAAGTCCTGGGCTCGGCGTCGCGGCGATCGCCTACGCTGCGAGCCGGTGCCGCTTACGGATCAGAAGGTTGCAGGTTCGAATCCTGCCGAGTGCACAGCACACCGAAGGCCCCGTGGAGAAATCCACGGGGCCTCCGGCCTTTCTCCGTCCTCCGAGGCGCCGGCCGCACCCGATCCGGTCGGGCACAGGATGTCGGGTCCGGCGCGGGGTCCGCTGCCTAGCGTGGTGATCAGGAAAGAGGAAGGAGGCCGGCAGTGCTGGAGCGTCTCAACGAGACCCTCGCCCACATCGAGGGCCGACTCGACCAGCAGGTCGACGTGGGGGAGCTGGCGCGGATCGCGGTCACCTCGGAGTACCACCTGCGCCGGATGTTCTCGGCACTCGCGGGCATGCCGCTGTCGGAGTACATACGCCGCCGCCGGCTCACCGTCGCGGGTGCCGAGGTGCTGGCGGGGCGGGAGTCCCTGCTGGAGATCGCGGTGCGCTACGGCTACGGCTCGGGCGAGGCGTTCGCCCGGGCGTTCCGTGCCGTGCACGGTGTCGGTCCGGGCGAGGCCCGGCGCACCGGCGCGGCGCTCGTCTCGCAGCCCCGGCTGTCCTTCCGCCTCACCGTCGAAGGGAGCAGCAGCATGCGTTATCGCGTAGTGGACCGGCCGGCCTTCACCGTCGTCGGCCCGAGGGCCCGGGTGCCTCTGGTGCACGCGGGGCCGAACCGGGCGATCGTCGACTTCGTCCGCGGCATCGACCCGCGGGTCCTGGAGCGCCTGGAGAAGCTGTCCGACCAGGAGCCGCGGGGCATCGTCGCGGTCTGCGACGACCTGGACCCGAGCCGCGCCGAAGGCACCGAGCTCGACTACTACCACGGGGTGATCACGTCCGGGGCGGCTGCCGAGGGGGCCGAGACCCTCCCCGTCCCGGCCGGTACCTGGGCGGTCTTCACCACCTCCGGCCCGGCCCCGCGGGCCATCCAGGAACTGTGGCGCGACGTTTTCACAGAGTGGTTCCCGGCCAACCCCTACCGCAGCCGGCCCGGCCCCGAGATCCTGCGCACCCGCCTGTCCCCGGACGGTACGGAGGCCGACGCCGAGCTGTGGCTCCCGGTGGAGCGGGAGCAGGGCTGAAGCACCCGGCCCGCCTCCCGTGGGGCCCCGCGCTGGACCGTCGGGCCCACGGCGTTGTCAGTGGGGGCTCCTACGCTCGGGAGTGATGGCACAGGCATGGAAGTGCGCGGGGCTGCGGTGGGCGGCGGACGGTCCCGTGCTGACGTGGGTCGGGGGGCGGCGCAGTGCGCTGGTCCGGGGCAAGCGCGTGGCCTTCGGGGTCGCGGAAGGGGGCGTGCGGACCTGCGTGGGGGCGCGGGGGCACGCCTGCCCGGGAGGGGTGGCCGTGCCGGGGCGGAGCACGGGCGCACGGTGCGAGGAGTGCGCGCGGCTGGACCGGGCGCACTCCGTGGCCGCCGACACGATCGCCGACGACCCGCGGCCGTACCGGGTCTATCTGGCGTGGTTCGGGCCCGGGCTCGCCAAGGTGGGGATCACGGCGGTGGAGCGGGGGCCGGCCCGGCTGCTGGAACAGGGCGCGGTGTGCTTCGCCTGGCTGGGGACCGGGCCGTTGATGGCCGCGCGCCGGACCGAGGAGCTGCTGCGGGCCGCGCTGGGGGTGCCCGACCGGATCCCGTACGCCCACAAGAGGGCGGTGCGGGCCGCGCTGCCCGCGACGGAGGAGGAGCGGGCGGCGGAGATCGCGGAGCTGCACGCGCGGGCGGTGGCGCTCGATGCCTGGCCGGAGTCGCTGACGCCTCAGCCGTTCCGGGGCGTTGACCACGTGCGGGTCTTCGGGCTGGAGCGGGCGCCGGCGGCCGTGGGGGAGGTGACCGAGCTGGTGGCGGCCGGCACGGTCGGGGGCGAGCTGGTGGCGGCGGCCGGGCCGGATCTGCACCTGGCGACGGAACGGGGGGTCGTCGTGCTCGACACACGGCTGATGACGGGGTGGGAGCTGATGGCCGCCGAGGGGGGCCGGTGCGCCGTTCCCGTACGGGAGTTCAGCGCGCCGGCGGGAGTTCAGGACGGCCTGTTCTGATGCGCGGGCGCGCTCCTCGGCCCGTTTTCCCCGCACCCGGACGGTGGACCCCCGGCGCCCCGCCGGGCGAGGGTGGACCCCATGAGCGATCACCGCACGGCACCATCGGCGACCGGATCCGACGAGGCCGCGGGCGTCCGGCGTTTCTGGGAGCGGCTGGGGCTGCCCGGACTCGTCGACGTGCACACGCACTTCATGCCCGAGCGGGTGCTGCGCAAGGTCTGGGCGTACTTCGACGCGCTCGGCCCGCTGACCGGTGGCGTGGAGTGGCCCATCACCTACCGGCACGAGGAGGCGGAACGCGCTTCGCTGCTGCGGCGGTTCGGCGTGCGGGCCTTCACCGCCATGCTCTACCCGCACAAACCCGGCATGGCCCCGTGGCTGAACGACTGGGCGGTGGACTTCGCCCGCCGCACACCCGACTGCCTGCACACCTCCACCCTCTTCCCCGAGCCCGGCGTGGAGGCGTACGTCGGGCGGGCCGTCGAGGCGGGGGCGCGGGTCTTCAAGGCGCACGTGCAGGTGGGGGCGTACGACCCGGCCGACGAGCTGCTGGACGGTGCCTGGGGGCTGCTCGCCGAGGCGGGGATCCCCGTGGTGATCCACTGCGGGTCCGGGCCCGCGCCGGGCAAGCACACCGGGCCCGGGCCGATCGCGCGGGTGCTGGCCCGCCACCCCCGGCTGCGGCTGGTGGTCGCGCACCTCGGGATGCCCGAGTACGAGGACTTCCTGGACCTCGCCGAGCGGTACGGCGAGGTGCGGCTGGACACCACCATGGCGTTCACCGACTTCAGCGAGCGCCTCGCCCCCTTCCCGCGCGGGGCGCTGTCCCGGCTGGCCGGCCTCGGGGACCGCGTGCTGCTCGGCACGGACTTCCCCAACATCCCCTATCCGTACCTGCACCAGCTCCGCGCCCTGGAGGGGCTGGGGCTGGGGGACGCGTGGCTGCGCGGGGTGTGCCACGACAACGCGGCCCGGCTGTTCGGGCTGCCGGAGCGCTGACGGGCGTGCGGTGACGGGCCGGTGTGCCGTACCTGAGGGGTCCCTGTGGGTTTCTCAGAGAAATCACAGCTCGGCGAAAGGGTGCTCTCAGAGGCCCCCGACATGGTGTCCGGCATGACCACGACCTCGCCCCAGGGGCGCACCGAACTGCTGAGGCCGGACGGGAGCCCCGTCCGGGTGCTCGTGGTGGACGACGAGCTGTCCATCAGCGAGCTGCTGTCCATGGCCCTGCGCTACGAGGGCTGGCAGATCCGCAGCGCGGGGGACGGGCACGGTGCCGTCCGGGCCGCGCGTGAGTTCCGGCCGGACGCCGTCGTACTGGACATGATGCTGCCCGACATGGACGGGCTGAGCGTGCTGGGGCGGCTGCGCCGCGACCTGCCGGACGTGCCGGTGCTGTTCCTGACGGCCAAGGACGCGGTCGAGGACCGCATCGCCGGGCTCACCGCGGGCGGCGACGACTACGTCACCAAGCCGTTCAGCCTGGAGGAGGTCGTCGCCCGGCTGCGCGGCCTGATCCGCCGGTCGGGAGCGGCCGACCGGCGCTCCGAGTCCGTCCTCGTCGTCGGCGACCTCACCCTCGACGAGGACAGCCACGAGGTCACCCGGGGCGGCGACGGCATCCACCTCACCGCCACCGAGTTCGAGCTGCTGCGCTTTTTGATGCGCAACCCGCGCCGCGTGCTCAGCAAGGCGCAGATCCTGGACCGCGTGTGGTCCTACGACTTCGGCGGGCAGGCCAACGTCGTCGAGCTGTACATCTCCTACCTGCGCCGGAAGATCGACGCCGGGCGGGAGCCGATGATCCACACCCGGCGCGGCGCCGGTTACCTGATCAAGCCCGCCGTGTCATGAGCCGGTGGCGACGACCGCGGCCGCGGACCCTGCGGACGCGGCTCGTCGTCGCGTCCGTGGCGCTGATCGCGGTGGTGTGCGCGGTGATCGGCACGGTGACGACGGTGGCGCTGCGGTCGCATCTGTACGACCAGTTGGACGGGCAGGTGCACGAGGTCGCGGCGCGGGTCTCCGGCTTGGGGCCGCCCGGTGCCCCGAAGGCCGGGGGCGGGGGCGCGGGGCCGCGGCCGTTCGACCTCGCCGAGTTCGTCACGCACGGGCCGCAGCCGCGCGGCACGATCGTCGCCGAGGTGCGGGGCGGTGCCGTCACCGACGCCGAGATCGGCCGGGACTCCGACGAGAGCACCGACTACAGCGGCATGACGGCCGTGTCCCTCACCCGGGCGCAGCGGGACGCGCTGGCCTCCGTCCCCCGGGACGGCGACGCGCACACCGTCGAGATCCCCGGCCACGGCGACTACCGCGTGGAGTACCGCTCCGGCGCGGGCGGCGGCTACTACGCGGCCCTCCCGACCGCCGGGGTCGGCGGCACCATCAGCACCCTGGTCCTCGTGGAGGCCAGCGTCACCGCGGCCGGCCTCGTCGCCGCCTCGCTGGCCGGCACCGTCATCGTCGGCGTCGCCACCCGCCCCCTGCGCAGGGTCGCCGCCACCGCCACCCGCGTATCCGAACTGCCCCTGCACGCGGGCGAGGTCAGCCTCGACGAACGCGTCCCCGAGTCCGAGTGCGACCCGCACACCGAGGTCGGCCGGGTCGGCGCCGCGCTCAACCGGATGCTGGACCACGTGCACGGCGCGCTGCACGCACGGCAGCGCAGCGAGACGCGGGTACGGCAGTTCGTCGCGGACGCCGGCCACGAACTGCGCACGCCCCTCGCCTCCATCCGCGGGTACGCCGAACTCACCCGCCGGGGAGGGGAGCGGATCGGCCCCGACACCCGGCACGCCCTCGGCCGGATCGAGTCCGAGGCCGGGCGGATGACCCTGCTCGTCGAGGACCTGCTGCTGCTCGCCCGGCTCGACGCCGGGCGCCCGTTGTGGTTCGAGCCGACCGACCTCGTCCCGCTCCTCGTGGACACCGTCGGCGACGCCCGTGCCGCCGGTCCCGGACACGTATGGCGGCTCGACCTGCCCGACGAACCCGCGCCGGTCCCGGCCGACGCCGCCCGGCTCCAGCAGGTGCTGGTCAACCTGCTGGCCAACGCCCGCACCCACACCCCGCCCGGGACGACCGTCACCGCTCGGGTGCGGCGCGACGGGGCCCGGCTGTGCGTGGACGTCGAGGACGACGGGCCGGGCATTCCGCCGGCGCTGCTGCCGCACGTCTTCGAGCGGTTCGCGCGGGGTGACTCGGCCCGGTCCCGGGCGACCGGCTCGACGGGCCTCGGCCTCGCCATCGTGCGGGCCGTGACGACCGCGCACGGCGGCGCGGTGACGGTCGACAGCGTGCCGGGCCGGACAGTCTTCACCGTGCACCTGCCCGCGCGGCCCGGCCTGCCCGCCGCGTCCGGGGGCGAGGACTCACAGCCCCGGCACAGCCTCACCACACGGGCCGGAAAGGGGACTTGAGAAGAGTCGGTCCCATGCGAACCGACACTTCTCCCCGCTCCCTGCCGGCGCGGGAGCACCTCCCGGCCACCGGAGCCGGAACGCCCGTCCTCGACGTGGTGATCCCCGTCCACAACGAGGAGAAGGACCTGGCGCCGTGCGTCCTGAGACTGCACGAGCACCTCACCCGCACCTTCCCGTACGCGTTCCGCATCACGGTCGCGGACAACGCCTCCACGGACGGCACCCCGCACGTGGCGTCGCGCCTGGCGGCACAGCTCGCCGAGGTCAGGTCCTCCCGGCTGGAGCGCAAGGGGCGCGGCCGGGCCCTCGGGACCGTCTGGTCGGCCTCCGACGCCCCCGTGCTCGCCTACATGGACGTCGACCTGTCCACCGACCTGAACGCGCTGCTGCCGCTGGTCGCCCCGCTGATCTCCGGCCACTCCGACCTGGCGATCGGCTCCCGGCTCACGCGCAGCTCGCGGGTGGTGCGCGGCGCCAAGCGGGAGTTCATCTCCCGTACCTACAACCTCATCCTGCGCGGTTCCCTCCAGGCCCGCTTCTCCGACGCCCAGTGCGGTTTCAAGGCGATCCGCCGGGACGTGGCCCGGGTGCTGCTGCCGCTCGTGGAGGACACCGGCTGGTTCTTCGACACCGAGCTGCTGGTGCTCGCCGAGCGGGCGGGGCTGCGCATCCACGAGGTGCCGGTCGACTGGATCGACGACCCCCGCTCCACCGTCCACATCGTGCGGACGGCCACCGACGACCTCAAGGGCGTCTGGCGGGTCGGCAGGGCGCTGGCCACGGGGTCGTTGCCGCTGGACCGGCTGGCCCGGCCGTTCGGCGACGACCCGCGCGACCGGGACATCGCGGGCGTGCCGCAGGGCCTGGCCCGGCAGCTCGTCGGCTTCTGCGTCGTGGGAGCCCTGTCCACCCTCTGCTACCTGCTGCTCTACAGCGGCTTCCGGCACGTGGCGGGCTCGCAGACCGCCAACGCGCTCGCGCTGCTGGTCTCCGCCGTCGCCAACACCGCCGCCAACCGCCGGCTGACCTTCGGCGTGCGGGGCCTGAGCGGCGCGGCACGCCACCAGGCGCAGGGGCTGGTCGTGTTCGGCATCGGTCTCGCCCTCACCAGCGGCTCCCTCGCCGCCCTGAGCGCGGCGAGCCCCGAGCCCGCCCACTCCACCGAACTGGCGGTGCTCGTCGCGGCCAACCTCGCGGCCACCGTGCTGCGCTTCCTGCTCCTGAGGGCCTGGGTGTTCCAGGACACGCCGCCCGCCGCCGGCACCGACACGAGGGACGGACGATGACGCACCACGACCCGGCGACGTACGAGGGCGACGCGCGTCCCGCGGGCGACGGCGCCCCGCCCCCGGCGGACCCGCCCCGGTCGCCCGCACGGGCCCTGCCGGGCGGACTCCTGCGGGGCCGACCCGAGGACCCCCGCTGGGCGCGCCCGGCCCTCCTCTGCCTGCTGTCGGCCACCGCGCTGCTCTACCTCTGGAACCTGAGCGCCTCCGGCTGGGCCAACTCCTTCTACTCGGCGGCCGTGCAGGCGGGCAGCCAGTCCTGGAAGGCGTTCTTCTTCGGCTCGCTCGACGCGGGCAACGCCATCACCGTCGACAAGCCCCCGGCCGCGCTGTGGCCGATGGCGCTGTCGGTGCGGGCCTTCGGGCTGTCGTCCTGGTCGGTCCTCGTCCCCGAGGTGCTGATGGGCACCGCGACGGTCGCCGTCGTGCACGCGGCCGTGCGCCGCCGCTCGGGCCCCGCGGCCGGGCTGGTCGCCGGTACGGTGCTGGCGCTCACGCCCGTCGCCGCGCTGATGTTCCGGTTCAACAACCCGGACGCGCTGCTGGCGCTGCTGATGTCCCTCGCCTGCTACCTCGTCGTCCGCGCGCTGGAGGACGGCCGCACCGGGTGGCTGGTGTGGGCGGGGGCCGTGGTCGGCTTCGCGTTCCTGACGAAGACGCTCCAGGCCTTCCTGATCCTCCCGCCGCTCGCCCTCGTCCACGGCGTCTGCGCCCCGGTGCGGCTGAGGAGGCGGCTCGGGCAACTGGCCCTGGCGGCCGCCGCGATCGTCGTCTCGGGCGGCTGGTGGGTCGCGGTCGTGGAGCTGTGGCCCGCCTCGTCGCGGCCGTACATCGGCGGCTCGCAGAACAACAGCTTCCTGGAGCTGACCTTCGGCTACAACGGACTCGGCCGGCTCAACGGCGAGGAGACGGGCAGCGTCGGCGGCGGGGGCGGCCCCGGCGGGCAGTGGGGCGAGACCGGCTGGGACCGGATGTTCGGCTCCGAGATCGGGGGCCAGATCTCCTGGCTGCTGCCGGCCGCGCTGATCCTCCTCGCCGCGGGCCTGGTCGCCATGCGCGGGCGCGGCCGTACCGACGCGACGCGGGCGTCCTTCCTGGTCTGGGGCGGCTCACTGGTGACGACCGCGGCCGTCTTCAGCTACATGGCGGGCATCTTCCACCAGTACTACACCGTGGCCCTCGCCCCCTACCTCGCCGCCGTCGTCGGCATGGGCGCGGCGACGCTGTGGGAGCGCCGCGGGCGGAGCGGGGCGTCCCTGGCCCTCGCCGCCGCGGCCACGGCCACCGCCGCGTGGGGGTACGTGCTGCTCACCCGCACGCCCGACTACGTGCCGTGGCTGAAGTGGCTGGTCCTGGCGGGCGGTCTGGCCGCCGCGCTCGGGCTGGTCTTCGCCGGGCGGCTGGGGCGGCGCCCGGCGCTCGCGGTGGCGGGGCTCAGTCTCGTGACGGCGCTGGCCGGGCCTGCCGCGTACACGCTCAGCACCGTGCAGACGGGGCACAGCGGCTCCATCGTCACGGCCGGTCCGGCGGGCGCCAGCACGACGGGCGGCCCGGGCGGGGGCGGCCGGCGGGACGGCGGTTTCCCCGGCGGCGCGAACCCGCCGGGCCAGGGGCAGGCCGGTCCGGGCGGCGGCTTCCCGGGTGGTGCTCCGGGCGGGGACGGGCGGGGCGGCGCCCTCCCGGGCGGAGGAGCCGACGGCCGGACCGGCACGGCCGGCGAGGGCGGTCCGACGGGCCGTCAGGGCGCGGGCGCGGGCGGCCTGCTCAACGGCGCCCAGGTCGGCTCCGAGGCGGAGGAACTGCTGGGGGCGGACGCCGGACGGTACACCTGGGCCGCCGCGGCCGTCGGCTCCCAGAACGCGGCGAGCTACCAACTCGCCACCGGCGAACCGGTGATGGCGATCGGTGGTTTCAACGGTACCGATCCGTCGCCGACGCCGGCCCGATTCAAGACGTACGTGGAGGAGGGGAGGATCCACTACTTCATCTCCGGCGGGGGCATGGGCGGCGGTGGGGGCGGCTCCGGCACCGCGTCGCAGATCACCTCGTGGGTCGAGGCCAACTTCACGAAGGTCACGGCCGGTTCGGTCACCTTCTACGACCTCACGCGGCCGGCCGACGCCGGCTGATCCGCGGTCCCCCACCGACTCCCCCGCACCGTCCGTCGGCGGCGCGGGGGAGTACGCGAGAAAGCCGTTATACGCTGTATAACATGACGACGTCCTCGCAGGACCGGGTGCCGGCCCGGCCCACGGCCCAGGCTCATCCCCAGCGCTGGCTGATCCTCGGAGTCATCAGCCTCGCCCAGCTCACCGTGGTGCTGGACAACACCGTGCTCAACGTGGCCATCCCGTCGCTCACCGACGAGCTGGGGGCCGCGCCGTCCGACATCCAGTGGATGATCAACGCCTACTCGCTCGTGCAGTCGGGCCTGCTGCTCACCGCGGGCAGCGCGGCCGACCGCTACGGCCGCAAGAAGATGCTGACCGCCGGTCTCGCCCTGTTCGGCCTGGGCTCGCTCGTCGCGGGCCTCGCGCAGACCACGGGCCAGCTCATCGCCGCCCGGGCCGGGATGGGCGTGGGCGGGGCGCTGCTGCTGACCACCACACTCGCCGTGGTCATGCAGATCTTCACGCCCGACGAGCACCCGAAGGCCATCGGCATCTGGAGCGCGGTCAGCGCGCTCGGCTTCGCGTGCGGACCGCTGCTCGGCGGCTTCATGCTGGAGCACTTCTGGTGGGGCGCGATCTTCCTGATCAACCTGCCCGTCGTGGCGCTGGGCCTGGTCGCGGTGGTGACCCTGGTCCCCGAGTCGAAGAACCCCCGGGGCGACCGCCCCGACCTGCTGGGCGCGCTCCTGTCCACGATCGGCATGGCCTGCCTGGTCTACGCGATCATCTCCGGCCCCGGCGAGGGCTGGACGTCCGCCGAGGTGCTCGTCGCGGCGGCCGTCGCCGTGGTGGTCCTCACGCTCTTCGCGTACTGGGAGAGCCGGATCCCGTACCCCATGCTCGACCTGCACTTCTTCCGCGACCGGCGGTTCACCGGCGCGGTCGCCGGTGCCGTGCTGATCACCTTCGGCATGGGCGGCGCGCTCTTCCTGCTCACCCAGCACCTCCAGTTCGTGCTCGGCTACGGCCCCCTGGAGGCCGGACTGCGGACGGCTCCGCTGGCCCTGACGGTGGTGCTGCTGAACTTCTCCGGCCTGTCCGCGAAGTGGCTGGCGAGACTCGGCACGCCGAGGGCGGTGCTGCTGGGCATGGTGCTGATGTCGGCCGGTCTGGTGGCCATCGCCACCCTGACCGGCCAGGGCTACGCCGGCACCCTGCTGGGCCTGCTGCTGATCGGCGCGGGCTGCGCGGTCGCCAACCCGGCCATGGCCCACGCGATCATGAGCGCGATCCCCCCGGCCAAGGCGGGGATCGGCGCGGGCATCAACGGGACGCTGGCCGAGTTCGGCAACGGGCTGGGCGTGGCCGTGCTCGGCGCGGTCCTCAACTCCCGGTTCGCGGCGCTGACCCCGGTGGCGGCGGTGTCGCTGCCGGCGGCGCTGACCTCGGCGCAGGGGGAGGAGGAGCGGCGCCGGATCATCGACGCCTTCTCCTCCGGGGTCGAGTCCAGCCAGTTGGTGGGGGCGGTGGCCGTCCTGCTCGGCGGGGCGACGGCGGCGGCGCTGTTGCGCAGGGCGGAGAAGGGGGAAGAGGGGGAAGCGGAGAAGGTGGTCGGATAGAGCCCGGGCGCGCGGTTCCCCGCGCCGCTCACGGGGCGCCCGGCACGACCGGTGTCCGACGAGTCGAGGAGAATGTACGCATGGCGAAGGCAGGCCGGCAGGCGCAGCGGGCCAGTGTCTGGATCGGTGGCGGGGCCCGCCGCAGCGGACGCGGCGGCGGACAGCCGTCCGGGCTCGACCGCGGGCGCATCACCGAGGTCACCGTGCGGCTGCTGGACGCCGAGGGCCTGGCCAAGTTCTCCATGCGCCGCCTGGCCGCGGAGCTGAACGTCACGGCGATGTCCGTCTACTGGTACGTCGACACCAAGGACGAACTGCTCGAACTCGCCCTGGACCGGGTCTTCGGCGAGCTGCGGCTGCCGGGTGCGGACGCCGACGAGGACTGGCGCGACCAGTTGCGGGCGCTGGCCGGGGAGAACCGGGCGCTGCTGGTGCGTCACCCCTGGCTGTCCCCGCTGATCGGCACCTATCTCAACATCGGCCCCAACGCGCAGGCGTTCTCCCGGGCCGTGCAGCGCGTCATCCGCCGCACCGGCCTGCCCGCGCACGGCATGACCGGCGCCATCTCGGCCGTCTTCCAGTTCGTCTACGGCTACGGCACCGTCGAGGGCCACTTCCTCACCCGCGCCGCGGACACCGGCCTGAGCCCGGACGAGTACGTCAGGCGCTCCGTGACCCAGGTGAACGAGTCCCCGGACACCGCGCACGTCCTCGAGGAGTCCCGCGAGATCATGGCGGCCCGCGGCGGCGAGAGCGTGGCCGAGACGCTGGACCGGGACTTCGACTTCGCCCTGGATCTGCTGATCGCGGGGATCGAGGCGATGGTGGAACGCGCCTAGGCGGTGTCCCGGCCCGCGGGCCCCGTCAGTCGTCCGCCGCGAGCCGGGCGGGGAAGCCGCCCGTCGCCACCGGCCCCCACCTCAGCGGTGTCACCCGGATGATCGACTTTCCCTGCCGGAGCATGGCCTCCCGGTACTCGTCCCAGTCGGGGTGCTCGCCGGCGATGGTGCGGTAGTACTCCACGAGCGGCTCCACGGAGTCGGGCGCGTCGATCACCTCCGCCGTCCCGTCGATCTGCACCCAGGGCCCGTTCCACTCGTCGCTCAGCACGACGAGGCTGACGTGCGGATCTCGCTTGGCGTTGCGCGTCTTGGCCCGCTCCGGGTACGTGGAGACCACGATCCGGCCCGAGTCGTCGACCCCGCAGGTCAGCGGCGACCCCTGCGGACCGCCGTCGGACCGCCGGGTCAGCAGGACGGCGCGGTGCCGCGGGCGTACGAAGTCCAGCAACTCGTCCAGGGAGACGCGGGTGTTGGTCGCGATGTTCGGTGCCATGCCGCCAGCCTAGGCCGGGGGACCGCCCAGCGGCCGGAGCGCCTCGTCGAGGCTGTCGTGGACCGGCACGTCACGGCGCAGGCCCGACAGCTCCAGGACGCGGCTCGGCACGCTCCCCGCGGGGGCGACCACCCGCAGCCCGGCCCGGCCGCACAGCCGCCGGCGCACCTCGTCGACCAGACGGACGCCCTGGGAGTCCATGAAGCTGGTCCCGGTCAGGTCGAGGACGAGGAGGCGCAGCCCGTCGGAGTGGTCGGCCACGGTCATGATCAGGGGCAGCAGCCCCTCGGCGTTGCAGAAATCGATCTCCGGGGGCAGGGAGAGGACCGTACGGCCGGGCGGATCGTATGGGTCGCAGGGCTGGGGCGGGAAGGGCACATCACTCACCTGACAGACGTCCGTAAGGCATCCGGCAGGGCCGCTTCCTGACCCGTCCACCATTCCACCATGCCGGGGCGGGCCACGAAAGGTGCCCGCCCGCTCCGTCGGCCGGGCGTCACCGGCGCGCAACCGAGCAGCTAAAGTGCTGTTCGTCCTGTGCTCGCAGTCGGGAATGTGCTGCGGAGCTCTCCTGCGCACGGTCACGTGACCGTGCATGCCGAAGAGGTTCGTGGTGGCTGCGTCCGAATTTACTGATTTGCCGCGTTTTCCGGTGGGTTTCGAGCTGGCCGAGGCTCTGACCACGGCGGCCCGTCAGCTCCATGAGACGGGCACCACGGACAACACACTGCGCACCGCTGTCGAGTTGGCCGTGGACCTGATGCCCGGCGCCGAGCACGCCGGCATCTCGGAGATCGACCGCGGCAGCAGACGCCGCACCCTCGCCTGGACCGACGAGGTCGTCCGCTCCGCCGAGGCCCGCCACGGCGGCCGTGAGCCGCACCCGGACTGGGAGCGCCTGTGGAGCACGCCCGTGGTGCGGATAGAGGACAGCGAGGCCGACGGCGGCGGCAACGCCCTGTCCGGTCTCGGCCTGCGCTCGGCGCTGTTCCTGCGGCTGCGCGCCGACCGGCGCCGGATGACCGTGCTGACGGCCTACGCCCGCAAGCCCGGCGCCTTCGACGACGACGCCACCCGCATCGGCCGCCTGTTCACCGCGCACGTCAGCCTCGCCCTGGACTCGGCGACCGTGCGCGAGCAGCTCACCGAGGCCATGCGCACCCGGGACCTGATCGGCCAGGCCACCGGCATCCTCATGGAGCGCATGTCCATCGACGCGGCCGGCGCCTTCGACTCCCTGGTGAAGGCCTCGCAGCGGGAGAACGTCAAACTCCGCGACCTCGCCCGCCGCATCGTCGACACGCACGGCGCCTCCGGCTGACCAGGCGTCGAAGGGCGCCGACGGGATATCCGTACGGGCATGACCGCACAGACTCCCGAGAGCCCCGAGACGCTGGACCAGGCACTGGCACACAGCCAGGGCCTCGACACCCTGCTGCGCGATCTGGCCGACCGGGCGGTGCGCGCGGTGCCCGGCGCCGCCGCCTGCTCGGTGACGGTGCGCCGCGCCGACCGGCTGATGACCCTCGCCGGCAGCACCGGCCTGCCCAGCGGCCTGGACCTGCGCCAGTACGAGAACGGCTCCGGACCGTGCGTGGACGCCGCCCAGACGCAGACGCCCCGGTACTCCGCGGACCTGGCCGAGGAGACGCGCTGGCCCGCCTACACGGAGTACGCGCTGGCCACCGGGGTGCGCTGCGTGCTGGCGCTGCCGCTCGGCGTCGAGGGCGAGACGGGCGCTGCGCTCAACTTCTACGGCCTCGAACCCCGCTCCCTGGACGGGGGACGCGAGGCGGCCCGCGCCTTCGCGGTGCGGGCCGCCGATGCCGTCAACGAGGCGCTGCGCATCGAGCGGCAGCAGTCCTCCGCGGCCGATGTGCGCACCGCCCTGCTCTCGCGCAGCGTCATAGACCAGGCGGTCGGCATCCTCATGGCCCGGGAGCGCATCGACGCCCAACGGGCCCTGGAGCGGCTGCGCCGGGCCTCGCAGCACACGAACATCAAGCTCCGGGACCTGTGCGACGAACTGGTGGCCCGGGCGTCCGGCGGAGCCTCACGCCGCCGGCAGTGATTCCCCCTGCACGGCCTGGACGTCCAGCTCGACCCTGAGCGTCGTGCCGATGGCGGCGATGCCCGCCTGGAGGACCTGGTTGTAGTTCATGGCGAAGTCCTCGCGCCGCAGTTCCGTGGTCGCGCGGAACGCCGCCCGGGTGCCGCCCCACGGGTCGGCGCCGGTGCCGAGGTAGGCCAGGTCCAGGTCGACGGGACGCACCACGCCGTGCAGTTCCAGCTCGCCGTGGACGGTCCAGCGGTCGGAGCCGGCCCCCGTCACCCCGGTGGACCGGAAGGTGATCTCCGGGAAGCGCTCGACGTCCAGGAAGTCCGCGGAGCGCAGGTGGGTGTCGCGCATGCCGTTGCCGGTGTCGATGGAGGCGGCCCTGATCACCGCCTCCACGCGGGACTTGGTGACGTCGTCCGGCGCGATCTCGACCGTGCCGGCGAAGTCGGTGAACCGGCCGTGCACGCTGGAGATGCCCAGGTGCTGCGCGACCGCGGCCACGCTGGAGTGTGCCGGGTCGATGGTCCACGGCCCCGGCGGGGGCAGCTCGGTGCCGCCCTGCCGGGCCAGCGTCACGGTGCCCACCTCCGCCCGGCCGCTCGCGGTCACGATCGCGCTGGAGGCGGCGGGCGCGTAGCCGACGGCCGTGACGATGACGGTGTACGCCCCCGGCGCCAGCTCCGTCGTGTCCCGGACGGTGCCCTCGGCGTCCGCCTCGGCGCGCAGCACCTGCGCGCCGGTCATGTCGGTCACCGTGACGACCGCGTGCGACACGGCCCATCCGTCACGGGTGCGGATCCTCGCGGTCAGTCCCATCCCTTGTCCCCTGTTCTCCCCACAGCGGGCCCATGGGTCTGCATGGGCCCGATAAGCCTCATATACCGGTCAAAAAGAGACCGGCCCGTGGCGGCGGCGCGCCTTCGCTCGGAGCGCGCCGGCCGCCACGGGCCGGGATTCCGCTACTCGCCGGGGTGGGCGAGTTCGATGTCGTGGCCGTCGACGCCCTGGCCGGCGACCGTCAGCGCCGTCGCCACCGGCGGGTAGCCGGTCGCGATGACGGTGTACTCACCGGCGTCCAGGTCGGTGAAGGCGTACGCGCCGTCCGTGCCGGTGGTGGCCGAGCCGACCACGTTGCCGGCCGCGTCGACCAGGGTCACGCGGGCGTCGGCCAGCGGGCCGTGCGGCGCCCGCACGACACCCTGCACCTGGGCACCCGCCCGCAGCTCGATCTCGACGTGGGTCACGTCGGTGCCGCCGACCTCGACGGGCAGGGCGCGCGGCCGGTGGCCGGGGGCGTTCACCGCGACGGTCACCGTGCCCGGCACCAGCTCGGCGAGGGAGAACTCGCCCTGCTCCCCGGTGGCGGCGGTGGCCAGCAGGTCACCGCGCACATCGGTCACGATCACCATGGCGCCCTCGACCGGCTGCCCGCCCTCCGCGGACCGCACCAGGCCGGTGAGCCCGCTGGTGCCGCTGAGCAGGATGTCGTAGGCGACCGGCTCGTCGTTGACGACGATCGTGGACGCCTGCGGCTGGAAGCCGTCGGCGGAGGCGATCAGGACGTACGACCCCGCGCCCGGCGCGTCGACCGCGTACGAGCCGTCGGACTGGGCGACCGAGCGGCCGAGCTGCCGGCCCGCCAGCGAGATCAGCGTGACGGCGGCCTGCCCGACGGGCGCGGACTCGGCGCCGCGGACGAAGCCGCGGACCGGGATGCCGCCGGAGACGGGCGCCTCGGTGCCGGCCGCCGTGGCGACCGCGGCGAGCCGCTGCGTGGCGGCCGGCTGCTCGGCGGTGTCGGCGGCCTGCGTGGCCGCGACCGCGGCCGGGACGGGCTCGGCGGCGACCCGGGTGGCCTCGGCCGGGGCCGGGGCCGCCGGGGAAGCAGTCACGGAGGCGGACTCGGCCGCCTGGGCCAGGGCACCGGTGGTGCGCAGCGGCACCTCCTTGATGAACAGCGTCGTGACGAAGGCCAGCGCGGCGACCGGCGCGACGTACAGGAAGATGTCGGCGATGCCGTGCCCGTAGGCGCTCTCCAGCCAGGTGCGGATGGGCGCGGGCAGCAGGTCCATGTCCGGGATCTGGCCGGTGCTCATGGCCTTGCCGGCCGCCATCTGCTCCTCGGGCCTGAGCTGCCCGATGGTGTCGGTGGCGTAGTGGCTGATCCGGGTGGACATGATCGAGCCGAGCACCGAGACGCCCACCGCGCCGCCGAGGGACCGGAAGAAGGTCACCACGGAGGACGCGGCACCCAGGTCGCTCGGGGCCACCTGGTTCTGCGTGCACAGCACCAGGTTCTGCATCATCATGCCGACGCCGAGACCCATCAGGGCCATGAAGACCCCGATGTGCCAGTACGGGGTGTCGTAGCGCATGCCGCTCAGCAGGCCAAGACCCGCGGTCAGCAGCACACCGCCGGCCAGCAGCCAGCCCTTCCACTTGCCGGTCTTGGTGATGATCTGACCGGAGACGGTGGACGAGACGAACAGGCCGCCGATCATCGGGATGGTCATGACGCCCGACATGGTCGGGGACTTGTCCCGGGCGAGCTGGAAGTACTGGCTGAAGTAGACGGTGCCCGCGAACATCGCGATACCGACGAACAACGAGGCCAGCGAGGCCAGCGCGATGGTGCGGTTGCGGAACAGGCGCAGCGGGATGATCGGCTCGCTCGCCTTGGACTCGACGAAGAGGAAGATCAGCGTCAGGACGATCGCGCCGCCCACCATGGCGCCGGTCTGCCACGACATCCAGTCGTATTTGTCGTCGGCGAAGGTGACCCAGATGAGCAGCAGGGAGACGGCCGCGGTGACGAAGAAGGCACCGGCCCAGTCGACCTTGACCTCGCGCTTGGTGGTCGGCAGGTGCAGGGTCTTCTGCAGCACGATCAGCGCGATGATGGCGAAGGGCACGCCGACGTACAGGCACCAGCGCCAGCCGAGCCAGCTCGTGTCGGTGATGACGCCGCCGAGCAGCGGGCCGCCGACGGTGGCGACGGCGAAGGTCGCGCCGAGGTAGCCGGAGTACCGGCCGCGCTCACGCGGGGAGATCATCGCGGCCATGATGATCTGGGCCAGGGCGGACAGACCGCCGGCGCCCAGACCCTGGATGGCGCGCGCGGTGATGAGCATCGCCGGGTTCTGCGCCAGACCGGCCACGACGGAGCCGAGGACGAAGACGCAGAGGGCTATCTGGACCAGGGCCTTCTTGCTGACCAGGTCGGCGAGCTTGCCCCACAGGGGGGTCGAGGCGGTCATCGTCAGCAGCGAGGCGGTGACGACCCAGGTGTAGGCGCTCTGGCCGCCACCGAGGTCGCCCACGATCTCGGGCAGGGCGTTGGTGACGATGGTCGAGGACAGGATGGCGCAGAACATGCCGAGCAGCAGCCCGGACAGCGCCTCCATGATCTGCCGGTGCGACATCGGAGTGTCTCCGGCGGGGCCTCCCCCGTGCTTGGCATGAGCCCGCACACCGGCTGGTGTGGTCGTTGCCATGGACTTCCTTTGCTTACGTGGTGATCGCGGGTGTACGGGTGGTCTGTGCGACCGCGGGTGGTGCGGCGGGCCGGGCGTGTGCGGCCCGGCAGTCGTCGAAGCTCGCCCTGAGCCTGGTCATGAGCCGGGTGAGCTGGCCGACCTCCTCGTCGGTCCAGTCGCTCAGGCGGTGGGCCAGGAGCTGGGTCGTCCGTTCGGACAGGTCGTCCAGCACGTCCTGGCCGGCGGGCGTCAGGCGCAGGATGCGCGAGCGCTTGTCCGCCGGGTCCGGTGAGCGTTCGATCCAGCCCCGTTCGGCTATGTGGGCGACATGGCGGCTGGTCACCGACATGTCGACGGCGAGCAGCTCGGCGAGCTTGCTCATGCGCATGTCGCCGTGACGGCCGAGCAGCGTCAGTACGGCCGCGGAGCCCCCGGGGCAGTCGGCCGGCAGGATCCGGCCCAGCTCGCGCTTCACGGCGCCGAAGGCGCTGAACTGGCGGATCAGCTCCTCGTACTGCGCCTTCTCGGCCATGCGCACCTCCCGCATTTGTTGCTTAGGGCAACGATAGGAGCGGTTGGTTGCTACAGGCAAACAAAACCGGGGCCCCCGGGACAAAAAGTTGGCAAAGGCAAGTATTGCGATAGTAAACGCCCAGGTGAAGGCCGGTGACCAGGGGCAACGTCTCTGGGCGGCCCCGCACTTGGGCCGTCCCCGTGGATTCGCTAGGGTCTCGGGCCATGGCGAACAACCAGGGCCCCCAGGGCAATTACGACCCCGCAGGCAGCACCCAGATGTTCCGCGCGTTCGTCGACGAGGGCGCCCCCCAGTCCCGGCAGGCGGACCCCGTGGCCTCCTCGGGACCCCGTATCGGCCTGATCGTCGGCATCGTGGCCGCCGTGGTGATCGTCGCGGCCGTGGCCTGGCTGGCGCTGAAGTAGGACCGGACACCGGCACCCCTGTACGACACGACCGCCGCGGCACCCTGCGAGGGGCCGCGGCGGTCGCCGTGCTGTCGTGGGGGCGGGCTCAGTCCGAGATCAGGCCGTCGCGGAGCTGCGACAGGGTGCGGGTGAGCAGCCGGGAGACGTGCATCTGCGAGATGCCGACCTCCTCGCCGATCTGCGACTGGGTCATGTTGGCGAAGAAGCGCAGCATGATGATCCGCCGCTCCCGGGGCGGCAGCTTGGCCAGCAGCGGCTTGAGGGACTCGCGGTACTCCACGCCCTCCAGCGCCGTGTCCTCGTAGCCGAGGCGGTCCGCCAGCGAGCCCTCGCCGCCGTCGTCCTCCGGGGCGGGGGAGTCCAGCGAGGAGGCGGTGTAGGCGTTGCCGACCGCGAGGCCGTCGACGACGTCCTCCTCGGAGACGCCCAGCACGGCGGCCAGTTCCCCGACCGTCGGGGAGCGGTCCAGCTTCTGGGAGAGCTCGTCGCTGGCCTTCGTCAGGGCGAGGCGCAGCTCCTGGAGCCGGCGCGGGACGCGCACCGACCACGAGGTGTCCCGGAAGAACCGCTTGATCTCGCCCACGACCGTCGGCATGGCGAAGGTCGGGAACTCCACGCCCCGCTCGCAGTCGAAGCGGTCGATCGCCTTGATCAGGCCGATGGTGCCGACCTGGACGATGTCCTCCATCGGCTCGTTGCGGGAGCGGAAGCGCGCGGCGGCGTAGCGCACCAGCGGGAGGTTGAGCTCGATCAGGGTGTCCCGGACGTAGGCGCGCTCCGGGCTGTCCTCGTCGAGGGCGGCGAGCCGCAGGAACAGGGAGCGGGACAGGGTGCGGGTGTCGATGTTCGCCGAGTCGGCCGGCGCCGGGGCTTCGGCCTCCGGAAGGGCCTGAGCCGGCACGGCGTCGAGGGTCGGGACGTCATCGATGGGGCCGAGCGCCTGGAGAGCGTCGGACGCGGTCTCGCTCTCCGCGAGCGCGAGCACCTTCGAGCTGCCCTGGTCTGCGGACATGCCACCCCCTTTGGGTCGCGGGACGGTCGCGGCGCACGCCCCCACGGTGGGAACGCAGCCTTCACCTGAATACCGGAGCCGGAGCTCCGGCAAACGCGCTTCCGGCAGAATGTCACATGTCGGCAACGCGCTGTAGTGACATGTCGACATCCTAAACGCGAAAACCCCCTGCCGAGAGGGGGTCTGACGGGCCGTCGGCCCGAATCCGGCGCTACGGCCCTGGTGGACGATTCGCTCTCACCGGTGATGCCCCGGTCATGCTTTCGATTGCGTGCTGGGTTGTTTTTCAGACTACGCGTCGATCCGGTTGGCGGACCGCAGCCGCTGGAAACTGCGCGCCAGCAGCCGCGACACGTGCATCTGGGAGACGCCGAGCTCCGCGCTGATCTGCGACTGGGTCAGATTGCTGTAGTAACGCAGCAGCAGGATGCGCTGCTCCCGTTCCGGGAGCTGGACCAGCAGATGGCGGACGAGGTCGCGGTGCTCGACCCCGTCCAGCGCGGGGTCCTCGTAGCCGAGCCGGTCGAGCAGCCCGGGCAGCCCGTCGCCCTCCTGGGCGGCCTCCAACGAGGTGGCGTGGTACGACCGCCCCGCCTCGATGCAGGAGAGCACCTCGTCCTCGCCGATGCGCAGCCGCTCGGCGATCTCGGCGGTGGTCGGGGAGCGCCCGAAGGCGGTCGTCAGGTCCTCCGTCGCGCTGTTGACCTGCACCCACAGCTCGTGCAGCCGGCGCGGTACGTGCACGGTGCGGACGTTGTCGCGGAAGTAGCGCTTGATCTCGCCGACCACCGTCGGCATGGCGAAGGTCGGGAACTGTACGCCGCGGTCCGGGTCGAAGCGGTCGATGGCGTTGATGAGCCCGATGGTGCCGACCTGGACGACGTCCTCCATCGGCTCGTTGCGGGAGCGGAAGCGCGCGGCGGCGTAGCGCACCAGCGGGAGGTTGGCCTCGATGAGCGCCGCGCGCACCCGGTCGTGCTCCGGCGTACCGGGCTCGAGTTGCTTCAGCTCGCCGAAGAGCACCTGGGTCAGGGCCCGGGTGTCGGCGCCCCGGCTGCGCGGCGGTGCGGCGTCCCGCGCGGCCGGCTCCTGGTCCTGCGCGGGCGGTGCGGGCGGTGCTTGAGGCGCAGTACTGGCCGGCACGGTCAACTCCACCTCGTGATCCGTCAACTCATCAGTCAACTCTCCGTCAAAAGCGGTCATAGCATCACAAGACATGTGCACTGTGTGCAAGCACCGCATAACGCCGTGTTGAGGGTATTGCGGACACGTGAGGCGTCAGGGCGCCCAGGCACGCGCCAGCCCCCCGCCGTTCCCGGCGAGGGGCTGGGGTGCGCGGTGCCTCAGAACTCGTAGTCGGCGATCACCCAGGTGGCGAACTCCCGCCACAGCGCGACGCCCGCCTGGTGCGCCGGGTGTTCCAGGTAGCGGCGCAGGGCGGCGGCGTCGTCCACGGCCGAGTTGATCGCGAAGTCGTAGGCGATGGGGCGGTCGCTGATGTTCCAGGCGCACTCCCAGAAACGCAGGTCCTCGATCTGGCCGCCGAGGGCCCGGAAGGCCTCGACGCCCTTCACGACGCGCGGGTCGTCACGCTCGACGCCCTCGTTGAGCTTGAACAGCACCAGGTGACGAATCATCACTTTCCTCCGTTGGCGGCCCAGGTCATGAAGTCACCGACGGCTCCCGCGGCGTCCGAGATGCCCTGGAACCCGATCTGGACATAGTCTGCGGCCTTGGCCGGGTCCGTGATGATCACGTACAGCACGAAGACCACGAGCACGTAGACGGCGATCTTCTTCGCGTTCACCGCCACCGCGGCCTCCCCCTGGGACTTCCTCGGACTCTGCGCTACCGGCGGTGAGTGTAGCCGTCCGCTCCCGTGTGCGATCAATGCCTCGTGCCGGTGACCGGCGGCGGGGCCGTCCCGGAAAAGGCGAAGGGCCCGGTCCGATGGACCGGGCCCTTCTTCGGCGGTAGCGGAGGGATTTGAACCCTCGGTGACTTGCGCCACACTCGCTTTCGAGGCGAGCTCCTTCGGCCGCTCGGACACGCTACCGAGAGAGACCTTACAGCACAGTGCGGCGTGGACCGAAATCGGTATCCGGCCCCCGGCGGGCGGGGTCAGCGGTCGCGGAAGAAGTCCGTGAGCAGCCGGGCGCAGTCCTCGGCGAGCACGCCCTCGATCACCTCGGGCCGGTGGTTGAGCCGCCGGTCGCGGACGACGTCCCACAGGGAGCCGGCCGCGCCCGCCTTGTCGTCGCGGGCGCCGTAGACGACGCGGTCCACCCGGGACTGCACCAGCGCGCCCGCGCACATCGTGCAGGGCTCCAGGGTGACCACCAGCGTGCAGCCGGTCAGCCGCCACCGGTCGCCGAGCCGCGCGGCGGCCCGGCGGATCGCCAGGACCTCCGCGTGGGCCGTCGGGTCGCCGGTGGCCTCGCGTTCGTTGTGCCCGGCCGCCAGCACGGTGCTGCCGTCCGGGGCCAGCACGACGGCGCCGACGGGGACGTCCCCGCCCTCCGCCGCGTGCGCGGCCTCGGCCAGAGCGAGCCGCATGGCGGGCCGCCACGGGTCGCGCACCGGGTCCGCCGGTCCGGCCTGCGGGCCCGGCGGCACCCGGCCGGCCGGGCCCTTCTCGATCGGAGCGGTCAGCGGACCGTCTCCAGCACCTCGGAGGCGCCGAGCGCCTCGGCGATCTCGCCGACCGCGTCCCCGGACATCGAACGCAGCTCCTTCTCGCTCACGCCGAGATCCTCCAGGACCTCGGCGTCGCCGACCGGGCCGTGCGGCACGGAGGAATCGCCGGAGCCGGCCTCCGCGTCGCCGCCGTCGGCATCGTCGTCGTCGGGCTCACCGTCCTCGGTGCCGTCGAGGTCGAGGGCGTCGAGGTCGGTGCCGTCGTCACCGGGCTCCCGGCCGAGCAGCTCGTCGGTGAGCAGGATCTCCCCGTAGCTGCTGCGGGCGGCCGCGGCGGCGTCGGAGACGTAGATGCGCGGATCCTCCTCGCCGTCCACGCGGACGACTCCGAACCACGCGTCCTCCTGCTCGATCAGCACGAGCACCGTGTCCTCGTCGGGAGAGGCTTCCCGGGCCAGGTCGGCCAGATCCGACAGGGTCTCCACATCGTCGAGCTCCGTGTCGCTCGCTTCCCACCCGTCTTCGGTGCGCGCGAGCAGTGCGGCGAAGTACACCGTGACTCTCCCACTGGTCATAGGCGTGCCGGTTGGGGATCCCCCCGGCGGATGTTGCGGTGGGGCAAGCGGTGCTCCGAGCCCCACCCACTCGGAATCGTGGCAGAAACAAGGCTTTCGGGGGACGTCTTCGGCGCCCTGTGTCCGGCCGTTTTGATCGCGGTTCCGGGCGCGGGTGTCCGTGCCGGATCCGGCGGCGCAGTCCTTGCCGCCACTCGCGGATCGTACGCGGCTTTGCCCCGTGCCCGCGCACACCCGTTCCCGTGCCGTCGGCGCGGCGCGGGATCTTCCCCCGACGGGCGCTGGGCGGGCTACCAGCGGAAGGTGCGCATGCGCATCGCGTGGCGCAGCCGGGCGGCCTTGGCGCGGCGCGGCTGGACGCGGTCCCGCAGCTCCCGGGCCTCCGCCAGGTCGCGCAGGAACTGCGCCCGGCGTCGTCGGCGCTCGGCCTCCGTGTCCGCTCCCGTGCGGCGCTCCGCGTCCGCGCCGCGCCGCGTCCCCGGCTCCTCGCCCGGGGACGCGGCCTCGTGAAGGTCCCGGTCAGGCACAGTCTCACCACCCCGCGTCGGTGCCTCCCACCTTCCCCCGGCCGGGCGGTTTGACTCCAGCGGGCGGGTGAAGGGCCTGCCGGGCGGGCTTGCCCGCCCGCGAGACGCCCGGCCGACGGGGCCCGGCTACTGTGGGGGACATGCGTCTCCACGTCGTCGACCACCCCCTGGTCGCCCACAAGCTCACCACGCTGCGCGACCAGCGCACCGACTCCGCGACCTTCCGCCGTCTCGCCGACGAGCTGGTCACCCTGCTCGCCTACGAGGCCACGCGCGACGTGCGCACCGAGCAGGTCGACATCCAGACGCCGGTCACGCAGACCACCGGCGTCAAGCTCTCCCACCCGCGCCCGCTGGTGGTGCCGATCCTGCGCGCGGGCCTCGGCATGCTCGACGGCATGGTCCGGCTGCTGCCGACCGCCGAGGTGGGCTTCCTCGGCATGATCCGCAACGAGGAGACGCTCCAGGCCTCCACGTACGCGACGCGGATGCCGGAGGACCTCTCCGGGCGTCAGGTGTACGTCCTGGACCCGATGCTGGCCACCGGCGGCACGCTGGTCGCCTCCATCCAGGAGCTGATCAAGCGCGGTGCCGACGACGTGACGGCCGTGGTGCTGCTGGCGGCCCCCGAGGGCGTCGAGCTGATGGAGCGCGAGCTGGCCGGCACCCCGGTCACCGTCGTGACGGCGTCGGTCGACGAGCGCCTCAACGACCAGGGCTACATCGTGCCGGGCCTCGGCGACGCGGGCGACCGGATGTACGGGGCGGCGGAGTAGGCGTCCGCCGCTCGTCCCCGCGGCCGCTCAGCAGCCCTTCTTGTCCGCGGCGGAGGCCGGCTGCGGCGCGGACAGCCGTGTCAGCGCCGCGTCGGCGGCCGCCCGCTGCTGCAGTCCCTTGAAGCCGTCGCCGATGATCAGGTCGACGACGGCGCCCTTGCGGGCCGCGTCGGTGCGGCGCTCGGCGGCGGGGAGCTGGGTGCCGAGCACGGGCAGCGAGGTCTTCAGGGCGGCGGCCGGGCCGAGCAGCACGCCGGAGCCGGCGACCTTCTTGTCGTACTTTTCGGACGCGTTGCCCACCTCACCGATGCGGAAGCCGCGCTTCTTCAGCTCGTCGGCGGTCTGCTGGGCGAGGCCGCTGCGGGTGGTGGCGTTCAGGACGTTGACGGTGACCTGCCCCGGCTTCGGCACGGGCACGGCGGCCGGCGAGGCGGAGGCGCCCGCCTTCGCGGTGGGTCGGCAGTCCGTCGCCGAACCGGCCGCCGATGCCTTGTCGCCGCCGGTGAAGACGTCGACGAGCTGGAGCGTGCCCCAGCCGAGCACCCCGAGGACGGTGGCGCAGGCGACGGCGACGAGCGCGAGCCTGCCGCGTCGCCGGGCCGGTCGCATCCGCGGGTACCTGTCCCCCGTGATCTTGTACTGGCCGCCCATACCAGGGGGAGTGAGCATGCTCATGGGCGCAGCGTAGTGCGCCGGGGCGGCGATGCCTATTAGATGATCAGTCGGTGTTCCGCAGTTCGGTGGAATGCAACCCGAATGGGGCAATCCGCGAGCGCGCGGGGGCCGGTGCGGGGGCCGCCGGGGGCCCGGTCAGTCCAGTTCGAGGACGCGTGCGTGCAGCACCTGGCGCTGCTGGAGCGCCGCGCGGACCGCGCGGTGGAGGCCGTCCTCCAGATACAGGTCGCCCTGCCACTTCACGACGTGCGCGAAGAGGTCCCCGTAGAACGTGGAGTCCTCGGCGAGGAGCGTTTCCAGGTCGAGCTGGCCCTTGGTCGTCACGAGCTGATCGAGGCGGACCGGGCGCGGCGCGACGTCCGCCCACTGCCGGGTGCTCTCCCGGCCGTGGTCGGGGTACGGCCGGCCGTTTCCGATGCGCTTGAAGATCACACGGAAAGCCTACCGGCCCCGGCGTCGGTGGCGCAGCCATGGCGGCGCGGTGCGGTTTCGGAAAAGACGCCGTAAACAAGGGCAAACGGGAAGAGGGTCCCGGTGGGGCGGCCGTGCGGGCGCCCCACCGGGACCGGCGGCCGGGGTTCCCCGGTCAGTCCCGCCGCTCTTCGCCCGCGGGCAGCGGCCGTTGGCGCGTCGTGTCCGGCGCGGGGCCGGGCCGGGCGGGGGTGCGGCGGGCGGCCTCCGCGCGCAGCAGGGCGCGCAGGACGGCGTAGGGGTCGTGGGGCATGGCTGTGCTCCTGTTCCGTGTTCCGTGGGGGCTGCGGGACCGGTGCGGCCGGACCGGTCAGCAGCGCAGGACCACGGAGCGCGTGCCGCGGGGGGTGTGCGGCGGAGCGTGCGGTGCGCGACGCCCGTCGGTACGGGCGCGCAGGGCGCGCGGGGCGCGGGCGGGCAGGTTCGTCCGGCGCGGCGGGGCGCAGCGCCGGTCGGCGCGCGCCGGTGCGCGCTGGGCAGAGTCGAGGTGGTCGTACTCGGCGGGCGTGCCGCCGGGGCCGCTCTCGGCGGCGGCCACCGCGGACGGCGTCGCCGGGATCCCGGCCTGCGCGTGGGCGCACGGCACGAGCAGGGCGAGCAGCAGGACCAGCGCCCGCGCCCACCCGCGGCGGCGTCCGGCGCGCCGGGCGCGGTCCGCGGCGGCGGAGTGGGGTGCGGGGCTCACGTCAGATGCTGTCCCCGCCCGGCGCACGCCGTCCCGCACGCCGGGGCGAGATCCGCCCGCTCGGCGTAGGAGCGGGCGCGGGCGCCGGTCACACGGTGTGCGGGAGCTGCCGGGCGCGGGCGCGGATGCCCAGGGACGTGACGATCTCGACCACGCCGACGACCACCAGCCACCAGCCGCCGATGACGGTGAGGACGGTGACCGACTCGACCGGCGAGTCGATCAGGACGATGCCGGCGACGGCGGTGACGACGCCGAGGAAGACGTGCCAGCCGCGTGCGGGCATCGCCGGGTCGTGGGCGGCGGCCACGGTCTGCGTGATGCCGCGGAACAGCCAGCCGATGCCGATCCACAGCCCGAGCAGCAGCACCGACTGCAGCGGGCCGCGGAAGCAGAACAGTCCCAGCAGGATCGACACCGCGCCGCTGACGAAGGCGAGGACGCGCAGCGAGGTCCTGCTGTGCGTGCCGAACGCCGACGCGAGCTGGAGGACGCCGCTGATGACGAGGTAGAGGCCGAACAGCACACCGGCGACGGCCACGGTCGCGTCCGGCCAGACCAGTACCAGCACGCCGAGCACCAGGGAGGCGATGCCGGTGAACAGTACCGCCTGCCAGGCGGCGCGGGCCAGCAGGTGCAGCGGCCCCTCGACGGGCGGCTCGGGTTCGTACCGGCCGCCGCCCGGTGCGGGGCCGGGGGAGGAGGGTGCGGCGGCGCGCCGGGCGTGCACACCGCGGTCGTCGTACTCCGGGCCCCTCGGGGCGCCGCTCGGTGGCTCGGTCATGGTCCATGCTGGGGACGCCCGCGCCCGGTCCGCCACCCGGGGCGGTCCGCCCGGCGGACGTCGGGCGCCCCCGCTCACTTCCCGGCCGTCTTCGCGGCCTTGGCCGCCTTGGCCGCCGCCTTCATCTCCTGCTTGTGCGCGCGGACCTTGGTCAGCGACTCGGGGCCGGTGATGTCGGCGACCGAGCGGTACGACTTGGGCTCGCCGTAGTCGCCCGCCGCCTCGCGCCAGCCCTCGGGCCGCACGCCGAGCTGCTTGCCCAGCAGGGCGAGGAAGATCTGCGCCTTCTGCCGGCCGAACCCCGGCAGCTCCTGGAGCCGCTTCAGCAGCTCCTTGCCGGTGCCGACGCCCCGCCAGACGGCCTCGGCGTCACCGTCGTAGGTCTCGACGAGGTACCGGCAGAGCTGCTGGATGCGGCCCGCCATGGAGCCGGGGTAGCGGTGCACGGCGGGCTTCTCGGAGAGCAGGGCCGCGAACGCCTCGGGGTCGTACGCGGCGATGTCGTGGGCGTCCAGGTCCTCCGCGTTCATGCGCCGGGCGATGGTCGACGGGCCCTTGAACGCCCACTCCATGGGGACTTGCTGGTCCAGCAGCATGCCGACCAGGGCGGCGAGGGGACTGCGGCCGAGGAGTTCGTCGGCCTCGGGGTCCTGGGCGAGGTGAAGAGTGACGTCCATGCCCCGATGATCGCGCGTGCCGGCTCAGGTCGCGCGCCAGTACCCCAGGGCGTTCACCCGCTGCTTGGCCAGGGCCAGGTCCTTGCGGACGTAGGAGGACAGCGTCCGGGTCGTCGCCGTGTCGCAGGCGATCCAGACGTACGGGTCCGGGGTGGCGCGCAGCAGTCCGGGCAGGGCCTGCCTCACCTCGGCGACCAGGTGGGCGCCCGCGTCGCGGCGCGGGACCGCGCGCAGCTCGTGCCGGGCCGGGTCGGTGCGCAGGGGCAGGCCCTCGGTGCCGCCCTCGAACCAGATGGTCGCCGGGACCGTGTCCAGGGCGTCGAGGAGGGAGTTGAGGGCCGGCAGGGACGCCGCGTCGGCCACGGCGAACAGCCGCGAGGGCGCCGGGTCGGGGTGCTGGAAGCCGGTGCCCTGGACGGTCGCCTCGATGGTGTCGCCGGGCTCGGCGGCCCGCGCCCAGTCGCTGGCGCACCCCTCGTGCAGGGCGAACTCCATGCCGAAGGTGCCGGTCGCCGGATCCGGGTCGACCAGCGTGTACGCCCGCTGGTGCGGCTTGCCCGCGTTCTCGAACCACAGCCGCACCCACATCGTGGGGTGGACGCCGGCCGCCGCCAGCAGCCCGCCGTCGGACAGGCGCAGCCGCCGGTAGTGCGGGGTGACGTCCTCGGCGTCCGTCACGGTCAGCGTGAAGTCCTTCGCACGCATCAGTTTGAGGACCGCGCCCTCCCAGCCCCGCCCCTGCCCCATCGCTTCCTCACCCTTCGCGTACGATTCCGCCACGAGTACGACTTAGGTGAGCCTAACCTAAAGGGAAGTAGGGGCACAGGGGTGAGCGCAGAGATCTACCGCGACGCCTGGGGAATCCCGCACCTGCGTGCGGACGGCGTGCGCGAACTCGCCCGCGCCCAGGGCCGCGTGACCGCCCGGGACCGGGGCTGGCAACTGGAGGTCGAGCGGCACCGCGCGCAGGGGACCTCGGCGTCCTTCCTCGGCGCCGAGGCCCTGCCCTGGGACCGCTTCGCCCGCCGGGCCCTGCTCGCCGACACCGCCCGCCGCTGCTTCACGGCACTGGAGGAGGGGGACCCGGAGACGGCCGCCTGGGTACGGGCGTACGTCGACGGCGTCAACGAGTCGCTCGAGGGGGACGCCCCCGCCCCCGAGTTCGCGCGGGCCGGCCTCGCCCCCGGCCGCTGGGAGCCCTGGACGCCGCTCGCCGTCTGGCTCAGCACCCACATCCTCTTCGCGGGGTTCCCCGCCAAGCTCTGGCGCGAGCACGTCGCCGGGCACCTCGGCCCGGACGCCGTCGCCCTGTTCGCCACCGACGGCCCCGGCACCGCCGGCAGCAACGGCTGGCTGGTGAGCGGGGAGCGGACGACGACCGGGCGGGCGGTCATCGCCGGCGACCCGCACCGCTTCATCGAGGATCCCGGCGTCTACCAGCAGATCCACCTGTCCTGCCCGGAGTTCGACGTGGTCGGCCTCGCCGTCCCCGGGGTCCCCGGCATCGCCCACTTCGGCCACACCGGCACGGTCGCCTGGGCCATCACCAACGCCATGGCCGACTACCAGGACCTGTACCGCGAACGGCTGCGCCGCACCGGCGCCGGCGTCGAGGCGCTCGGCCCGGACGGCGTCTGGCGCCGGGCCGCCCGGCACACGGAGCGGATCCGGGTGGCGGGGGAGGAGACGGTCGAGGTCGAGGTCGTCGAGACCGACCGCGGCCCGGTGATCGCCGGCGGGCCCGAGGGCCTGGACGACGGCACCCCCGTCGCCCTCAGCCTGCGCTACCCGCCCCGCGTCACCGGCGACCTCGGCTTCGGCGCCCTGCTGCCGCTGCTGCGGGCCCGCCGGGTCGCCGACGTGGACCGCGCCCTGGACGCCTGGGCCGAGCCGGTCAACGTCGTGCAGGCCGCCGACACCGAGGGCGGGCTGCTGCACCGGGTCGCGGGCCGGGTGCCGGTGCGCGCGGCCGCCAACGGCGTACGCCTGGTGCCCGCCTGGGAGCCCGGGCACGAGTGGCGGGGCTGGCACGAGACGCCCCGCGCGGGCCTCACCGACGGCGTCGCCGTGATGGCCAACCAGCGCGGACCGGCCGCCCCCCTCGGTGTCGAGTTCGCCCCGCCGCACCGCGCCGAGCGCATCGCCGCCCTGCTCGCCGGGAAGGACCACTGGTCGGTCGCCGACATGCCCGCCGTCCACATGGACACCCACCTCGCCTCCGCAGGACCGCTCCTTGACCGCCTGGCGGAGCTCGACGCCCTCACCCCCCGGGCGGCCGCCCTGCGCGACCGCCTCCTCGCCTGGGACCGGCACATGGACGCCGCCAGCACGGACGCGGCGGCGTACGCGGCCGTCCGCGGCGCGCTCGTACGGCGCCTGGCGGCCCACCCGGCCCTCGCCCCGGCCGCCGTGCCGCCCGCCTACCCGGAGATCTTCCTGCCCTGGCTCGCGCTCGCGCCGCGCGTCGCCTACGCCCTCGAACACCTGCTGCGGGCCGAGGACCTGTACGGCGTCGACCGCGCCGAGGCCGTCCGCGCGGCCCTGGAGGAGGTGGCCGCGGGGGACCCGCCCGGCACCTGGGGCGACACGCACCGCCTCGCGCCCTGGCGGGCGTTGCCGGACGCGGCCGCGCGGGAACCCGGCCTGTCCGGCGACCACGACTGCGTGCTGTGCACCTCCGCCGTCCCCGGCCTCACCGACCGCGCCGCGCGCGGCCCGGCCGCCCGGTACGTCTGGGACCTGGCCGACCGGCAGGACAGCCTCTGGGTGGTCCCGCACGGCGCCTCGGGCGTCCCCGGCTCCCCCCACCACCACGACCAGCTCCCCCTGTGGCTCGCGGGGGAACTCGCCCCGGTGGTCACCGACTTCGACCGGCTCACGAAGGAGACCGATGTCTGACCCGAACCCGACCCCCTACGCGTCCCGCGCCGCCGTCCACGAGCAGGTGCTCGACGGTTTCGGCACCGTCCGCGTCCTGCCCCTCGACGCCGCCGCGGACGCCGCGCTCCTCCACTCCTGGGTGAGCGAGGAGCGGGCCGCCTTCTGGGGCATGAACGGCCTGACCCGCGATCAGGTCGAGGGCGTCTACGCCCACATGGCCACCCTCGACACCCACCACGCCTTCCTGATGGTGAAGGACGGCGAGCCGGTCGCGCTGCTCCAGACCTACGAGCCGGAGGCCGACCGGGTGAGCGAGTGCTACGACGTCGAGCCCGGGGACATCGGCGTCCACCTGCTGCTCGCCCCCGCCGGCACCCGGGGCGCCCGGCCCGGCTGGACCGCCGCGCTGTCCCGGGTCGTCGTGGAGTACGTCCTGGCGGGCCTCGGCCGGACGCGGATCGTGGTCGACCCGGACGTGCGCAACGACAAGGCGATCGCCCGCTTCGTCAAGCAGGGCTTCACCGCGGGACCGGCCGTGGTCCTGCCCGAGGTCGACCTGCCGGAGGTGTACCTGCCGGAAAAGCGGGCCCAACTGGCCTTCCTGCGCCGGGAGACGGCCTTCCCCGGCTGACCGCACCGGCCCGCCGCCGGTCCAGTGAGCGGGACGGCGTCCGCGTCCGTCACCACGGTCCCCTTCGCCGTGGGGGCCTCCGGCGCGCGGGGCACGGTCCAGATCACTCCGGACCCGGGCCGCCCGGCGACGACACGGTCCA
This sequence comes from Streptomyces sp. NPDC018947, assembly GCF_044390505.1. Lineage (NCBI taxonomy): Bacteria > Bacillati > Actinomycetota > Actinomycetes > Kitasatosporales > Streptomycetaceae > Streptomyces > Streptomyces sp. NPDC018947. The sequence goes on from NZ_JBIRZD010000013.1 coordinate 203,611, forward strand.
GGCCGTCGTCTTCGGCCCCGGCGGCGGCCTGGCCGCCGTGCCCGAGCCGCGGCTCACCTTCACCCTCCCCGTCAGCGGCGTCGGGTGGACCGGGTGAGCGCGCCGAGACGGAACAGGGTCCTGGCCCGAGCCGGGGGCGGGGACGGGGTGGCCCTCAGCCGCTGACCACCTCCCGGACCGCCGCGAGGAACTCCTCCGTACGCGGGTGCGTGGGGTGGGCCGGGCGGGCCAGGTAGACGGTGGCGGCGGGGGCGTCGGTGACCGGTACGAAGCGCACCCCGGGATGGCCGTGGCTCTCCGCCGTGCCCGCCGCGCCGAGCCCGAAGGCGCCGCCGGCGGCGATGAGGTTCAGCCACTCGTCCACGTTGCCCACCTCGACCGTCCGCTCCGGGCGCTGCTCCGGCGGCCACAGGCCGGGCGAGGCGGTGCCCGTGTCCGGCCACAGGGCCAGCGGGAGATCCGGTCGCGCCGTGAGCTCGGCCAGCCGCACCTCGTCCCGGTCGGCGAGCGGGTGGTCGTCGGGCAGGGCGGCGATCCGGTCCTCCGTGTAGAGGGCCTCGCTGCGGATGAGCGGATCGGCGGGCGCGGTCCGCAGCACCGCCACATCGGTGTCGCCGGTGGCCAGACCCGCGGTGCTGTTGTCCTGCCGGACCACGTCGAGCGGGACGTCGGGGTGCGCGCGCCGCCAGGAGCGGAGCAGGGGGACGGTCTGCCGGCCCAGTACCGCGCAGGTGTAACCGACGCGCAGCGGACGGCAGACGGCACGGGTGTCGGCGAGGGCCGCGTCCAGGTGGGCGAGGATCGCCCGCCCGTGTCCGAGCAGCGTCGTCCCCGCCGGGGTGAGGGCGAGGTGGCGGGAGGAGCGGTCCACCAGCCCGACCCCGACGCGCGACTCCAGTTGCGCCAGGGTGCGGGAGAGGGCCGGCTGCGTCATGTGCAGCCGGGACGCCGCCGCCGTGATGGTGCCCGCGTCGGCCACCGCGTGCAGGGCCCTGAGATGGCGCAGCTCCACATCATCCATGCCTGTGGAGCATAGACGCTGCGCAGACGGCATTTCCGGGATCCGGGCGACGCTCCGTAGCGTCAAAGACGCCGACCGGCTCCGGTGGTCCTGAGGACTCACCGGGCAGCGGCATGGTTCTTTCGGTTTCTGCTTTCGGCTCGCGGTGGCGGGCCGGGGACGGTGGGTCATGAGGATTCTTCTGGTCGGCGCGGGCGGCACACTCGGCGGCGCGGTGCGCGAGGCGCTCACGGAACGCGGGCACAAGGTGATCGGCGTGGGCCGCTCGGGCGGCGATCTCGTGGCCGACGTCACCGACCCCGAGGCGGTGGCCCGGCTCTACGAGGAGGCCGGCGCGCTGGACGCGGTGGCCGTCGCGGCGGGCGACGCCGTGTTCAAGCCGCTGGGCGAGCTGACCGCCGACGACTTCACGACGACGTTCCGGGGCAAGGCGCTGAGCCAGTTCGAGCTGGTCCGCCAGGGTGCCCGGCACGTGGCCCCGAACGGCTCGTTCACGCTGGTCAGCGGGATCATCGCGGAGCAGCCGATCGTGGCGGGGGCGGCCGCGTCCGCGGCGAACGGCGCGGTGGAGGCCTTCGTGCGGGCCGCCGCGATCGAACTCCCGCCGCAGCGGATCAACGCGGTGAGCCCGACGGTGGCCGAGGAGTCCCTCCCCGCCTACGGGCCCTTCTTCCCCGGCATGGAGACGGTCCCGGCGGCCAGGGTGGCGACGGCGTACGTCCGCTCGATCGAGGGCGCGCAGACGGGGCAGGTCTACCGGGTCTGGTAGCCCCGGCCGACGCCTCTGTGGCACACGACACGTACGGCGACGCCTCCGAGGGGACCCGACAACGTCGAAGGGCCCCCTGTTTCCAGGGGGCCCTTCGACATCGTGCCCGGTGAGGCACTGGCGGAGGATACGAGATTCGAACTCGTGAGGGGTTGCCCCCAACACGCTTTCCAAGCGTGCGCCCTAGGCCTCTAGGCGAATCCTCCGCGGCAAACATTACATGACGTCGGAGAGTGCTTGCGAACTCGTTCCCGGCCCTCGGATCAGGTAGCCTGTGCGCAGCCCCTCACGCGGCGCTATCTGACTGAACTCCCCCAGGGCCGGAAGGCAGCAAGGGTAGGTCGGCTCTGGCGGGTGCGTGGGGGGCGCTTGCGTTCCGCGGGGCGGACCGGTTGTCGGTGGCCGCCTATAACCTCGTATGCGTGTCGTCTCTCGCGCTCTACCGCCGTTACCGCCCGGAGTCCTTCGCCGAGGTCATCGGGCAGGGGCATGTCACCGACCCGCTGCAGCAGGCGCTGCGGAACAACCGGGTCAATCACGCCTACCTGTTCAGCGGTCCCCGCGGGTGCGGCAAGACGACCAGCGCGCGCATCCTCGCGCGGTGCCTGAACTGCGAGCAGGGCCCCACCCCGACGCCGTGCGGCGAGTGCCAGTCGTGCCGGGACCTGGCGAGGAACGGGCCGGGCTCCATCGACGTCATCGAGATCGACGCCGCTTCGCACGGCGGTGTGGACGACGCCCGTGACCTGCGAGAGAAGGCGTTCTTCGGGCCCGCTCACAGCCGGTACAAGATCTACATCATCGACGAGGCCCACATGGTCACGTCGGCGGGCTTCAACGCCCTGCTCAAGGTGGTCGAGGAGCCGCCGGAGCATCTGAAGTTCATCTTCGCGACCACCGAGCCCGAGAAGGTCATCGGGACCATCCGCTCCCGCACGCACCACTACCCGTTCCGGCTCGTCCCGCCGGGCACCCTGCGGGAGTACCTCGCCGAGGTGTGCGGCAAGGAGGACATCCCCGTCGAGGACGGCGTGCTGCCGCTGGTCGTGCGGGCGGGTGCCGGTTCCGTGCGTGACTCCATGTCCGTCATGGACCAGCTCCTCGCCGGCGCCGGTGCCGACGGTGTGACGTACGCCATGGCGACGGCTCTCCTCGGCTACACCGACGGCTCGCTGCTCGACTCCGTCGTCGAGGCGTTCGCCTCGGGGGACGGCTCGGCCGCCTTCGAGGTCGTGGACCGGGTGATCGAGGGCGGGAACGACCCCCGCCGCTTCGTCACCGACCTGCTGGAGCGCCTCCGCGACCTGGTGATCCTCGCCGCCGTGCCCGACGCGGCGGAGAAGGGCCTCATCGACGCCCCCGCCGACGTCGTCGAGCGGATGCAGGCCCAGGCGCGGTCCTTCGGCGCCGCCGAGCTGAGCCGCGCCGCCGACATCGTCAACGAGGGCCTCACCGAGATGCGCGGCGCCCATGCGCCCCGCCTCCAGCTCGAGCTGATCTGCGCGCGCGTGATGCTGCCCGCCGCGTACGGCGACGAGCGGTCGGTGATGGCACGCCTCGACCGGATCGAGCGGGGCGTGCAGTTCTCCGCGGGCGCCGGCGCGCCCGCCATGGGGTACGTCCCCGGCCCGGAGGCCCACGCGGGCCCCGCGGCCGTCGCACCGGTGCCACCGGGCGGCGGTCCGGCCGCGGCCCGGGCGGCGGTACGGGGGCAGGGTGCCGCGGCCCCGGGCGGCCCCGCCGCGCAGGGCGCGCCGGCCGCTCCCGCGCCGGGCCCCGCTCCCGCGCCGCCCGCACCCGCGCCAAGCCCCGCTCCCACAGCCCCCGGTCCCGGTCCCGGTGAGGGCGCCGGGCAGCCCCAGGCGCCTGCCGCTCCCGCACCCTCCGCTCCCGCGCCGGCCGCCGCCTCGGCCCCCGCGCCCGGCGCCTGGCCCACCGCCGCACCGGCGGGCGGCGGACGCCGGCCCGGCGGCTGGCCCACGGCTGCCCCGGCGGGCGGCGGACAGCCCCAGGCACCGGCCCCCGCGGCCCAGTCCCCGGCGGCGCCCGCCCCGGCTGCGACGCAGGCCCCCGCCGCGCGCCCGGCCGGTCCGACCCCGCCCCCGGCCGGCGGACCCGACCCGCGCTCGCTGTGGCCCAACATCCTGGAAGCGGTCAAGAACCGCCGCCGCTTCACCTGGATCCTGCTCAGCCAGAACGCCCAGGTGACCGGCTTCGACGGCACCACCCTGCAGATCGGCTTCGTCAACGCCGGAGCCCGCGACAACTTCCAGAGCAGCGGCAGCGAGGACGTCCTGCGGCAGGCCCTGGCCGAGCAGTTCAACGTGCAGTGGAAGATCGAGGCGGTCGTCGACCCCTCCGGCGGCTCGGCACCCCCGCCCTCCTCGGGCCCGTCCGGCGGTTACGGCGGCGGTGGCCACGGCGGAGCCGGCGGCGCGGGCGGCTTCGGCGGATCCGGTGGCGGCGCTCCCGCCCAGCGTCCGGCGGCCCCCGCACCCGCGGCCCCGCCCTCCCAGGGCACGGGCTCTCCGACGCCGTCCTCCCCCGCCCCGGCCGCCGCCGCGCCCCGGCCCGCGGCACCCGAGCCGCCGCCCCCGGTCTCCCCGGAGGACGACGTCCCCGAGGACGACGACCCCGACCTCGACGAGTCGGCCCTCTCCGGCAAGGACCTGCTCGTACGCGAGCTGGGGGCGACCGTGGTCGAGGAGATCGCCCACGAGTAGACCCCGCGAACGGACGCCGCCCGCCGGGTCCCCGGGCCCCTGGCTGGAGGAACGTACGAGCCCCTCCCGCCCGCCCCTTCGGGCGCCCGCACAAACCGGCCCGGCCCGTTCCCATTAGGCTGACCCCGTGAAGGTCCTTGTCATCGGCGGCGGCGCCCGCGAACACGCCCTGTGCCGTTCCCTGTCCCTCGACCCCGACGTGACCGCGCTGCACTGCGCACCCGGCAACGCCGGCATCGCCGAGGTCGCCGAACTGCACCAGGTCGACGCCCTCGACGGCGCGGCCGTGACCGCCCTGGCCACGGAGCTGGGTGCCGACCTGGTCGTCGTCGGCCCGGAGGCGCCCCTCGTCGCCGGGGTCGCCGACGCCGTGCGCGAGGCGGGCATCCCGGTCTTCGGCCCCTCCGGCAGCGCCGCGCGGCTCGAAGGCTCCAAGGCCTTCGCCAAGGACGTGATGGCGCGCGCCGGGGTTCCCACGGCCCGCTCGTACGTCTGCACGACCCCGGCCGAGGTCGACGCGGCCCTCGACGCCTTCGGCGCCCCCTACGTCGTCAAGGACGACGGTCTCGCCGCCGGCAAGGGCGTCGTCGTCACCGAGGACGTCGAGGCCGCCCGGGCCCACGCGAACGCCTGCGAGCGGGTCGTCATCGAGGAGTACCTCGACGGCCCCGAGGTCTCCCTCTTCGCCGTCACCGACGGCGAGAACGTACGCCCCCTCCAGCCCGCCCAGGACTTCAAGCGGGCCCTGGACGGCGACCAGGGCCCGAACACCGGCGGCATGGGCGCGTACTCGCCGCTGCCGTGGGCCGACCCCAAGCTGGTCGACGAGGTCGTGGAGAGCGTGCTCCAGCCGACGGTCGACGAGATGCGCCGCCGCGGCACCCCGTTCTCCGGCCTCCTCTACGCCGGCCTCGCGATCACCTCGCGCGGGGTGCGCGTGATCGAGTTCAACGCCCGCTTCGGCGACCCCGAGACCCAGGTCGTGCTGGCCCGCCTGAAGACCCCGCTCGCCGGTCTGCTGATGGCCGCCGCCACCGGCAACCTCGCCGACCTCGAACCCCTGCGCTGGAGCGAGGACGCGGCCGTCACCGTGGTCGTCGCCTCGCACAACTACCCCGGCACCCCGCGCACCGGCGACCCGATCACCGGCCTCGACGAGGTGGCCGCCCAGGACGCCCCGCACGCCTACGTCCTGCACGCCGGCACCCGGCGCGAGGGCGACGCCGTCGTCAGCGCGGGCGGCCGCGTCCTGTCCGTCACGGCCACCGGCGCGGACCTCACGGAGGCCCGCGACCGCGCCTACCGGGCCGTGGCCCGCATCGGCCTCGACGGCTCCCAGCACCGTACGGACATCGCGGCGAAGGCGGCCCGGGAAGCCGCGACGGGGGCCTGACCGGCCCCCGGGAGCACCTCTTCCCACCCCGAACGACAGGCCCCGGCTCCCTCCCAGGAACCGGGGCCTGACCTTTGCTGTCCGTCATCCACCTTTCCCCAAAGCCATTCCATCGAGTGACCGATCCGCCATACGGCTGACGGGCGCCGAGCCCCCAACTAGGGTGCCGCGCAAGCGTTCCGGCACTTGGCCCACCGGCATTGCGATGTCAGTGGCCGGTGCCACAGTGGGGGCATGACCGACTTCGGGAGAGCAGCAGGAGCAGTGGGACAGCCCAGGGCAGCAAGGAGGGGGTGAGGTCCGGCCGTGACCGGTATCGGTGGTGTGGAGCTGGGCGCGCGGGCCGCGCGTTCCCGGGCGCTGGCCGTGCTGCGCGTCCGCAGCAGGGCGCTGGCCGTCGCCCTGCTGCCCGCGGCCGCCGCCGTGATCCTGCTCGTGGGCGGTTCCACCGGCCACCTCGCCGGCGCGGGCTGGGACGCCGCCCGCTGGACCGTCTCCGCGCTCGCCGTCCTCGTCCTGTCGGCCGCCGCCGGCGTCGCCCTGGTCGTGGCCCGCGCCCGGCCCGCCGCGACCCCGACGGTGCCGGTCCCCGAGGAGTCGGCGCCCGACCTGTACCGGATGGTGCGCGACCTCGCCGACCGGCTGGAGGTGCCCGCGCCGTCCGCGATAGCGCTCACCCCGGACTGCGACAGTTGGCTGGAGGACCGCACCCACCCGGCCCACGGACCGCCGCCCGCGCGGCGGCCCGGCGGCCCGGCGGACCCGGGCGGGCCCGTCCACCACCACGGCCCCGCAGCGCCCGTCCTGGTCATCGGCTCGCCCTTCCTGTGGTGGATGCGCGTGGGCGAGCTGCGCGCCGTCCTCGCCCCGGTCGTCGCCGGTACGGGACCGTCGGCGCACCCCGACATAGCCGCCGCCCGGCGCTTCATACGGGGGCTGGACGCCGCGGTGGCGGTCGCCTCGACGGGGAACCGCGGCCCGCTCTCCCGTGCCGCGTGCGCGGGCCTCGGCCAGGTCTCCCGGCTGCTGCTGCGCAGTTGCCGCGTCCACGCCGCCGAGATGGAACGCGGGGTCGCGGCGGCGGCCGCCGAGCGCGCACAGGCTGTGGACTACGGGCTGCGGATCGTCGCCCAGGAGCAGGTCGGGCTGGCGTACGCGGGCTGGGACCGGCTGCTGACCCGGGTGGCGCTGCCCGCCTGGCGGATGGGCCGCTGGCCGGCCCGGCTGGACGTCGGCGTCGTCGCGGCGCTCACGGAGCTGTCCCGCCGGGACCGCCTGGCCGAGGGCTTCGCCTCGCGTCTGGGCGAGCGTCCGGCCTGCGACCTGCTGGAGGAGCCCGGCGTGATCGACGAGGCGGTCTCCCTGCTCGCCGCGCGCCTCTTCCACGGGGGACCGGCCGAGAGGGGTCCGGACTGGGCGCCGGTGGGGTGGGAGGAGTATCCGGAGGAGGTCGTCGACCGCACCTGGCGCACGGACGCGGCCCGCCTCCACCGCGTCCTCGACACCCTGGGCGTCCGCCCCGGCACCCCCACCCCGGACACCGAGGGCCCCACCCTGGCCCGGGTCCTGGACCACCTCACGTCCCGCACGGCCCCGGTCACCCCGGAGCGCCCGCCCGCCGAGCAGGACGGAGGCGAAACCGAGGCGCGGGCCGAACGGACGGGGACCGGCCCCCGACCCACCGACGGCGGGACGGCACCCGCGCCCGACGGGAAGCCCGGCACCGCGCCGACGGGGACACGGCCCCACGCCCGCACCGAGGACGCTCCAGGAACGGTCCCCACCGCACCCTCCGGCACCCCGCGGGCATCTCGGGACGGGGCAGCGCCCCGCGTCGGAAGCGACCCCGTACCCGGAACCGAAGCCGCGCCCCCCGACGACGAGCCCGCCCCCAGCCCGGCGGCCACCGCCGCCACGGGCGCCGCCCCCGCCGACGACGAGGACGACCTGGCCGACACCACCCCCCGGGGCGCCGCCCTGGCCGCCGGGCTCAGCGCGCAGTTGGCCCGTGAGGAGGCGGACACCACCGGAGCCCCGACGTCCGCCTCCGGGGCGACCACGGGACGGACCGGCCCGGACACCCCCCTCTGGGACGACCGCGCGCTGCCGCTCCTCCCGCTCCAGCCCCCGCGCAGCGGCCGGGAGATCCTCACCGACCACATCACGGCGATGGTGTGCTGCGCGGCGATGGACACCGCGGGAGCCACCCCCGGCCTGGACTGGCTCGACGGCCCGTCCCTCCTCGTCGGCGGCGCCCGCGCGACCGACCTGGCCCCCCGCGTCCTCAGCCTCGTCGAAGCGGGCGACCCGGCCCCTCTGCGCGCCTGGCTGAAGGCGCTCGGCATACGCCCGGAGAAGCCGGTACGCCTGGTCTGACCCGCCCGGGGTCACGCCCCGCGAAGGCGGCTCGCGCACCAGCGGTCCCGGACGCCGGAATCCCAAACTCCCCTTTCGGTCACTTCGCGACGAACAGTGACAGCACCCGCGCAAAATGTGATGTGCTGGGACCGATCGCGCACATGGCATGGGCGTCAGTCATACGCACGACCACGGGGGCACGAGGGAGGGGGCGGTCCCATGGGGTCCGAGCACATCCGCCGATGGGAGTCGGGAGCACTCGCGCACGCCGTGACGGATCCCTTCGGGCAGGGACCCGTCCCCTGGCTGCGCGGCGGAGAGACGTACTTCAGCGACACCGGCCAGGTGGTCCCCTGGTACGTGGAGCAGAATCCCGGCCAGGCCCCGGACGAGGCCGGTACCGGCTCCCGGCGGGCCACCGGCCGGCGGACCCCGGAGCGCCGCCCGACCACGGTCGGCCCCCGCGCCGCCGACGACGTCCACCGCCAGATCAAGGGCTTCACCAGTACCGGAGCGGCCGCCCCCGGCGAGGCCATCGACTTCCACGTCACCGTCGACCCGCCGCAGGAGTTCAGCGTCGACGTCTACCGCATCGGCCACTACGGCGGCGACGGCGCGTCCAAGATCACGACCAGCCCCCGCCTGTCCGGGATCGTCCAGCCCGCGCCGCTCACCGCCGACCGCACGGTCTCCTGCCACCACTGGTGGCTGTCCTGGCGGCTGCAGATCCCGTCGGACTGGAGCGTCGGCGCCTACGTCGCCGTCCTCACCACGGCCGACGGCTACCGCTCCCACGTCCCCTTCACCGTCCGCGACGACCGCCCGGCCGACCTCCTCCTGCTCCTGCCGGACATCACCTGGCAGGCGTACAACCTCTACCCGGAGGACGGCCGCACCGGTGCCAGCCTCTACCACGCCTGGGACGAGGACGGCCGGCTGCTGGGCGAGGCGGAGGCCGCGACCACCGTCTCCTTCGACCGCCCGTACGCGGGCGCGGGCCTGCCCCTGCACGTCGGCCACGCCTACGACGTCATCCGCTTCGCCGAGCGCTACGGCTACGACCTCGCCTACGCCGACGCCCGCGACCTGCACTCCGGCCGCGTCGAACCGTCCCGCTACCGCGGACTGATCTTCCCGGGCCACGACGAGTACTGGTCCGCGGCCATGCGCCGGGCCACGGAGAAGGCCCGCGACCACGGCACCTCCCTGGTCTTCCTCTCCGCCAACACCATGTACTGGCAGGTGGAGCTGTCCCCGTCCGCCTCCGGCGTCCCCGACCGCCTGCTGACCTGCCGCAAGCGCCAGGGCCCCGGCCGGCCCGTGCTGTGGCGGGAGGTCGACCGCCCCGAGCAGCAGCTCCTCGGCATCCAGTACGCGGGCCGCGTCCCCGAACCGCACCCGCTGATCGTCCGCAACGCCGGCCACTGGCTCTGGGAGTCCACGGGCGCCCACGAGGGCGACGAGATCGAGGACCTGGTCGCGGGCGAGGCCGACCGCTACTTCCCGCGCACCGCGCTGCCCGCGTACGACGAGCGCGTCCTGCTCGCCCACTCCCCGTACACCGACGCCGCCGGCGCCCGGCGCCACCAGGAGACGTCGCTGTACCGGGCCGCGTCCGGCGCCTGGGTCTTCGCGTCCGGCACCTTCGCCTGGTCCCCGGCCCTGGACCGCCCCGGCCACGTCGACCCGCGCGTCCAGCGCGCCACCGCCAACCTCCTCGACCGCATCTGCAAACGCGACTGACCGCCCGCGGCCACCCCGGCCGGACGCCGATCCCCGCATACGGGAGAATCGTCGTACTTGGACAGAACCACGGGGAGGAACCGTGTCCGGATTCGTCGAAAAGCCCGAACCGATCGAGGTTCCGGGCCTGGTGCATCTGCACACCGGCAAGGTGCGCGACCTGTACCGGAACGAGGCGGGCGACCTCGTGATGGTCGCCAGCGACCGCATGTCCGCCTACGACTGGGTGCTGCCGACCGAGATCCCCGACAAGGGGCGGGTGCTCACCCAGCTCTCCCTGTGGTGGTTCGACCAGCTCGCCGACCTGGTCCCCAACCACGTCCTGAGCACCGAATTGCCCGAGGGCGCCCCCGCCGACTGGAGGGGCCGCACCCTGGTCTGCAAGTCGCTGAGGATGGTCCCCGTGGAGTGCGTGGCCCGCGGCTACCTCACCGGCTCCGGGCTGGCCGAGTACCGGCAGACCCGTACCGTCTGCGGCCTCGCCCTCCCCGAGGGCCTGGTGGACGGCTCGGAGCTGCCCGCCCCGATCTTCACCCCCGCCACCAAGGCCGAGGTCGGCGAGCACGACGAGAACGTCTCCTACGAGGAGGCCGCCCGGCAGGTCGGCGCGGACACCGCGGCCCTGCTGCGCCAGGCGACCCTCGCCGTCTACTCCCGCGCCCGGGACATCGCCCGCGAGCGGGGCATCATCCTGGCCGACACCAAGTTCGAGTTCGGCTACGAGGGCGACGACCTGGTCCTCGCCGACGAGGTCCTCACCCCCGACTCCTCCCGCTTCTGGCCCGCCGACCAGTGGCAGCCGGGCCGCGCGCAGCCGTCGTACGACAAGCAGTACGTGCGGGACTGGCTGACCTCGGCGGAGTCCGGCTGGGACCGCACGGGCGAGCAGCCCCCGCCGGCGCTGCCGCAGCAGGTCGTGGAGGCGACCCGCGCCAAGTACGTGGAGGCCTACGAGCGCCTCACCGGCATGAGCTGGTCCTAGGAGCGGACACGAAGAAGCCCCCGGCGTGAGCCGGGGGCTTCTTCGTGTGGAGCGAACGACGAGGTTCGAACTCGCGACCTCAACCTTGGCAAGGTTGCGCTCTACCAACTGAGCTACGTTCGCCTGCTCCGCGGATTTCTCCGTGGTGCGAAAGCAACTATACCCAACCTCGCTCCCGGGCGAGCCGCACCGCCGCGTGCCGGTTCTCCGCGCCGAGCTTCGTCGTGGCCGACGACAGGTAGTTCCGCACGGTCCCCTCGGCGAGCGCGGCACGCTCGGCGATCTCCGAGACGGGCGCCCCGTCGGCGGCGTGCTCCAGCACCTCGGCCTCCCGCGCGGTCAGCGGCGAGTCCCCGGCGGAGATCGCGTCGGCCGCCAACTCGGGGTCCACGTACCGGTGTCCGGCGTGCACCGTGCGGATCAGCTCGGCGAGCCGCTGGGCACTGACCGTCTTGGGGACGAAGCCCCGCACCCCCGCCGCGAGCGCCCGCTTCAGGTGCCCCGGCCGCCCGTGACCGGTCACGATCAGCACCCGGCAGCCGGGCAGCTCGGCGCGCAGGGCTGTGGCGACCTTCACACCGTCGGCGCCGGGCATCTGCAGATCCAGTACGGCCACGTCGGGCTCGTGGGCCCGTGCCATGGCCAGGGCCTCCGGACCGGTGGCGGCCTCGGCGACCACGACGAGGTCGTCCTCCAGGGAGAGCAGCGCGGCCAGCGCGCCGCGGATCAGATGCTCGTCGTCGGCGAGCAGCACCCGCACGGGCGCCGTCACGACGCGGCCTCCAGCACGGCCCGGGCGGCGGGCAGTGGCACCTCGGCCGTGAGCCGGAACACACCGCCGTCGGCGTGCCCGGCCTCCAGCGTGCCGTCCACGGCGGACAGCCGTTCCCGCAGCCCCGCGAGCCCGGACCCGTCGGAGGCGGCACCCGCGCCCGCGGCACCCGCGCTCCCGGCACCCTGCCCGGCCGGCCGCGCCGCCCCGTCGTTCTCCACCGTCAGCATCACACGCCCCTTCGACACCCGCACCACCACGGAGCACTTCTCCGCGTCCCCGTGCCGCAGCACGTTCGTGGTCGCCTCCCGCACCACCCAGCCGAGCGCCGACCGCACCTCGGCGGGCAGCCCGGACGTCCCGTCACGCACCTCGCACGCGATCCCGGCCGCGCCCAGCACACCCCGGGCGCCGGCGAGTTCGACCTCCAGGTCGGCCTCCCGGTAGCCGCGGACGACGTCCCGGACCTCACGCTGGGACTCCTGGGCGATGCGCTGCACCTCGATCATCTGCTCCACGGCCTCGGGCCGCCCGCGCCGGGACAACTGGACGGCCAGCTCGCTCTTGAGCGCGACCACGGCCAGGTTCCGGCCGATCACGTCGTGCAGGTCGCGGCCGAACCGCAGCCGTTCCTCGGCGACGGCGAGCCGGGCCCGGGTCTCCCTGGCCTCGTCGAGCTCGTAGACCGCGTTCAGCAGCCAGACGGAGAAGACCGAGGTGAAGGCGAGGAACCCGCCGCCCACCAGGACGAGGCACGCGACCCCGAGCACGGCCGCGCTCGGCAGGCCCAGGGGGAACGACACGATCCCGGCACCGAAGGCGAAGCCGGCGACGACGGCGATCACCCGGCGCCGGTCGCGCACCCCGAGCGTGATGTTGCCCGCGCCGAAGCACAGCACGCCGCCGAAGATCCCCCCGGCCGCGGTGTCCACACCCGCGCCGCCCGGCCCGCGCTCGGCGAGGGCGATCGCGCCGACGGCGATCAGCGCCGTGAGCACGCCGAGCGTCCACACCAGCCGCACCGGCTGCGCCCGCCGGCCGCGCGTCCAGTCCAGGGAGCGGGAGGCGACCAGCATGCACACCGAGGCATGCGCGACGACCAGCAGGGTGAGCCCGGCCGCGAGCCGCCCGCCGACCTTCTCGAAAGTGGACACGCCCAGCGACAGGACCTCGCAGAGCCCGAAGAAGTGGAACGACCAGCGTGTGTACGTCTCCACCTTCGCCGGCGTGCTCTTGCGCCCCCACCAGCGCCTCGGCCTGCGCATGTCCCGGCCCACCCCCGCTCTCGTTCTCCCCGGCCCGGGTCCCGTCGTAGGTCAGTGTCGCGGTTCCCAGCGGAACCACCGTCGTACAGCAAACACCGCGAGCACCGTCCAGGCCACCGCCGTCGCCAGGGCGCCCAGGGCCTCGTACGCCGACAGGTCGCCGGTCCAGCCGCCGCGCACCAGCGTGATGACCGGGCTCAGCGGGAGCAGCTCGCACAGGGACGCCAGCCGGTCCGGCATCAGCTCCAACGGGACGATCATGCCGGAGCCGATCATCGAGACGAGCATCAGCGGCATCGGCGTGACCTGCGCGCTCTCGCCGGTCCGGGTGAAGCTCGCGGTGGCGGCGGCGAGCCCCGCGCACATCACGAGTCCCAGCAGCAGCCCGGCGACGGCGAGATGCGGGGCGGACGGCGCGGACAGGTCCAGCAGCACGAAGCAGCCCGCCGTCAGCAGCAGGCACTGCACGAGCCCGATGAGCACGGCCGGCATCGCCGCCCCGCCCAGGATCTCGGCGTCGCGCAGCTCGCCGGTGCGCAGCCGCTTGAGGACCAGTTCCTCGCGCCGGACCACGAAGACGCCGACGAGGGCGGAGTAGACGGCGAAGATCAGGGAGAACCCGATTGCGGCGGGCAGGACGAGGGTGCCGACGTCCAGCCCGGCCCCGGCCAGGTCCATCTCCTCGGCCGCCGTGCGCGTGCTGAACGGCAGGGCCAGCGGCACGAACAGGGCGGCGACGAGCGTGCCCTTGTTCCGCCGGAGCAGGGTGAGTTCGGCGCGGGCGAGGGCGGTCATGCGCCTGAGCGGCGTGGTGGCCGGGGCGCGCGTCCCGGTGTCCTCGGCGGTCGTGGCGCTCATGCCGCGTACTCCTTCGTCGTCGCCCGGGCCGGCTGTGCGGCGGCTTCCTTCGCGATGCTGAGGAACGCCTCCTCCAGGGACGCCGACCGCACGTCCAGGCGGCGCAGTTCGACCCCGGCGCGCTCGGCCCACACCAGCAGTCCGGTGGCCGCGCGCTGCAGTTCCCGGGTGCTCAGCCGGACCGTGCGGCCCTCGGTCTCGTGGGCGCCGACGCCCAGTTCGTCCAGCGGCGGCAGGTCGCCGACGACGTAGCCCTCGGGCAGTTCGAAGGAGATCCGGGACGGCTGCGAGGCGGTCACCTCCGCCGGGGTCCCGGTGGCGGCGATACGGCCCTCGTGCATGATCGCGAGCCGGTCGGCCAGGTGCTCGGCCTCCTCCAGGTAGTGCGTGGTCAGCAGCACGGTCGTACCGCCGTCGCGCAGCGCGCTCACCAACTCCCAGGTCTCGTGGCGTCCTTCGGCGTCCAGCCCGGTGCTGGGTTCGTCCAGGAACAGCACCTCGGGGTCGCCGAGCAGGGCGAGCGCCAGGTCGAGCCGCCGCCGCTGGCCCCCGGAGAGCTGCTTGACGCGGACCCCGGCCTTCGACTCCAGGCCGACGACCGCCAGCACCTCGGCCGGCGGGCGGGCCCCGCTCACGCACCCCGCCCACATCCGGGCGGTCTCCGCGACGGTCAGCTCGAAGGAGAAGCCGCCCTCCTGCAGCATCACGCCGGTGCGCGGCCGTACGGCGGCCCGCTCGGTGTACGGGTCGTGCCCGAGGACGCGGATCCGTCCCCCGGCCGGTGCGGCGAGGCCCTCGAGGAGTTCGACCGTCGAGGTCTTGCCGGCGCCGTTGGTACCCAGCAGCGCGAAGATCTCCCCCCGGCGCACGGAGAAGTCGATTCCGCGCACCGCCTCGAACCCGCCCCCGTACACACGTCGCAGGCCAGTGACCTCTATCACGTGCTCGTGTCCGTTTGCTTGCATGCGCCAAGCGTCCCGGCGGGGCGGGCTGCGCGACAGTGCGGGCCGTCACCGCTCGGCATGACAAATGTCAGACGCGGTCCGGGCCGGGCACACGAAAAGACCCCGGTCCGTGGAGGACCGGGGTCTCATTCCCGAGCGGACGACGAGGCTCGAACTCGCGACCTCAACCTTGGCAAGGTTGCGCTCTACCAACTGAGCTACGTCCGCATTGCCCCCGACCGGCCTTCACCGATCGGTGCGAGCACCAGCCTACCTGATCCGATCGAGTGATCGGTACGGCGGTGCAGAGCGGGTGACAGGAATTGCACACTGCGCCTTCCCCCTGGAAGGGGGATGTTCTACTACTGAACTACACCCGCATGTTCCGTGAGCTGGGCCTTTTCGGCCTCGCCCCTCGGCGTGCTCCAGACTTTAGCTGATCACCCGGGGTGCTGCGCAAGTCGGTTGCGGCGAGGGGCCGCTGAGCGGCCGTCGGCGACCGGACGGCGGGGCGCCGGCCGCCGGGGGCGGGTGTTCACTGTGCCTCGGTGAACGCCTCGTACACCTTCTTCGGGATGCGGCCCCGCGCGGGCACGTCCATCTGGTGTGCCTGGGCCCACGCCCGGACGGCCGCCGGATCGGGGGCGACCTCCGTCTGCCGGTAGGCCCTGCCGGACCGGGAGCGCTTGCGGCCGGCCGCCACGTAGGGCTCGAGCGCCTTGCGCAGTTTCCGGGCATTGGCTTCATTCAGGTCGATCTCGTACATCCGGCCGTCGACCCCGAAGGCGACCGTCTCCGCCGCTTCGGAGCCGTCGATGTCGTCAAAGAGAGTGACCACGACACGCTGCGCCACGAATATCGGTCCCTTCGTGCGGCATCTCCGCGATGACGTGCCAGGACGCCGCGATGATGCCGACTGTTCGCCTGTAATTGGGCAAAGTATCGGCTAATGACATTTCATTTGTACCGTGCCTGGCATTGCAATGGGAAGCCCGACTAAATCTCTCCGCGTGTCTGTTGCGCAATAGGCATCCGGGAGGGATCGGGGATCTTTCCCGAAGCTTTTCTCGGCGGTCCCTCCACGGGGGCGAGTCGTGATGGCGCTCACGTAGAATCCTCCAAGGCTACGCGCGTAGAAATTTTGTACGGGTAGTCTGAAGGAACCTGCTCAGCACCACACACCGGGAGTGCCAGTGGCACGCGTCGTAGTCGACGTCATGCTCAAGCCGGAGATCCTCGACCCCCAGGGCCAGGCGGTGCAGCGCGCACTGCCGCGACTGGGTTTCGAAGGGATCTCGGACGTCCGCCAGGGAAAGCGATTCGAACTGGAAGTGGACGGGCCGGTCGACGAGGCCGCCCTCGCCCGCATCCATGATCTTGCGGAATCCTTCCTCGCCAACACCGTGATCGAGGACTTCACCGTCAAGGTCGAGTCGGACGACGTAGTCGCGGGGGCCGTGAAGTGACCGCTCGTATTGGCGTCGTCACTTTCCCCGGCAGTCTCGACGACCGGGACACGCAGCGCGCGATCCGCGTCGCCGGCGCCGAACCCGTCGCCCTGTGGCACAAGGACAAGGACCTCAAGCAGGTCGACGCCGTGGTGCTGTGCGGAGGCTTCTCGTACGGCGACTACCTGCGCGCCGGCGCCATCGCGCGCTTCTCGCCGGTGATGGACACCGTCATCGACCAGGCGAAGGCCGGTCTGCCGGTGCTCGGCATCTGCAACGGCTTCCAGATCCTCACGGAGGCCCACCTGCTGCCCGGCGGGATGCTCGGCAACGACCACCTGCACTTCATCTGCCGCGACCAGAAGCTGCGGGTGGAGAACGCGGACACCGCCTGGACCGGCGACTACACCGCCGGCCAGGAGATCCACATCCCGCTGAAGAACATGGACGGGCGCTACGTCGCCGACCGGCGGACGCTGGACGAGCTGGAGGCCGAGGGCCGGGTCGCCTTCCGCTACCTGGACGTCAACCCCAACGGCTCGCTCAACGACATCGCCGGCATCACCAACGCCGCCGGCAACGTCGTCGGCCTGATGCCGCACCCCGAGCACGCCGTCGAGCCGCTGATCGGCACCGGCCGCACCGACGGCCTCCCGTTCTTCACCTCGATCCTCAAGAAGCTGGTCAACGCATGAGCCGGACGCCTCTGGACACGGTCGAGCACGCGGCCGCGACCCCCGACGTCGAGCTGCCCTGGGCCGAACTGGGCCTGAAGAAGGACGAGTACGAGCGGGTGGTGGAGATCCTCGGCCGCCGCCCGACCGGCGCCGAACTCGCCATGTACTCCGTCATGTGGTCCGAGCACTGCTCGTACAAGAGCAGCAAGGTGCACCTGCGCCAGTTCGGCGAGAAGGCCCCCGAGTCCGACGCGATGCTCGTCGGCATCGGCGAGAACGCCGGCGTCGTCGACGTCGGCCAGGGCTACGCGGTCACCTTCAAGGTCGAGTCGCACAACCACCCCTCCTACGTCGAGCCCTACCAGGGCGCGGCCACGGGCGTCGGCGGCATCGTCCGCGACATCATCGCGATGGGCGCCCGCCCGGTCGCCGTCGTGGACCCCCTGCGCTTCGGCGCCGCGGACCACCCGGACACCAAGCGCGTCCTGCCCGGCGTCGTCGCCGGCATCGGCGGCTACGGCAACTGCCTGGGCCTGCCCAACATCGGCGGCGAGGTCGTCTTCGACGCCTGCTACCAGGGCAACCCGCTGGTGAACGCCGGCGCCATCGGCGTCATGCGGCACGAGGACATCCACCTCGCCAAGGCGTCCGGCGCGGGCAACAAGGTCATCCTGTACGGGGCCCGGACCGGCGGCGACGGCATCGGCGGCGCCTCCATCCTCGCCTCGGAGACCTTCGACGACGCCAAGCCGTCGAAGCGCCCGGCGGTGCAGGTCGGCGACCCCTTCCAGGAGAAGCTGCTCATCGAGTGCACCCTGGAGGCGTTCCAGGAGAAGCTGGTCGTCGGCATCCAGGACCTGGGCGCCGCGGGCCTGTCCTGCGCCACGTCCGAGCTGGCCTCCAACGGCTCCGGCGGCATGCGCGTCACCCTGGACGACGTACCGCTGCGCGACTCCACGCTCTCGCCCGAGGAGATCCTCATGAGCGAGTCGCAGGAGCGCATGTGCGCCGTGGTCGAGCCCGACAAGGTCGACCGGTTCCTGGAGATCTGCGACAAGTGGGACGTCATCGCCACCGTCATCGGTGAGGTCACCGACGGCGACCGCCTGGAGATCTTCTGGCACGGCGGGAAGATCGTCGACGTGGACCCGCGCACCGTCGCCCACGACGGCCCCGTCTACGAGCGCCCCTACGCCCGCCCGGAGTGGCAGGACGCCCTCCAGGCCGACGACGCGAACAAGCTGCCGCGCCCGGAGACCTCCGAGGAGCTGAAGGACCAGGTCCTGAAGCTGGTGTCCTCGCCGAACCAGGCGTCCAAGCAGTGGATCACCCAGCAGTACGACCACTTCGTGCAGGGCAACACCGTCCTCGCCCAGCCCGAGGACTCGGGCATGATCCGCGTGGACGAGGAGACCGGCCTCGGCGTCGCGATCGCCACCGACGGCAACGGCCGGTACGCCAAGCTCGACCCGTACACGGGTGCGCAGCTCGCCCTGGCGGAGGCCTACCGCAACGTGGCGACGACCGGCGCCAAGCCGCTCGCCGTCTCCGACTGCCTGAACTTCGGCTCGCCGGAGGACCCGGCGGTCATGTGGCAGTTCGCGGAGGCCGTGCGCGGCCTGGCCGACGGCTGCCTCCAGCTCGGCACCCCGGTCACCGGCGGCAACGTCTCGCTCTACAACCAGACCGGCGAGGCCGCCATCCACCCGACCCCGGTGGTCGCGGTCCTCGGTGTGATCGACGACGTGGCCCGCCGCACGCCGGTCGCCTTCCAGGAGGACGGCCAGCTCCTGTACCTCCTCGGCGACACCCGTGAGGAGTTCGGCGGTTCGGCCTGGTCCCAGGTGATCCACGACCACCTGGGCGGTCTGCCGCCCAAGGTCGACCTGGAGCGCGAGCGGCTGCTCGCCGAGATCCTGATCTCCGCCTCCCGCGACGGCATGATCGACTCGGCGCACGACCTGTCCGACGGCGGTCTGGTCCAGGCGGTCGTGGAGTCGGCGCTGCTCGGCGGCAGGGGCGCGCGCCTGGTCGTCCCGGACGGGCTGGACGCGTTCACCTTCCTGTTCTCCGAGTCGGCGGGCCGCGCGGTCGTCGCGGTGCCCCGCTCGGAGGAGGTCCGCTTCAACGACATGTGCGGTGCCCGTGGCCTCCCGGCCACCCGCATCGGTGTCGTGGACGGCGACGCGGTGGAGGTCCAGGGCGAGTTCACCCTCCCCCTGACCGAACTCCGCGAGGCCCACGAGGCCACGATCCCGGCGCTGCTGGCGTAGCAGCGCCCGCGGAGCGCGAGGTCCCGTCCGTCACCGGACGGGACCTCGTCGTGTGAGCGCCCGTGGAGTCGAGACCGTGTCTCGGGGAGACGGGGGAGCGATGCGGGTTCCGGACGGTGTGCGTACGGCGGTGAACGTCCTGCTGTGTCTGGCCGCCGTGGTGGCGATCGGCTGGAGCGGCCGGGAGATCTGGCTGGTCCGGGACGGGCGCCGGCAGATCGACGCGGCCTGCGGGGGCTTCGTACCGGCCGGCCGGGTGCCGGCCCTCTCCTGGAGGCGGACCGGCACGACCGGCTCGGCGAGCCGCAGCTCGTGGGGGAGTGGTTCGTCTGCCTCCACACCTGCTCCGGACCCGTCGCCGAGAACCTCCACCTCACCCGGACCTACGGCGACGACGCCCCGGAACCGGCGACCCCCGGCAAGGCGGGCCGCAGTGCCGGGGAACCGATCTGGTGGGCCTCCTCGGTCTGCGACGGCCGCCCCCAGATCCACACGATGGCCGTCGCGACCGGCTACGACCGCCTGGTGGCCCCGGGATGGAACAGGTCTTCCGCGCCTACGTCGACGACGTGACCGCCCGTCGCCACTGCACGGACACCGTCCTCCCCGAGAGCTCCGCGTTCCGCGCCCACTAGGCTCACCGCCATGCCGCCCGCCAGGAAACGCGCCCGCTCCTACGACCCCGCCCGGACCCGTGCCGCCGTGTTCGCCCAGCTCGGGCACGTCAGGGACGCCGTCCGCACCCTCGGCCCCGAGCAGCTCGCGATGCCGACGCGCCTCGGGGACTGGACCGTACGGGACCTGGTGGCGCACATCGGAATGGCGCTGACCGCCCTGCACCGCGCCGTGGACCGGCCCGCCCCGCCCCGGCAGGACGTCCAGGTCGTCGAGTGGCCCTTCGCCACCGCCGCCGGCTCCGCCGCGATCGCCGACTTCACCCGCACGCTCGCCGCCGAGCACCCCGATCTCGACACCTACCTCGCCGACATCGAGGAGAGCCTGCGCGCGCTGCTCGCCGAGCACCCCGGCAGCCGGCTCCTGGAGACCAACGCGGGCGCGCTGCCGCTGGACGACTACCTGGTCACCCGCACCGTCGAGCTGATCGTCCACACCGACGACCTCAACGCCGCCGTGCCCGGCCTCGCCATCCCCCACGACCGGCAGGCGCTCGCCGCGTGCACCCGGCTGCTCGCCGACGCGCTCGCCGTGAAGGCGCCCGGCGGCTCGACGGAGGTACGGGTGCCGCCGTACGCCGTCGTGCAGTGCGTCGAGGGCCCCCGGCACACCCGCGGCACCCCGCCCAACGTCGTCGAGACCGACGCGCTGACCTGGATCCGGCTGGCCACGGGGCGGCTGGCCTGGGCCGACGCCGTCGCGGACGCGAAGGTGAGCGCGAGCGGGGAGCGGGCCGACCTCGGCGGGCTGCTGCCCCTGCTGAGCTGAGGGGAACCGGCCCCTGCCCTCCTCCGTCGAATCGGCATGTACAGGCAGAAGCAGCAGCGCAGCAAGATCCTGACCGTGACGGCCGTCGCCGCGCTCGTGCCGCTCGCCGCGGCCTGCGGCAGCCAGGAGGCGGACGGCGGCAGCGGCTCCGTCGGCACCGGCGCGCCCCTCACCGGCGTCGGCTGGAGCATCGACAGCGTCACCGCCGACGGCACCACCCACCGGGCGCCGGAGACGGCACGCGTCCGCATCGACGACGGCGGTACGGCGGAGGGCAGCACCGGCTGCAACACCTTCAGCGCCCGCGCCCGCGTCGACGGCGCGAGCATCCGGCTCAGCGACGCCGTGTTCACCGAGAAGGGCTGCGACAAGACGCCCATGGACTTCGAGAAGGTCCTCGCCCGCACCCTCACCGCCGGCCCGCTCACCGCCGCCGCGGAGAGCGGCCGCCTGACCCTCACCGCCCCCGACGGCGACAGCGTCCGCCTCAGCCGGGCCGCGGACACGCCCCTGTACGGCACGGACTGGACCGTCACCGTCCCGGGCGGGAAGGGCAGCGCCCGCCTGACCTTCGACCGGGACGCCGGCACCGTCTCCGGCCGCCTGCCCTGCAACCGCGTCACCGCCGGCGCGACCGTCCGCGACGGGCGTATCACCCTGGGCGTTCCGGCCACCACCCGAATGATGTGCGAAGGCTCACTCATGGATGCCGAGAAGCGGCTCCTGCGCATCTTCGACGGCCGGGCCGACTACCGGATCGACCGCGGCACCCTCACGCTGACCAGCGAAGACGGCGAAACGGTCCGCGCCACCGCCGGCCCGTGAACCGTGCCTGAGCCGGTATCCCCAATTCGGACCAGTGGTCGACCTCGCCTACACTCGGAAGCGTGCCACGTGGTGACGGTCGACTCAATCACGATCTACTCCCCGGCGAGAAGGGCCCCCAGGACGCTTGCGGCGTCTTCGGTGTCTGGGCTCCGGGCGAAGAGGTCGCAAAGCTCACGTACTTCGGGCTCTACGCCCTCCAGCATCGGGGCCAGGAATCCGCGGGAATCGCGGTCAGCAACGGCTCCCAGATCCTCGTCTTCAAGGACATGGGCCTGGTGTCCCAGGTCTTCGACGAGACCTCTCTCGGTTCGCTCCAGGGTCACATCGCGGTCGGTCACGCCCGCTACTCGACCACCGGTGCCTCCGTGTGGGAGAACGCCCAGCCGACGTTCCGTGCCACCGCGCAGGGTTCCATCGCGCTCGGGCACAACGGCAACCTCGTCAACACCGCCCAGCTCGCCGAGATGGTCGCCGACCTGCCCAAGCAGGACGGCCGCTCGACGCGGGTCGCGGCGACCAACGACACCGACCTGGTCACGGCCCTGCTCGCGGGCCAGGTGGACGACGACGGCAAGCCGCTGACCATCGAGGAGGCGGCCGCGAAGGTGCTGCCCCAGGTGCGCGGCGCCTTCAGCCTCGTCTTCATGGACGAGCACACCCTGTACGCGGCCCGCGACCCGCAGGGCATCCGCCCGCTGGTCCTCGGCCGCCTGGAGCGCGGCTGGGTGGTCGCCTCCGAGTCCGCCGCCCTCGACATCTGCGGCGCCAGCTACGTCCGGGAGATCGAGCCGGGCGAGTTCATCGCCATCGACGAGAACGGCCTGCGCACTTCGCGATTCGCGGAAGCGAAGCCCAAGGGCTGCGTCTTCGAGTACGTGTACCTGGCCCGCCCGGACACCGACATCGCCGGCCGCAACGTCTACCTCTCGCGCGTCGAGATGGGCCGCAAGCTGGCCAAGGAGGCCCCCGCGGAGGCCGACCTGGTCATAGCGACCCCGGAGTCCGGCACCCCCGCCGCCATCGGCTACGCCGAGGCCTCCGGCATCCCCTTCGGCAGCGGCCTGGTGAAGAACGCCTACGTGGGCCGCACCTTCATCCAGCCCTCCCAGACCATCCGGCAGCTCGGTATCCGCCTGAAGCTGAACCCCCTGAAGGAAGTCATCAAGGGCAAGCGGCTGGTCGTCGTGGACGACTCCATCGTCCGCGGCAACACCCAGCGGGCCCTGGTCCGCATGCTCCGCGAGGCCGGTGCCGCCGAGGTCCACATCCGGATCTCGTCCCCGCCCGTGAAGTGGCCCTGCTTCTTCGGCATCGACTTCGCCACCCGCGCCGAGCTCATCGCCAACGGCATGACCATCGACGAGATCGGCACCTCGCTGGGCGCCGACTCCCTCGCGTACATCTCCATCGACGGCATGATCGAGGCGACCACCATCGCCAAGCCGAACCTGTGCCGCGCCTGCTTCGACGGCGAGTACCCGATGGAGCTCCCCGACCCCGAGCTGCTCGGCAAGCAGCTCCTGGAGACCGAGCTGGCCGCCGGGCCCGCCGGTACGGCCGCCGCCGACGCCATCCGTCGCCCGTAGCCGTCCGTCCGCAATACCTGCCGTACGACACAAAGGTTCTCATCGTCATGCCTGACACAACTGGTGCCAGCTACGCAGCCGCGGGCGTCGACATCGAGGCGGGCGACCGCGCCGTCGAGCTCATGAAGGAGTGGGTCAAGAAGACGCGGCGCCCCGAGGTCCTCGGCGGCCTCGGCGGCTTCGCCGGCCTCTTCGACGCCTCCGCCCTCAAGAACTACGAGCGCCCCCTGCTCGCCTCCGCCACCGACGGCGTCGGCACCAAGGTCGACATCGCCAGGCAGCTCGGCGTCTACGACACCATCGGCCACGACCTGGTCGCCATGGTCATGGACGACATCGTGGTGTGCGGCGCCGAGCCGCTGTTCATGACCGACTACATCTGCGTCGGCAAGGTCCACCCCGAGCGTGTCGCCGCCATCGTCAAGGGCATCGCCGAGGGCTGTGTGCTGGCCGGCTGCGCCCTGGTGGGCGGTGAGACGGCCGAACACCCCGGCCTGCTGGGCGAGGACGACTTCGACGTCGCCGGCGCCGGTACGGGCGTCGTGGAGGCCGACCGGCTGCTGGGCCCGGACCGCATCCGCGAGGGCGACGCGGTCGTCGCCATGGCGGCGTCCGGCCTTCACTCGAACGGGTACTCGCTGGTCCGCCACGTCCTGCTGAACGAGGCCGGCCTGTCCCTGGACGCCCACATGGACGACCTCGGCCGCACCCTCGGCGAAGAGCTCCTGGAGCCGACGAAGATCTACTCGCTGGACTGCCTGGCCCTCACCCGCACCACCGAGGTGCACGCCTTCAGCCACGTCACCGGCGGCGGACTGGCGGCCAACCTGGCCCGCGTGATCCCCGACGGCCTGCACGCGACCGTCGACCGCTCCACCTGGACCCCGGCCCCGATCTTCGACCTCGTCGGACGCACGGGTCAGGTCGAGCGCCTGGAGCTGGAGAAGACCCTGAACATGGGCGTCGGCATGATCGCCGTCGTCCCCCAGGAGTCCGTGGACGTGGCACTGGCGACCCTCGCCGACCGCGGCGTCGACGCCTGGGTGGCCGGCGAGATCACCGACCGCGGCGACCACGGCACGGGCGCCACGATGACCGGCGACTACGCCCGCTGAGCCCGGCGGCACCGAAGAGTTGCGGGTAGCACAGAACCCGGTCGGTGACGTGAGTCACCGACCGGGTGAGTGTTCTGTGCAGGGTCAAGCGCCGCGACGATGCTGCGGGGACTGGCCGTCCTCGTCCTCGTCGTCGTCCGCGTACAGGTCCGCGTACCGTGCGTACACGTCGTCGTCCTGCTCATCGTCCTCGAACCGCTCGCCGTTAGGCGGTTGCGGATTCGACGTCGATGCGCCCAGCTCCTCGGCCAGGCGTGAGAGGTCAGTCCCACCGCTGTTGTACTTCAGCTGGCGGGCGACCTTCGTCTGCTTGGCCTTGGCCCGGCCGCGCCCCATGGCTCGACCCCCTCAACGACGGGGCTCGACGGCCCCAGAGTCTTGACACGCGTTCATGGTCCGGAACGGGCTCTCCATGGAGAGACCGGTCCGTAGGGCTTCCACGGTACCTGAGCCCACGCCCATACGGTACGTCGCCCGTAGGACGTGCCCGCGCCCAGGACCGTCGAGGCGCCCCGTCCTCGCTGGTCAAAGGCGATTTTAACCACCTTTCGGCGGTCGACCCGCCGAGAGAAGTGAGAGTTGTCTCCAACCGCTCTCCGGCGGGTACCGGACAAATATTCGAAAGCGGCGCTCCGATCCGGGCCCCTCGGCCCGCGGGGCGCCGCCTCCGGTCAGCCCCTGGCGCGCGCCTCCGCCATCCGCTGCTCGGCGATCCGGTCGGCCGCGGCGGCCGGCGGAATACCGTCTTCCTTCGCACGTGCGAATATGGCCAGCGTCGTGTCGTAGATCTTCGCCGCCTTGGCCTTGCACCGGTCGAAGTCGAAGCCCTGCAGCTCGTCGGCGACCTGGATGACACCGCCGGCGTTCACCACGTAGTCGGGCGCGTAGAGGATCCCGCGGTCGGCGAGGTCCTTCTCGACGCCCGGGTGGGCGAGCTGGTTGTTGGCGGCGCCGCACACCACCTTGGCGGTCAGCACCGGCACGGTCTCGTCGTTCAGCGCGCCGCCGAGCGCGCAGGGGGCGTAGATGTCCAGGTTCTCCACCCGGATCAGGGCGTCCGTGTCGGGCACGGCGACGACCGACGGGTGCCGCTCGGTGATCGCCCGCACGACGTCCTTGCGCACGTCCGTGACGACCACGTTCGCGCCCTCGGCGAGCAGGTGCTCGACCAGGTGGTGGCCGACCTTGCCGACGCCGGCGATGCCGACCGTGCGGTCGCGCAGCGTCGGGTCGCCCCACAGGTGCTGGGCGGCGGCCCGCATGCCCTGGTAGACGCCGAAGGAGGTGAGCACGGACGAGTCGCCGGCGCCGCCGTTCTCGGGGGAGCGCCCGGTCGTCCAGCGGCACTCGCGCGCCACGACGTCCATGTCGGCGACGTAGGTGCCGACGTCGCAGGCGGTGACGTACCGGCCGCCGAGCGAGGCGACGAAGCGGCCGTAGGCGAGCAGCAGCTCCTCGCTCTTGATCCGCTCCGGGTCGCCGATGATCACGGCCTTGCCGCCGCCGTGGTCGAGACCGGCCATGGCGTTCTTGTACGACATCCCGCGGGCGAGGTTCAGCGCGTCGGCGACGGCCTCCGCCTCGCTCGCGTACGGGTAGAAGCGGGTACCGCCGAGCGCGGGGCCCAGGGCGGTGGAGTGGATGGCGATGACGGCCTTGAGACCGCTGGCACGGTCCTGGCAGAGCACGACTTGCTCATGACCCCCCTGGTCCGAGTGGAACAGGGTGTGCAGTACATCAGCAGGTGCGCCGGTTACGTCGGTCACGGTGGTGACTCCTGTGTAGGTGCGGCGGGCGGAGAGCTGTCCCCGTGCGGGTGGCGGGGACTGTGGCATGAGATTAGAGCCTGGTGGGGTCCCCTCGCCGCACAGTGCCGAGGATCACCTCCGCACGGAGTACCGGCATGCGACGATTTGCAGAGGTTCCCGCGCGTTTGTGAGCGGGCCGCGCAGGTTTTCGCGGCTGCGCGCGGGGGAGGGAGCAGGCGTGCCCAAGGTGTCCTCGGTGACCGTCCCCTACGCGGCGTACCTGCGCGTGTACGAACCCCTGGCCGCCTTCCCCGAGCCGGAGCGCGCCCACTGGACGCGCTACGCCCGCCGTCCCGACCTGCCCTCCTACCAGGACGAGCTGCGCCGCTCCCTGGCCGACCTGCTGCCCACCCCGCCCGTGCCCGTGCCGGTGCACGAGAGCGGCGACGCCTTCGTGACGGAGGTCGACGGGGTGGTCTGCGTGTGCCCCTGGCGGACCCGCCTGCGGAGCTGGCAGGCCCTGGCGGAACTGCCCGAGGACTTCCCGGAGCCGGTCCTGGACGCCCTGCTGCCCCCGGTGGTGCGCCGCCAGAGCGCGCAGGACTACGAGCGCTGGCGGGAGGCCAACCCCGACGCCCGCCCGTGGATCCGCACGGCCACCTGGCAGGTGCCGATCAACTGGTTCGTGCTGGTCTCCGACGAGGAGCGGGAGTACGGCAAGGGCGGCGAGGGGGACGGGGCGCCGGTGCTGCGCTACCGGACGCCGATGGTGCAGGCCCGGCGGCGGGTGGCCCGGGGCCTGCGGGCCCTGAAGGAGGCCATGGACGAGGGCCCGCTGATCGACGGCCTGGTGGACGTGGGCCGCTGGCTGGAGGAGTTCCACCCGCGCTCACTGGTGGAGCTGGACTACGGCGGGCTCGTGCACGCACTGCCCGCGGGGGAGTTGGAGGGCGACCACTCCGCGGCGGACGTGGCCGAGGGCATCGAGGCGCTGCGGAGCGGCGACGGGGCCGCGGCGGGGGCCGCGTACGGGCGTCTGGTGGAGCGGTGGCGCTCGGTCCGCGACCGGCGGTCCGCGAACTGACGTTTGACGTACCGCCCGATGTGGGGTTTCGTCTTTCGCTCCGACATCTGTTCGGTGTGTCCTGACACCGGGTCACCATGGGACGTAGGTCCCGATCCGGGCGTATGCGTCAAGCGTGACGGACCGCACGTACTCCACTCTTGCGCCGCTTCCCCCTCCTCATGCCAAAATAGGACAAGGAGTCCGGGGAGGACTCCATCCGTCCTGCTGTGGTGCACTGTGGGCGGAATCTCAGCATTGCACGCTTTGGGGGGTCTGGTGACTCCTGATCGTCCTGTGACTGATCGTCACAGTGGCGTGACTGTCCGCTATGGCATGGTCCATCGGCATCCGTCGCTGATGAACACCTGGGAGGGCAATTCCATCGGTTTGGCCGACGCGGCTGGACAGATGGTGTAGTTGTAGTGCCGAGGACAAGCCGTTCGTCCTATAACCGACTCGACTCGCGTCCGCCATTTCGGGCAACGCGGGTCAAGGTGCAGAATTTAGAGGAAAGAACCGAGAAGGTTCGGTTCTCCCGAGGAGGCCGCTCATGACCGCTCGCACCCCTGATGCCGAGCCGCTGCTGACCCCGGCTGAGGTCGCCACCATGTTCCGCGTCGACCCGAAGACGGTCACGCGCTGGGCGAAGGCCGGCAAGCTCACGTCGATCCGCACGCTCGGCGGGCATCGCCGCTACCGCGAGGCCGAGGTCCGCGCCCTGCTCGCGGGCATCCCGCAGCAGCGCAGCGAGGCCTGAACAACCACGCAGAAACCGGGCATGACGGTGGGTCCCCCAACCCGCCGGAGCGCCTGAACCACAGCTCCAACCGACGCGGGTCCTGCCCCAACAGGCCCCACGCCCAAGCCGTTCGAACACGTCGGGCAACCGACCGGGTGCGTCGTGGATCGCGCTGGACTCCGCCGGGTCCAGCGCGATTTTTCATGCCCTGCGCCACCCTTCGGTGCCCTCCGGTGCTCCCCTCGCGACGCCTTTTCGACCCCCCGTGGTCTCCTCTGAGCCGCCCTGTGCGCGGCCTTGTCGGAGTCTGGGGAGGGCTGTCCGATCCGCTGCGGGCGGCCTGAGCGGAAGCCGCGGAGCCGTCCTCCCCGAGAGTGCAATTGCACATATTAAATTGACCAGTTGTAGGCGAGGCGTAAGTGCCACCGTTTCAAAAACTCATGCGGTGACACCCGTCACACGAATCGGTGCTTGTCGGGCCCGGCGGACATGCGCTAGAGGAGCCTTCGGCTCCAGCGGCCCCTGGTGCCAAGGGTGTTGGGGCACGGCGCCGTTTCACGCCGTGGGGGCGCTCTCGTCCTCCACGGCCTTCTGACGGGCCGTCGGAAGCGCGGAGGGGGGCGAGGGGGCCGGCGGAGGGGTGGGCGGGGCAGAGGGCGCCGGAGAGTCCAGGGCGAGCCGCAGCAGCCGATGGCAGATCGGGCAGTGGCGCGTCACATGGCGGTACGACGACGCGGCCGACAGGTGCGCGCGGAGCAGGGCCCGCGTCTCGTGCCTGACCGATGCCGCCATACGCCACCTCCGGGGCCGTACGGAGAACGTGCCCTGCCTTTGGAGTACCGGCCGGACCTGACGCCGTCAAGGCCGCGAGAGAGCCGCTGAGGGGCCACGTACCCGCGGCCGCGTAGGTCCGAACACGAAGAAGGCCCGCACCATGCGGTGCGGGCCTTCTTCTGCTGCGGTCCTGACGGGATTTGAACCCGCGGCCTCCACCTTGACAGGGTGGCGAGCACTCCAAACTGCTCCACAGGACCAGGTTTTGCGGCGCTTTTCCTGCGTTGCGCTGCGAGAAGAGACTCTACAGGAGGGTGGGCCCCTGGTCGAACTCACCCTCCGTGCCCGTCCCGTCACACCACTGCGGCTACGGCGCCAGCGCGTCGATCGCCTTCACGATCCGCTTGTCGGAGACCGGATACGCCGTCCCCAGCGCGTGCGCGAAGTAGCTGACCCGCAGTTCCTCGATCATCCAGCGGACGTCCAGCACCTGCCGCGGTACGGGCCGGCCCCGGGGCATCTGCTCCAGCAGCCACGCGTACTCGTCCCGCATCTCCTGGAGCTTCTCCATGCGGGTCGTGTCCCGCTGGACGTTGGTCGGCATCTGCTGGAGGCGCCGGTCCGCGGCGACCAGATAGCGCATCAGGTCCGCCAGCCGCCCGATGCCCGCCTCCGTCACGAAGCCGGGCTTCACCAGGCCGTCCAACTGCGTGCGCACGTCCTGGAGGTTCGGCAGCAGCGCGGGGCTCCGTACCCCCTTCAGACGCCGCTCACAGGCCTGCCAGGCCGCCAGCACCTGCTGCACCTGGCCCACCGTGCGTACGGTCGTGTCCACGATCTCGGCACGGACCTTGTCGTAGAGCTTGCGGTACGACTCCTCGTCCCACGCCGGACCGCCGAAGTCGGCGATCAGCCGGTCCGCCGCCGCCGTCGCGCAGTCGTCGAACAGGGCCTGGATCGACCCGTGCGGATTCGCCGACAGGCCGAGCTTCTGCTGGTTCGTCAGCTTCTCGGACGCGAACTTCGCCGGGTTGACCGGGATGTTGCGCAGGATCAGCCGGCGCGTGCCCTTCCACATGGCCTGCGCCTGCTCCGCCTCGGTGTCGAAGAGGCGTACGGACACCGTGTCCCCGTCGTCGACCAGCGCCGGATACGCCTTCACCGGCTGACCCGCCCGGCGCGTCTCGAAGACACGGGACAGGGTGCCGATGGTCCAGTCCGTCAGCCCCGTGCGCTCCAGGGACTCCCCGCCGCTGCGCTCGGCGGTGGCCGCGGCGGCCTGCGACAGCGCCTTGCGTGCCTTCGGCTTCAGCCGCAGCTTCAGCGCCTCCAGGTCCTTGTCCTCGGCCAGCTTGCGGCGCCGCTCGTCAACGATCCGGAAGGTGATCTTCAGGTGGTCCGGGACCTTGGACCAGTCGAAGTCCTCGGGATCGAACGGCACCCCCACCATGCGCTTGAGCTCGCGCGCCATGGTCACCGTCAGCGGTTCCTGGAGGGGTACGGCCCGCTCCAGGAACGCCTGCGCGTAGTTCGGCGCGGGCACGTAGTTGCGCCGCACCGGCTTGGGCAGCGACCGGATCAGCTCCGTGACCACCTGCTCGCGCAGGCCCGGGATCTGCCAGTCGAAGCCCTCGTCGGTCACCTGGTTCAGCACCTGGAGCGGGATGTGGACGGTCACGCCGTCCGCGTCCGCACCCGGCTCGAACTGGTACGTCACCCGGAACTTCAGCGGCCCCTGGCGCCACGAGTCCGGGTAGTCGTCCTTGGTGACCGCCCCGGCCTTCTCGTTGATGAGCATCTCGCGCTCGAAGTCGAGGAAGTCCGGCTGCTCGTGCCGCTTGCGCTTCCACCACGAGTCGAAGTGGGCACCGGACACCACGTGCTCGGGAACCCGCTGGTCGTAGAAGTCGAACAGCGTCTCGTCGTCGACCAGGATGTCCCGGCGCCGCGCCCGGTGCTCCAGCTCCTCCACCTCGGTGAGCAGCTTGCGGTTGTCGGCGAAGAACTTGTGGTGCGTGCGCCAGTCGCCCTCCACCAGCGCGTTCCGGATGAACAGCTCGCGGCTGACCTCCGGGTCGATCCGGCCGTAGTTCACCTTGCGCTGCGCCACGATCGGCACGCCGTACAGCGTGACCTTCTCGTACGCCATCACCGCCGCCTGGTCCTTCTCCCAGTGCGGCTCGCTGTAGGTGCGCTTGAGGAGATGCCCGGCGAGCGGCTCCACCCACTCCGGCTCGATCTTCGCGTTGACCCGCGCCCACAGACGCGAGGTCTCCACCAACTCGGCGGACATCACGAACCGCGGGGGCTTCTTGAACAGCGCCGAGCCCGGGAAGATCGCGAACTTCGCGCTGCGCGCCCCCAGGTACTCGTTCTTCGCGCCGTCCTTCACGTCCTTCATCCCGACGTGGGAGAGCAGACCGGCGAGCAGCGACACATGGACGCGGTCGGCCGGGGCGTCCTGGTCGTTGAGGTGAATGCCCATCTGCTTGGCGACCGTGCGCAACTGCGTGTAGATGTCCTGCCATTCGCGGATGCGCAGGAAGTTGAGGTACTCCTGCTTGCACATCCGGCGGAAGGACGACGAGCCGCGCTCCTTCTGCTGCTCGCGCACGTACCGCCACAGATTCAGGAACGCGAGGAAGTCGCTGGTCTCGTCTTTGAACCGGGCGTGCTGCTGATCGGCCTGCGCCTGCTTGTCCGCCGGCCGCTCCCGGGGGTCCTGGATCGACAGCGCCGCCGCTATGACCATGACCTCGCGGACGCAGCCGTTCTTGTCGGCCTCCAGCACCATCCGGGCCAGCCGGGGATCGACGGGGAGCTGGGCCAGCTTCCGGCCGGTCTCGGTCAGCCGCTTGCGCGCGTCCTTCTGCGCCGGGTCCAGCGCGCCCAGCTCCTGGAGGAGCTGCACGCCGTCACGGATGTTGCGGTGGTCCGGCGGGTCGATGAACGGGAACTTCTCGATGTCGCCGAGGCCGGCCGCGGTCATCTGGAGGATCACGGAGGCCAGGTTGGTCCGCAGGATCTCGGCGTCCGTGAACTCCGGCCGCGCGTTGAAGTCGTCCTCGGAGTACAGCCGGACGCAGATGCCGTCGCTGGTGCGGCCGCAGCGGCCCTTGCGCTGGTTGGCGCTGGCCTGCGAGATCGGCTCGATGGGCAGCCGCTGCACCTTGGTGCGGTGGCTGTAGCGCGAGATACGGGCGAACCCGGGGTCGACGACGTACTTGATGCCCGGGACGGTCAGCGAGGTCTCGGCGACGTTCGTGGCCAGGACGATCCGGCGTCCGGTGTGCGGCTGGAACACCCGGTGCTGCTCGGCGTGGGAGAGCCGGGCGTACAGCGGCAGCACTTCCGTGAACCGGTACTTCTTCTTCTCCAGCGCGTCGGCGGTGTCCCGGATCTCCCGCTCGCCGGAGAGGAAGACGAGGATGTCGCCCTTCCCCTCGGCCATCAGCTCCTCGACGGCGTCGGTGATCGCGGTGATCTGGTCGCGGTCGGCGTCGTCGCCGTCCTCCTCCAGGAGCGGCCGGTACCGCACCTCCACCGGATACGTCCGCCCGCTGACCTCGATGATCGGGGCGTCGCCGAAGTGCCGGGAGAAGCGCTCGGGGTCGATGGTCGCCGACGTGATGACGACCTTGAGGTCCGGGCGCTTGGGCAGCAACTGCGCGAGGTACCCGAGCAGGAAGTCGATGTTGAGGGACCGCTCGTGCGCCTCGTCGATGATGATCGTGTCGTAGGCGCGCAGCTCGCGGTCGGTCTGGATCTCGGCGAGCAGGATGCCGTCCGTCATCAGCTTGATGAACGTGGCGTCCGGGTTCACCTGGTCGGTGAACCGCACCTTCCAGCCGACGGCCTCGCCGAGGGGGGTGTCCAGCTCGTCCGCCACCCGCTCGGCGACGGTGCGGGCGGCGATCCGGCGCGGCTGGGTGTGCCCGATCATGCCGCGGACGCCACGGCCCAGCTCGACACAGATCTTCGGGATCTGCGTGGTCTTCCCGGACCCGGTCTCACCGGCGACGATGACGACCTGGTGATCGCGAATGGCCGCCGCGATCTCGTCCTTCTTCTGACTGACCGGGAGCTGCTCCGGGTAGCTGACCGCGGGCACCCGGGCCCGGCGCTCACCGATACGCTGCTCGGCCTTGGCCGCCTCCGCCTCGATCTCGGCGAGAACGGCGGCGCGGGCCTCCGGCTTACGGATCTTCCGCGCACCCTCGAGCCTCCGGCCGAGCCGATGCGCGTCACGCAGCGACAACTCGGTCAGACGGGCAGCGAGAGTGCCGAGGGCGGGGGCGGGATGCGTAGACATACGGGTCCCAGGATCTCATCTTCGGGAAAAACCTGGCGAACGCTTTTGCCGCCGCCCGCGGGCGGGGTGGACCACGGGAAACAACAAGGCCCCGATCCGAAGATCGGGGCCTTTGCTGTGGCTGGGGCCGGGGTCGAACCGGCGACCTATCGCTTTTCAGGCGATCGCTCGTACCAACTGAGCTACCCAGCCGCGAGGTTTCACGTGAAACCTCAGCGGTCCTGACGGGATTTGAACCCGCGGCCTCCACCTTGACAGGGTGGCGAGCACTCCAAACTGCTCCACAGGACCAAGTGGCTGTGTGCGAACCAGCGAACCAAGTGTCGCACACGGTACTGCGTGCCCCCAACGGGATTCGAACCCGTGCTACCGCCTTGAAAGGGCGGCGTCCTAGGCCGCTAGACGATGAGGGCTATCGGCCCGCCTGGGCGCTTCTCAGCGCGTCGGGGACGTGAGAAGCATATGGGATGGCGGGAGGTATCGCCAAAACGGTTTACGGAGAGCTGGGAACCGGGGCGCTCGGGGTGCCGGCGGTGCCGGTCGGGGACGGGCCCGTGCCGGACGGGGACGGTGCCGCGCCCGGCTGGTTCTCCTTCGGGAGATGGCGGCTGACCTCGGCCGTCGTGAGGCCCAGCCCGCCCAGTTCGATCTCGTCCCAGGCCTGGAGGCGCCGGCTGTCCCGGTCGAAGTAGAGGATCGACGCCTGGATCGGGTCGGGATGCTTGCCCTCGACCGCGCGCAGGCCGCTGCCGCCGGTGGAGCCCTCGACGCGCAGCCGGGTGCCGTACTTCATGACCTCCATGTCCTCGTGGTGGACGTGGCCGGCCAGCACCAGGGGCACGGTGCCGTCGACCTCGCGGGCGGCCGAGGGCTCGTGCGCGACGGCCACGTCGACGGGGGTGCCGGCCCTGCTCTGGTCGCGCAGGGCGGAGGCCAGGCGGGCGCCGGCCAGTTCCTGGGAGGCGTCCGCGCCGGGCTTCGCGGAGCGGTCCGGGGTGTACTGCGGGTCGCCGATGCCGGCGAAGCGCAGGCCGGCGACCGTGCGGGCCCGGCCGTCGTCGAGGACGTGCACGTTCTTCAGGCCCTCCAGGTACTGCTGGGTGACCGCGGAGTCGTGGTTGCCTCGGACCCAGACGTAGGGGGCGCCGAGGTCCTCGACGGGGTCCAGGAACCCGTTCTCCGCCGCCGTGCCGTGGTCCATGGTGTCGCCGGAGTCGACGATCACGTTCACCTTGTACTGCTCCACCAGCGACGCGATGATCTTCCAGCTCGCCGGGTTGAGGTGGATGTCGGAGACGTGCAGGACGCGGATCGTGCTCGGGTCCGGCTGGTAGGCGGGGAGCGTGGAGGTGACGTCGTAGAGCTTGGTCACGTTCGTGACCAGGCGGGCCAGTTCCTTCTGGTAGACGTCGAACTCGGTGACGATGCTGCGCGCGTTGCCCACCAGGGAGGGCGCCGAGGAGAGCAGGCCGGAGAACCTCGGCTCCAGGACGGAGTCGGGGTTCCAGGTCGCGTACGCGGTGCCCCCGGAGGCGACCAGGAGAGTGAGGGCGAGCCCGCCGGCCGCGAGGGCCCGGCGGGGGCGGCGGTAGACGGCGAGGCCGAGGGCGGTGGCGCCGGTGACGACGGCGACGCAGGAGCGGGCGGCCAGGTCGAGCGTGCCGTGCCCGACGTCCTGGGCGACCTCGTCCTGGAGGCCGGAGAGGCGTTCGGGGTGGTCGACGAGTGCCTGGGCGCGGTCGGGGTCGAGCTGGTCGACGTTGACGTCGAGGCGCACGGGGGCGATGTGGCTGTCGAGTTGCAGGGCGCCCAGCGGTGAGACGTTGATCTTGGTACCGCCGGCCAGGGAGGGGCGCAGGGTCATCGTCGTGTTCATGGGGCCGACGGGGACGCGGACGTTGCCCACGACCAGGAGGCCGAGCCAGGCGCCGAGCAGGACGACGGCGACGAGGCCGAGGGCGCGGGTCCAGGGCCGGGAGCGGGGGACGAGCTCCGTCGTCGCGGGGGTCGGACGGGCGCGGTGGCGGCGGGTGAGGGCGCCGGTGGCGCTGCGGATGCGGTTCATCACCTCGGTCGGACTGTGCAGGACTGCGGCGGGGACGCGGGCCATTGCTCGCGTATGCCCAAGCCGCGGTGCGGATATGCGGGGCCGCCGGTCGGTGGCGGCGGTGTCGTACCCGATGTGTCGTACCCGACAATGGGCCTGTGCTGGAGATGACGCGCGAGGAGTTCGAGGAACTGGTCGCCGAGGCGCTGGACCGGATCCCGCCGGAGCTGACGCGGCTGATGGACAACGTCGCGGTGTTCGTCGAGGACGAACCGCCCGCGGACGATCCCGAGCTGCTCGGGCTGTACGAGGGGACGCCGCTGACGGAGCGCGGGGAGTGGTACGCGGGGGTGCTGCCGGACCGGATCACGATCTACCGGGGACCGACGCTGCGGTTCTGCGAGACGCGCGAGGACGTCGTGGCGGAGACCGAGGTCACGGTGGTCCACGAGATCGCCCACCACTTCGGGATCGACGACGCGCGGCTGCACGCCCTCGGCTACGGGTGACGCGGGCCGGTCGAGGCCGGGGCGCGGGGCGCGTGTCCTCCTGCGGGTGAGGGGAGTTGGGCACGGCGACTCTCTGACCCCCGGAGGTGGCCGCCCGTGCGCCCCTTGTTCGTACCCGTCCGTCTCGCCGCCACGGTCGTGGCCGTCGTCGCCGCCGCCGGCTGCATGAGCGTCGGAGAGGAGTCCGGCGGGGGCACCCGGCCCTCGCACTCGGCCGGGGAACGGGGCCCCGGCGCGCCGGGCGGCGGGCCCGCGGTGTCGGGCGGGGGTGCCGGGTACGGCCCGGCGTCGGCCGGTGCGGGGCGCGTGCGCGGCGAGGAGAGGGACGGGGAGGACCGGGGCAAGGGCGAGGGGCGCGGGGAGAAGGACGAGGACGCGGGCGAGTCCCCCTCGGACCGGCCCTCCGCCGGCGGGACCGGCCCGGCCCCGGGCAAGGGCGGGTCCCCCGGCGGTCCCACGCCGCCGCGGACGCCCGACCCGGAGCCTCCGACGGTGGACCCGGAGCCGACGCCGACCCAGGAGCCGCCCGCCTCGCCGACGCCCGAGCCGACTCCGGAGCCGTCGTCGTCGGCGCACGAGCCCCCGGGGACGCAGCTCGCGCGGCGCGAGCCGGCGCCCGAGGCGGGTGTCCCGGTGTAGCCGGCTGCGGTGCCGACGCGGGGCGGAAGCCCGGCTGACCTGGGCATGTGCTATCCGGTTTGCCTTCGGGGGCGGTAGGTGCGTATGGTGGTCGATCGTTTGACCCCATTTGCCCGGCGCCATCGCAGAGCGCGCCGTGTGGCGCGTACTCTCCCTTGCCGTGGCGGACCGCATCGAGGCGGTCGTATTGCGAATCGCGATTCACGGAGTTGACGGGCGCGTGCCGACGAGACTCCGGAAGGTTTCGCATTCGCATGTCCATCATCAGTACTGATCACGTCGTCGTGCCCGAGAACGCCGAGGGCGTCTCCGAGGGCCAGGCCCCCGAGGTCGTCGAGACCTCCGAGGCCGCCGGCGCCCCCGAGACCACCTTCGCCGACCTCGGTCTGCCCGAGGGCCTCGTGCGCAAGCTCGCGCAGAACGGCGTGACCACCCCCTTCCCGATCCAGGCCGCGACCATCCCGGACGCGCTGGCGGGCAAGGACATCCTCGGCCGGGGCCGCACCGGCTCCGGCAAGACCCTCTCCTTCGGTCTGCCGACCCTGGCCACGCTGGCCGGCGGCCGCACCGAGAAGCACAAGCCGCGCGCCGTCATCCTGACGCCGACCCGTGAGCTGGCCATGCAGGTCGCGGACGCGCTCCAGCCCTACGGCGACGTGGTCGGCCTGCGCATGAAGGTCGTCTGCGGCGGCACGT
The DNA here is from genome assembly GCF_044390505.1 of Streptomyces sp. NPDC018947. NCBI lineage: Bacteria > Bacillati > Actinomycetota > Actinomycetes > Kitasatosporales > Streptomycetaceae > Streptomyces > Streptomyces sp. NPDC018947. Next base: position 240,339 of record NZ_JBIRZD010000013.1, read on the forward strand.
CCATGGGCAACCAGATCTACGCCCTGGAGAAGGGCGTCGACATCCTGGTCGCCACCCCGGGCCGCCTGCGCGACATCATCAACCGCGGCGCCTGCTCCCTGGAGAACGTGGAGATCGCCGTTCTCGACGAGGCCGACCAGATGTCCGACCTGGGCTTCCTGCCCGAGGTCACCGAGCTGCTCGACCAGGTTCCGGCGGGCGGTCAGCGGATGCTGTTCTCCGCGACCATGGAGAACGAGATCAAGACGCTCGTCGACCGGTACCTGAAGGACCCGGTCAGCCACGAGGTCGACGCGGCCCAGGGCGCGGTGACGACCATGTCGCACCACATCCTGGTCGTGAAGCCGAAGGACAAGGCGCCGGTCACCGCGGCCATCGCCTCCCGCAAGGGCCGCACCATCATCTTCGTCCGCACCCAGCTCGGCGCCGACCGCGTCGCCGACCAGCTCCGCGAGGCCGGGGTGAAGGCCGACGCGCTGCACGGCGGCATGACCCAGGGCGCGCGTACGCGCACGCTGGCCGACTTCAAGGACGGTTACGTCAACGTCCTGGTCGCCACCGACGTCGCCGCCCGCGGCATCCACGTCGACGGCATCGACCTGGTGCTGAACGTCGACCCGGCGGGCGACCACAAGGACTACCTGCACCGCGCCGGCCGTACGGCGCGCGCCGGGCGTACCGGCACGGTCGTCTCGCTGTCCCTGCCGCACCAGCGGCGCCAGATCTTCCGGCTGATGGAGGACGCGGGCGTCGACGCCACGCGCCACATCATCCAGGGCGGCGCGGCCTTCGACCCGGAGGTCGCCGAGATCACCGGTGCCCGGTCGATGACCGAGGTCCAGGCCGAGTCCGCGGGCAACGCGGCGCAGCAGGCCGAGCGTGAGGTCGCCCAGCTCACCAAGGAGCTGGAGCGTGCCCAGCGGCGCGCGACCGAGCTGCGCGAGGAGGCGGACCGGCTGGTCGCGCGGGTCGCGCGGGAGCGGGGCGAGGACCCGGAGGCGGCGCTGGTCGAGGTGGCCGCCGCTGCCGCCGAGGCCGAGGTGTCGCTGCCGGCGCCGCGGGAGGCGGACAGCACGGAGCGGGGCGAGCGGACCGAGCGGTCCGGGAGCGGCCGGGACCGTTTCGCGGACCGCGAGCGCTCCTACGACCGTGACCGCGGCGGCCGTTCCTTCGACCGCCGTGACGACCGGGGCGACCGGGGCGACCGGGGCGGCTTCAACCGCGACCGTGACCGCGGTTTCGACCGTCGTGACGACCGTGGCGGTTTCCGCCGGGACGACCGGAACGACCGCGGTGACCGCGGTGGGCGTTCCTTCGACCGCCGTGACGACCGCGGTGGTTTCCGCCGGGACGACCGGAACGACCGCGGTGACCGTGGCGGCCGTTCCTTCGACCGCCGTGACGACCGCGGTGGCCGTTCGTTCGACCGTCGTGACGACCGGGGCGACCGTGGCGGTTTCCGCCGGGACGACCGGAACGACCGCGGCGACCGCGGTGGCCGTTCCTTCGACCGCCGCGACGACCGTCGTGACGACCGCGGTGACCGTGGCGGCTTCCGCCGGGACGAGCGCGGCGGGCACCGCGGCAGCGACCGTCCGTTCAACCGGGACCGCCAGGGCGACCGCCCCGGCTTCCGCAGCGGCGGCCACGACCGCCCGTACGGCCGCCGTGACGACCACCGGGGTTCCTCCTTCGGCCGCCGCGACGACAAGCCGCGCTGGAAGCGCAACGGCTGACGCCGTGAGCTGACGCCGGTCCGCCGGCACTGAACGCCGTGGCCCCCACCCGACCGGGTGGGGGCCACGGCGTTCTCGTTTCGGTCGCGGAGTGACGCATGTCACGTTCCCCGCATGGGAATTGCTGGGGGCATGACAGATGACGCCAAGGCGAGTGGGCTGTCGGACGAGGAACGGCTGGCCCAGCTCGGCTACACCCAGGTCCTGGCCCGCCGCATGTCGGCGTTCTCCAACTACGCGGTCTCCTTCACCATCATCTCGGTCCTCTCGGGCTGCCTGACGCTGTATCTGTTCGGCATGAACACGGGCGGCCCCGCCGTCATCACCTGGGGCTGGGTCGGCGTCGGTCTGATGACCCTCTTCGTCGGCCTGGCGATGGCCGAGATCTGCTCGGCGTACCCGACGTCGGCGGGCCTGTACTTCTGGGCGCACCGCCTCGCACCGCCCCGGACGGCGGCGGCCTGGGCATGGTTCACCGGCTGGTTCAACGTGCTCGGCCAGGTCGCGGTGACCGCCGGCATCGACTTCGGCGCCGCGTCCTTCCTGGGCGCGTACCTGAACCTCCAGTTCGGCTTCGAGGTCACCCCCGGCCGCACGATCCTCCTCTTCGCGGCGATCCTGGTCCTGCACGGCCTGCTGAACACCTTCGGCGTGCGCATCGTCGGCCTGCTCAACAGCGTCAGCGTCTGGTGGCACGTCCTCGGCGTCGCGGTCATCGTCGGCGCGCTGGCCTTCGTCCCCGACCACCACCGGTCGGCGTCCTTCGTCTTCGGCGCGTTCGTCAACAACACGGGCTGGGGCAGCGGCGTCTACGTCGTCCTGATCGGCCTGCTGATGGCCCAGTACACCTTCACCGGCTACGACGCCTCCGCCCACATGACCGAGGAGACCCGCGACGCCTCCACCGCCGGGCCCAAGGGCATCGTCCGCTCCATCTGGACGTCCTGGATCGCCGGCTTCGTCCTCCTGCTCGGCTTCACCTTCGCCATCCAGTCCTACGAGGGCGCCCTCGCCTCCCCGACCGGCGCGCCGCCCGCCCAGATCCTGCTCGACGCCCTCGGCGCGACCGCGGGCAAGCTGCTGCTGCTCGTCGTCATCGGGGCGCAGTTGTTCTGCGGGATGGCGTCGGTGACGGCCAACAGCCGGATGATCTACGCCTTCTCGCGCGACGGGGCGCTGCCCTACTCCCACGTCTGGCACTCGGTCAGCCCGCGCACCCGCACGCCGGTCGCCGCCGTGTGGCTGGCCGCGCTGGGCGCCCTGGTGCTCGGCCTGCCGTACCTGATCAACGTGACGGCGTACGCGGCGGTGACCTCGATCGCCGTCATCGGCCTCTACATCGCCTACGTCGTCCCGACCTTCCTGCGCCTGCGCAAGGGGGACGCCTTCGAACGCGGGCCGTGGCACCTGGGCCGCTGGTCGCGGGCGGTGGGCGTGGTCGCGGTGACGTGGGTCGGCGTCATCACGGTCCTGTTCATGCTGCCCCAGGTCGCCCCGGTCACCTGGGAGACCTTCAACTACGCGCCCGTCGCCGTCCTGGTCGTCCTCGGCTTCGCCGCGACCTGGTGGCTGGTCTCGGCGCGGCACTGGTTCCTCGACCCGGCCCACGAACGCACCCGGGCCCTCGCGGCGGCCCACGCGAACGCCCCCGAGCCGGTGGACCCGTAGCCACGCCCCCGCCGCGCCGCGACGCGGCCGAGTCCCCGATACCCGATCGGCGTCCCGGCCGCGTCGGGCTATGCTCGGTGTGGCACCATCACGCAACACGCCCCGGGCCCTTAGCTCAATTGGCAGAGCAGTGGACTTTTAATCCATTGGTTGTGGGTTCGAGTCCCACAGGGCCTACCGTCCGCGGGTGCGGGGGACGCAACCCCCTCACCTGCAGAACAGCGTCCGAGCCGGCTTCGGCCGACTCGGACGCTGTCTTCTTCCGGAGCCCTGTACGGGCGGTACCGGCGCCGTTACTTGATGTAGACGAGCCCGTCGGTCGTGATGGTGGGGCGGCCGCTGGTGCCCACCACGACGATCTTGACGGTGTGCTTGGCGCTGCTGGACCAGGTCTTCGTCCAGATGGCCTGCCGGTAGAGGGTGGTGGAGGACTTCAGGTCCACCGTGCTGACCTTGACGCCGTCGACGTAGACGTAGACCTGGCCCGAGCTGGAGGCCCGGGAGACCACCCAGGAGGCGGAGCGGCCGGTGAAGGTCCAGGTGAGGCTGGCGCCCTTGGAGCCGCTGGAGTACGACTTGCCGCCCAGGTAGCTGGTGGAGGACCGGGTGGTCCAGCTCCCGTACTTCACCGCCGAGCTCTCCTGGAGGATCACCGACGTGTAGGCGGCGGAGGCGGTGCGGTAGTTGCCGGCGTAGTCGAACGCCTGCATCGACCAGGTGGTGGCCGTACCGGACTTGGCGGTGCGGTTGGAGGCGGTCGTGGTCGGCCCGAAGGTGGCCGCCGCCGGGGACGTCAGCTTCACCTCACGCAGCGCCTTGTTGTCGGTCGCCTTCCAGCCGAGGGTGACCGGGACGGCGGTGGTGTTGACCGTGCCGGTGCGCAGGGAGAGCTTCGGGGTGGTGGTGAAGGTCGGCGCGGTCGTCTCGGCGACGACGTTCAGCGCCGCGGTGGTCACGGTCTTCCCGGACTGGTGGACCGCCCGCACCGCCACGGTGTGGCTGCCCAGGGCCAGGGTCGTGTTCGCGGAGGTGGCCGTGCCGGAGGTGGTGGCGACGGTCTTGCCGTCGACCACGAGCTGGAAGTTCTTGATGAGCGAGGACGGCGTGGTGGCCGCCCACTTCACGCTGATGGCGCCCTTGGTGTAGTACGTCGAGCCCGACAGGCCCGCCCCGCCGACCGAGGCCACCTTCAGCCCCTGCACCGGTCCGGCCGCCCAGGCGCGGACGGTCGGAAGCTGGGAGTAGAGGGAGTTGCCGGGGCACTGGGTGTTGTACCCGTCGCGGTGGCCGGAGATCCGGTGGAACGTGTAGGTGGATCCCGACGTGTAGCTGGTGCCGAAGTAGTTCTTCTGGGTCGCCCCGGAGGTCAGCTGGACCGTGCCGGCCGGGTCGCCGCCGTACTGGCCGAGCTTCCAGGCGGCGACGCGGGCGATGGAGGCCAGCGCGGCGTTGGAGGCACTGGTGGTGCCGTACTCGCCGAGCACCGCGATGCCCGCGGACTCACGGTTCCAGCCGTAGGTGTGAGCACCCAGCACCGGCAGGTCCGTGCCGCCCTTGCGGCCCTCGAAGACGGTGCCGCACTTGTCGACGAGGAAGTTGTACCCGATGTCGTTCCAGCCGTTGACCTGCGTGTGGTACGCGTAGACGCCCCGCACGATCGACGCGGAGTCGGCGCACGAGTAGGTGTTGGCCCCGTCGGTGTGGTGGACGAAGACGGCCTTCACAGCGGCGTTGTACTCGGACGGGTCGGGACTGAGCGACTCGTCGGCGCCCCAGCCGGCGCGCGAGGTCACCGGCGGCTTGGGCGCGGTGGACGGCGGCGCGGTGGGCGTCGTGGGCGTCGTGGCCGTCGGGCTCGGGGACGTGCTCGTCGTGGCCGAGGGGGACGCCGAGCCGGTGGGCGTCGCGGTGGTGTCCGTGGGCGCCGGTGACGTGGTGGTCTGGCCGTCCGTGGGCGTCGAGGTCGTGCCGTCCGTGGGTGCGGTCGCACCGTCGGTGGGTGCGGTCGTATCGGAGGGCGTCGCCGCCGGGCTGCTCTCCTCGGCGACGAACGCCGCCGGCTCGGTGGCCCTCGTCTCGGCGTCGGTCACCACGCCCGGGTCGACCAGGTTGACCTCCAGCCCCTTGGGCAGCACGCCCGTGGTGCCGTCCTCGTGGAGGACCTGCACCTCGACACCGTCGGAGGGCCCGACCCACAGGGGCTCGGACGCGCCCCGCATCCCGGCCTCCGGGTCCTCCGGCGGGGCGATGTCCAACTCCAGGTCCCGCCAGGCGCTCCAGGAGCCGCTCTCCAGGTCGCGGGTGCGCACCTGCGCCTTGCCCTCGAGCCGCTTGACGGCGCCCGTCCAGGACACGCCCACCAGCGAGAACTGCTTGGTGCCGGTGCGCGGCAGCTCCCGCTTGCCGCCGGTGGCGCCCTTCAGGGCGAGGTCGTAGACCTTCACCGGACGCTTGGCCCGGCCACTCGGGCCGGGGTCGTCGGAGGGGCTGGCGACGGCATACGTCACCACGCCGCCACCGCCCAGGACCACGGCACCGAGCGTCAGCCACGCCCGTCGTTTCAGACTCAGGGGTCTGTACGCATGCGACGTACGACGACTCACGACGAATCCACCTCGCAGAAGGGCGGCAAAGGCCCGAAGGAAAGTCACATGGGGCACACCGGTCACAGGAGGCCCACACCTACAGCGCATCCCGGCCACCCGGCATTACAGAAAAACCGGATGCAGTGACGGAGATCACGGTTTCGAAGGTCGGACCCGGGCCCGTCCCGCCACCACCGTTGCCGGGCCGCACAGTTGACGGAGGCCCGGAGCGAGGCCGGCGGGTGCAGCGCGTTCACCGATGTGCTCAGGACGCAATTCCGTTGGGTCCGGACGCCGTTGTGTTCCTCTCGGTACCGCAACCACGGTGGCCTCCGCCGTACGCGCGGCCCCCGCCGCTCGACCGTGCGGCCGGGGCACCTCCGCCCAACGCCGTTCGCCGGGCGCGCTTTCGGCGGCCCGTCCCGCGGGCTCGTAGCGTTGCCGTCGCACGCACCGTCCGCACGCCCACCCGGAGTAGTCCATGCCCCTCCCGTACGTTCTGCTCTCCGCCGCCGTCTCGCTCGACGGGTATCTCGACGACGCCGGGCCCGAGCGGCTGATGCTGTCCTCGCCGGCCGACTTCGAGCGGGTCGACGAGGTGCGGGCGTCCGTGGACGCGGTGCTGGTGGGCGCCGGGACGATTCGCGCCGACAACCCGCGGCTTCTGGTGAACTCGGCCGAGCGGCGGGCGCGGCGGGAGGCGGCGGGGCGAGCCGGGTATCCGCTGAAGGTCGCGGTCAGCGGGAGCGGGGAGCTGGATCCGGCGGCGCGGTTCTGGCACACCGGGGGCGGCAAGGTGCTCCTGACCACCGACGCGGGCGCCCGGCGCGCGCGGGCCCTCGGGATCGCCGCCGACATCGTGCCGCTCGGTCCCGAACTGCGCTGGCGCACCGCGCTGGAGCACCTGCGCGAGGAACTGGGCGTACGGCGGCTCATGGTGGAGGGCGGTGGGCTGGTGCACACCCAGTTGCTCCAGCAGGGCCTCGCCGACGAGCTGCAGCTCGTGCTCGCCCCGCTGCTCGTCGGCGACCCGGACGCGCCCCGGCTGTTCGGACCCGGCGACTACCAGCGCGGACGGCTGCGGCTGGTGGAGACGCGGCGGATCGAGGACGTCGTCCTCCTGCGGTATCTGCCGACGGCCCCGGGCACCGGCCGGCAGGTGTCCGCCGCCGACCGGCACTGGCTGGCGCTCGCCTGCGAGCTGGCCGAACTGTGCCCGCCGTCCGGTACGGCGTTCAGCGTGGGGGCGGTCGTGGTCGCCGACGACGGGACCGAGCTGGCGCGCGGGTACTCACGGGAGGGCGGCGACCCGGTCGTGCACGCCGAGGAGGCCGCCCTCGCCAAGACCGGCCCCGCCGATCCGCGGCTCGCCGGCGCCACGGTCTACAGCAGCCTGGAACCGTGCGCCCGCCGCGCCTCCCGGCCCGCGCCCTGCGCCCGGCTGATCCTCGACGCCGGGGTGCGCCGCGTGGTCACGGCCTGGCGCGAGCCGGACACCTTCGTGCCCGGCGCCGACGGCAGCGGGGTGCTCGCCGCCGGGGGTGCCGACGTGGTCCTCCTGCCGGAATACGAGGAGCGGGCGAAGGCACCCAACCGTCACCTGGACGGCCGCTGAGATACGCGTGTGCGTTCCGCCCCGGACATGCCGTACACTGAAGACACAACGACGCGGGGTGGAGCAGCTCGGTAGCTCGCTGGGCTCATAACCCAGAGGTCGCAGGTTCAAATCCTGTCCCCGCTACTGAAGGCCGAGGGCCGG
>NZ_JBIRZD010000014.1:0-242208 GCF_044390505.1 Streptomyces sp. NPDC018947
TTGGTGAGCCGTTACCTCACCAACAAGCTGATAGGCCGCGGGCTCATCCTGCACCGCCGGAGCTTTCGACCTTCAAAGGATGCCCCTGAAGGTCAGTATCCGGTATTAGACCCCGTTTCCAGGGCTTGTCCCAGAGTGCAGGGCAGATTGCCCACGTGTTACTCACCCGTTCGCCACTAATCCCCACCCGAAGGTGGTTCATCGTTCGACTTGCATGTGTTAAGCACGCCGCCAGCGTTCGTCCTGAGCCAGGATCAAACTCTCCGTGAATGTTTACCGGTGATCCGGTCGACACCACGAGAGCGGAACAGTCGGAGGAATGATCCGACCGTTCACAGCGTCCTCGCTGTGTTTTTCAAAGGAACCTCGTCCCAGCCTGACGGCCGGAGACGGGGTATCAACATATCTGGCGTTGACTTTTGGCACGCTGTTGAGTTCTCAAGGAACGGACGCTTCCTTTGTACTCACCCTCTCGGGCTTTCCTCCGGGCGCTTCCCTTCGGTGTTTCCAACACTATCAGGCTTTTCCGGTCCCTCTGACCACCGTCCTGCGGGCAGGCAGAAGGTGATCCAGAGATAGGATCTGATGAGTTGGGTTCCCGCCAGGCGAGGACGCGTGCTTCGCATCGCTCAACCTCGGGCAGGAGTTGAGACTGTACACGGGTCCGCGGAACGGGTGCAAATCCGTGAGGACTGTGGTCTAGACCTCTATTCGGAAGACCCATACGGAACCGGTACTTCCTATGACATACGCTGCTGAACAGCGCCGTCCGGGACAGGTAGTGACGGCCCGTACAGATCTCCATCATCGGGAGGCTTCCCATGACCACCGTCTCGTCCCCTCTGGCCGGACGCGCCATCGGACTGGCCGCAGTGCCGGATCCGGTCTTCTCCGGGGCCATGGTCGGCCCGGGCACCGCCATCGACCCCGTTCGTGAGCCCTCCGAGGCCGTCTCCCCCGTGGACGGGGTCATCGTCTCCCTGCACCCGCACGCGTTCGTCGTGGTCGACGACAGCGGTCACGGGGTGCTGACCCACCTCGGCATCGACACGGTGCAGCTCAACGGCGAGGGCTTCGAGCTGCTGGTGAACAAGGGGGACACCGTCGCGCGCGGTCAGGCCGTGGTGCGGTGGGACCCGGCGGCCGTCGAAGCCGCGGGCAAGTCGCCGGTCTGTCCGGTCGTCGCCCTCGAGGCCACGGCCGACGCGCTCGTCGATCTCCGCGAGGACGGCGACGTGAAGGCCGGGGAGAGCCTCTTCCTCTGGAAGTGACGACGACGCCGTCGCTCGACGGCGGGCAGGACAACCACCGCGGCGGCGGGACCCGCCGCATGATCGGGACGGGTGAGATGGAGACAACGCTGCGAGGCGTCGGGGTGAGCCACGGTGTGGCGATCGGCGAGGTTCGGCACATGGGGACGGCGGTGCTCGAACCGCCCGCCAAGCAGATCCCGGCACAGGACGCGGAACGCGAGCAGGGTCGCGCTCGTCAGGCCGTGGAAGCTGTGGCCGCCGACCTGACGGCACGTGGCAACCTGGCCGGCGGCGAGGCCCAGGCGGTGCTCGAGGCTCAGGCTCTGATGGCGCAGGACCCCGAGCTGATGGCCGACGTGGAACGGCGGATCGCCGTCGGCAGCACCGCCGAGCGCGCGGTGTACGACGCCTTCGCCGCGTACCGCGCCCTGCTCGCGGGGGCCGGGGAGTACCTGGCCGGCCGCGTCGCGGACCTCGACGACGTGCGGAACCGTATCGTCGCCCGTCTGCTCGGGGTGCCGATGCCCGGCGTGCCGGACAGCGACGAGCCGTACGTGCTCATCGCCCGTGACCTGGCGCCCGCCGACACGGCGCTGCTCGACCCCACGCTGGTGCTCGGTTTCGTCACCGAGGAGGGCGGGCCGACCAGTCACAGCGCCATCCTCGCGCGTGCCCTGGGTGTGCCGGCCGTGGTCGCGCTGCCGGGTGCCGGTGAGCTTCCCGAGGGCACGGTGATCGCGGTGGACGGCAGCACCGGCGAGATTTTCGTGAACCCCAGCGCGGAGAAGAAGGCGCGGATGGAGGCGGAGGCGGCGGAGCGCAAGGCCGCGCTGGCCGCCTCGACCGGTCCGGGCGCGACGTCCGACGGTCACAAGGTGCCCCTGCTGGCCAACGTGGGTGGTCCCGCCGACGTGCCGGCCGCCGTGGAGGCGGGTGCGGAGGGCGTCGGCCTGTTCCGCACCGAGTTCCTCTTCCTCGACGACAGCAAGAAGGCGCCGTCCGAGGAGAAGCAGGTCGCCGCCTATCGGCAGGTGCTGGAAGCCTTCCCGGAGGGCCGCGTCGTCGTGCGGGTGCTGGACGCGGGCGCGGACAAGCCGCTGGACTTCCTCACCCCGGCCGACGAGCCGAACCCGGCGCTTGGTGTGCGCGGTCTGCGGACGCTGCTCGACCACCCCGAGGTGCTGCGTACGCAGCTCACGGCGCTGGCGAAGGCCGCCGAGGGGCTGCCCGTCCACCTCGAGGTCATGGCCCCGATGGTCGCGGACCGCGCGGATGCCAAGGCGTTCGCGGACGCGTGCCGCGAGGCGGGGCTGCGGGCCAAGTTCGGCGCGATGGTGGAGATCCCGTCGGCCGCGCTGCGGGCCCGCTCGATCCTTCAGGAGGTCGAGTTCCTGTCGCTGGGGACGAACGACCTCGCGCAGTACACCTTCGCCGCGGACCGTCAGGTGGGTGCGGTGTCCCGGCTGCAGGACCCGTGGCAGCCCGCACTGCTCGACCTGGTCGCGCTGGCCGCGGAGGCGGCGAGGGCCGAGGGCAAGAGCTGCGGCGTCTGCGGTGAGGCCGCGTCGGACCCGCTGCTCGCGTGTGTGCTGACCGGGCTGGGTGTCACCTCTCTCTCCATGGGCGCTGCGTCGCTCCCCTACGTCCGGGCGACGCTGGCGAAGTTCACGCTGGCGCAGTGCGAGCGGGCCGCGGCGGCCGCCCGGGCCGCGGACAGTGCCCAGGAGGCGCGCGACGCGGCTCAGGCGGTGCTGTCCGGCGAGTAGGCCCGGTGCCTGGCTCCCGCTGTCGTGAGGGGCGCTCCGTCTTCGGGTGGGGCGCCCCTCGGGGTTTCAGTGGTGGTGTCCGGGTGCGGGTGTGTCGTCCCCTAGGTCGGGCGGTGCGCAGTAGTCGACGTTGGACTCCGGGGAGATGAGGTCGCCGGTTTCGACGTCGGTGCAGTAGGCGTCGAAGACCTCGCCGGCGGTGAGCGGGACGAATCCGTTGCCGCGCAGGCGCCAGCCGTAGATCCGGTCGGGACTGCCCGGGGCGCTGGTGCGCATGACGAGGCCGCCGGGGGTGTGGGTGGCGAGGCCGAGGGCCAGGACGGCGGTGAACTCCAGGGCGTCGGCTTCGTCGATCCGCGGGGTGCCCTCGGTGTCGTCGTCGGCGTGGAGGACGGTGGTGAGGGCCTCCGGTGTCGTCGAGACGCTGCAGACCAGGTGGCGGTGGCCCGGTGGGGCCGTGTCCAGGATGCGCTGGAGGAGGCGGGAGGCGCGCGAGAAGGCGGCGCGTCCGAGGTCCTCGCCGCAGGTGGCGCAGGTGCCGAGGCGGGCCAGGAGGATGGACGCGTACTCCCAGGTGGCCCGGCGGACGGCTTCGTCGACGAGTTCCGGGACGAGGTCGGCCAGGGAGCGGCCGTCATAGGGGACGGTGGGGCCGTGGGCCGCGAGTTCGGCGGTGAACCGGGTGCGGTTGGCGGGGAGGTCGGGGTCGAGACCGGCCTTCGAGCAGTACTCGGCGTAGTCCTCGGGGTCGAAGAGGGCGAGAGTGGTGTGGGTGCCCTGGGAGGCCCGGCTCCTCAGGAGGGCTTCCACCTGCCCGAGGTAGACGGCGTGGTCGTCGAAGGTGAAGGTGCGGTAGCGCCGCATGGCGCGGAAGTCGTGCTCGTCGGTGAGCAGTCCGATGGTGCCGGCGATCTCGCGGCGCAGGACGCGTCGCATGGTCCGGGCGGTGTGCGCGGTCTGGTCGGTGTGCGCCATGTTTCCCCCTGTGCGCAGTCGATCAATGCTCACTCACCGTAACCGGGGGCACTGACAACGGCGTCGGAAGGCGGCGGGCCGGCCTCCGACGAGGCCGGCCCGCTGGGGGAAAACCCGTGGTCAGGCGCGTTTGCGGGCGAGGTCCTCGTAGAAGTGGAGCAGGTCCAGGTTGTCGATGGAACCCGGGTTGACGGCCTTCTCCAGCGGAGTGCCCTGCAGGAGACGCTTGACGGGGACCTCGATGCGCTTGCCGGTGAGGGTGTGCGGGACGCCCGGCACCTCGATGATCTCGTCGGGGACGTGGCGCGGGGAGAGCTGTTCGCGGATGGTCTGCTTGATCCGGGTCCGCAGGGCCTCGTCCAGGGCGGCGCCGGGGACCAGGTGCACGAAGAGGGGCATCCAGTAGCCGCCGTCGGGCTGTTCGACGCCGATGACGAGGGACTCCCTGATCTCGGGGAGGCGTTCGACGGCCTCGTAGATGTCGGCCGAGCCCATGCGGACGCCCTGGCGGTTCAGGGTGGAGTCGGAGCGGCCGTGGATGACGACGGAGCCGCGGGAGGTGAGCGTGATCCAGTCGCCGTGCCGCCATACGCCGGGGTAGGTGTCGAAGTAGCTGTCGTGGTAGCGGCTGCCGTCGGGGTCGTTCCAGAAGCGGACCGGCATCGAGGGCATGGGGTTGGTGACGACCAGCTCGCCGACCTCGTCGGTGAGGGGTTCGCCGCTCGGGTCCCAGGACTGGAGGTCGGTGCCGAGGCCGGGGGCCTGGAGTTCGCCGATGTACACGGGGAGGGTGGGGACGGCGCCCGCGAAGCAGGAGCACACGTCGGTGCCGCCGCTGACGGAGGCGATCCACAGATCCTCGCGCACCTGGTCGTGCAGCCAGCGGAAGCCGTCGGGCGGGAGCGGGGAGCCGGTGGTGGCGACGCACTGGATCCTGGAGAGGTCCAGGTCCCGGCCGGGGTGCACGTCCGCCTTGCGGCAGGCCATGACGTAGGCGGCGGAGGTGCCGAAGAGGGTGGCGCCGGTGCGTTCGGCGATGCGCCACTGGGCGTCCGTGGCCGGGAAGCCGGGGCTGCCGTCGTAGAGGACGATCGTCGTGCCGGAGAGCAGGCCGGAGACGAGGAAGTTCCACATCATCCAGCCGGTGGACGTGTACCAGAAGAAGCGGTCCTCGGGGCCGAGGTCGCAGTGCAGGCCGAGTTGCTTGAGGTGCTCGACCAGGATGCCGCCCTGGGACTGGACGATCGCTTTGGGCAGGCCGGTGGTGCCGGAGGAGTAGAGCACCCACAGGGGGTGGTCGAAGGGCACCTGCTCGAAGACGGGCTCCGTGTCCGCTGCCGTGAGGGCGTCCCATTCCAGGGCGCCCTCGGGCGCCTCGGTGCCGAGGAGCGGGATGTGTACCACGGCGCGCAGGGTGGGCAGGTCTCGGCGCAGTTCGGCGACGGTGTCGCGGCGGTCGTGCTCCTTGCCTCCGTAGCGGTATCCGTCGACGGTGAACAGGACGACCGGTTCGACCTGCTGGAAGCGGTCCAGGACGCTGCGGGCGCCGAAGTCGGGGGCGCAGGAGGTCCAGACGCCGCCCACGGCGGCGGTGGCGAGGAGCGCGACCACGGCCTGCGGGATGTTCGGGAGGTAGCCGCTGACGCGGTCGCCCGGTCGGACCCCGAGAGCGCGCAGTCCGGCGGCGAGGGAGCCGACCTGGCGGCGCAGCTCGGCCCAGGTGACGGGGGTGGAGGTGTGGGTCTCGTCGACGTACAGGAGGGCCGGTTCGTCGGCGCGGACGGCGGCGGCGCGCAGGGCGTGCTCGGCGTAGTTCAGGGTGGCGCCGGGGAACCACTGCGCGCCGGGCATCGAGCGGTCGCCGAGCACGCGCGTGCAGGGGGTCGAGAAGCGGACGTCGAACCACTCGGTGACGGCTTTCCAGAAGGTGTCCAGCTCGTCGACGGACCAGCGGTGCAGGGCCGCGTAGCCGCCGTCGGAGGGGGCGCCGTGGTGTTCGGCTGCCCAGGTCTGGAACCTGGTGATCCGTGCCTTGGCGATGCGCTGCGGATCTGGCTGCCAGAGCGGCTGGGGGTTCACGGTCGACATGGTGCGGCTCCCGGACTGTGCGCGTCGTGTGCGTCCTCCGCGCACGGGCTGGGGTGTGCGCGTGACGCGGCTGACACGGACGATGCCATGTGATCGACTTCCGCACCAGAGTGCGCCGCACATGGACGCTGTCGTGAAGATGTCGTCCCGACATGGGTGAACGGCAGTTGAACGACGCCCTCGCGGGGGTCGGACGATGGCAGGGTGAGCGGCATGGACGGTCGTGACCTGGTGCGTTCGGTGAAAGCGTTCGGTTCCGCGGGGGCGGCGCAGGGGTTGCGTACCGTACGGGCGGCATGGCGTGGGCGGCGTGCGGACGCCGTGGCGCTGCCGCCGCGGGGGCCGGAGCGGGCCCGGGTGCCGGGGCGGATGCTGGAGGTGGAGCCCGGGCCGGGCGGCGGGCTGATCCGGTTCAGCCGCTCGCAGCTGCGCATCCTCGTCGCGGTGAACGGGGCTGTCTTCTGGGGGTGGGACGGGGCGGAGCCGGAGCCGTCGTACGCGCTGGCCGACGGCTGCCCCGAGCCGGATCCACGGGCCGTTCTGGAGCCGGACAAGGACGGTGGCCGGCGGGTGGTGGCCGAGCGGGTGACGGTGGCCGTGTCGCGGCTGGGGGCCGTGGAGGTGCGTACGCCGGGAGGTGTGGTCCTGCGCCGTGAGCTGCCGCCCCGCTGGTGGGAGCCGGTGGGCGGCGGTCCGGCGCGCTGGACGCAGCGGTCGGAGGTGGCGGCGGACGCCCGGTTCTTCGGGCTGGGCGGCCCGGCCTCGGGGCCCCGGCTGCGGGACGGTTCGTACCGGCTGTGGAACACGGGGACCGGTCCGGCGTCGCCCGGGGGTGAGGTCCCGCCGCACGTGACGATGCCGGTGCAGATGGTGGTGGCCGACGCGGGGACGCACCTGGTGTTCCACGACAACCCGTGGGAGGGCTCGGTGACGCTGCGGGAGGGCGAGGAGGGTGCCGGGTCGGGGCACGACCGGCCGGGCACGAGCGCGCTGCGGATGGAGGGGGGTCCGCTGCGCTGCTGGGTGACGGTGGGGACCCCCGCGCGCGTGCTGCTCGCCTGGGCGTCGCTGACGGGCGCTCCCGCGTTGCCGCCCGCCTGGGCGCTGGGTCACCACCACGGGCGGGACTTCGCCGGTGAGCAGGAGCTGCGGCGGGTCGTCGCGGGCTTCCAGGAGCGGGAGCTGCCGCTCGACGCGGTGCATCTGGGCGCCGGCCATCTCGAGGCGCGTCGGGCGTTCACCGTCGATGACGAGCGGTTCCCGAAGCTGGCGGTGCTCGCCGAGGAGCTGCGGCGGGAGGGGATCCGGCTGGTGTCGGTCGTGGAACCTGGAGTTCCGGTGGTGCCCGGGAGTGCCGTGTACGACGGCGGTGTGGACGAGGACGTGTTCGTGCGCGGTGCCGCCGGGCCGGTGGTGCGCGGGGTGGGGCGGTCCGGGGAGGTGGTGTTCCCGGACTTCACGCACCCGCGCGTGCGCGAGTGGTGGGCCGGGCTCCACGAGGAACGGCTGGAGCGGGGGTTCGCCGGGCTCTGGCACGACCGGAACGAGCCGGCCTCGTTCACCGCTTTCGGGGAGCCGACCCTCCCCCGGTCCGCCCGGCACCGGCTGGAGGGGCGCGAGGGCGATCATCGGGAGGCGCACAACGTGTACGCGCTGTGCATGGCCCGGGCCGCGTACGAGGGGCTGCGGGCACTGGCGCCCGAGGAGCGTCCGTTCGTCCTGTCGCGCTCGGGGTGGGCCGGGATGCAGCGGTACGGCGGCGCGTGGTCGGCGGAGGTGCCCACGGGCTGGCCGGGGCTGCGGGCGTCGCTGGCGCGGGTGCTGGGGCTCGGGCTGTGCGGGGTGCCGTACTCGGGGGCCGATGCGGGCGGGTGCGGCGGTGCCCCGTCGCCGGAGCTGTATCTGCGGTGGCTTCAACTGGCCGCGTATCTGCCGCTGTTCCGCACGTACGGGGGTGAGCGGGAGGGGCGCCGGGAGCCGTGGGAGTTCGGTGCCGAGGTGCTGGAGCACGCGCGCGTGGCGCTGGTCGAGCGGCGGCGGCTGACGCCGTACTTCGTGACGCTGGCGCATCTGGCCCGGCGTACGGGCGCGCCCTGCGTACGGCCGCTGTGGTGGTCGGCGCCGGAGGAGCGCCGGCTGCGGGACTGCGAGGACGCCTTCCTGCTGGGCGACTGTCTGCTGGTGGCGCCGGTGCTGGACCCGGGTGCCGGCGGGCGTGCGGTGCGGCTGCCCCGGGGGCGCTGGTACGACACGGTGACGGAGCGGGCGTACGAGGGGCCGGCGCAGGTGCTCGTCGAGGCTCCGCCGGGCCGGATCCCGGTGTTCGCGCGCGCGGGTGCGGTCGTTCCGGTGCGTGGGGAGGACGGCGGGCCGGAGCTGGAGGTGTGGGCGCCCGCGCGGGGACGGGCCGGGGGTGGGCTCGTCGTGACGGACGCGGGCGACGGCTGGGCGGAGCCGGTGACCGAGCGGTACGTCACCCGTCGGGAGGGGCGGCGGGTGATCGTGGAGCGGGAGGGCGAGGACGGCCCGGCCGAGCCGTCCTGCCCCGTGCGCGTGCGGGGGCTCGGGGAGCGCCCGGTTCAGATGTAGCGGCCCTCGAAGAAGGCCCGTACGGCCCGGGTGTGGAGCGGGAAGGCGAGCTCCTCGGGCCCGCGCAGCAGGTGCCGGCCCTCGGTCTCGTCGGTGGCGGCGGAGGGCGGGAGGCCCTCGGCCGGCCGTTCCGGGAGGAGCCCGAAGAGCAGCAGGTGGCCGTCGGGTGAGCTCATGGCGTCGGCGAGCCGTACGTCGCGGCTCGCCGCGTCGATGCCCGTCTCCTCCTTGAGTTCGCGGACGACGGCCTGCCGCCAGTCCTCGCGGTCGTCGATGTAGCCGCCCGGCAGTGCGACGCCCCCGCGCTCGGGGGCCACGGTACGGGTGACGACTACCAGGGCGGTGCCCTTGGTGTCGTACACGGGCTGGAGGGCGACCGCTACCGGCAGGGGGTTGCGGTAGGCGGTGCTGCCGCACGCCGGGCAGGTGCGGGGCCAGCCGGAGACGCCCTCTCCGTAGGGCGTGCCGCAGCTCGAACAGTGGGAGCCCGCTGCGGAGTTGGGAACGGAGGTTTGAGTTTCGGACACGCGGCGGACTGTATCCGATCACGGAGGGGGCGGCTCCGGTGGGCGCTCAGTGGCGGCCGGTCAGTGACCTCGCGGAGACCGGGAAGTCGAAGTAGGTGTCGGGGTACGCCTCGGGCTTGTAGGTGAAGTGCCACCACTCCTCGGGGAGGTTGACGAGGCCGACGTCCTCCAGGGTGTTCTTCAGCAGCAGCCGGTTGGCGCGCTGGGCGCCCTGGACGCGGGGGTCGAGGGTGTGCGAGAGGGTGTCGAAGCAGTCGAAGCCGGTGCCCATGTCCACGGAGTTGTCGGGGAAGCGCTCGTCCTGGGGTGCGAAGCAGGGCACCAGCGGCTGCCCGGGGTGGTACGGCCGGGTGGGCTGCGCGGGGAGCCGCACGAGGGTCAGGTCCACGGTGGAGCCGCGGCTGTGGCCGGACTTCGCCGCGATGTAGCCGTCCTCGAACAGACGGGTCTTGTCGACGTTCGGGTAGAACTCCGCCTTCATCGCCTGGTCGCCGAGGTCCTCGGCCCAGCGGACGAAGTGGTCGACGGCGCGCTGCAGCCGGTAGCAGTCGTACACCTTGAGGGAGTAGCCCTGCCTCAGCAGCCGCGTCTGGGCCCGGTGGAGGGCTTCGGCCGCGGGGCGGGTGAGGATGCACAGGGGCTGTCGGTAGCCGTCGATGCGCTCGCCGACGAAGTTGTGCGGGGTGACGTAGCGCATCTCCTCGATGATCGTGGGGTCGACGCTGCGCAGGGCCACGAAGTCCTCGGGCGCCTTGGGATCGGGGGCGGCCTGGGCGGCGGCGGGGACGGTGGTCACGGCGAGCAGGGCGGCGACGGTGGTGACCAGTCCGCGCAGAGCGGTGGAGAGTCGTGTCATGGCCCTGCGTCTATCAGTCGGGGGCTGCGCGACGGAAGGGGGCGGACGATCACATGATGTTCATGCGTCGAGCTGGTCGCCGTAGGGCATCAGGGGACGCGCGCGCGTGGGGGTGCGTCGGGCACGCGCGCGTGAGCGGCTGTTTCAGGTGGTGACGGGGCTGCGCACGTTGGCCGAGTGGTCCATCGCGTGCTGGACGACACCGACGAGGACGTCCTTCACGGACGCCCGGTCACGGGCGTCGCACATCACCAGGGGCACGTCCGTGTCGAGGTCGAGGGCCTGACGGACGGTCTCGGCGGGGTAGCGGGCCGAGCCCTCGAAGCAGTTGACGCCGACGAGGAAGGGGATGGACCGCCGTTCGAAGTAGTCGATGGCGGCGAAGCAGTCCTCCAGGCGGCGCGTGTCGGCGAGGACGACCGCGCCCAGCGCGCCCTCCGACAGCTCGTCCCACATGAACCAGAACCGCTCCTGGCCGGGCGTGCCGAAGAGGTACAGCACCAGGTCCTCGCGGAGCGTGATCCGCCCGAAGTCCATGGCGACGGTGGTGGTGTGCTTGCCCTCCACCCCGCTGACGTCGTCCACGGGCCGGCCGGCCTCGGTGAGCAGTTCCTCGGTGCGCAGCGGCCTGATCTCGCTGACCGCGCCGACGAGGGTGGTCTTCCCCACGCCGAAGCCGCCGGCCACCAGGATCTTGAGCGTGACGGGCTCGACCGGCGGCTTGCCGCGCTGGGAACGCCCTAAGATCATCGTTCTCTTCTCCTTACCGTGCCCACGGGCCGCTCCGGCGGCCCGTGGGCGGTTTCCGTCTCACAGGGCCCGCAGGCCGTTGATCACGTCGCGCAGGATGTTCTCGTCGGGCAGTTCGGCCGGGGGCACGGGCCGGTTGACGTGCACGAGTTCGGCGTCGACGAGGTCTCCCACCAGGACCCGTACGACGCCGACGGGCAGGTCGAGTTCGGCGGCGAGTTCGGCGACGGACTGCGGGGTGTCCCGGCACAGTCCGACGATGTCCACGTGCTCGGGGGCGAGGGTGACGTCCGCCTCCGGGTCGTCCGCGTGGGGTTCCGTGACCACCACCGCGATGAGGTCGAGGCGGTGCTGGGCCGCGCTGGTGGTGCGGCCGCGCGTCATGGCGTACGGACGGACGACGGGGCCGGCCTCGTCGTCGAACCAGTGGTTTCTTCCCTGACCGTCTGCGCTCATGTCATCCCACTTACCCGCCGGCAGGCAGATCGGTGCGCGGGGCGGTGCCCAGATGCGCGCCGACCCGCTTGACGAGGAGGGTCATCTCGTAGGCGACCTGGCCGACGTCGGAGTCGGCGTCCGAGAGCACGGCGAGGCAACTGCCGTCGCCGGCGGCCGTCACGAACAGGAACGCGTCGTCGAGTTCGACGACCGTCTGCCGGACGCTGCCGGCCTCGAAGTGGCGGCCCACGCCCTTGGCGAGGCTGTGGAAACCGGACGCCACCGCTGCCAGGTGCTCGCTGTCCTCCCTGGTCAAGTCCTTGGAAGCCCCGGTCGCCAGGCCGTCGCCGGACAGGATGACGGCCTTGCGGATACTCGCGACGCGGTCCACCAGTTCGTCGAGGAGCCAGTTGAGCTCCCCGGACTTGGTCGCGGTGTGACCGGTCGTCTTCGGTGCGGTCATCGACCGTCCCCCTTAGTCGTTCCTTGTGGTGCCTGTGGTGCTCGTGGTGACGTGCCGCCGGAGCTGTCGTCGCCCTCGGCGTTCTCCTCGCGGCCTCGCTGCCAGCCGCGCTGGAGCGAGGCCATCCGGCTGCGCACCTCCTCGGCGTCCCGGTCGGCCGGGCCGGGCCTGCTCTCGGCGGGGCTGCGGGTGCTCCGCTTCAACTGGGGGGCCAGGTTCGCCTGTCGGACCCGCCGGGGCAGGGCGCCGGTGTCGGCGGGCTCCGTGCCGCCCCTTCCCGTGGCGTCCGGCCCGCTGCCGCCCGGGGTGCCCGGCGCGCGGTCGGCGGATCGGGTCCGGGTAGGGAGGGCCGGGGGCCCGGGCGTCCCGCCGGGGCCTCCGTCGCGCCCCGGGGTGTCGTCACGACCGGTACCACCGTCCCGCCCGAGGCCGCGCTCGGCCGGGGAGCCGCCCGGGGCCGGCCTGCCTCGGCGGCGGGCCGGGAGGGAGGGCAGCGCGTCGGCGTCGGGTCCGGACGTGTCGTCCGTACGGTCGCGGGGGCCCCGCCCGGCGACGGGGCGTCCGTGCGAGCTGACCAGCTTGGGGGTCCGGCGCCGGGGCAGCGGAACCGGGGCGTTCGGGTCGTCGTCGGCCTCGGGGCTCCGCGCGGCCCCGGGCCGCTCCGGGCCGCCCGGGGCTCCCTCGAGCCGGTCCGGGCCCGCCGGGCGGCCGGGTGGGTCGGCTTCCTGGCGCCGTCGTTCGGCACGGAGGGCCACCGGATCCTCCTGGGCCGCGAGGGAGCGGCGCGGACGGAACAGCCCGCCGTTCTCGCCGTCCTGGTCGTCGAGCGCGCCGGGAAGGTCGTCGAGGGCGTCCAGGTCGACGGGCGCCTCCAGCTCGACCGGGCCGTCCAGCGGCCCGCCGGGGCGGCCCGGCAGTCGTACGGGGACGTGGTCGACGGCGGACCGGCGGCTCTCCGCCCGCTCGTGCTCCTTGGGGCGCCGCGGCCGGTCGAGGCGGAAGCCGACCCCGTTGGTGTCGGGGGCGTCGTCGGTGAGCAGCGCGTCGGGGACGAAGACGACGGCCGTGGTGCCGCCGTACGGGGAGGGCTGGAGGGAGACCCGGACGTTCTGCCGCTGGGCGAGGCGGCTGACGACGAACAGGCCGAGCCGGTCGGTGTCGGACAGCTCGAACTCCGGTGTCTCGGCGAGCCGGAGGTTGGCGTCGAGGAGGGCCTCGGCCGTCATGCCGAGTCCGCGGTCGTGGATCTCCAGGGTGAAGCCGTTGGCGACCCGCTCACCGAGGACCTGCACGGCGGTGTGCGGCGGGGAGAACACCGTGGCGTTCTCGAGGAGTTCGGCGACGAGGTGGGTGAGGTCGGCGACCGCGGGGCCGGTGACGGCGATGCGCGGCAGCCTGCGGACCTCGACGCGCTCGTAGTCCTCGACCTCGGCGACGGCGGCCCGCACCACGTCCATGAGCTGGACGGGCTTGCGCCACTGCCGGGAGGGGGCGGCGCCGGAGAGGATGACCAGGCCCTCGGCGTGCCGGCGCATACGGGTGGTCAGGTGGTCCAGGCGGAACAGGTCGGCGAGTTCGTCGGTGTCCTCGGTGCGGCGTTCCATGGTGTCGAGCAGGGTGAGCTGCTTGTGCAGCAGCACCTGGCTGCGCCGGGCGAGGTTGACGAACACCTCCGAGACCCCGGCGCGCAGCTCGGCCTGCTTGACGGCGGCCTCGACGGCGGCGCGCTGCAGGGTGTTGAGGGCCTGGCCGACCTCGCCGATCTCGTTCTTGTCGTACTGGAGGCGCGGCACCTCCGTTTCGACGTCGACCTGTTCGCCGGCCGAGAGGCGGCGCATGACGCCGGGCAGGCGGACGCCGGACGCCTCGTGGGCCTCCAGGCGGAGCTGCCTGAGGTCGCGGATGAGGGCGCGGCCGATGCGGGCGGACAGGAAGAGGGAGAACAGCACGGCGACCAGTCCGAGGGCACCGGCGACGACCGCCTTGGTGATGACGTTCATCGCGACCGGCCGGGCCCGGTCCTGGTACTGCTCGGCGGCCTGGTCGTCGAGGTCGCCGAGTTCCTCGAGGACGTTCCCGGCGGCGGTGTCCCAGCTCTTGGCGGTGACGCCGCGGGGCGTGCCGTCCTCGGTGGAGACGGCCGCCTCCTCGGCGACGCGCAGAGGGGCGGAGGAGGCGTTCTTCCAGAAGCGCTCGTACCGGCCGCGTTCGGGGGCGGGCAGCAGCGGGAGGTTGGTCTCGTACATCATCGTGCGCTGGGCCACGAGGTCCGAGACGTCCCGTGTCTCCGCCCGGGTGATCCTGCCGGTGACCAGGGCGGAGCCGAGCAGGGCGTCCTCGCGGGAGAGCAGCTCGCGCGCGCGGGAGACGTTGACGAGGGCGCGGTACTGCTTGTCCAGGCCCACGTCCTCGACGACGCGGAGGTTGGCGAGCAGTGCGTGGCAGGGATCGACCAGGCGGTTGTAGAGGCCGAGCGCCTGGGCGCGGTCGACGGTGCCGTCCTCGACGCTGCGGCGCAGGGAGTCGATGCCGTCGAAGGCGTCCAGGACCGCGGTCAGCCGCTCTCCCTCCCCCGGACTGAGGGCGTCGCGCACGTCGGCGTCGCGGGCGTTGCGGCGGACCTCGGCGACGACCTCGTCGGTGGCGGCGCGGCTGCGCTCGAGAGCGGCCAGGCTGTCGGAGGCACGGGGGTCGGCGAGGTGGACGAGGGTCTGGCGGCGTTCCTGCTGGAGGACGCGGACGGTGTCCTCGACGGGGTAGCCGACCTTCTCGACGAGGGTCGACACGCTGAACAGCCGGCCCGCCTCACGTCCCGTCAGCACCGTGGCGAAGGCCCAGATCGCTGTCAGGGACACCAGCGGCACGAGAAGCAGCGCCACGATCTTCCGGCGGATCGACTTCCCGCGAAAGCGCATGGTCTCCCCCAGCCAACCCCCACCGGCAGGGGGTGCACATGTGCGTCAACAAACGGCGCGAGCCTACTACCGACGCACAGGTAACCCGAAGACCCGTCGGGCGGGCCGAACGTCCGCGCGGGCGGCTGCTGATGGGCAGTTGTCCGGTCATTGCGGGACTTGCCTCGGGGATCCCGTGCGGGGCGCGGGGCCGCCTCCTCGCGGGTTGGCGGGCGGATTGGCCGAAAATTGTCGACACCGGCGGACGCTTCGGGAATCTTGACGCCACGTGGTTCGTCCTTGTCTACGGGAAATGGTGGCGGAAGCGGCCACAGGAGCCGCATCACGCCTCCGGGCGGCGTAAAACAGCGCAAGCCGGGCAGCCAGAGGGGAGCCGGGTCTTCGGACGCGGGGAAGCGGTCTGCAGGCGGTGGGGAGTGACATGGTGATGGGCACGGCGGAGCGGCGCGGGGCGCCGGGGGACGCCGGGTCGGCCGAGCCGGCGCCGGGATCGGGCACCGGGGCGGCGGATCGCGGCGTTGCGGAGCCCGGCCGGGCGTCCGAGCGGCCGGAGGAGCGGGACGGGCGGGAACCGCGGCCCGGCTACCGGCCGTTGTGGAGGGAAGAGCCCGCGCGGCGGCGCCGGCTGCCGGACCCGGTGCGTACGGCCGCCGTGCGTGCCGTGCTCGTGGTGGCCGTGACGCTGATCCTGGCGATGGTGGCCTTCCTGTGCACGATGGCCGGATCCTGGCTGGCCTTCCCGATGGTGATCGGCAGTGTGGCGGGCACGGTGGTGGCCACGTGGGGCGTGCTCGACGTGTGGGTGACGCGCCAGGTCTGGAACCAGCGCCACGGTGTGGTGTCGATGCCGAGCAGCACGGCGCGGTCCGTGCGGCGCGAGCGGCGCCGGGCACGCCGCCAGGCCCGGGCCGCGCAGCGCTCCCAGGAGCGGATATCGGGGCGCGGCCGGACGGGACAGCTCTCGCATCCCTGACCGGCCGCGCCCGGCGCCGGGTTCTGCGGGCGGCGTGGTCCGCGGGTCACGCCGCCCCTCCCCGTAGCGACTACTGGGCGGGCGACGGGGCGGGGCGTTTGAACATCCGGGTCGCCGTGATCTCGCTGTGGACCGTCCCGCCCTCGCCGTCTCCCGCGGGGGTCGGCTGGGGCAGTCCCGGCCGCAGGTGCTCCTCGACGCTGATGTACTTCAGGCCCGCCCTGAGGTCGGCGTCGTTGCGCAGCCGGATCACCAGCGGGAACTCGGCGAGCGCCGTGGTGTCGAACAGGCCGGTGGTGTAGAGGAGCTGCACACCGAGCGCGTCGGAGACGGCCCGCTGGAGCTCCAGCAGGTAGGTGGCGTTGGCGCGGCCGATGGGGTTGTCGAGGAACAGGGTGCCGGCGTGGCGGTGCCGGTCGCGGCCCCGGTCGTTGCTGCGCAGCGCGGCCATCGTGCAGTACAGGGCGATGGCGGCGGTGAGCAACTGGCCGCCGGAGAACACGTCGCCCATCTGCCCGACGGGGACGCGCTCGGCGCGCAGCACGGCGTCGGGCTTGAGGATCTCGACGGCGACGCCCTTGGGCTGCAGGGCGGCGGCGACACCGCGCAGCAGCAGGGACATGCCGTCGCGGCGCAGGTCGGAGTTCTTCTTCACGGCCGCGCGGGTCGCCTCGTCGACGACCTCGCCGAGCCGCTCGGTGAGGGTGGCCTGGTCGGGTTCCTCGAAGCGGATGCGCAGGAACTCCTGCCCGGACCACTCGCCGAGGCCCTCCGGCAGCCGGGACAGCCGCTGGGCGGAGCGGAGCGTGGCGAGGGACGACTCGACCAGTCCGCGCAGCCGGTCCACGATCGAGTCGCGGTTGCGCTCCAACTGCGCCAGCTCGTCGGTGAGGACGCGGAGCCGGGGCGCGAAGGCCTCCGCCCACTTGGCCGCGTGCTCGGGCAGAGAGGAGGCGGGCAGTTCGCGGATCTGCTGCCGCGCGGGGGTGCGGACCTGCTCGTAGCGCGTGGAGTTGGCGTGCCGGACGAGGATGTCGCTCGCCTCGCGCACGGCGGCCTCGGCGGCGGACAGGTCGGCGGCGCAGCCACGCAGCGAGCGGCGGGCCTCGGCGGCGGACCGGCGGGCCTCCTCCAGGGCGTCCGGATAGGGCTCGGGCTCCTCCTGCTCGTCGTCCGGGGCGTGTTCGCGCAGCAGGTCGCGGAGCATGGCGGCGATCTCGTCGAAGCCGCCGGCCGCGTCCTGGGCGGCGCGGTGCGCGTCGAGCAGTTCGGCGTGGGCCTCGCGGGCCTGGGCGAGCGCCTCGGTGCGGGAGGCGAGTTCGGCCGTCGCCGTGCGCAGCAGGCTCTGGGCGTGCTCGGCGTCGGCCGGGACGAGGTCCTCGGGGAGCTCGGTGTGGGCGTCGCCGTCCTCGGGGGCGTGCCGTTCGGCCTCGCCGCGCAGCCGGCCGAGCTGCTCGCTCGCGCTCGACATGCGGGTCTCCAGGAGCTGCACCAGTTCCTCGGCGCGGGCGGCGGCGGCCTGCCGGGACGGCCCGTCGGAGCCGTCGGGCGACTCCAGGAGCTGGGCGGCGCGGGTGCGGACCTTGTTGCTGAGCCGGTCCAGCTCCGCGCGCGCCGCGCTCTCGTCGCTCTCCGCGCGGGCCTGCTCGGCGCGCAGATCGGCGCCGACGCCGACCTTCTCGTAGACCTGGGACGCGGCCCGGTAGGCCTCGCGCAGGTCCGGCAGGGACGCCTTGGGCCGGTCCGCGGCGTTCCCGGGCGCCTCCTCGGGCACGTCGTCGGGGGCGCCGGCGATCTCGGAGCGCTCGGCGCGCAGCGCGCGGGCGGTGCGGCGGGCGTCGTCGGCGGCACGCTGGGCGGCGCGGCGGTCCTCGTCGGCGGCGCGGGCCCGTTCCAGGCAGACCTGGGCGCGGGCCTCGGCCTCGGTGGCCTCGTCGGCCAGCTCGCGCAGCCTGGCCTGCCAGCCGGCGCGTTCGCGCAGCCGGAAGGCGAGTCCGGCCAGGGCGTCGGCGGCGCGGCGGGCCTTCTGCGCCGCCTCCTGCCGCTCGTCCCGCACCCGTACGGCCTCGGCGGCGCTCTCCTCCGCCTCGGCCCGTACCGCGCGTGCCTCGGTCAGCTCGGCCTCCGCCTCCTCGGCGAAGGCGCGGGCCTCCTCGGCGGTGCGGGCCAGTTCGGCGAGGCGTCCGGCGGGGCAGCCGGCGCGCCAGGAGGCCAGCCGGGCCGCCAGTTCCCGGTCCTTGCCGAGCCGGGCGGCGAGCGTGCGGATCTCCTCGTCGCGTTCCGTCGCCCGGGCGCGCAGGGCCTGGCGTTCCTCGTCGGCGGCGTGCTCGTCGTGCATCGCGGGGTTCGGCGGGACGAGGAAGACGTCCTCGTCGCCGGAGCCGGGGGGCGGGGTGGGGGCGAGGAGGGCGGCGGCGGTGCCGACGGCGACGGCGGAGCGCGGCAGCAGGGCGGCTTCGCCGAGGGCCTCGCGGGCGCGGGTGTGGGAGTCGGGGTCGGTGATGATGACGCCGTCGACCAGCTCGGGGCGGGCGGCCAGCACGCGGGCGTGGTCGGCGGGGTCGACGGCCTGGGCGAGGTAGCGCCAGCCGGGCAGGGCGGGGATTCCGTGCTCGCCGAGGAACTCCACGGTGGCGAGGACGTCCGGGCCGGGCGGCAGCAGTCCGCCGTCGCCGAGGGCGCCGAGGATGCGGGAGTCGTCGGCGGCGGCGGTGCGCAGGTCGAAGAGCTGGCGTTCGGCGGAGGAGACGGTGTCGTCGAGCAGCTCGCGCAGCTCGTCGGCGAAGCGGTCGAGTTCCTCGGGGGTGAGGGCCGCGTCGGACGGCCTCGGCGCGTCGGCGGGGCCGCCGTCGGTGTCCTGCCTGGGCTGGGGGATGCCGGGTCGGGGCGCGGCGGCCAGGCCGAGCAGTTCGGCGAGCCGCTCCTCGGCCGCGAGCGCCTCGGCGGTGCGGCGTTCGGCCGCGTGGGCGCGTTCGGCGGCGGTGGCGGCGTCGGCCGCGCGGGCGGCGGTCAGTTCGGCGCGGGTCTCCGCGGCGGCGGCCTCACGGGCGTGCTCGGTGGCGCGGCGGGCGGCCTCGCGGGCGGTGTCCCAGGCGGCGACGGTGGTCTTCTCGGCGTCGCTGGCCGCGAGGGCGGCGCGGGCGGGGTCGGCGTCGGGCGCGCTGTCGTCGAGCCAGCCGGCGCGGACCGCTTCGGCGGTCTCCTGCTCGACCTCGCTCAGGCGCTGGCGCAGGTGCCCGGCCTCGCTGCGGGCCCGCTGGGCCTCGGTGGCGGCGGCGGTGGAGTCACGGTGGGCGGCGTCGCCGACGTCCTGGAGGGCGGCGGAGCGCTCCTCCTCCTCGTTGGCGTGCTGCTCGGCCCGGGTGGCGGCCGCGTGCAGGGCGCGGACGAGGTCGACGGCGGCCTCGGCGCGGGCGGCGAGCGCGGGGGCCGCGTCCCGCTCGGCCTCCTGGATGGCGGCGGAGACCCTGGCGACGCGGTCGGCGGCGGCGCGGTGACGCAGTACGGCCTCGGCTGCCTGCCAGGCGGCGTGCAGGGTGCGCGCGTCGGCGAGTTCGCGCTTCTGCGCGGCGGCGGACTTCTCGGCGGCGGTCAGGGCCAGCGAGGCGTGCCGGTAGGCGAGTTCGGCGGCGATGCGGCCGCTGCGGTCACGGGCCGCCTCGGCGTGGGTGACGGCGTACGCGGCGGCGGTGACCCGCTGGGCGAGGTCGCCGGCCCGGGCCCGTTCCTGGGCGCCGCGCGCGGACAGCCGCCGGGCCAGGGTCCTGGTGCGGCGTTCGGCGGCGGTGTGGATCTCCCGGGCGCGGGTGCGGGCGTCGGCGGCCTCGACGATCCGGCCGAGCAGGTCGACGGAGCCGGCGGTGAAGTCGCGTTCGGCGATCAGCTCGGCGCGCCGGCCCAGCTTGTTGCCGAATCCGCCGACCAGGTCGGCGAGTCCGTCGGTGTCGCGGGTGTCGGTGACGGCGCGCAGCAGCAGGTCGGTGAAGTCGGAGTCCTTCTTGACCGCGAACAGGCCGGCCGCCTCGCCCTCGTCGGCGTTCATCTCGCGCTGGTAGCGGAAGAGTTCGGGGTCGAGCCCGAGGTCGCCGAGGTGCTCGATCCAGCGGTCGTGGATCTCCTCCCAGTGCACCTCCAGGTGCGGGTAGGCCTTTCCGGCCTCGGTGAGCGCGTCCCGGAAGCCCTTCATGGTGCGCCGTCGGCCCTGGGCGCCGGAGACGCCCTCGACGGGCGGACGGACGGCGGTGGCCTCGGCGACGGGCAGGTTGTCCAGGGTGAGTCCGGGGCCGGGCCGGAAGGAGTACCAGGCCTCGGCGAACTTGCGCGGGTCGCTGGAGACCTGCCGCCCCCGCCACTCGCTGACCTTGCCGACGACGACGCATTCGCCGGTCTGCACGTGCTGCCACTCCAGCGCCACGTGTCCGCAGTCGTCGGCGAGCAGGAACTTGCGCAGCACACCGGAGCTGGCGCCGCCCAGGGTGTTGCGGTGGCCCGGCAGCATCACGGAGAAGATCAGCTTGAGGAGGACGGACTTGCCGCCGCCGTTCTCCAGGAAGAGCACGCCGGCGGGTGCGGGCCGGCGGGGCGGGCCGACGGGCTCCTCCTCGAAGAACTCCGCCTGAGCGGGCGCGGGATCGGGCACGGGCTCGCCGACGCCGCGCAGGTCAAGCACGGTGTCGGCGTAGCGGGCGCCGGCGGGTCCGATGGAGTAGAGGCGGACCCGGGACAGCTCGTACATGGCGGACTCTCGTAAGTCTTCGTGAAGTCGGGGACGTTCGGTGACGTTCGGTCGGGTGATGCGGGGTCAGGAGGAGTGGAACGGCAGTCCTGCGTCGGCCACCAGGTCCAGGTCGTCCGTGTCCTCGGCGGGCAGCAGGGTGGCCGTGCCGTCGGTGACCGGGACGACGCCCAGCTCCAGCAACTCGGCCATCGCGGCGCTGCCCGCCATGTCCCGCACCTGGAGCTGGTAGCGGGCGGTCGTGCGGTAGGTGCCGCCGTTCTCGTCGCCGGTGCGCTGGAGGAAGCCGGACTCGGTGAGGAAGGCGGCGGCCTTGCCGACGATGCCGGTGGTGGAGCCGGGAAGTCTGCGGGCGTCCTTGGTGGCGCCGGTGGCGCTGCGTCTGGCCCAGATCCGCCAGGCCGCCTCCAGGCCGGGGGCGTCGCTGGCCGGGTCGGTGTTCTCCCCCCGCTGCTCGGCGCGCTCCTCCAGGCGCCGGCATGCCTGGCGGACGAAGGCGTCCACTCCGTTGACGGTGACGCGGCCGATGTAGCCGTCGTCGGCGAGATCCTCGGGGCGCGGGTAGGCCATGGCGGCGACGGCGAGGTGGGCGAGGCCGTGCAGGAAGCGGTCGCCGGAGTCGGTGGCGGCGCGGCGCGCGTAGTCGCCCATGCGGACGGCGAACACGGAGTCCTCGGCGGCGGTCACGGCCATGCCCGCGCGGGGGGAGACCTCCAGGACGACGAGTCCGAGGCCCGCGGCGACGGCGTCGGCGAGCCGGGCGAAGGGCGGGTCCTCCCGGTAGCGGCGCAGCAGGTCGGCGTACTCCTGGTCGCGCGCCGGCAGCAGCTTGGGCTGAAGGCCGAAGGCCACGAGCCGCGCCGCGTCGGCGGCGTCGGCGGGCGTGACGGCCGCGGTGGCCGGTGCGGCACCCGCCTCCGGTTCGCTCCGGTCGACGTGCTCGGTCACGGTCGGTGCTCCTCGCTGTGCTGGGGGGTCTCGCTGTGCTGGTGGGTGGTGCGCTGCCGGTGCAGCCGGCCGGGCGGCCCGGGGTGCGCGGCGTCGTTCACGCGGCCTCCGTCCGGTCCGCCGCCATCCCGGCCGCGTCGAGCAGGGCCGTGCCGACGATGAGGTCGGCTCCGCCGAACTCGGGATCGTCCAGCTCGGTGCCGTCGTCCACGGCGAACAGCAGCTTGGGCTCGCCCTGCCGGTAGGCGGTGCCGACCGGCGGGCTGGCCGCGTGCACGGCCAGCAGCGCGACGAGGTAGGGCAGGTCGGGGTCCTGGGCGCGGGCCTCGGCCAGCAGCCCGGACAGCCGGCGCGGGGCGTCGTGCGGCAGGTCGAGCAGTTCCGTGGCGGCCGCCATCTGCTCCTCGCTGAAGCGGCTGTCGTCCGGGGTGGCGATCAGGTCGGGCTCGGGCATCTCGGCGCCCAGGTGCTCCCTCTCCACGGGCGGTGTCAGGAGGATGTCGACGAGGTCGCCCACCCGGACGGAGACGGGGGTGCGCAGGCCGGTGCCGCGGGCGAAGAAGGCGTCGGTGACACGCAGCGCCTGCTCCAGGGGCAGGGGCAGGACGGGGGCGACGAGGTGCCCGTACAGGTCGAGGCCCGAGGTCGTCAGGGGGGCGGCGAAGGCCTGCCGGTCCTGTTCGGCGCGGAAGAGCGGGCCGGCCTCCAGCAGCCGGGACTGGAGCTGGGTGTGGCGGCGGATGCAGTCCTTGACGATGTCGACCAGTTCGGCGGCGCGGCGCTTGTGCTCGGGGTCCTCGGACTCGTCCCGGGCCTTGCGGATGTTGGTGAGGATCGCGTTCTCGTGCCGGTACCGGTCGGCCACGTGGTCCAGGGCCTCGGCGATCATGTCGGGGACGGCGCTCAGCCAGTCCACCGCGCGGACGTTGCGGCGGGTGGCGTCGAGGGCCTTGCGCAAGGTCTCCGAGTACTGGACGGTCCGGTAGCGGGCCTGTTCGGCGGCGAGCTGCGCGTCGGCCAGGCGGCCGCGGCTGATCAGCACCTCCAGCTTGACCTCGGCGGCGATCTGGGCGCTGGTGACATCGGTGTCCAGGGCGCCGACCAGGACGTTGACCGCCTCGTCGGTGGTGCGCAGGTAGACGGTGCCGCCGGGGCCGGGGACCTCCTCCAGCAGCTTGAAGTCGTAGTCGCGCCGCACATAGGTGCCGTCCGGCTCGAAGGTGCCGTACACGGCGCGGAATCCGCGGTCGACGCTGCCGACGTTGATCAGGTTCTCCAGGACCCAGCGGGCCACGCGCTCGTGCTCGGCGGCGGGACGCGCCGGGGCCTGGGCGGCGACACGCGGGACGAGCCGGGCGACGATCTGGTCGTGGTCGGCGCCCGTGTCGAAGTCCATGTTCAGGGTGACGAGGTCGATCGCGGCGAGCGCGACCTCCGCCATGCCGTACACCGAGTACTCGCCGGCGAGGTTGGCCTTGCGCGCGTCGAGGTCGTGCAGCGGGGCCGTGCAGGCGAGCGCGCGCAGCCGCCGCGCCAGTCCCTCGTCGGCGGCCGGGCCCGGGGCGGGGCGCGGCCCCGCGCTGAGCTGGGGCGGAACGCTGTCCGTCGATGCAGGCGAAGTCACGGTGCACAGACTAGGTCCTCGATCTGACAACGACCCAAACGGCGCAGAACACCGCCTGACGCACCGCGTTCCGCGGAGCGTCAGGCGGTGGCGCCGCCGTCGCCGCCGACCCGCCTGCGGTAGACGTCGACGACCTCGTCGAGCGAGTTCTCCAGGTAGACGGCGAGCAGCCGTTCGGCCGTCTCCCGCTCCCCCGCCCGCAGCGCCTCCAGCACCTCGGCGTTGCGCGCGATGTACGGCTCGTGCAGGACCCGCGGTTCGTCCACGACGTGGAAGGCCAGGCGCAGTTCGGCGAAGACGCTGCGCATCAGCTCGTCGGTGCGCTCGCTACCGGCGAGGGCGACCAGTTCCTGGTGGAAGTGGATGTTGGCCGTACCCACACCTTTCCAGTCACCTTCGAGGGCCGAGGCGCGCCCGTCCTCGACGGCCGCGGCGAGGCCTTCGAGGGCGTACGGGGGTTCTTCGAGGCCCCGGACGACGGCGCACTCGACGAGGGCGCGGGTGCGGTAGATGTCCTCTACGTCCTCGATGCTCAGGACCCGCACGAACACGCCCCGGTTCAGCTCGTGGACGAGGAGGCGTTCGTGCGTGAGCAGCCGGAACGCCTCGCGCAGGGTGTTGCGGGAGACCCCGAGGGCGCCGCCGATGCTGTCCTCCGACAGGCGGGTCCCGGGCGGGAAGTAGCCGTCGGCTATGCGGCTCCTGAGGATGTCCGAGACCCGCTCCGCGGTGCTGGTCCGCCCGAGGAGGGCCCGGTCGTCGGCCAGTCCCGTCAACTGCTCTGCCATGCCCGGAATTCAACCGCAGATGCCAGGACGAAACAACGTGGGTATTGAGGAATCGTTGAACGATCCCCTACGGTGCCAGGCACGTACCCCACGCGGCGTACGCTCGCCCACCCGCGCCGCACACCGTCCGCTCACCCGACAAGCACCCTCCGTCCTCTCCTGCGAGGTGCCCATGAGCACGGCTCCACCCCCGCGGTACCCGTCCCCCCGCCCCTGCGGGGCGGACGACCTCCATGCCGACGGCGGCGCGTCCGGCCCACCGCGCGCCCCGGGACCGCGGGACCGGCGCGCCCTCGGCGGCGTGCCCGGCCATGACATCGCGGCGCCGGCCCTGCCGGGGCCGCCGCGGACACGTGGGAAGGAACCGGCATGAAGCACACACAACCGGGGACCGGGGACCGGCCGCTGGTCCTCGTCGACGAGCACGCGCACGCGTGGAGCCCGGAATCGGCCCGGGCCCGCTTCCGGGAGGGGCTGGCCGGACCCACGGCCGGCGTCGCGGCGGGGCACACCCAGGCCAACCTGATCTCGGTGCCCGCCGACTGGGCCTACGACATGCTGCTGTTCTGCACGCGCAACCCCAAGCCCTGCCCGGTACTGGACGTCACGGACGCCGGTTCCTGGTCGACGGCGCTCGCCGAGGGCGCGGACCTGCGCACCGACCTGCCGCGCTACCGGGTGTGGCGGGACGGCGCGTTGGTGGACGAGCCGACGGACGTGCGCGCGCACTGGCGGGACGACCTGGTGTCGTTCCTGATCGGCTGCAGCTTCACCTTCGAGTGGGCGCTCACCTCGGCGGGTGTGCCGATCCGGCACGTCGAGCAGGGCCGCAACGTCCCGATGTACGTCACCGGCCGCCCGTGCCGTCCGGCGGGGCGGCTGCACGGCCCGATGGTGGTGTCCATGCGTCCGGTGCCGCCCGAGCACCTGTCGGCGGCGATCCACGAGACCAGCCTGCTCCCGGCGGTGCACGGGGGTCCGGTGCACTGCGGCGCGCCCTCGGCTCTCGGCATCGGCGATCTGGGCCGGCCCGACTTCGGGGACCCGGTGGACTTCGCACCGGACGACATCCCGGTGTTCTGGGCCTGCGGAGTGACCCCGCAGGCGGCGGTCATGGCCTCGCGCCCGCCCTTCGCCATCACCCACGCTCCGGGGCAGATGTTCCTGACGGACGCACGCGACGAGCAGTACCGCGTGACCTGACGGGGCAGCCCCGGCTACGCCCCCGTCCCGCGACTGAGGACGGCAGCCCGGCGGAGCGGCGCCGAGCGAGCCCGTACGACGAGGTGCGGGCGCCGCGCCGGGCGGGCCGGGCATCCGGTGCACCGGCCCGCCCGGCGGGTCAGCCCTCGTTCACAGGGCGGGCGCGTCGGGTCCGAAGCGGCTGCGTACGGCCGTCTGGACCTCGTCCTCCTCGGCCGGGTCGGCGGCGAGCCGGCGAAGTCTCTCGACGACGCGGTTGTCGCCGGTCTCGGCGTACCGGGCGGCCAGTTCTCGGGTCGTCTCCTCGCAGTCCCACAGGCACTCGACGGCGAAGCCGGCGGCGAAGGACGGGTCGGTGGCGGCGAGGGCGCGGGCGGCCCTGCCGCGGAGGTGGGAGGAGGCGGTCTCACGGTAGATGTGGCGCAGTACGGGAGCGGCGCAGGCGATGCCGAGCCGTCCGGCGCCGTCGACGAGGGTCCACAGGGTGGGCGCGTCGGGGCCTTCGCCCCGCACCGCCTCCCGCAGCGCGGCGAGGACCAGGTCGCGGTCCCGCGCGCCGCCCCGGCAGGCGAGGACGCGCCCGGCGGCGGCGCCCAGGGCGTCGGGCCGGTGGGCCCAGGCGCGGGCCCGGTCGACGGCGGCGAGGCCGCGCATGCGCTCGAAGGCGGCGACGGCGGCCTCCACGACGGGTGCCGTGCCGGTCACGGCGGCGGCCTCGACCAGATCGAGGACATCGGGGTCGCCGCAGTCGGCGAGGTAGCGCAGGGCCGTGCAGCGGGCGCCCTCGGTGCCGGACCGCGCGGCCTCGACGATCTCGGCCCGGTCCTCGGGCCCGGCGACGGCCGCGAGGCAGCGGGCGGCGGGGACATGGAGCGCGGCGCCGCGTTCGACGCCCTGCTGGGCCCACTCGAAGACGGCCCGCACGCTCCAGCCCGGACGCGGTCCGCTGGGGCTCATCTGCCGCTGCCAGCGGTCGAAGCAGCCCG
This sequence comes from Streptomyces sp. NPDC018947, assembly GCF_044390505.1. Taxonomy (NCBI): domain Bacteria; kingdom Bacillati; phylum Actinomycetota; class Actinomycetes; order Kitasatosporales; family Streptomycetaceae; genus Streptomyces; species Streptomyces sp. NPDC018947. Next base: position 25,878 of record NZ_JBIRZD010000014.1, read on the forward strand.
TCTCCTGGGCGGCACGCACGCGCGTGGCGATCGATTCGCGCGGATCCTCGGCCCACAGGCGCCAGGGCCTGGGCTCGAAGGCGTCGCGCACGGCGACGGCCAGCTCGGCGTCGCCCTCCGGATCCCGCGGGAAGCGGGCCAGGACGGGCGCGGCGAGGGCGCGCAGTCCCGCGTCGTCGTCGCGCAGCGCCAGTTCGTCCAGGGCCCAGGCCCAGTTGACGCCGTGCGCGGCGTAGCGGCGCAGGAGCTGGAGAGCGTCGAGCCTGCCGTAGGAGGCGAGGTGGCCGAGGACCGCGAGGGCCAGGCCGGTACGCGACTCGTCGGAGTCGAGGACGTCCTCGGGGTCGAAGAGGTGGGCCTCGATGGCGTCCAGCTCGCCGCCCAGGTCGAGGTAGAGGCGGGCGTAGTAGAGGGAGCGGTTCTCCACCTGCCAGTCGTGGCGGGGGTCGCGCAGCACACAGTGGTTCAGCGCCGCGAGCGCCTCGGCGCGGGGGGCGGTGAGCGCGTGCAGCGTGCCGTCGCCGCGACCCCGCTGCAGCAGGCCGAGCAGGGTACCGCTGGGCGCTATGACCGGATCGAACATGGGAAACAGCCTCACATCAAGCGTCGACGCAACCGGGAAACACGCGTTACCTGGCCGCGCGACAACACGTCGGAGCGCCCGCCGTTTCTTGCTTGCTGTAGACCATGTTCCTCTGCCTCTCGTCGGTGGCCCATGCGGGCCGCATCACGGCCCGCGCGGTGCGGCAACACCTGCCCAGCCATCACGTCCGTGAACCACGTCGTCATGATGACCCGGCGGTCACATCTGCCGCGACCGAAATTTCGGCGGCCCGGTACCGCCTCCCCCGTTGGTCGTGTCTTCCCTGGTCAGCGTGGCCGACCAGGCGTACGTCGGCGTCGGCTCACGCCACGCCGAACAGCTCCAGGAGCTCGGTCCGGGCGAACATCCGCGCCGTGTCGACCGCCGACGGAGTGCCCGCGGAAGGATCCGCTCCGGCTTCGAGGAGGGCCTTGATGACGTCGGTCTCCCCCTTGAAGGCGGCACCCGCGAGGGGGGTCTGCCCCCGGTCGTTGACCCGGTCGGCCTCGGCGCCGCGGGCCAGCAGGGCGCGCACCGTCCCGGCGTGACCGTGGTAGGCGGCGAGCATGACGAGGGAGTCGCCGCGGTCGTTGGTGAGGTTGGCCGGAACGCCGGCGTCCACGTAGGCCGCGAGTTCCTCGGTCCGCCCCTGCCGGGCCAGATCGAAGATCTTGGTCGCCAGCTCCACGACCTCGGGGTCGGGGGCTTCGTTCATCGGCCGGACCACCTCTCACTCATGGACGTACGCACAGGGACGTACGGACGTCGGGGACTGCATGTGCGCACGGCCGCGAGCGGTGCGGCCGTACGAGTGAATCGCCAGGGTACTGGCTCGCGCCGCCCGGAACCGGACGCGGCCGAGGCAAAGATCGTCACGGACCCGGCCGGACGCGACCCCGCCGCCCGGCCGGCCGGAGGACCGCTCCGCCACATGGGGCAAATTCATAGAAATTCCCCCATTTGCACCTTTTATCGTATGGATACATCCTGTGAGCCTGGAAGTACTCATGGTGACTGTCCCCACGAACCAGGAGAACTCACATGATCCTCTCGATCTCAGGCGTGGTCCTGCTCGGCGTCGTCGTCTTCATCTTCTTCCGCAAGGACGGCCTCAAGGCCTCGCACCTGCTGGTCGCGGTCCTGTTCGGCTTCTACCTCGCGAGCACGGCCATCGCCCCGAGCATCAAGGCGGGCGGCGAGAGCCTGGCGGGCCTTCTCGGCGGAATCAAGTTCTGACGGCCGACCCCGCCCGAAACCCGCACGTACGGACCTCCAGGAGGCAGCAGTGACCCGGCGGCCCCTCCCCCGCATTCTGAGCAAACGCGGCGCACAGCTCGCGCGGAGCCGGGAGCTGGCCCGGACGGCGGCCGACAGCGCGACCGACGTCCTCCAGCCGCTCATCACGATCGCGCGCGGTCTCGGCCGGCTGGCCTCGGCCGCGCGGCGCAGATGGACCGAGACCCCCAGGGACCGGCGCGGCGCGCTGCTCTTCCTGGTGGCCTCCGTCGTCCTGGTCGTGGCACTGATGCCGTACGGCCCGCTGCTCGCCGTCATCGTGCTGATGGCGGCGGCGGCGTGGCAGGGCAGGGACCGCACCCCCGCGGCACCCGCCGGGCCCGACGACGCCCAGACCGAGCGCCTCAAGTCGCTCTACGAGGCGCTGGTCCCCTACTTCTCGGTCGCCGAGGACCCCGATCCGCTGTACGCCCACGGCGGCGACTGGCAGAAGGCGTTCCCCGCCTACGAGTTCGACGACACCGGCCGCGTCACCGAGCTGGTGATCCGCTACCCCGCCTACTTCACCGACGGGGAGGCCCGGTCCCGGGCGCGCATCGAGCACCTGCTCACCGCCAAGGCCGGCCGGGGCCGCGAGTACCAGTACACGTGGGACGAGGAGGCCAACCACCTCACGGTCGCCGTCCTCGCCCCGCTGCCCACCGACATCGCCGTCCAGCGCTTCGTCACGGCACCCGGCGAGACGGTCCTGGGCTTCACCGACCCGACCCGGGTCCAGCGGACGCTGCCGCTCACCCACGGCGAGGAGCAGCGGGACGTACCGCCGGTCGTCTGGCGCACGGGAGTCCGCTCCACCGAGCCGCACCTGCTGGTCCTCGGCCAGCCCGGGAGCGGCACCTCCACCCTGCTGCGCTCGATCGCCCTGCAGGCCCTGCACCACGGCGACCTGGTCGTCGTGGACGGCGGGGGCACCGGCGAATACGCCTGCCTCACCGGGCGCGACGGCGTCCTGGCCGTGGAGTGCGGGCTCGCCGGGGCGCTGACCAGCCTCGAGTGGGCCGCGCACGAGACGGAGCGCCGGCTGATCGCCGCCAACCGGGCGCGGCAGGAGGGCCAGGCGCCGCCCGACGACACGCGGCGGCCCCTGTGGGTGCTCGTGGACCGGCCGAGCGCGTTCGCGCACCTGGCCGCCGCGGACGGCCGCCGGGACCCCCAGTCCCTGCTCCAGGTCCCGTTGCGGCACGGAAGGGCGGCCAACGTGACCGTCGTCGTGGCCGACCAGCTCGACGCCCTGGACGGCCTCGGCGACGCCGTACGGCAGCACACGCGTGCGCGGGTCGTGCTCGGGCCGGCCGGCGCGGAGGAACTGGCGGCCGCGCTCGGCGCCGCCCCGCACACCACACCCGTCGACCAGGTGCCGCCGGGCCGCGGCTACGCCCGCCTCGGCACCGGCCCGGTACACCGGCTCCAGGTGCCGGCCACACCGGACCCCTACGACGACGCCACCAGCGACGCGCACCGGCAGGCGGTGCTGGACCTGCTGCCGCCGCGGACAACACCGGCCGACGGCGAACAGGCGGCCGTGCCCGCGAAGGCCAGGCCGAAGGCGATCCTCATCGAGACGAAAGGGCTCCAGATGGAGACGAAGACCGTCTCGGCCGAGCCGGAGGCGGTGCCGCTGGAGGCCGGAGCGGTCGCGGTGAGGACGAAGGCGGTCCCCGTGGTGGTCGAGGCCGGTGCCGTCTCCGCCGGGGCCGGGGCGCGTCCGGTGAAGACCGACGGGGGCGCCGGGGCCTCCCCTGTCGTGGCGGAAGCCGAGGAGGCGACCGAGGCGGAGGCGATCCCGGTGCAGCCCGAGGACCCCTCCGGAGCCCTGCCGGCCCCCGCGGAGGGCCGGGCGCACGCAGTCGAGACGGAGGCGATCCCGGAGCCGTCCGTGGAGAGGCAGGCGGTCCCGGCGGGTGCTGGGGAGTCCTCTCTCGGGGAGACGGACCGGAAGACCACGGCGGTGACCGCTCCCGCGGCGGAGACGGTCACCGCCGAGGCACCGCTCGCCGACGCGGTACCGGCCGCGGCGGCCACCGCGGACGCCGAAGCGGTGCCGGCCAAGGCCGTCGCGGTGGAGACGAGCTGACCGGGGAGACCCGACGACGGGCCCGGGGCGGATCCGCCCCGGGCCCGTCGTCCGTTCCACGACCGCTCCCGCGCGCGTCCCCGCCGGGTCGTACGGCACCGAGACCGCGCCCGGCGCGACACCCCACCGGCCGGCCGCCCCGTTCGAGCGACCGCGGAAACGCCGCCGCACGGCCTGTCGGAACCCCGGGTCCCGCGAGCCCGGCGCCGCGGCCCCCTACGCCACGAACGTCCGCGGCGCCTCGTTCCCCGCGCCGCCCCCGTTCTCGACCAGCCGGGCCGCCGCGGCCAGCCGTACCGCCGCCTCGTCCGCGACCGCGCCGACCACGGTGAACGGCAGGCGGACGTACCCCTCGAAGGCCCCGTCGACGCCGAACCGGGGGCCGGACGGGACCCGCACCCCGACGCGCTCCCCGGCCTCGGCCAGCCGCGAGCCCGAGAGCCCCCCGGAGCGCACCCACAGGGTCAGTCCGCCGCGCGGCACCTCGAACTCCCAGTCCGGCAGCTCCCGCCGTACGGCCGCCACCAGATCGTCCCGGTTCTGCCGGGCCTGCTCGCGGCGCATCCGCACCGCCTCCTCCCAGCCGCCCGTGCTGAACAGCCAGTTCACGGCGAGCTGCTCCAGGACGGGCGTGCCCAGGTCGGCGTAGGCGCGCGCGGCGACCAGGCTGCGGATCACGTCGGGAGCGGCGCGGACCCACCCGATGCGCATCCCGGCCCAGAAGGCCTTGCTGGCCGAGCCGACGGTGACCACCGTGGAGCCGGCCGGGTCGAAGGCGCACACGCGGCGCGGCATCTCGACGTCGTCCTCGAGCCACAGTTCGCTCATGGTCTCGTCGGCGACGAGGACGGTCCCGGCCGAGCGGGCCGCGTCCACCAGCCGGCGCCGCTGGTCGTCGTCGGCGAGGGCGCCGGTGGGATTGTGGAAGTCGGCGACGACGTAGGCGATCCGGGGAGCGGCCTCGCGCAGCACCTGCCGCCAGCGGTCCACGTCCCAGCCGGTGAGGCCCTCGGCCATGGCGACGGGCACCAGCCGCGCGCCCGCCTCGCGCATGAGCTGGAGGATGTTGGCGTACGACGGCGACTCGACGGCGATGCGCTCGCCGCGGCCCCCGAAGAGGTGACAGATCGCGTCGATCGCGCCCATGGCGCCCGTGGTCACCATGATCTGCTCGGGCATGGTCGGGATCCCGCGCGCCGTGTAGCGCTCGGCGATCATCGACCGCAGCGCGGGCAGCCCCGCCGGGTAGTCGCCGTGGGTGTGCGCGTAGGGCGGCAGTTCCTCCAGGGCGCCCTGGACGGCCCTGGTCAGCCACGGCTCGGGCGCGGGGAGCGCCGCGCAGCCGAGGTCGATCATCGAGCCGAGCGCCTCGGGGGGCAGCGGCTCCAGGCCCCTCGCGGGAAGCGGATTGCCCGCCGGTACGGCGGTCCAGCTCCCGGCGCCGCGCCGGGACTCCAGGAAGCCCTCGGCGCGCAGGGCCTCGTAGGCGGCGGCGACGGTGGTGCGGCTGACGGTCAGGGCGAGGGCCAGTTCGCGTTCGGCGGGCAGCCGCGCGGCGACCGGCACCCGCCCTTCGAGCACCAGCAGCCGGATGCCGTCGGCGAGCGCGCGGTAGGCGGGCGGGCGGCGGGTGCCGGGGCCGGCCGGCCGGTCCTGCTGGGAGCCGAGCAGTCGTGCGAGCTGGGCGGCCCCCACGGCCGAGGTCCACTGAGCCATGGAAATCAGTCCACCTTCCCCGAATTGGCCATGGTTGACCCTGCTTCTCACGCCTCAGGGTGTCATGGAGCAGTCCACTACCACCACACAGGGGGCACATCTTGTCCACACGACCAGTGCACGGGCATGTGGCACGGCGGCTGTTCCAGCTCTACGGCGGTCTGGCGCTGTACGGCGCGAGCTCCGCCCTGCTGGTCGGGTCGGGGCTCGGCCTCGAACCGTGGAACGTGCTGCACCAGGGCCTGTCCGAGCGCACCGGCCTGTCCATGGGCGTGGTGCTGACGATCGTGGGCGCGGGCGTCCTGCTGCTGTGGATCCCGCTGCGGCAGCGGCCGGGGCTCGGCACGGTCTCCAACGTGCTGGTGATCGGCGCGGCGATGGACGCCACGCTGGCCGTCGTGCCCGACGCCCACGGCTGGACGCTGCGGATCGCGATGATGGCGTCGGGGATCGTCCTGAACGGCGCGGCGACCGGGCTGTACATCGCGGCGCGGTTCGGTCCCGGTCCGCGCGACGGCCTGATGACCGGCCTGAACCGGCGCACGGGCCTGTCGGTGCGCCTGGTGCGCACCGTCCTGGAGATCACCGTCGTGGCCACGGGCTTCGCCCTCGGCGGCACGGTCGGCGTCGGCACGCTGCTGTACGCCCTGTCGATCGGCCCGCTCGCCCAGGTCTTCCTGCGGGTGTTCGCCGTCCCCGAGCCGTCGCAGGGCAGCACGGTGGTTGCCGCGGGGCGGCCCCGGCGCGCGATACTGCGGCCGTGACCACCCCGATACGCCACCCCTATCTCGACCATCCCGGCCCGATCGCCTTCGCCCACCGGGGCGGTGCCGCGGACGGCCTGGAGAACACGCTGCGCCAGTTCCGGCGCGCGGTCGAGGCGGGCTACCGGTACATCGAGACGGACGTCCACGCCACGCGGGACGGCCGGCTCGTCGCCTTCCACGACGCGACGCTGGACCGGGTGACGGACGGGGCGGGCCGGATCGCCGACCTGCGGTGGGAGGAGGTGCGCCGCGCGCGCGTGGCGGGCGAGGAGCCGGTGCCGCTGTTCGAGGAGCTGCTGGAGGCGTTCCCCGGGGTGCGCTGGAACATCGACGTGAAGGCGGAGCCGGCGCTGCGGCCCCTGCTGGCGCTGATCGAGCGGACGAACGCCTGGGACCGGGTCTGCGTCGGCTCCTTCTCCGAGGCCCGGGTCGTCCGCGCCCAGCGGCTGGCGGGGCCCCGCCTGGCCACCTCGTACGGCACGCGGGGCGTCCTCGGTCTGCGGCTGCGCTCCTGGGGCGTGCCGGCCGCGCTGCGCCGCTCGGCGGTGGCCGCGCAGGTGCCCGAGACCCAGTCCGGCATACCGGTGGCCGATCACCGCTTCGTGCGCGCCGCCCACGCGCGCGGGCTCCAGGTCCACGTCTGGACGGTGAACGATCCGGAGCGGATGCACCGGCTCCTGGACCTGGGAGTGGATGGCATCATGACCGATCACATCGACACACTGCGCAAGGTCATGGAGGACCGAGGCGTCTGGGTCTGAGGCCGTCCGCGCCCCTCCGAGCCCCGTGCCGGGCCCCAGGGCGTGGCGCGTTCACGGGGAAGAGAGGGCACGGGTGGGCATCGACACCGTGCGGACGGACGCGGCCGACGGGGCCGCCGACCGGCGGCGCGAGCAGCGCGGCTGGTACTTCTACGACTGGGCGTGCTCGGTCTACTCGACGAGCGTGCTCACCGTGTTCCTGGGGCCGTATCTGACGTCGGTCGCCGAGTCGGCGGCGGACGCGGACGGATACGTCCACCCCCTGGGCGTCCCGGTGCGGGCCGGTTCCTTCTTCGCGTACTCGGTGTCCCTGTCGGTGATCGTGGCGGTGCTGGTGATGCCCCTGGTGGGAGCCGCGGCCGACCGTTCGGGCCGCAAGAAGCCGCTTCTGGCGGCGGCCGCGTACACGGGGGCCGCGGCGACGACCGCGATGTTCCTCCTCGACGGGGACCGCTATCTGCTGGGCGGGCTGCTGCTGGTCGTCGCCAACGCCGCGCAGTCGGTGGCGATGATGCTCTACAACTCCTACCTGCCGCAGATCGCGCCACCCGCCGAGCGCGACGCGGTCTCCTCGCGCGGCTGGGCCTTCGGTTACGCGGCCGGCGCGCTGGTGCTGGTCGCCAACCTGGTCCTCTACACGGCCCACGACTCCTTCGGGCTGAGCGAGAGCGCGGCGGTCCGCATCTGCCTGGCGTCGGCGGGACTGTGGTGGGGTGCCTTCGCGCTCATCCCGCTGCGGCGGCTGCGCGACCGGCGCGCCCCCACGCGGGAGGCGGCGCTGCCCGGTTTCCGGCAGCTCGCGGCGACCGTCCGCGACATGCGCCGCCGTCCGCTGACGCTGGCCTTCCTGCTGGCCTACCTCGTCTACAACGACGGCATCCAGACGGTGATCTCCCAGGCCTCGGTCTACGGATCCGAGGAGCTGGGGCTCGGGCAGTCCACGCTCATCGTGGCCGTCCTGCTGGTCCAGGTCCTCGCGGTGGCGGGCGCGCTGGCCCTGGGCCGGCTGGCCCGGAGATACGGGGCCAAGCGCACGATCCTCGGGTCGCTGGTCGCCTGGACGGTGACCCTCGCGGCCGGCTACTTCCTGCCGGCCGGCGCGCCGGTGTGGTTCTTCGTGCTGGCCGCCGGGATCGGCCTCGTCCTCGGCGGCAGCCAGGCGCTGTCCCGGTCGCTGTTCTCGCATCTGGTCCCGCCCGGCAAGGAGGCCGAGTACTTCTCGGCCTACGAGCTGAGCGACCGCGGCATGAGCTGGCTCGGTCCGCTGCTGTTCGGCCTCACCTACCAGCTCACCGGGAGCTACCGGGACGCGATCATCTCGCTGGTGGCGTTCTTCGTCGTCGGTTTCGTGCTGCTCGCGCGGGTGCCGGTGCGGCGTGCGATCGGCGACGCGGGCAACCCGGTCCCCGAAAGGATTTAGCAATCGGCGCGAAAGGGCGGTAGTGTACGCGTTTGGCCTGCCAGGCGTACCGTTACTGCGCGTCAAAGGTGCCGAAACGCTATGTCACATCTGGCAACAGAGGTGACAAACCGGACGTCGGCGGGTACTGCACTGGTTGCAAGGCTGCGGCTGCGACGGCGACGCAGGGCCCGGAACGGGGACTCCGGACGGGAATCTTTACCGCCGCCCGGACGTTGACCGGATGACGACGACAGCGACACCTGTCCTGTGGGCGACAAGCCCGGGAGGCACGATTCATGAGTGAGCGAGCTCTTCGCGGCACGCGCCTCGTGGTGACCAGCTACGAGACGGACCGCGGCATCGACCTGGCCCCGCGCCAGGCCGTGGAGTACGCATGCGAGAAGGGGCATCGGTTCGAGATGCCCTTCTCGGTCGAGGCGGAGATCCCGCCGGAGTGGGAGTGCAAGGTCTGCGGGGCCCAGTCACTCCTGGTGGACGGCGACGGCCCCGAGGAGAAGAAGGCCAAGCCCGCGCGTACGCACTGGGACATGCTGATGGAGCGGCGCACCCGCGAGGAACTCGAAGAGGTCCTCGAGGAGCGACTGGCCGTTCTGCGCTCCGGCGCGATGAACATCGCGGTGCATCCGCGGGACAGCCGCAAGAGTGCGTAGTCCCGCCTGGGGCTGAGCCGGCTCTTCGGCGAACACACGACGCGGGCGCCGTACGTGATCCACGTACGGCGCCCGCGTCGTGTCGTGTGCGCCCGCCTGCCCGGCGTCAGCGCGTCAGCGGAGGGCGGGGGTCCTGCGGGGCGTCGTCCGGCTCGTCGCGGATGACCTCTCCCTGGACGACCTTGCCGTCCGGGCGGTGCATACGGGCCTGGCGGAACGCGTCGCCCAGGGTGCCGGGGCCCGCCTCGCGGAGCTTGCGCTCGAAGGTGCGCTGCGTGGACCGGCTCACGGCCTTCTGCACCGGGGGCAGCAGGAGCAGCAGGCCGAGCGCGTCCGAGATCAGGCCGGGGATCATCAGGAGCAGTCCGCCCAGCATCGTCAGGCCGTTGCCCTCGCTGTTCGTGCGGGGCGCGGGCATCACGCCGGGCTGCTGCTGTTGCAGCGTCTCGGTGAGGTCGCGGAAGGCCCGGCGGCCGGCCCGCTTGATGACCACGGAGCCGAGCAGCATGCCCGCGACCAGGATCAGGAAGACCACCCACCCGCTCGACGCGCCCGCGACCACGGTGAGCAGCCAGATCTCCAGCACGAGCCAGGCGGCGAGGCCCAGCGGCAGGTACGTGCGCAGCCGGGAGCGCCGGGGCCGGGCGGGGGTCCTGGGGGGCTGAGCGCCTGTCGTCATGCTTCCAGTGTGCCTGGGCCCGGCTCAGCGCGGGATAAGGGGGTGATCAGGCCTTCCGGTCCCCGGTGCCGGCCTGCGCCGTCCCCCGCGGGAGGTCCTCGTCGGGGCCGCGGTCGCCGCCCGGCCCGGCGGGGGCCTTGTCCCGGCCGAGGACCTTGCCGACCCGCTCCCCCACGCCCCAGGTGGTGACGCGCCAGAGCGCCTCGACGAGGATGTCGCGGCTCATCTTCGAGTCGCCGAGTTCGCGCTCGACGAACGTGATGGGCACCTCGACGACGTGGTAGCCGGCCTTGACCGCGCGGCGGGCCAGGTCGACCTGGAAGCAGTAGCCCTGTGAGGCGACGTCGTCCAGGCCGAGCCCCTCCAGGGTCTCCCGGCGGAAGGCGCGGTAGCCGCCGGTGATGTCCCGCAGCGGCAGGTCCAGCGCCAGGCGCGAGTACATGCTGCCGCCCCGGGAGATGAACTCGCGGGACTTGGGCCAGTTCACCACCCGGCCGCCGGGCACCCAGCGGGAGCCGAGCACCAGGTCGGCGCCCTTGAGCGCGGTCAGCAGGCGGGGCAGTTCCTCGGGCTGGTGGGAGCCGTCGGCGTCCATCTCGACCAGCACGCCGTAGCCGCGCTCCAGGCCCCAGCGGAAGCCCGCCAGATATGCGGCGCCGAGGCCCTCCTTGCCCTTGCGGTGCAGGACGTGGACCTGGTCGTCCGCCGCGGCCAGTTCGTCGGCGAGCCGGCCGGTGCCGTCGGGGCTGTTGTCGTCGGCCACGAGCACGTGGGCCTCGGGGACCGCCTCGCGCACGCGCTCGACGATGGCCTTGATGTTCTCCGCCTCGTTGTAGGTCGGGATGATCACCAAGGCCGTGCCCAGGGGGCCGAACCGCCTCCCTTGGTCCGCTGCCGCGAGCGTCCCGTCGCCGTCGTTCACTGCTGCCCCTTCATGTCCGTACGCAGAGCACCACCATAGTGGCCACGGCCTGCGATGACGTGACAGGACGCCGGAATGGTGGTGTCGCGGCGGCCGACGCCGGGTAGGGATGCGCGTTTCGGGCCGTTTCCGCTGCGGATGGGGGCCCGGCGCCCTTCGGGCCGACCTGGGACCCGCTGGCTGCGGGTCGACCGAAAGCCGTTGTCTACTGAGCTGCCGGGCCCCACCCGGGTCACACCTCCCGACCGGCCATGACGTTCCCTCGTCGCGGCGCGGGCGCTGAGCCTGGCTCCCAGTGGCGGTGCGCCGGTGCGGCACACCGTCCCTGACGCAGCGGCGCCGCCACGAGTGCGCGGAGGTTTACCCGGTCGGGCGTCCGGTGGTGGACCCGGCCGAACCTACCGGCCCCCCGCCGTCGCCTGTCAACACCGGTGCCACCTGCGGCGTTCTCGTCAACCCCCAGGCCAGCGCGGCGTACGGGCGGGGTTCGCGGGTCCGAAGATCATCGCCCCGTCGGCCGTGGAGATCACTCGCCCGGCCGTACGAAGACCGTCCGGCCGCCGATGACGGTGCGCAGACAGACGGGCAGGTCGCGGCCCGGGGTCAGGTCGGGCAGGCCGGGGGTGCCGGAGCGGGGGTCCGTCGACCAGCGCGCCACCCGGTCGTCGGGGGCCTGCACGACCAGGTCGCCGGTGCGCCACACGGCGTAGTCGGCGGGCGCGCCGGGGACCAGGACACCCGCGTCGTCCCGGCCGATCGCCCGCCAGCCGCCCCGCGTGTGCGCGGTGAACGCCGCGCGCACGGAGACGCGGTGCTCCGGGGTGCGATGGAAGGCGGCCGCCCTGACGGTGCCCCACGGGTCGAGGGGCGTGACCGGGCTGTCGGAGCCGAAGGCCAGCGGGACGCCCGCGCGCAGCAGGGCCGCGAAGGGGTTGAGGGTGCGGGCCCGCTCGGCGCCCAGGCGCTGGGCGTACATGCCGTCCCCGCCGCCCCACAGCGCGTCGAAGGCGGGCTGGACGGAGGCGGTCAGGCCCAGTTCGGCGAAGGCCGCGATCGTCTCCGGGGTGAGCATCTCGGCGTGTTCGACGCGGTGCCGGGCGGCTCGGACGCGGGCGAGGCCGACCTTCTCTGCGGCGGCGCGCACGCCCTCCACGACGGCGCTCACGGCGGCGTCGCCGATGGCGTGGAAGCCCGCCTGGAGGCCCGCCTCGGTGCAGGCCACGACGTGCGCGGCGACCGCCTCGGCGTCCAGGTAGGCGGTCCCGGTGTGCCCGGCGTCGGCGTAGGGCTCGTGCAGGCGGGCGGTGTGCGAGCCGAGGGCGCCGTCGACGAAGAGGTCCCCGGCGGCGCCGGCCGCACCCAACTCCCGCGCCTTGTCGACGTCTTGCTCGGCCCAGTAGCCGATCACCCTCGGCCCGTCCTCCTGGGCGGCCAGACGCAGCAGACCCGTGAAGTCGTCCTCGGAGGAGATCTCGGGGCCTGCGCACTCGTGAACGGTTCCGATGCCGAGGGAGGCGGCGTGCGCGAGGGCGGCGCGCTGGGCCTCGGTGCGCTGGGCGGGGGTGAGGGCGCCCAGCGCGGTGGCGCGCACGGCGTGGTGGTCGTCGGCGGTGAGGGGGCCGTCGGCACGGCTCACGTTCCCCGGGACGAGGTCGAGCAGGGCCGTCGTGACGACCGCCGAGTGGACGTCGACGCGGCTGAGGTAGAGGGGCCGGCCGCCGGTGGCCTCGTCCAGTTCGGCGCGGGCCGGGGGCCGGCCGTCGGGCCAGCGGGAGGCGTCCCAGCCGTGGCCGAGCAGGACGCGGTCGGCCGGGCGGGCCGCGGCGAACTCGCGGACGAGGGCGAGGGCCGCCTCGCGGGAGGGCGCGCCCGACAGGTCGAGGCCGGTGAGCGCGAGGCCCGTGGAGGTGGTGTGCACGTGTGCGTCGGTGAACGCCGGGGTGACCAGGGCGCCGTCCAGGTCGATCACCTCGTCCACGCCGTCCGCGAAGGCGTCCGCGGCCCCCTCGGAGCCGACCCAGGCGACCTGGCCGCGTTCGACGACCATCGCCGTGGCGAAGGGGTCGGCGGGACTGTGGACCTCGCCGCGGCGCAGCAGGACGGTGGCGGGCGGGGTGGTGGACTCACTCATGGACACCAGTCTCGCCCCTCGCCCCGGCCGGTCCGCACGCAGGTCGGCGCTGCGTGCGGGCGGGGCACCCACGGTGGGTCAGATGCGGGGCGGGCGGGCCTCGTAGGGCGTGGAGAGCACGACGGTGGTCCGGGTCGAGACGCCGGCGAGGGAGCGCAGCCGGGCGAGCAGCTCCTCCAGCTCGTGGGGGGTGGCCACGCGGACCTTGAGGATGTAGTTCTCGTCGCCCGCCACGCTGTGGCAGGCCTCGATCTCGGGCACCCCGGCCAGGCGGTCCGCGATGTCGTCGGGGGCGCTGGGGTCGAACGGTTTCACGGAGATGAAGGCGGTCATCGGCAGCCCGACGGCCTCCGGGTCGACGACCGCGGCGTACCCGCGGATGACGCCACGCTGCTCCAGCCGCCGCACCCGCTGGTGCACGGCCGACGTGGACAGGCCCGTGGCCTTGCCCAGGTCTGTGTAGCTCATCCGCCCGTCCTTGACGAGCAGCTGCACGATCTGTCGGTCCAGCTCCTCCATGGCGCAAGAACCTACAGTGCGCTTGATCTTCTCGGATACCCGAGCGGCGCGGACCGCCCCCGGTCCGGGCCGGGGACGGGTCCGGCGAGGGGTCCCGGTGGGGACAAAAACACCGCACCGGGCAACCGCGACATGCATGTGACGAACGCCACACGCCTTGGGTCGTCTCCGTGATGTTCTCGTGATTACCCGTGAGGGGGGACGGGAAGTGCTTGCTGTGGTCGAGGCCGCAGTGCCTTCACGGCCCAGCCCGAGGGGGAGAATCCCATGCAGAGTCTTAAGCGCCCTGGTCGTACCGCGCCCAAGCGGCAGCAGCCCGTCGTCGAATCCGTGCCGGAGGGTGTCGATCCCGACGCCTTCGACGACGAGGAGTTCGACGCCTACGACACCTTCGAGATGTACCGGGTGATCTGCCCGGACTGCGCGCAGCCCATCGCCCTGCTGGCGGACGAGGAGGTGCTGCCGGAGCACGCGCTGTGCGCCTCGCCGTGGAACCCGTTCGGTCTGACCGTCTGCGCCGGCACCGGCCGCAAGGCCGCCGACGCCCGGCCCGCGGACGAGTCGTTCCGGCCGCACGAGCAGGACACCGCCCTGCTGCTGACGCTCCCCAGGGGCCTCGACTGGCGGACGCAGCCCTTCTCCCACGTCGGCGGCCCGGGTTCGCGCCCGATGCGTGTGCCGACGATGCGGCGCGAAGCCGCCTGAGCGACCGCGCCCCTCGCGGGGCGCCGCTCCCTGTACGGACCTCTTCCGCGCCACGGCCCGCTCGACGCCGTGGCGCGGTCGGGTGTGCCGCGGCCGGGTACGCAGGCGCACCCGTGAACGCACGCCCGATTCCGCGGGCGGGTGACCTGTCCGCGCTCCGCCGCGTTGCCCGGGTATGACTGCCACGCACTCGGCCACCGGGAGCCGGCGCCGCGTGTTCGTGCCGGTGCCGACGGGATCGGTTCCGCCGGCGCCGCGACTCCCGGACCCGCCGATCTACCGCGAACTGATGCGGACCTGGGCCGACCGCGGCCGCACCCTGCCGGGGCGCCACGACCCGGAGTGGGTCAGGCTCGCGGCGCCCCCGCACCGGCTCGGCGACGCCGTCGCCGCCGGCGACATCAGCGTCACCGGCACCTTCAGCGTTCCTCGGGCCCCACGAGGTGACGGGCGATGACCATGCGCTGGATCTGGTTGGTGCCCTCGACGATCTGCAGGACCTTGGCCTCGCGCATGTAGCGCTCGGCGGGGAAGTCCGCCGTGTAGCCGTAACCGCCGAGGATCTGCACGGCGTCGGTGGTGACCCGCATCGCCGCGTCGGTGCAGTGGAGCTTGGCCATCGCCGCCTGCCGGGAGAACGGCCGCCCCGCGTCCCGCAGCCGCGCCGCCGCCAGGTACAGCGCGCGGCCCGCCTCGATCTGGGTCGCCATGTCGGCGAGCATGAAGCGCAGACCCTGGAAGTCGGAGATCGGCTTGCCGAACTGCCGGCGCTCGGCCGCGTAGGACATCGCCTCGTCGAGCGCCGCCTGGGCCACACCGATGGCGCAGGCGGCGATGCCGAGCCGCCCGGAGTCGAGGGCGGACAGGGCGATCGAGAAGCCCTGGCCCTCGTCGCCGAGCCGCCGGGAGTCGGGGACCCGCACGCCGTCGAGGTGGATCTGCGCGGTGGGTGAGCCCTTGAGGCCCATCTTCTTCTCCGGGACCGCGGCGCTGAGCCCCTCGGCGTCGCCGGGGACCAGGAACGCGGTGATGCCCTTCGGCCCCTCCGCTCCCGTGCGCGCCATGACGGTGTAGAAGTCGGCGATGCCTCCGTGCGTGATCCACGCCTTGGTGCCGGTGAGCACCCAGTCGTCGCCGTCGCGCACCGCCTTGGTGCGCAAGGAGGCGGCGTCGGAGCCGGAGGCAGGCTCGGAGAGGCAGTAGGCGCCGAGCAGGCCGCCGCCGAGCATCGCGGGCAGGTGCTCGACCTGCTGCTCCTTGGTGCCGTGGGCGGCGAGGGCGTAGGAGGCGAGGGTGTGCACGCTGACGCCGAGGCCGACGGTGAGCCGGACCGCGGCGAGTTCCTCCAGGACCTGGAGGTAGACCTCGTAGGGCTGCTCACCGCCGCCGTACTCGGCGTCGTAGGGCAGGCCCAGCAGCCCGGCCTCGGAGAGCAGCGTGAAGACCTCGCGCGGGAAGCGTCCGGCGTCCTCCTCCTCGGCCGCGCGCGGGGCGATCTCGCGCTCGGCGATGTCGCGGACGAGCGAGATCAGATCCCGTGCCTCGTCCGTGGGCAGTTGCCGTTCCACCGGCTGCGGGGCGCGGTCGGGCATGGCGACGCTCTCCTCCCTGTCGGGCACATCGGCGGACCGTGCGCCTTGGGTGGAGGCGGTTCCGCCGGGTCGTTCGGGCCTGGCCGATGCTCGCACTCCCGGGTCGCGGAAGCGCCTGACCAGCGGCTGTGCGCTGTGAGTATGCCCGATCGGACGTATGGAGTCACCAGTTAACGACCGCTCACTTCAAGAAATCTCACGGGCACGCCGAGAGGCCCGGAAACGCCGGGAACCGGCGGCGGTTTGGTCCGAACCATTGACCGCTGTGGTCTAGTCCTCCTACGGTGACGTGCCGAACGCCTTACCGCGTTCATGCCAATCGGCGAGCGTTCCCTCTTCCCCCCACGAGGAGACACCCGATGCATCTCCCCCACGTCCCCCGCGCCCGCTTCCGGGCGCTGCTCTCGGCCCTGTGCTCCGCCGCCCTCGGCGCGGGACTGCTCGCGGGCGCGGGCGCCGCGACGGCCGCGGACACCCCCGCGGCCTCTCCCGCCGCCTCCGCCGCCCGGGCGGCGGCCGGGTCCAAGGTGGTCGGCTACTTCACCGAATGGGGCACGTACGACCGCAAGTACTACGTCAAGAACATCGAGACGTCCGGCTCCGCGGCCAAGCTCACCCACATCAACTACTCCTTCGGCAACGTCACCGGCGGAAAGTGCGCGATGGGCGACGCCTACGCGGCGACCGACCGGGCGTACACCGCCGCCGAGTCCGTCGACGGGGTCGCCGACGCCTGGGACCAGCCGCTGCGGGGCAACTTCAACCAGTTGCTCAAGCTGAAGAAGAAGCACCCGAACCTCAAGATCCTGTGGTCGTTCGGCGGCTGGACCTGGTCCGGCGGCTTCGCGGAGGCCGCGAAGAACCCGGCCGCCTTCGCCCAGTCCTGCTACGACCTGGTCGAGAACTCCAAGTGGGCCGGGGTCTTCGACGGCATCGACATCGACTGGGAGTACCCGAACGCCTGCGGGCTGACCTGCGACACCAGCGGCCGGGACGCCTACCGGAAGCTGATGGGCGCCGTGCGCGCCAAGTTCGGCTCCGGGAACCTGGTCACCGCGGCCATCCCGGCCGACGCGTCGGCCGGCGGGAAGCTCGACGCGGCCGACTACGCGGGCGCGGCCGCGTACGTCGACTGGTACAACCCGATGACGTACGACTTCTTCGGCGCCTGGGACGCGTCCGGGCCGACCGCCCCGCACTCCCCGCTGACCTCGTACTCCGGCATTCCCAAGGCGGACTACCACACGTCGGCGACGATCGCGAAGCTCAAGGGCCTCGGCATCCCGTCCTCGAAGCTGCTGCTCGGCATCGGTTTCTACGGCCGCGGCTGGACCGGCGTCACCCAGTCGGCGCCCGGCGGCACCGCGACCGGCCCGGCGAAGGGCACGTACGAGAACGGCATCGAGGACTACAAGGTGCTCAGGTCGACCTGCCCGGCGACGGGAACGGTGGCCGGCACCGCGTACGCCAAGTGCGGGAGCAACTGGTGGAGTTACGACACCCCGGCGACCATCGCCACCAAGATGACGTACAAGAACCAACAGGGGCTGGGCGGCACGTTCTTCTGGGAGCTGAGCGGGGACACCGCGAACGGTGAGCTGATCAGGGCGATCAACTGACCGGACCGGTGGGCGTCCTGGGGGGCGGAGGCCGGCTCGGGTCTCCGCCCCCTTCGTCAGCTGTCCCGGCGGGCGGGTGCCGGGGCCGGGCAGGAGGGGTCCAGCTCCTCGACGGCGCGCAGGGCGCCGCCGAGCGTCTGCACCAGCAGGTCGCGCACGGCCTCGCGGGGCAGTTCGGGGCGGTCGATCCAGCTCAGGGTGGCGCCCTCGACGCCGCACACCCAGGAGAGCAGGCCCATGCGGGCCACCGGCCCGATGTCGCGGCGGCCGTAGGCGCCCTCGGCGATGGTCGCGACCATCGCCTCGCGGACCCCGTCGCGGATGGCCTGCACCTCGGCGTCGAAGCCGACGCCGCCGCTGACGATGGTGCGGTAGGCGGCCTGGTGGTGCTCGGCGTAGCGCAGATAGCCGTCGACGGTGCGGTGAACGCGGTCCGCCCTCGGCAGTCCGGTGCCGTCGGCCGCGGTGGTGACCAGGCCGTCGACGGCGTCCTGGATGATCGCCAGGTAGTAGCCCCGCTTGGACCGGAAGTAGTAGTAGATCAGCCCCTTGGTGACCTGCGCCTGGCGGGCGATGTCGTCCATCGAGAGCGCGTCGTACGACGTGTCGGCGAACAACCTGCGGCCGATGGCGATGAGTTCGCCGCGGCGGCCCGGTAAGCGGTCGGTGCGGCGCGACCCGGGACCGGCGTCGGAACCCTGTCGACTGATGTTCACTTTCGGCCCTGGTCTCTGCGGGGGGCGGGACTTCCGCAGTATGGCAGGCCGGGTCGTGGGGCAGGTCACACCCGAGCGAGGTCAGAGCAGGCCGAGCTGGACCACGAGCATCGCGATCACCACGACGAGGCCCCAGCCCGCGAGGTGCTCGACGAGCTTCGGGCCGTGGTCCTCGGGACCTCCGGTGCGGGCGCGGGCGGCGGTGGCGGTGTGTGCGGTCATGACTTCTCGCTGCTCTCGGACGACTGCCGGACTCCCCCGCTGACGCTGTCCACCTTGCCACCGTGGGCGGCTTTCGCGGCGGAGACGTTGCTCACAGCCGACGGCCCCCGGCACTGGTGCGTGCCGGGGGCCGTCATGACGCCGGCGCGCGGTCAGCGCACGCCCACCGCCGCGAGCGCCTTGCGCTGGCGCGGGCTCAAACGTGCCGGGAAGTACAGGTAGCAGACGCCGCCGGTGCCGGAGACGACCTTGCCACTGGCGTTGTACCGCTTGGTCCTGAGCCAGATGTTCTCCCACTCGCGCCGCTTGTAGACGCGGCGCACGGCCTCGTTGTCGTCCGAGGCGGGGTCGTTGGCGATCACGTCGCCGTCGGCGGTGAAGCCGATCACCGTCATCAGGTGGCCGGAGGTGCCGTAGCCCGCCCCGGTCAGCTCCTTCTCCAGGAAGGACTGGGACGTGATGGCCGGGATGCCGGCCGCGATCAGTGTCTCCAGGTCGGTGAGGGAGCCGAGGCGGGTGACCACGCCCTGGAGGCCCTTGAAGGTGGCCGCGTAGGCCGCGTTGAAGGGCCAGTTGCCGCAGCCGGCGTACTGGTGGTCGTAGGTGTGCCGGGCGGCGTGGCAGACCTGCGGGTCGGCGTAGGACGGGTCGACCCAGGCGAGCTGCTCCTCGGTGAGGCGGCCGCCCCAGTACTCGATGATCATCTGCGAGGAGGTGGGGCTGCACCAGGCCTCGCCGCCGTTGTCGTACTCGGGGTACTGGCCCTTGTGGATCTCCTGCGAGTAGCGCGGGACGCTCAGTTCCCGGGCGAGACCGGGCGTGGACGCGGGCACGGTGAAGCGGTCCGGGATGTCGGAGCCCATCGCGCCGAGCCGCCAGACGGTGGGCGTGAGCCCCGTGCCGGGACGCCGGTACAGGGTGAGCCGTAGCCGGTAGGAGACCAGCCGCAGGCCGGAGGAGGCGTCGTCGACGGAGAAGGTGTCCGTCCAGACGCTGCTCCTGCCGTCGCCCTGGTCGTCCACGGAGGTCCGCTTGATGTCCTGGTCGCCCGCGGCCCAGCGGCCCATCACGTACCAGGGGGTGTCCGTGCCGTCGGAGTAGGTGCCCCGCAGCTCGACCTGGAGCCAGGTGCCGCCGGGGGTGTGCGCGTTCCAGGAGGCGATGACCTCCGTCGAGGGCACGGCGAGCCGGTGGACGGGCGAGGTCCACGTCGCGTACTCCCAGCCGGCGGTGGTGCCGGTGTGCGGGTCGGTGTACTCGGTGGTGCCGGCCGGGGCGGCGATGACGACGCCGGGACGGGCGCCGGCGACGGCCCTGGTGCCCCGCGCGGTTCCGCCGCGCCAGTCGCTGAACGTGGTCCAGGCCCGGTAGTCGACCGGGCGGGAGGCGGGGTCGGAACCCGCGGCGGCGGGACCGGCCCACGGCGCGGCGTGGGCGGCGGCCGGCATCGCACCGGCGGCCACCGCGGCGGCGACGGCGGCGGCCAGGACCGTTCTGCGGGACGGCTGTTCGGCTCTGCTCATGGGTGAGAGACCCCCAGGTGTGCGAGTCGTGGCGGTTCCATTGCTCGGACGTGCGCCAACTATGGCCGCAGGCCGCTCCTCCTGCCAGCACTTGCGCGCACGCCACGCCATGAACATTGGTGTCGACCAGTGGCGGGGCGGGGACGCCGAGGTCGGGTGGGGCGTGCGGGGCCGCCGGGGTCGGGCGGGGGGCGTCCGGGGCGGGGCGGCGATTAGAGTGCTGGGCGTACGCCGTCCGTCCCTCCGCCGCGCCCGGGATCCGCCATTCACCAGCTCGCCGCCCTGCTCCGCCGGCTGCCGCCCTCCTGCGGGCCCGTGCGCCTCGTCGGTGTGGACGGGCACGCCGGGTCGGGGAAGTCCACCTTCGCCGGGCGGCTGGCCGACGCCCTGGACGGCGCGCCGGTGCTGCACCTCGACGACATCGCCAGTCACGACGAACTGTTCGGCTGGACCGGGCGGCTGGCGGAGCAGGTGATCGAGCCCCTGCGGCACGGCGAGACCGCGCTCTACGCGCCCTACGACTGGCGGGCCCGCCGCTTCACCGAGCCCCGCTCCCTGCCGCCCGCGCCCGTCGTGCTCGTCGAGGGGGTCGGCGCCGGCCGCCGGGCCCTGCGCCCGCACCTGGCACTGCTGCTGTGGATGGAGCTGCCGCGCGAGGAGGCGTGGAGCCGCGGACGGGCGCGCGACGGGGCGGAGCAGCGGACGTTCTGGGACGGGTGGATCCCGGCGGAGCGCCGGCACTTCTCCGACGACCCCTCGCACCCCTTCGCGCACCTTCTGGTGCGGCAGAGCAAGACGGGGTACGAGGTGCTTCCGGGGCCGGCGGGAGTGGCGGACGCCCCGCTCTTTCTCACGCAGGGTGACGGACCATCCGCAATGTGCTGAACCTGTGAAGATCGCGGTCTCGCAACGCGCCGAAGTGCCTCAACTCTGCTTGACCCAGGGGCCGTACAGGTCTTACGTTCTCAATGTGCGGCAGTTCGAAGCCGCCCGCAGACGCGAAGCCCCCGGTTGTTCCCCCGTGACCGGGGGCTTCGTTCTGCCCAAAACCGATTTTCCGGGCGCCCCGCGGCACCGCCCGCTCACCCTCGGTCACCGTCCGGCGCGCCCCGTCCGCCCCACCTCGGCGAACGGCCGGTCGCGGCACCCTTCGGAGGGACCACCGCCGCGGGTACGATGCCCTCGGTCCGACGTACGGACGGCCGCTGCGCACACCTCGTAAGTCCGGTCGCCCGTAAGGCGGTTGAAGCGGACGCCGGGTGGGCAGCGGTTCGGTGGCATACCGACGGGGGCACGGTACGTGGGGGACGTGATGGACTTCGGCACGCAGGGCCCGCAGGCCCCGGCCGACCTCGCCTGGCTGCGCGGCGTGGACGCCTACACCATGGGGGCCTATCCGCAGGCCGAGGAGGAGTTCCGGGCCGCGGTGCGCATCGACCCCACGATGGCCGACGCATGGCTCGGACTGCACGCGCTGCGCGTCGACACCACCAACGCGCTGCTGAGGATGTTCCGGCACCGCGGCCGCTTCGGCGAACAGCGCGAGCGGCACCGCCGCACGCTCAACTCCTGGTACTGGCTGGGCTGGTGGGTCCAGCCGGTGCTGGAGAGCCCCCGCGATCTGCTGCTCGCGCACGCCTCCCACTGGCTCGACGGGCGCCATGTCCCGGAGCTGGACCGGGCGTTGGCCGGCCTGCCGCCGGTCGACACCGACCCCCAGGTCCGCTTTCTGCACGCCTGCCGCGCCTATCTCGTCAAGGACTGGGAGCAGCTCGTCCGGCACACCGACCCGCTGCTCGACGACCCCCTGCTGGGCATCGAGGCGGGCCTGTTCAGCGGCATGGCCCGGGTGCGGCTGGAGATGTACGGGCAGGCCGAGCCGCTGCTGTCGGCGGCCCTGATGCGGTGCCGCAGCGAGCAGCCGCAGCGCAAGGAGCTGCGGTACTGGCTGGCGCGGGCCCACGAGGGCACCGGCCGCAGCGCCGCGGCCCTGCCGCTGTACCGGGCCGTGCACCGCGTCGACCCCGGCTTCATGGACACCTCGGCACGGCTGGCGGCGATCGCCGAGAGCGACGGGTACGACGAGGCGGGCGACCTCGCGGGACTCGCCCCGGCCGGTGCGGGGCCGGACGGCACGGAGGGGGTCGACGGGCTCGATCCGTTCTTCGGCGCCGAGGAGCGGAACCTGAAGCTCTCCGCCCCGGAGCCGCCGCCGTCCACCACCCTGCCGTCGCTGACCGGGCCGACGGTACGCGTGCGGGCCGGCGCGCCGGATCCCTCCCTGCCCACGGGGCCCACGGACCCCGCGTTACTGGAGGAGGCTCTCGCCGAACTCGAGCGCATGGTGGGCCTCGAACCGGTGAAGCGTCAGGTCAAGGCGTTGTCGGCGCAGCTCAACATGGCGCGGCTGCGGGCCGGGCAGGGGCTGCCGGTCCAGCCGCCCAAACGTCACTTCGTCTTCTCCGGCCCGTCCGGCACCGGCAAGACCACCGTGGCGCGGATCCTGGGCCGGGTCTTCTACGCCCTCGGCCTGCTCGGCGGCGACCATCTCGTGGAGGCCCAGCGGGCCGACCTGGTCGGTGAGTACCTGGGCCAGACGGCGGTCAAGGCCAACGAGCTGATCGACTCGGCCCTCGGCGGTGTGCTGTTCGTCGACGAGGCGTACTCGCTTTCCAACTCGGGCTACGGCAAGGGGGACGCGTACGGGGACGAGGCGTTGCAGGTGCTGCTGAAGCGGGCCGAGGACAACCGCGACCACCTGGTGGTGATCCTCGCCGGCTACCCGGAGGGGATGGACCGGCTGCTGGCCGCCAACCCCGGTCTGTCGTCCCGGTTCACCACCCGGGTGGACTTCCCCTCCTACCGGCCGCCGGAGCTGACCGCC
Organism: Streptomyces sp. NPDC018947; assembly: GCF_044390505.1. Classification (NCBI taxonomy): domain Bacteria; kingdom Bacillati; phylum Actinomycetota; class Actinomycetes; order Kitasatosporales; family Streptomycetaceae; genus Streptomyces; species Streptomyces sp. NPDC018947. Next base: position 48,660 of record NZ_JBIRZD010000014.1, read on the forward strand.
ATCGGCGAGGTGCTCGCGGCGGAGAACGGGGACGTGTGGGACGACGAGGCGCTGGACGAACTGCGGTCGATCGCCGGGCACGTGGTGGACCAGGACTGGATCGACGAGCTGGGCAACGGGCGGTTCCTGCGGACGCTCTACGAGAAGAGCTGCGCGTACCGGGATCTGCGGTTGTCGGGGTACTCCGGGGAGCTGAGCCGTCAGGACCTGGCGACGTTGCGGCTGCCGGATCTCATGCAGGCGTACGGCGAGGTGCTGTCGGGGCGGGGGCCGCAGGATCCCGCGGGTTGGTGAGGACCCCTCGGCGGGGCGGCACCGGGTGGGTGTCCGCTCGCCGCGCCGAGGGGCACGCGGCTATGCCAACGCCTGTTCCGGGGCGCCGCTGGTCCGCTGTTCCGTCACCCTGATCTCCCGGTGGGCCGGGTCCGTCACCTCGCCCACGAGGAGTTCCAGGACGTCCTCGAGGGCGACCAGGCCCAGGACCCTGCCGGACGCGTCGGCCACCTGGGCCAGGTGGGTCGCCGCTCTGCGCATCACCGTGAGGGCGTCGTCGAGGGGCAGTTCCGGGCGGAGGGTGGTCATCGGGCGCCACAGCCGCTGGGGCACCGCCCGCTCGGACTCCTCCAGGTCCAGGACGTCCTTGACGTGCAGGTAGCCCATGAAGGCGCCCGTGTCCGCCGCGACCGGGAAGCGCGAGTACCCGGTGCGGGCGGTGAGGGCGACGACCTCTCCCGGTGTGACCGACGGGCTGACCGTCACCAGGCTGTCGCGCGCGAGGAGTACGTCCGTCACCGGGCGGGAGCCCAGTTCCAGGGCGTCCTCCAGGCGCTCCTGCTCCTCAGGGTCGAGGAGTCCGGCCTGGCCCGCGTCCTCGACCAGCCGGTTGAGCTGCTCGCTGGTGAAGACGGCCTCGACCTCGTCCTTCGGCTCGACCCGGAACAGCCGCAGGACGCCCTCGGCGCAGGCTCCGAGGGCGAGGGTGATCGGCCTGCACAGGCGGGCGAAGGCGACCAGGCCGGGACTCAGCCACAGGGCGGTCTTCTCGGGTGCGGCCATCGCCAGGTTCTTCGGGACCATCTCGCCGATGACGAGGTGGCAGAAGACGACGGCGGCCAGCGCGATGACGTAGCCGAGCGGGTGGATCATGCCGTGCGGCAGGTGGATCCACGTGAAGACCGGCTCCAGCAGGTGGGCGACCGTGGGTTCGGCGACGGCGCCGAGGGTCAGCGAGCAGACGGTGATGCCGAACTGGGCGGCGGCCATCATCTGCGGCAGCCGCTCCAGCCCGTACAGCACCTGGCGGGCGCGGGCGGTGCCGAGGGGTTCGATCTGGCTGCGGCGTACGGAGACCAGCGCGAACTCGGCGCCGACGAAGAAGCCGTTGGCGAGCACGAGCAGCGCGGCGAACAGGAGTTGCAGGACGCTCATCGGGCGGCCTCCGGCACGGAGGCCGGTGCGGTGCGCACCAGCCGTATCCGTTCGGCCCGGTAGTGGCCGACCTGCCGGACCGACAGGCGCCAGCCGGGCAGTTCGGCGCGGTCGCCGACGGCCGGGATGCGGCCGAGCAGGTCGGCGACGAGGCCCGCCACGGTCTCGTAGGGCCCCTCGGGCACCTGGAGGCCGATGCGGCGCAGGGCGTCCACCCGGCAGCTCCCGTCGACATCCCAGGCGGGGCGCCCGTCCTCGGGCGGGGCGGGGGCGAGTTCGGGGACGTCCAGTCCGTCGTGCTCGTCCCGGACCTCGCCGACGATCTCCTCGACGATGTCCTCCAGCGTGACGACGCCCGCGGTACCGCCGTACTCGTCGACGACGACCGCGATGGGCTGCTCGCTGCGCAGGCGGGTGAGCAGCGGCCGCACGGGCAGGGTCTCGGGGACGAGCAGCGCCGGGCGGGCGATGCGGCCGGCTCCGGTGCGCAGCCGTTCGTGCGCGGGGACCGCGAGGGCGTCCTTGAGATGGACCATGCCGACGATCTCGTCGATCTTCTCCCGGTAGACGGGGAAGCGGGACAGCCCCGTGGCACGGGTCAGGTTGACGACGTCCTCGGCGGTCGCCGAGGACTGGAGGGCGCTGACCTTCACGCGCGGGGTCATGACGTGCTGCGCGGTCAGTTCGCCCAGGGACAGGGTGCGGACGAACAGCTCCGCGGTGTCCTGCTCCAGGGCGCCGGCCCGGGCGGAGTGCCGGGCCAGGGAGACCAGTTCGCCGGGGGTGCGGGCGGAGGCCAGCTCCTCGGCCGGCTCGATGCCGAGCATGCGCACGAGCCGGTTGGCGACCGTGTTCAGCGCGGAGATCACCGGGCGGAACAGCCGGGCGAAGACGTGCTGCGGGCCGGCGACGAAACGTGCGACCTGAAGGGGCTTGGACACCGCCCAGTTCTTGGGCACCAGTTCGCCGATCACCATCTGCACGGCCGAGGCCAGCAGCATGCCGACGACGACCGAGACACCGGACACGGCGCCGTCCGGGACGCCGACCGCGGTGAACGGGCCGTCCAGGAGCCGGGCGAGGGCCGGTTCGGCGAGCATGCCGACGACGAGCGAGGTGATGGTGATGCCGAGCTGCGTGCCGGAGAGCTGGAAGGACAGTTCCCTGAGGGACTCGACGACACGGCCGGCGCGGCGGTCACCGTCGGCGGCCGCCTTCTCGGCGTCGGGCCGTTCGACCGTCACGAGGCCGAACTCGGCCGCGACGAAGAAGCCGTTGGCCAGGATCAGCAGGAACGCGGCTGCCAGGAGCAGCACGGGGGTGGTCATGATGCCGCCGCCAGTGCGGAACGGCGCACCTCACGGGTGCGGTGCGCGCTATGTCGGCAGGGGGCGGCGCAGGTACTGCAGGACGATCCGTCCATCGCCGGAGGGAGTCACTCCTCGGGTAGCAGGAACCCCCGCGCACCGGGCGGAGCGACAGGGGCGGGGCCGCGACGACCGCGGCTCCGTTCCCAGATTAATCACGAAAAGGGTGCCTGCGGCAGGGTGGACGCTTGCGACCCGGCGGGCCGGCCGGGTCGGAGGGTCCCGCGGGCGGGGGTGGCGGTCAGCCGCGCGGTGCCTCGGGGCCGGCGGCGGAGCGGGCCTCGACCAGGGCGCGCAGGGCCCGGGCGTCGGCGATGGCGCGCTGCTTGGCGATGCCCGGCTGGATGCCGAGCGCGGGCAGACTGGTGCCGTCGCTGAGGTCGAGGAACACCCACGGGTCGCCGCTGCGGAGGTTGACCCGGAGGATCTCCGGCCACTCCAGGTGCCGCTTGGTCGTCAGGTTGACGACGGTGACACCCGACTGGTCGGCGACGACCTTGGGCCGGGCCAGCAGCATCAGGACGCCGGCCAGGACGAGGGCGGTCAGCACGAAGCTGAGCCGCTCGCCCGGGCCGAGCCCGTTCAGCAGCAGGCCGACCGCCGATACGGTCACGAGGGCGGCGACGGCCAGGACGACGAGGACGGCACGGGTGCGGCCGGGCCGGAAGGTGACGGGCAGGGCGGGCAGGTCCGCTCCGCTGTCCGACGGGACGTCCGACATGGTGTGTGTGCTCCGGGTCACGCGGGAGTGAGGGCGGGTCAGAGACGGCAGGCGTGGATGGCCGTGGTCAGGATGGCCCGGGCGCCGATGTCGTACAGGTCGTCCATGATCCGCTGGGCGTCCTTGGAGGGGACCATCGCCCGGACGGCGACCCAGCCCTCGTTGTGCAGCGGGGAGACGGTCGGCGACTCCAGTCCGGGGGTGAGGGCGACGGCCTTCTCGAGCTGCTCGACGCGGCAGTCGTAGTCCATCATCACGTACGTCCGGGCCACCAGGACGCCCTGGAGGCGGCGCAGGAACTGCTGCACCTTGGGCTCGGCACTCTCGTCGTCGGAGCCGCCCGTGCGGCGGATCACGACCGCCTCGGACTTCATGATGGGCTCGCCGAAGACCTCCAGGCCGGCGTTGCGCAGCGAGGTGCCGGTCTCGACGACGTCGGCGATGACCTCGGCGACGCCCAGTTCGATGGCGGTCTCGACGGCGCCGTCGAGGTGGACGACGGACGCGTCGACGCCGTGCTCGGCGAGGTGTCCGGCGACGATGCCCTCGTAGGAGGTGGCGACCGTCTTGCCCGCGAGGTCCTGGACGCTGCCGGCGGCGCCGGGCCTGCCGGCGTAGCGGAAGGTGGAGCGGGCGAAGCCGAGCGGGAGGATCTCCTCCGCCTTGGCGCCGGAGTCGACCAGCAGGTCGCGGCCGGTGATGCCGATGTCGAGGCGGCCGGAGGAGACGTAGATCGCGATGTCGCGGGGGCGGAGGTAGAAGAACTCCACCTCGTTGACCGGGTCGACGATCCGCAGTTCCTTGGACTCGCGGCGCTGCTGGTAGCCGGCCTCATGCAGCATGTCCGCCGCAGGGCCGGAGAGGGAACCCTTGTTGGGGACGGCGATGCGCAGCATGAGGTCGGCTTCCTTTGCGTGAAGGGGTGCGGGGGGAATCAGGGCTTACAGGTGGGCGTAGACGTCGTCCAGCGAGATGCCGCGGGCGACCATCATCACCTGGACGTGGTAGAGGAGCTGGGAGATCTCCTCGGCCGCCGCGTCCTTGCCCTCGTACTCGGCGGCCATCCAGACCTCGGCGGCCTCCTCGACGACCTTCTTGCCGATGGCGTGGACCCCCTTGTCCACCAGTTCGGCGGTGCGGGAGGTGGCGGGGTCGCCGTTGGCGGCCTTGTGCTGGAGCTCGGTGAAGAGCTCCTCGAAAGTCTTCTTGGACATGGTGGCGCCCACTTTACGCGTAGTGGTGACCGGCCTGGCGCCACGGTTCGGATACTGAGCGGAGCGTGGCAGCGGTGGCGACGGCCGCGGTCACCGCCTCGTGGCCCTTGTCCTCGCTGGAGCCCTCGATGCCGGCGCGGTCCAGGGCCTGCTCCTCGGTGTCGCAGGTGAGGACGCCGAAGCCGACGGGGACGCCGGTGTCGACGGAGACCTGGACGAGGCCCTGGGTGACGCCCTGGCACACGTAGTCGAAGTGCGGGGTGCCGCCCCGGATGACCACGCCGAGGGCGACGATCGCGTCGTAGCCGCGGCCGGCGAGGACCTTGGCGACCACGGGGAGCTCGAAGCTGCCGGGGACCCTCAGCAGGGTCGGCTCGTCGATCCCCAGCTCCCGCAGGGCGCGCAGGGCGCCGTCCACGAGTCCGTCCATCACCTTGTCGTGCCACAGTGCCGCGATGACGGCGACCCGCAGGTCGCCCACGTTGCGTACGGACAGCTCCGGTGCACCCTTGCCGCTCACGTTTCTCCTCGTATGCCTTGCTCGCCGGGCCCGCCGGGCCCGTTCGGTCTACTGGTTGCCGCAGGTGGACACGGGCGCCGTGTCCAGCCAGGGGAGGTCGTGCCCCATCCGGTCCCGCTTGGTGCGCAGGTAGCGGAGGTTGTGCTCGCCGGCCTGGACGGGCATCGGCTCGCGCCCGGTGACCCGGATGCCGTGCCGTTCGAGCGCGTCGCTCTTGTCGGGGTTGTTGGTCATGAGGCGTACGGTGCGCACGCCGAGGTCGGCGAGGATCTGGGCACCGGCGCCGTAGTCCCGGGCGTCGGCGGGCAGGCCGAGTTCCAGGTTGGCGTCCAGGGTGTCGCGGCCGCGTTCCTGGAGTTCGTAGGCGCGCAGCTTGGACATCAGGCCGATGCCGCGTCCCTCGTGGCCGCGCAGGTAGACGACCACTCCCCTGCCCTCCGCCTGGATGCGGTCGAGGGAGGCGTCGAGCTGGGGGCCGCAGTCGCAGCGCTGGGAGCCGAAGACGTCGCCGGTGAGGCACTCGGAGTGGACGCGGACGAGGACGTCCGCGCCGTCGCCGATCTCGCCGTGGACGAGGGCGACGTGCTCGACGCCGTCGACCGTGGAGCGGTAGCCGTAGGCCGTGAACTCCCCGTGCCGGGTGGGCAGGTGGACCTCGGCCTCGCGGCGGACGGTGGGTTCCGCGCTGCGGCGGTAGGCGATCAGGTCCTCGATGGAGATGATCGTCAGGCCGTGCTTGCGGGCGAACGGGATCAGCTCGGGCAGGCGCAGCATGCGCCCGTCCTCGCCGGCGATCTCGACGATGGCGCCGGCGGGGCGCAGCCCCGCGAGGCGGGCGAGGTCGACGGCGGCCTCGGTGTGGCCGTCGCGGACCAGGACGCCGCCGGAGCGGGCGCGCAGCGGGAAGACGTGGCCGGGGCGGACCAGGTCGGCGGGCTCGGCGGTGCCGCTCGCCAGGAGCTGGAGCGTGGTGGCGCGGTCGGAGGCGGAGATGCCGGTGGTCACGCCGTGGGCGGCGGTGGCGTCCACGGAGACCGTGAACGCGGTCTTCATCGACTCGGTGTTGTCGTCGACCATCTGCGGGAGCCGGAGCCGGTCCAGTTCCTCGCCCTCCATGGGGGCGCAGATCAGCCCGCGGCACTCGGTCATCATGAAGGCGACGATCTCCTCGGTCGCCTTCTCGGCGGCGACGACGAGGTCGCCCTCGTTCTCGCGGTCCTCGTCGTCCACAACGACGACCGGGCGGCCGGCGGCGATGTCGGCGATGGCCTGTTCGACGGGGTCGAGGGAGAGGTCCTCGGGGCCGTCGGGGCTGTAGAGGACGGGCGGGACGAGAGGGGTGGCGCGCTGCGCCTCGTTCGGGGCGGTGGTGGGAGACGGGCGGGCGGTCATGCGGGCGCTCCTTCCGGGACGGGCCGCGCCGCGTCGCGGGAGCGCAGCCACCAGTCGCGCATGCCCCACAGGACGAGCGCGCCGTACAGGACGTAGACGAAGCCGGAGAAGGCGAAGCCGTTGGCGAAGTTCAGCGGGACGCCGACCAGGTCGACCAGGAGCCAGGCGAACCAGAACTCGACCATGCCGCGGGCCTGGGCGTACATGGCGACGACGGTGCCGACGAAGATGTACGCGTCCGGCCACGGGTCCCAGGACAGCGTCGGGAAGGCGGTGAACAGGCCGCCGACGGCGAGGGTGCCGAGAGCGGCGGCGGCGAGCAGCGCGCCGCGTTCGCGCCAGGTGGCGAAGCGGACGGCGATGGACCCGTCCTGGCTCTGCTGCCGGCCGCGGTTCCACTGCCAGAAGCCCCAGGCGGCGACGACCATGACGACGATCTGCTTCCCGGCGCTGCCGGAGAGGTGGGCGGTGGCGAAGGCGGCGAAGAGGACCAGCCCGGAGACGAACTGCACCGGCCAGGTCCAGATCGAGCGACGCCAGCCGAGGGCGAGGCCGAGCAGACCGATCACGTTGCCGATCATGTCCGACCATTTGATGTGCTGGTCGAAGAGGGTGAACGCCTCGGAGTTGAGCCAGTTCACTTGGTGCCCCCCTGGGTGCCGAGCAGCCGCTCGACGTACTTGGCGATGACGTCCACCTCGAGGTTGACCGGGTCGCCGGGCTGCTTGATGCCGAGCGTGGTCAGGGCGAGGGTGGTGGGGATGAGGCTGACGGTGAAGAAGTCGGGCCCGGCGTCGACGACGGTGAGGCTGATGCCGTCGACGGTGATGGAGCCCTTCTCGACGACGTAGCGGGCGAGGTCGGCGGGCAGGGAGATCCTGACGAGCTCCCAGTGCTCGGAGGGCTTGCGTTCGAGGATCTCGCCGGTGCCGTCGACGTGGCCCTGCACGATGTGGCCGCCGAGCCGGGCGCCCACGGCGGTGGGGCGCTCCAGGTTGACGCGGGAGCCGACGGCGAGGGCGCCGAGGCTGGAGCGGTTCAGGGTCTCCGCCATCACGTCGGCGGTGAACTCGTCGCCCTCGTGGTCGACGACGGTGAGGCAGACGCCGTTGACGGCGATGGAGTCGCCGTGGCGTGCTCCCTCGGTGACCACGGGGCCGCGCAGACGGAAGCGACAGGCGTCGTCGAGGGTCTCGACGGCGGTGATCTCGCCCAGCTCTTCGACGATTCCGGTGAACACTTCCCGGGTCCTCCTGCCTCTTCGGGCGCGGACTCCGGGGCTGTCGACGAACGACAGAAAGGACGGGTGAGGACACCGGGAGCGACGCCGGACGGGGCCCGTCCGCGAAGGACGAGCCCAGAGGTCGGCGGCGCGCACGTATGCCCGCCCGCCGCGCACTGCCTCCCATCCGGACTTTAACCGTCGGTCCAGGAATTTCACCTGGTCAACCGGCCGCTGGAAGCGACCGGGTCGCGGACTGTAACCGCCGGTTCGGACTTTCACCGACCCCGGAGTGCGCTGCTTCTGGTACACGCCCAGTGTGCCACGCCCGCCGGGGGCCGATACAGACGGAGTGTGTGGAGTGGCTCACAGGCTGTTCCGGCGTCCGCCGCCGTCACGGGAAGCGGCACCCAACTCGCCCGTGACCACTGGTTCTTGAGATTGGTCCATACCTATTGACTCACTGGTCTAGTCCTCTCTAGGGTCTGCGCAACTTCCGTGGAGAGGAACCGACTGTGCCTTCCCCCTCACGCACCAGAACCCCCCGCCGGGCGAGACCGGCCCTGCTCGCCGGGGTGGCCGCCGCCGCGGGCCTGGTGTTCGCCGGTCTCCCGGCGACCGTCTCGCACGCCGCCGACCAGGAGTCCTGCCGCCCCGACGGGCTCCACCGCACCCCGGGCGTCGACGTGCCCTACTGCTCGGTCTACGACTCCGAGGGCCGGGAGAAGATGGGCGCCGACCACCCGCGCCGGGTGATCGGCTACTTCACGGGCTGGCGCACCGGCAAGGACGGCAAGCCCGCCTATCTGGCCTCCGACATCCCGTGGGACAAGATCACCCACATCAACTACGCCTTCGCGCACGTCGACGGCGCCAACAGGCTCTCGGTCGGCTCGGACCGCCCGGACAACCCGGCCACCGGGATGACGTGGCCGGGCGTCGGCGGCGCCGAGATGGACCCGGGCCTGCCCTACAAGGGCCACTTCAACCTGCTGAACAAGTTCAAGAAGCAGCACCCGGACGTCAAGACGATGATCTCGGTGGGCGGCTGGGCCGAGACGGGCGGCTACTTCGCGGACGACGGCTCACGCGTGGACTCGGGCGGCTTCTACTCGATGGCCACCAACGCCGACGGCTCCGTCAACCAGGCCGGCATCGACACCTTCGCCGACTCGGCGGTCGACTTCGTGCGCGAGTACGGCTTCAACGGCGTCGACATCGACTACGAGTACCCGACGACGATGAAGGACGCGGGCAACCCGCTCGACTGGTCCTTCGCCAACGGCCGCCGCGCCGGGCTGGTCAAGGGGTACGCGGCCCTGATGAAGACGCTGCGCGAGAAGCTCGACCGCGCGGGCGCCGCGGACGGCAGGCACTACCTCCTCTCCGTCGCCGCGCCGTCCTCCGGATACCTGCTGCGCGGCATGGAGACCTTCCAGGTCCAGAAGTACCTGGACTACGTCAACATCATGTCGTACGACCTGCACGGCGCCTGGAACGAGTACGTCGGGCCGAACGCCTCGCTCTTCGACGACGGCAAGGACGCCGAACTCGCCGCGGCGGGCGTCTACTCCACCTCCCAGTACGGCGGCATCGGTTACCTCAACACCGACTGGGCCTACCACTACTTCCGCGGCTCGATGCCCGCCGGACGCATCAACATCGGGCTCCCCTACTACACGCGGGGCTTCAAGAACGTCACCGGCGGCACCGACGGCCTGTGGGGCAGGGCACCCGCCACGAGCTGCCCGGCGGGCTCCGGGCTGACCAAGTGCGGCGACGGCGCGGTCGGCATCGACAACCTCTGGCACGACCTGGACGGCAACGGCAAGGAGTCGCCCGCGGGGTCCAACCCGATGTGGCACGCCAAGAACCTGGAGAAGGGCGTCGTCGGCGACTACGTCACCGACTACGGCTTCCCGGCCGACACGAAGCTGACCGGGACGTACGCCCGCAGGTACGACGCCACGCTGGTCGCGCCCTGGCTGTGGAACGCGCAGAAGAAGGTCTTCCTGTCCACCGAGGACGAGCAGTCGGTCGAGGCCAAGGCGGACTACGTGGTCGACCGCGGCATCGGCGGCACGATGGTGTGGGAGCTCGCGGGCGACTACGCCTGGAACGCGGGCAAGGGGCAGTACGAGCCGGGCTCGACGCTGACCGGCACGATGTACGACGCGTTCAAGTCGGCGTCCCCGTACGGGGCGAAGCGGTCGTCGGTCGACCTGCCGGCCGAGGCGCTGGACATCGACGTGGAGTTCGGGCAGTTCGCGCTCGGCGACTCCAACTACCCCATCGGCCCCAAGCTGAAGATCACCAACAACACGGGCACGACGCTGCCCGGCGGCACGGAGTTCCGGTTCGACTACGCCACCTCGGCGCCCGGCAACGCCAAGGACCAGTCCGGCTGGGGCACTTCGGTGATCCGCAGCGACCACACCGGCGCCAACGTCGGCGGGCTGAAGGGCGACTTCCACCGGGTCTCGCTGAAGCTGCCGGCCTGGCAGTCGCTGGCGCCCGGAGCCTCCACGGCGGTGGACTTCGTGTACTACCTGCCGGTGTCCACGCCGTCGAACTGGACGGTGACGTTCGGCGGGAAGTCGTACGCCCTGGCGGGCGACCTGGCCCGGGGCACCACCGTGGTGAACCCCGGCACCCCGACGCCCACGCCGACTCCCACCCCGACGGACGGAGGGTCGCCGAGCCCGGGTCCCGGCCCCACGGACGGTACGGGGCAGTGCGCGGCACCGGCCTGGAGCGCCACCGCGTCGTACGGCGGCGGCACCACGGTCTCCCACGAGGGGCACTCCTGGAAGGCCAGGTGGTGGACGCAGGGCGAGAAGCCCGGCACCACCGGCGACTGGGGGGTCTGGCAGGACCTCGGCTCCTGCTGACCTCCCCGCGAACCGGCCCGGCGGCGGTGACGAAGGCCCTTGCCCGCCGCCGGGCCACCCAGACGCGCGCGGCACGGTGTCACGTTCGCCGGCACCGTTCCGTCCAAGCTGGGGGAAAGGTGCTCCGTCCGGGGAGCGCCGCCCGTGCGAAGGGGCTGAACAGCATGACCACGATCCTGGTGACCGGCGGCACCGGCACCCTCGGCCGGTACGTCACCGAGCGGCTGCGCGCGGACGGACACGAGGTGCGGGTGCTCAGCCGGCACGCCCAGCCGTACGCGGTCGATCTGCGCCGGGGCGGCAGCGGTCTGGACGCGGCGCTCGACTCCGTCGACACGGTCGTGCACTGCGCGAGCACGCCGCGCGGCGGGGACGAGCGGGCGGCGCGGAACCTGATCGCGGGGGCCCGGCGGGCAGGGGTGCGGCACCTGGTCGACATCTCGATCGTCGGGGTGGACCGGGTGCCGCTCGGCTACTACCGGACCAAGCTCGCCGTCGAGCGGCTGGTCGAGGGGTCGGGGCTCGGCTGGACGGTGCTGCGGACCACGCAGTTCCACGACCTGGTGGCGCGGGTGCTCCAGGCCCTGGCCAAGCCACCGGTGATGCTGCTGCCGGCCGGGGTGTCCGACCAGCCGGTCGAGGTACGGGAGGTCGCGGCCCGGCTCGCGGAACTGGCCGCGGGCGAGCCCGCCGGGCGCGTGCCGGACCTGGGCGGCCCCGAGGTGCGCACGTTCCCGTCACTGGCCCGCGCCTACCTGGCGGCGACGGGGCGCCGCCGCCGGGTCGTGAACGTGCCCCTCGCCGGCACGGCCTACCGCGCGCTGCGCTCGGGCGGTCACCTGGCCCCGGAACACGCCTCGGGCGAGGGGACGTTCGAGGGGTACCTGGCAGCCCGGCTCGGGAACGGGCCCGGGGGTGCCCGGCGGGGCTGACGGGCGGTGCGCCGCGCGGCGTCGGGCGAGGCGGTGGCGGGGGGCCGCTGGGGGCTTCGCCGATGTGGCGGGGGCGGGGTGCGCGAGGGCGTCGCGGACGCGCCGGTCGGGTGGCGGAGTCCGGGAGGGGTGGTCGACGCGGTGACGGCTGGCGACGCCGGAAGGCGTGGGTCGACGCGGTGGCGGGGGCCGCTGGAGGGTTTCGCCGATGTGGCGGGGGGGCGGGGGCACGCGAAGGCGTGGCGGACGCGCCGGCGGGGGGCGGAGTCCGGGAGGCGTGGTCGGCGCGGTGACCGCTGGCGACGCCGGGAGCCGTGGGTCGACGCGGTGGCGGGGGCGCTGGGTGGCTTCGCCGAACGGGGCGGAGGCACGCGAAGGCGTGGCGGACGCGCCGGCGGGTAGCGGAGTCCGGGAGGCGTGGTCGGCGCGGTGACCGCCGGCGACGCCGGAAGGCGTGGTCGACAGGCTCCGGCCCTGACGTGACGTGGGCGAACCCGCCGCGAGGCACCGCGGGGCCCGTGCCGGACGCGGCACCGTGGCCCGGCCCGGTCCGCAGGTGGGGCGAGCGGTCGTCCCCCGCGCCGGGGCGGCTATCCCTCCGGCGTTCCGAACAGCTCGTCCTGCGCCCGGTCCCGAGCGGTCAGCAGGGCCCCGCGCAGTACGGCGCCGCCGCCCAGGGTGCTGGCGCGCACCTCCGTGGCGAGCGGTGACATCCGGGCGAGGCGGCTTTGGACGCGGGCCGCGAGGGCGTCGCCGCCGGCCCGGCCGATCTCACCCGCCAGCACGACACAGCCGGGGTCCAGGACGGAGACGACCGCGGCGGCGCCGACCGCGATCCGGTCGGCGAGGGCGTCGAGGAACCGTCCGGCGGCCGGCGCGGCGGCCGCGTCGCACACCGCCGCCCGCACCAGCAGGGCCGCGTGCGGCTCCGCCGTGACCTCACGCCCGGCCCCGGTGGGCTCAGCGGTCACGCCGGGTCCCACGACGGCGGCACCCGCCGACGCCCCGCCCACCGCCATCGCGTGCCCGGCCGACGCCCGGCCCACCGCCTCCGCGGACGCCGCCGTGACCCCGTACTCCGCCGCCAGCGCGGCCACCGCGGCCGCGCCGGTCATGGAGTGGAAGCCGCCGTCGCAGTCGGTGGCCGAGGGGAGGCCCGAAGTGCCCGGTACCGGCAGGAAGCCCAGCTCGCCCGCGCCCCCGGAGACGCCGCGGCGCAGGACGCCGTCGAGGACGACCGCGCCGCCGACGCCCAGGCCGAGCCAGAGCAGGACGAACGTGTCCCTGTCGCGGGCCGCCCCGTCGCGCTGCTCGGCCAGGGCGGCGAGGTTGGTCTCGTTCTCGACGCCGACCCGCGCCTCGGGGAACCGCTCCTGCAGCGCGGCCACCAGCCTCCGGTGCCATTCGGGCAGGGCGGCGGAGTCGCGCAGTTCACCGCTGCCCGGGTCGATCAGGCCCGGGGCACCGATGCCGACGGTGTGCAGCCTGTCGGCCCCCGCCTCCTTGGCCGCGCGCTCGACCAGGGTGACCGCCTGCTCCACCGCGTGGCCCGTCCCCGTGTCGTCGCCGATGGGCACGGACGCCTCGGCGAGGACGCGGCCGAGCAGGTCGGACACGAGGACGGAGACGCCCTCGGTGCGCACGTCGAGGGCGGCCAGGTGGGCCCGGTCGGCGACGATGCCGTACAGCTTGGCGTTGGGTCCTCGACGCCGCTCCTCGGACTCACCGGTCACCTCGACCAGCCCGGAGGCGGTGAGGCGCTCGACGAGGTCGGCCACGGTGGGCCGTGACAGGCCGGTGAGCTGCTTGAGCCGCCCCGCCGTCAGCGGGCCCTCCTGCTGGAGCAGGCGCAGGGCGAGCCGGTCGTTGATGGCCCGGGCGGTGCTCGGTGATGCGGGCATGCCGGGATCCTTCCAGATCGGCGGGCGTCGGGTCCGCCCGCATACTCCCTATCTATCAGGCAGGGTTCCTGATAGTTTACGCCGCGCGACGGATCAAGTGGAGCCGACCCGACGGAGGACCCGAGAATGAGCGCGGTGGTCTATGCGCAGAGCCAGGTGAGGCGCGCCCGGTACGCCGTGGCGGCCGTGTTCGCCGTGCACGGCGCGGTCACCGGCTCGTTCGCCACCCGTGTGCCCTGGATCCAGGACCACGCCGGGGTGAGCGCGGGCCAGCTCGGCCTCGCCCTCGCCTTCCCCGCGATCGGCGCCTCCGTGGCGATGCCGCTGGCCGGCAGCGTCACCCACCGCTTCGGCGCCCGCACCGCCCTGCGCGGTCTGCTGGCGCTGTGGACGCTGGCGCTGGTCCTGCCCTCGCTCGCCCCGAACCTGCTCACCCTGTGCCTCGCCCTGTTCGTCTACGGCGCCACGGCGGGCATGTCGGACGTGGCGATGAACGCGCTCGGCGTGGAGGTGGAGAACCGGCTCGACAAGTCGATCATGTCCGGCCTGCACGGCATGTGGAGCGCGGGCGCCCTGATCGGCTCGGCGGCCGGCACGCTCGCCGCCCATCTGGGCGCGGACGCGCGGCTGCACCACGTCCTGGCCGCGGCGGTACTGACCGGGGCGGGCCTGGTGGCCTGCACGTGGGTGCTGGACATCCAGCCCGCCGAGGACGAGGACCCGCCGCCGCGGTTCGCGCTGCCGCCCCGGTCGGCGCTGCTGATCGGCGCGGTCGGCTTCTGCGCGGTGTTCGCGGAGGGGGCGAGCCTGGACTGGTCCGCGGTCTACCTGCGGGACCAGCTCGGGACCTCGGCCGGTCTGGCGGCGGCCTGCACCACGGGCTTCACGCTCACCATGGCCGTGGCCCGGCTCGCCGGGGACAGGGTGGTGGACCGCTTCGGGGCCGTGCGCACGGTCCGGGTGAGCGGTGTGCTGGCCACGCTCGGCGGCCTGCTGGTGGTCGCCGGCGGGCACCCGGCGGTGGCGATGACCGGCTTCGCGCTGATGGGCCTCGGCATCGCGGTCGTCGTGCCGCTGTGCTTCGCGGCGGCGGGCCGGGCCGGCTCCAACCCGAGCCTCGCCATCGCGGGCGTCGCCACCATCACGTACACCTCGGGCCTGGTGGCGCCGAGCGCCATCGGCGGTCTGGCGCAGGCGACCAGCCTGGTGGCGTCGTTCGGCCTGGTGACCGTCCTGGCCTGCTGCCTGGTGCTGTTCGCCAAGGTGCTGCGGGCCGGCGACCGCGACCGGCCGAAGATCACTCCGCCGAGCGCAGCAGTGCCCGACCGGCAGCCCTGAAGGTGTCGCTCCACGGCGCCGGGCGCAGCGTCGCGGAGTCCAGCCGGACCAGCACACGGGTGCCGCGGGCGTACGTGGTGGCGCCGTCCGCCGAGCAGAACCGGAAGCCGTAGGTCAGCCCGGTCCTGCCGAGCCGCTCCAGCCAGAGGTGGACGGCGTACGGGCCCGGCCGGGTGACGGGCGTCTCGTAGGTGACCGTGAGTTCCTTGACGGCGTTGCAGGCGTCGCCGGCCGCGGCCCAGTCGCCCTCGAACCGGAAGCCGTGTCCGGCCCACAGCTCGGCCCAGGCCCGCTCGACCATCACCGGGTAGCGGGCGTTGTGCAGCAGGCCGAGGGCGTCCAGGTCGTCGAAGTGGACGGTGACGGGGACGAGCCTGCCGAAGGACAGGGCGGGCGCGTCGGTGGCTTCGGCGGTCACGGGCGGGGCTCCTGATCGTGCTCGGCTGGTGCTCACGTACGGCGGATCCCCTCCATCCTAAGCGGACGCTCAGAGACCTGGGTCACGGGAAGGCGCTGGTCAGCGGGGGGCGCGGAACGAAGGACCGCCGGTTACCCCCGACAATGGTGCGGACAGTCCTCACGTACAGAGAAAGCGAAACCTCACCATGGACCTCGGCGTGCGCTGGAAGCTGCACGGTGACGGGCGCACGCCCGCACCCGGAGCGGTGGTCCGCCCCGACGAACGGCTCTCGTGGCCCCGCACGGCCGGGCTCGGCGCCCAGCACGTGGTGGCCATGTTCGGGGCGTCCTTCGTGGCTCCGGTCCTGATGGGCCTGGACCCCAACCTCGCGATCATGATGTCGGGCGTTGCGACCGTCATCTTCCTGCTCGCCACCCGCGGCCGGGTGCCCAGCTACCTCGGCTGCTCCCTGTCCTTCGTCGGCGTCGCCGCCGTGATCCGGGCGCAGGGCGGCACCAGCGCCACGGTGACCGGCGCCGTCCTCGTCGTCGGTGTCGCGCTGTTCCTGGTGGGAGTGGCGGTGCAGCGCTTCGGCGCCCGGATCATCCACGCCGCGATGCCACCGGTCGTCACCGGCGCGGTGGTGATGCTGATCGGCTTCAACCTGGCCCCGGTCACCGCCTCCACCTACTGGCCGCAGGACCAGTGGACGGCACTGCTGGTGATGCTGTTCACCGGCCTGGCCGTGGTCTGCCTGCGCGGCTTCTGGTCCCGCATCGCGATCTTCCTGGGCCTCGTCTTCGGCTACGCCCTCTCCTGGGCCCTGGACCAGGTCTTCGGCAAGATCCACTCGGTGGACGGCAGCGGCAAGGTCACCGACCACTGGCGGCTGGACCTGTCCGCCGTGGGCCACGCCGACTGGATCGGGCTGCCGTCCTTCCACGGGCCGAGCTTCGAGTGGTCGGCGATCCTGGTCGCCCTGCCGGTCGTGATCGCGCTGGTCGCGGAGAACGCCGGACACGTCAAGGCCGTCGGCGAGATGACCGGCGACCCGCTCGACGACAAGCTGGGCACGGCGATCTCGGCGGACGGCGTCGGCTCGATCCTGTCCACCGCGGTGGGCGGGCCGCCCAACACCACCTACTCCGAGAACATCGGCGTGATGGCCGCGACGCGGGTCTACTCGACGGCCGCCTACTGGGCCGCCGCCGGTTTCGCGCTGCTGTTTGGCCTCTGCCCGAAGTTCGGCGCGGTCGTCGCCGCGATCCCCGGCGGCGTCCTCGGCGGCATCACGGTCATCCTCTACGGCATGATCGGCCTGCTCGGCGCGCAGATCTGGGTCAACGCCAAGGTGGACCTCCGCAATCCGCTGAACCTGGTGCCGGCCGCCGCGGGCATCATCATCGGCGTCGGCAACGTCAGCATGAAGTTCACCGACACCTTCTCCCTCAGCGGCATCGCGCTCGGCACCCTGGTCGTCATCACCGGCTACCACGCGCTCCGCCTCTTCGCCCCGCCCCACCTCAAGACGCAGGAGCCGCTGCTGGACGAGGGGACGTCGTCGTACGACGAGACGACCGGGGGCGGCGGTTCTCAGCGCGCCACGTCGTAGGCGTAGGACGGGGTGAACGTGCCCGGCGGGCCCTTGCGGCCGTCCGGCTCCCCGGGCGGCCGCACCCGCAGGCAGGCGTCGACGGGCCCCATGCCGGTGTCCGGGGTCGGTGCGCGGCGGGCGGCGCGCCCGCGCTCGGACCTGCGAGCGGCCGGACGCCGGGCACGCAGTCCGGACACTGCGGTTCCCCCTCCCGCACGGCGGGCGCGTTCCCCCGTTCCGGGGAAGCGACGGGCCCGCCGGCACCCCCGTCACCCCAAAGCTGCGACCCTGCCGCCATGGCGCACTGCGAGCAACTCCCGACGGCCGTCCGGACCGTGGACTCGGTCCTGAGCCGGATGCGCGTCCTCGACGCCGCCCTGCCCGCGCGGGACGGGGTGGCCGTCTTCAACCGCGTCTACCTCACCGTCACGGAGGCCGTCGACCGGCACATCGACGGCGGTCTGTTCCCGGACGCCCGGGCCGCGACCGCGCTGGACGTGCGGTTCGCGGAGCGCTATCTGGCCGCCGTCGACGCCCTGGAGGACGGGCGCCGGCCACCCGCCTGCTGGCGCCCCCTGTTCCAGTTCCGCCGCCATCCCGGCGTACGGCCGCTGCAGTTCGCGCTGGCGGGCATCAACGCGCACATCGGGCACGACCTCGCGCTGGCCGTGGTGGACGCCTGCCGTACGCTCGGCTGCGAACCCGCCGACCTGGAGGACGAGTTCGACCGGGTGGGCGATCTGCTCGTGTCGCTGGAGGAGCGCGTCCGCGACGAGCTGGTGCCGGGCCCCGACCTCCTGCGGATCGCCGACCCGCTGACCCACCTGCTCGGCTCCTGGAGCCTGGAGCGCGCCCGCGACGCCACGTGGGCCGCGGCCCGCGCGCTGTGGGCGCTGCGCCGGATGCCGGACGTGGCCGAGGAGTTCACCGAGCGGCTGGACGCGGCGGTGGGCTTCGCGGGCCGCATGCTGCTCACCCCACTGCCGGACTGACCGGGCCCCGCGTCGCCCGGCGCTTCCCGGCCGCTTCGCCCGCCGGCTCCCCCGAACGCGCGTACCGGCGCTGTACGTTGGCCCCTCGGGCAACATCGCACCCCGACGGCGAAGGAGCACCAGGCATGACGACCCGGCTCGGACTCGGTCTCCCCCAGATGCGTCAGTACGACATCGGCAAGGACGTCCCCGACGTGGCCCGCGCGGCGGAACGGATGGGCTACGAGAGCCTGTGGGTCTTCGAGAGGGCTCTGTTCCCCGAGCCGGCCACGCAGGGCCTGTACGGCATCGAGGGCCTGCCCTGGCCGGACAGCTACCGGAACGTGGCCGAACCGCTGGTCACCCTGACCCTCGCGGCGGCGGCCACCGAGCGGGCCCTGCTGGGCACCAGTGTGCTGGTCGCCCCGCTGCACGTGCCGTTCCAGCTCGCCAAGGCGCTGGCCTCGCTGGACGCGGCGAGCGGAGGACGGGTGGTGGCGGGCTTCGGCACCGGCTGGTCCCACGACGAGTACGCGGCGGCGTCCGTACGTCCCTTCGAGGAGCGCGGGCAGGCGCTGGACGAGCTGATCGAGGTGTGCCGCGCGGTGTGGGGCCCGGACCCGGTGGTGTACGACGGGCACATCACGAAGATCGCCTCCGCGGTCGTCGGCCCGAAGCCCGCCCGGCCGATCCCCGTCCTGCTGGCGGCGGGCAGCGGCCGGGCCCGGCGCCGGCTGGTCGACCACGCCGACGGCTGGCTGCCGACCGGCATGGGTGTCGAGACCGTCGCCGAACAGTGGCGCCTGCTGCGCGAACTGGCCGAGGAACGCGGCCGTACCGAGCCGATCCGGACGGTGCTGCGGGCCAACGCCCACTACCGGGCGGACGGCCGGACGGACGCCGGCCGCCGCCCCTTCGACGGCAGCGTGGACCAGATCGTGGAGGACCTGGCCGCCCACGCCGAGATCGGGCTCGACGAGATCCTCATCGACCTCCAGGGCTCCCCGCGGGACGCCGAGGAGCTCAAGGACGTCGCCGCCGAGGTGTACGAGAAGGCGCGGGCGGCCGGCGTGTAGCCGGTCAGTCCTCGGGGAGCTCGACCGGCGCGATCTCGTCGTAGACGTCGCCCGGGCCGGGGTTGGTCGGGTCGGTCTCCCCGCCGAAGTGGTGCATGACGCCCCAGACCGCGTTCAGCGCGGTCTGGACGGCGCCCTCGGCCCAGCCGGCCGTCCACGAGATGTCGTCGCCGGCGAGGAAGATGCCCCGCTTGTCCTCGGGCAGCTCCTCCTGCATGAAGTGGGTGAACAGGCGGCGCTGGTAGCGGTAGTGGCCCGGCAGGTTGGCCTTGAAGGCGCCCATGAAGTAGGGCTCGTTCTCCCAGGAGACCGTCACGGGGTTGCCGATGATGTGCTTCCTGATGTCGACCTTCGGGTAGATCTCGCCGAGCGACTTCAGCATGACCTCCATCCGCTCGTTCGCGGACAGCGGCAGCCACTTCAGGCTGTCGTCGCACCAGGTGTAGGACAGGCAGATCACGGCGGGCTTGTCCGGGCCGTCGTCCAGCAGGTAGGTGCCGCGGGTCATGCGGTCGGTGAGCGTCATCGACATGACGTCCCGGCCGGTCTCCTCGTCCTTGTCCAGCCAGAAGGGCCGGTCGACGGGCACGAAGAGCTTGCTGGACTCCATGTAGTGGGTGCGCTCGATCGCGGTCCAGTGGTCGATCGGGAAGAGCGAGTCGTCACAGGCGATCTTGGACAGCAGCATCCAGGACTGCGCGGTGAAGATCGCCGCCCGGTAGGTGCGGATGTCGCCGTGAGCGTCGGTGACGGTGATCCGGTTACCCGCAGTGCGGGTCAGCCGGGTCACGGCCGGGCGGGGCTCGCCGTCCACGTGGAGGGACTTCAGCGAGGTGCCGTAGGGCCAGTGGACGATCTTCTCCGGCTCCCGCTCCCACAGGCGCAGCGGCAGTTGCTGGGAGCCGCCGACGATGCCGCGGTGGTGGTCGTCGGCCTCGGTGTAGACGACGCGGAGGATCTCCAGGATGGAGTTGGGGAAGTCGGTGTCCCAGCCGCCGGTGCCGAAGCCGACCTGGCCGAAGATCTCGCGGTGCCGGAAGGACCGGAAGGCCTCGGACTCGCAGAGGAAGCCGTAGAAGGTCTGGTTGTCGAGCTTCTCGACCAGCTTCGCCCAGATCTCGCGGATGCGCGGGACGTCGCGCTCGCGCAGGGCGCGGTTCATGTCGGAGAAGTCGGCACCCTCCTCCAGGCAGCGCGCCCAGGCGTCCGCCACGTCCCGGTAGACCTGCGGCAGGTCGGCGAGGGTCTCGGCGTAGTGCGACTCGCCCTTGAGGTCGACGACGGTCGAGGGCGTCGCCTCGGCGAGCGGGTTGGGGAACGGCCGGGTCTCGAGGCCCACCAGGTCGATGTAGTGCTGGAGGGCGGTGGAGGACGGCGGGAAGCGCATCGCGCCCATCTCGGCGGTCAGCGAGGGGTCGCAGCCGTCGAAGCCGACGGTGCGCAGCCGGCCGCCGATCCGGTCGGCCTCGTAGACCACGGGCTTGAGGCCCATCTTCATCAGCTCGTAGGCGGCCACGATGCCCGACAGACCGCCGCCGATGACGGCGACCTCGCTGCCGTGCTCGGTCGCGGGTATCTGCCCGAGGCCCGCCGGGTGGGCGAGGAAGTCGTCGTAGGCGTACGGGAAGTCCGGACCGAACATGGTGATCGGCGGCTGCTGCTCGTCTGCGTGCTCGATCGCGTTGGGCACCGTGGACGTCATGGGGTACGGACTCCTTGCACAGGTGTTACGGGGAGGGAGGTTCAGGCGAGGGACCCGTAGAGGCCCGGGCGGCGGTCCTTCAGATACGGGTTGTTCTCGCGGGAGGCGGCGAGGAAGGCCGGGTCGGCGTCGGCGACGACCAGTTCCTCCGAGCGCCCGGCACGGGCACGGGCGATCCCGTCGGGCCCGGCGAGCACGGACAGCCCGACGAACTCGAACTCGCCTTCCGGGCCGACCCGGTTGACGTACGCGACGTACATCTGGTTCTCGAAGGCCCGCACCGGCACGACGGACTCGGCGACGAACTGGAAGGGGTGCATCTGCGCCGTCGGGACGAGCAGCAGGTCGGTGCCGGCCAGGGCGTGGGCGCGCACGTTCTCCGGGAACTCGACGTCGTAGCAGATCATCAGGCCGACGGTGAGACCGTTCAGCTCCGCCTGCACGACCGGCTGCTCGCCGGGGACGAAGTGCTCCTGCTCGAAGCAGCCGAAGAGGTGGGTCTTGCGGTAGTTGGCGAGGCGGGTGCCGTCGGCGGAGATCAACTGGACGGAGTTGAAGACGCTCTCGCCGGCCCGCTCGGGGTAGCCGTAGGCGACGGCGATGCCGTGGCGCGTGGCGGTCTCCGCGACCGCGTCGGCCGCGTCGCCGTCGGCGGCCTCGGCGAGGCGGCCGACGCCGTCGCCGATCGCGTACCCGGTCAGGAACAGCTCGGAGGTGACGAGCAGCCCGGCCCCCGCGGCGGCGGCGCGGCCCGCGGCCTCGTCGAGGACCTTGAGGTTCTCGGCGGTGGAGCCGGGGCGGCCGGAGCTCTGGAGCAGGGCTGTGCGCATGCGTGTTCCTCACCGGTCGGAAGGGGGGTTCGGGGGCCAGATAGACGGTACGGTCGGCGCGCTCGGCCGGACAAGGAGGAGCCGTTGCGCGCCGGTGAGCGGATCGTTGCGTCCCCCGGCCGCTCCCCGGCGATTCGTTGCGCGTCCGCCCGGGCCGCCCGTGAGGCACCGGGAGCGCCGGGGCGGGGGGAGCCCGGCGCCGCTCCCAGCGGCAGGGCCGGCCGGGCGGGACCCCACCGCCGGTGTCGCCCCCGCCGTCCGCCGGCGCCGGCGGACGGCCCCGAACTCATCGGTACCGACCCCGTGGGCCCGGCGCCCGCTCCGGCAGGACCGGTGCGGTCACCCGGGCCCCGGGGCGCGTCGGGCCCGGCGCCGGGTGCCGGGCGCGGCGCCCCGCGCCGCCACCAGGACCAGGGCCGTCACCAGGTATGGGAGCGCGGACAGCGCGAACGCGGTGCCGTGGCCCGTCGCCGTGCCGGCCACCGCGTACGCCCCGTACACCGCGATGGTGCCCACCTCGGTGCCGAGGCCCGCCACCGAGGTCAGGGTCGCCCGCCCGGCGGAGCCGATACGGCGCTGGAGGCGGGCGTCGGCGAGCACGCTCGCGAGCTGGAAACCGCCGAACGCGACGGCGACCAGCGCGAGCCCGGCGGGGCTGCCCGTGGCGGCGCCCGCCGCCAGGGCGAGGGCGGCGCCCGCCAGCAGACCGGCGAGAGGGGCGTCGCCCAGCCGTTCGGCGGCCCCGGACAGCAGCCCTCCGGCCGTGGCGCCGGCCCAGATCATCAGGAGCAGCCACGGCACGGTCGCCTCTGCCACGCCGGTGTCGCGCACCAGCAGCGGCGTGTACTCGTCGAGGGCGCCCCACACGGCTCCCACCGCCGGGACGAGCAGCAGCGCACCGCGTACGGACCGGTCGGCGCGGGCCTCGGCGAGCCCTGTCCGCAGGGTCGCGGCCCACCGTTCCCCTCCCCCGGCAGCCGTACGGTGCTCGGGGAACCGGGTCGCGACGGCCGCCGCCAGCAGGCAGACCACGATGCTCGCCACGCCCACCGCCCGGTAGCCGCCCCGGGCGAGCAGCGGCCCGGCCAGGCCCGTCGCCGCCATCACGCCCAGCAGCCCGGCCGCGCGGGCCCGGCCCATCACGCGGGCGTAGCGGCCGGCGGCGCCGAGCCGGTCGAGTTCGTCGTGGACGAGTGCCTCCAGCGCTCCGGACGCGAGCGCGCCCCCGGCGCCCCACAGCACGAAGCCCAGTGCGAAGGCGCCGTAGGACGGCGCGAACACCCACAGGGCGAAGCCGGCGGCGGTGAGCAGCGGTGCCGACCACAGCAGCAGCCGACGGGAGACGGCGTCGGCCAGGGCGCCCGTGGGGATCTCCAGCAGGACGCCGGTGAGCGACCACACGGCGAAGAGGGAGGAGATCTGCCCGACCGACAGCCCGGCGTCGCTGAAGAGCAGCGCGTACACCGGGTAGAGCAGGACGAAGTCGTCGAGGAACGCGTAACCGTACAGCGTGGCCGTCACCCGCCGGCGAGCGGCGGGCGGCACACGCGTGGGTGTGGAGGTCATGAGGCCTTCCCGGGAGAGCGGAGCGGACACCGGAGGTACGGCGTCCGGGGCGGCCCCCGGGAGGAGGCACGGCGGGTCGATCAATGTCGCCAGGTCATGGCACCGATGGTAGGCGCGGCGACGGCCCGGGCACAGGGCTTTACGTCGGCGACCCCGAGGAGAAGCGCCGCAGCAGCGGCGAGAGCACCAGCACCGACTTGGTGCGCTCCACGAAGGGCTCCCCGGCGATCCGCTCCAGGACCCGTTCGAAGTGCCGCATGTCGGAGGCGAAGACCTGGGCGATCGCGTCCGCGTCCCCGGTGACGGTGGACGCGGCCACGACCTCCTGGTAGCGCTCCAGTCCCCGCTGGATGGTCTCCGGCGAGGTGTTGCGGCGGCAGTGGATCTCGACGAACCCCTCGGTCTCCCAGCCGAGCGCGGCGGGGTCCACCCGCACGGTGAAACCGGTGATGGCGCCGGTGGCGCGCAGCCGGTCCACGCGCCGTTTCACGGCGGGCGCGGACAGGCCGACCGACTGCCCGATGTCCGCGTAGGAGCGGCGGGCGTCCTCGGCGAGGGCGTGCACGATGCGTTCGTCGAGATCGTTCAGCACTGCGGGTCGTTCACTTCACTTCTGCTGCGCCCGGACCTGCGAGGTGTCCGGGCCTGGGGTGGCGAGTCGGGAATGGCGTTGGCCGTACACGAAGTAGAACACGAGCCCGGCCGCCATCCAGACACCGAAGACCACCCAGGTGACGGCGGACAGGCTGCCCATCATCCACACGCAGAATCCGAAGCCCAGGGCGGGCAGGACCGGCGACAGCGGCACCCGGAAGGTGCGCGGCATGTCCGGGCGGGTCCGGCGCAGCACCACGACGGCCACGTTGACGAGAGCGAACGCGAAGAGCGTGCCGATGCTGGTGGCGTCGGCGAGCTGTCCGAGCGGGACGGCGGCGGCGAGGACGCCGCAGAACAGCGAGACGATCAGCGTGTTGGCGCGGGGGGCGCCGGTCTTCGGGTGGACCCGGGAGAACACCTTGGGCACCAGCCCGTCACGGGACATCGCGAACAGGACGCGGGTCTGGCCGTACAGGACGGTCAGGACGACGCTGGCGATGGCGACGACGGCGCAGAACGCCAGCAGGGTGCCCCAGAAGCTCTGCCCGGTGACGTCGGTCATGATCTGCGCGAGGGCGGCCTCGGAGTCGGTGAAGCCCTTCCACGGCTTGGCGCCGACGGCGACGGCGGCGACCAGCACGTACAGCACGGTGACGATGACGAGGGAGAGCATGATCGCGCGGGGGAGGTCGCGCTGGGCGTTCTTCGCCTCCTCACCGGCGGTGGAGGCGGCGTCGAAGCCGATGTAGGAGAAGAACAGCGTCGCACCGGCCGCGCTGACGCCGGCCATGCCGAGCGGCATGAAGTTCTCGTAGTTGCCGGAGCGGAAGCCCTGGACGCCGACGGCGCAGAAGAGCACCAGCGCGGCGATCTTGACGACGACCATGATCGTGTTGGCGCGGGCGGACTCGCGGGCGCCGCCCAGCAGGAACGTCATGGCGAGGAGCACCACGATCAGCGCGGGCAGGTTGAAGACGCCGCCGTCGCCGGGCGGGGCCGACAGGGCCGACGGGATGGTGACGCCGATGGTCCCGTCGAGGAGTTCGTTGAGGTACTCGCCCCAGCCGACGGCGACGGCCGCGACGGAGACGCCGTACTCCAGGACCAGACACCAGCCGCAGATCCAGGCGACCAGCTCGCCCATGGTGGCGTAGGCGTACGAGTACGAGGAACCGGCGACGGGGATGGTGCCGGCCAGCTCGGCGTAGGAGAGGGCGGAGAACAGCGCCGTCAGGCCGGCGATGACGAAGGAGAGGGTGACCGCCGGTCCGGCCTTGGGGACGGCCTCGCCGAGGACGACGAAGATGCCGGTGCCGAGGGTGGCGCCGATGCTGATCATGGTGAGCTGCCACAGGCCGAGGGTGCGGCGCAGGCTGCCGCCCTCGCCCTGGCCGCCCTCCGCGACCAGGCGTTCCACGGGCTTGCGGCGCATCAGGCGCGCGGCCGGCCCCGGGGACGTGGAGGCGGCCGATGTGTCGTGGTGCGGGGGTGCGCCTTGGTCGAGCACGCGTTGACTCCTTTGTCGCTGCCGGTCGCGCCGCCGGTTCGAGCGGGCGGTTCGCGGCGGGCTTCTGGAGCGGCGGAGACCGGGTGGCGTCCCTCACGGAAGACGGGGACCCACCGAGCGGGGTCCCCGCCACGCCACGTACAGCGCAGAACCCTATGAGCGGGGCGTTCCCCGGGGTAATGCAGCAACCTTGCGCGTGCCCGAACGATCGTTGCGTTCGTCGGGGCGGTACGCAGGTTCGTTGCGCGGGGGCTTTCGAGCATTGCGCGGACGGCCTCGACGACCGGATCGGCGCTGGTCAGCGAGGCGTCCCCGGCCGGGGACGCGCGCCGGCGCCCGGAACGGCGCACGGCCCCCGTCCTCCCCGGCGCGGGAAGGAATCAGGGGCCGTGCGGAAGGGTCCTGCGGTCAGCTCCAGCTCGCGTGCAGCGGCTTGCCCTCGGCGTAGCCGGCGGCGCTCTGGATGCCGACGATGGCCTTCTCGGCGAACTCCTCCAGGGAGGCGGCGCCGGCGTAGGTGCAGGAGGAGCGGACGCCCGCGATGATCGAGTCGATCAGGTCCTCGACCCCCGGACGGGTCGGGTCGAGGAACATGCGGGAGGTGGAGATGCCCTCCTCGAACAGCGCCTTGCGGGCCCGGTCGTACGCCGACTCCTCCGAGGTGCGGTTGCGCACCGCGCGGGCGGAGGCCATGCCGAACGACTCCTTGTACGGGCGGCCGTCCGCGTCGTGCTGGAGGTCGCCCGGGGACTCGTAGGTGCCCGCGAACCAGGAGCCGACCATCACGTTGGAGGCACCGGCCGCGAGGGCCATCGCCACGTCGCGCGGGTGGCGGACACCGCCGTCGGCCCACACGTGCTTGCCGTACTTCTTCGCCTCGGCGGCGCACTCCAGGACGGCGGAGAACTGCGGCCGGCCGACGCCGGTCATCATGCGGGTGGTGCACATGGCGCCGGGGCCGACGCCGACCTTGACGATGTCCGCGCCCGCCTCGATCAGGTCGCGCACGCCCTCGGCGGAGACGATGTTGCCCGCCACGATCGGCACCTGCGGGTCGAGGTCGCGCACCAGCTTGACGGCGCTGACCATGGACTCCTGGTGGCCGTGCGCGGTGTCGATCACCAGGGTGTCCACGCCGGCGTCCAGGAGCTGCTCGGCCTTGCCCGCCACGTCGCCGTTGATGCCGACGGCGGCGGCGATGCGGAGACGGCCCTGCGCGTCGGTGGCCGGGGTGTAGAGCGTGGCGCGCAGGGCGCCCTTGCGGGTGAGGATGCCGGCGAGGCGGCCGTCCTTGTCGACGGCGGGCGCGTAGCGGCGGTTGGCCGCGTCCAGGGTGTTGAAGGCCTCGCGCGGGTCCAGGTCCGCGTCGATCAGGAGGAGGTCCTTGGACATGACCTCTTCGAGCTGGGTGAAGCGGTCCACGCCGGTCAGGTCGGTGTCGGTGACCACACCGATCGGCTTGTGGTCCGCGTCGACGACCACACCGGCGTTGTGCGCGCGCTTGGGCAGCAGGGCCAGCGCGTCGGCGACGGTCTGGTGCGGGGCGAGCACGATGGGGGTGTCCAGCACGTGGTGGCGGCTCTTCACCCAGGAGACGACCTCGGTGACGACCTCGATCGGGATGTCCTGCGGGATGACCACCAGGCCGCCGCGGCGGGCCACCGTCTCGGCCATGCGGCGCCCGGCGATGGCGGTCATGTTGGCGACGACCAGCGGGATCGTGGTGCCCGTGCCGTCCGGGGAGGTGAGGTCCACGCCCTGCCGGGAGCCTACGGCGGACCGGCTCGGCACCATGAAGACGTCGTCGTACGTCAGGTCGTACGAGGGCTGGATGTCATTGAGGAAACGCACGTGCTGCACATCCCAGTTGATCAGAGGCGGCCCCCGGACAGGTCAGCCAGGGGGAAAGAGCACGTACTTCATTCTCCCACGACCGGTGACGAAATCGCCCCGGTCGGATCATCCAGGCTGGTCAGAGGCCCCTTCGGAGGATCCTCCAGGGCCCAGGGTCACGAAGAGTCCGGGACCGCGGTCCGTCGCCTCGCCGAACACCTCCTCGGCCACGGCCCACTCGTCCGGCCGCGCCTCGGCGTACGCCCGCCAGCCCCGTACGACGACCAGCAGCCCCCGCTCCGCCGCCCCCTCGGGCCAGACGGACGGGTCGGCCAGGGAGTCGGCCAGCGCGTCCCAGTTGCGGCCGAACCAGTCGGGCAGGTCCAGGTCACGGGCGCAGCGGTCCATCAGGCCCGCCTTGTCCGTGACCCCGCCGAGGTCGAGGGTGACCACGAGCCGTCCCGCGGGGTCCTCGGTCATGTCCTGCCCTTTCTCCGGCCGTGCGTCAGACACCGTCCGGGTCCGAGCGGTTGAGGGTCGGCTTCGGGGTGGTCCCGGCCGTCATCAGGTAGTCCGCGGCGGACGTGTCCGTCACGAGGCTGGTGACGAGCCCGGAGCGCAGCACCGCGTCGATGGCCGCGGCCTTGCGCTGCCCGCCCGCGATCGCGACGACCTCGGGGATGCGGCGGAGCTGGTCCGCCGTGACCGTGATGCACCGCTCCCCCAGGTCCCGCCCGACCCGGCGTCCCTCGGCGTCGAAGAGGTGCGCGGACATCTCGGCGGCGACACCGAGCGAGGCGTAGTGCGCGCGCTCCTCGTCGCTGAGCATGTCGTGGACCGTCGAGATGCCGGGCTCCCAGGAGCCGATGGAGACGCAGGCGACCGTGACCTTGTCGAAGTACTCGAAGGCCCGGGCGATCCCGGTCTGGTGGCGCAGCGCCGCCGCGGTCGCGGCGTCGGGCAGCAGCATCGGGGCGTAGATGGGGTGGGCGTCGCCGCCGGACACCTGGGCGGCGCGGCGGACGGCCTCGACGGAGCCGCGCTCGGCGGTCCCGGCGTCGTACACGCCCGTGAGCTGCACCACCGTGCACGGCGGCAGCCGGTCGAGCGCCGCCGCCATGTGGATGGTGGAGCGGCCCCAGGCCAGGCCGAGGACGTCGCCCTCGTTGACCAGCTCGCCGAGCAGGTCGGCGGCCACCTCGCCCAGGTTCTCCGGGTCGGGGGTCTCCTCGGCCTCGGCCGGGGACTCCACCACGACGGCGTGCCTGAGGCCGTAGCGGGCCCGCAGGGCGTCCGAGCGCTCGGCGTCCAGCTCGGCAGGCACCCGGATCTCGATTCGTACAAGGTCCCGCTCGAGGGCGGTCTCGAGGACCCGGGCCACCTTGAAGCGGCTGACGCCGAACTCCTCCGCGATCTGGATCTTGGACTTGCCCTCGAGGTAGAAGCGGCGGGCCATGGCCGCCGCCTGGACCAGCTCAGCGGGTCCCATCCGCATGGCTGAACGGCCCGCCGACATACCCGACACGGCGATCTCCTCACTGCTCTTCACACTCTGGACTCGCCGTTCATCCTTGCAGATTCGGCGCACTTGATCAGCCCTGACAGGTGCCGTTCATGTTCTGTTCCTCAGTGGTCGCACGCCCACGACGCCTTGGCGGTCGCCGCCTCGGCCTGCTCGCGCAGGGCGCGCACGGCCTCGGCGGGGTCGGACGCCCCGTACACGGCGGAACCGGCGACGAAGACGTCGGCGCCGGCGTCGGCGCACTGTTCGATCGTCGAGGCCGAGACACCGCCGTCGACCTGGAGCCACAGTTCCAGACCGTGCTTCTTGATCAGCTCACGGGTGCGGCGGATCTTCGGCAGCATGATGTCGAGGAACGCCTGCCCGCCGAAGCCGGGTTCAACCGTCATGATCAGCAGCATGTCGAGTTCGGGAAGCAAGTCCTCGTACGGCTCGATCGGCGTCGCGGGCCGCAGCGCCATGGAGGCGCGGGCGCCCTTGGCCCGGATCTCCCGCGCGAGCCGGACCGGGGCGGTGGCCGCCTCGACGTGGAAGGTGACGGAACCGGCGCCGGCCTCGACGTACTGAGGAGCCCAGCGGTCGGGGGCCTCGATCATGAGGTGGCAGTCCAGCGGGGTGTCCGTCGCGCGGGCCAGGGACTCCACGACCGGCACGCCGAGCGTGAGGTTGGGGACGAAATGGTTGTCCATGACGTCTACGTGGAGCCAGTCGGCTCCCTCGACCGCCTTGGCCTCGTCCGCGAGGCGGGCGAAGTCGGCGGACAGGATGCTGGGGTTGATCTGCGCGGCCATGCCCCCAAGCCTGCCATGCCCTCCGGGGGTGGGGAGCATCGGTACCGGGGGATGCGGTCGTTCTTCGGCCGCGGGCCGTGCGTGGTGCTCGCGCGGTTCCCCGCGCCCCTTCGCGTGGGCCGGCCCGGACGTCGGTGTGCGGTGACCGCCGTTGCCCCGGGGCGCGGTTGTGCGTCGGCCGCGGACCGTGCGTGGTTGCTCGCGCGGTTCCCCGCGTCCCTTCGGGGCGCCTTGGTGGAGCGGGGTCTACGCGGTGCGGCGGATCAGGGCGAGGTACATCGCGTCCGTGCCGTGGAGGTGGGGCCAGAGCTGGATGTCGGGGCCGTCGCCCAGGTCCGGGACGCCGGGGAGGAGGGGGCGGGCGTCGAGGAGTTCGGCCTCGGGGTGCTGCTTGAGGACGTCCGCGACGACGGCGCGGGTCTCCGCGAGGTGGGGCGAGCAGGTCGCGTAGCCGACGACGCCGCCGACCCGTACGGCCCGCAGGGCGCTGTCCAGCAGGCCTCGCTGGAGCGGGGCGAAGCCGTCCAGGTCCTCGGGACGGCGCCGCCAGCGCGCCTCGGGGCGGCGGCGCAGGGCACCGAGACCGGTGCACGGCACGTCGACCAGGACGCGGTCGAAGCAGCCGGGCCGCCACGGCGGGCGGGTCCCGTCGGCGGCGATCACCTGGTACGGCCCCGGGTTGCCGTCCAGTGCCTTGGCCACGAGCCCCGCCCGGTGCGGCTGCTTCTCGGAGGCCAGCAGGAAGGCCCCCCGCTCGGCGGCCAGGGCGCCCAGCAGCGCCGCCTTGCCGCCGGGCCCCGCGCAGCCGTCCAGCCAGCGCCGGTCGGGCCCGTCCAGGGGCGCGTTGGCCAGGGCGAGCGCGACGAGCTGGCTGCCCTCGTCCTGGACCCCGGCCCGGCCCTCCCGTACGGCCTGGACGGCCCCGGGCTCGCCGCCCTCGCTCAGCCGCACCGCGTACGGCGACCAGCGCCCGGCGACGGCGGCGTCCTCGGCCAGCAGTTCCCCGGTCGTGGCCCGGCCGGGCCGGGCGACCAGCGTCACCTCGGGCCGCTCGTTGTCGGCCGCCAGCAGCTCCTCGATGCCGGCCCGGCCGCCGCCGAGGGAGTCCCACAGCGCGGAGACGACCCAGCGCGGATGCGAGTGGACGACCGCGAGGTGGTCCTCGGGGTCCTCGTCGTAGGGCGGCGCGACCCGCTCCAGCCAGCCGTCGAGGTCGTCCTGCGCGACCTTGCGCAGCACGGCGTTGACGAACTTGGCCCGCCCGTCGCCCAGCACCACCCGCGCCAGCTCGACGGAGGCGGACACGGCCGCGTGGGTCGGGATCCGCGTCCCGAGGAGCTGGTGCACACCGAGGCTGAGCACGTCCAGCACCGGCGGATCGACCTCGCGCAGCGGCCGGTCCACGCAGACGGCGATGACCGCGTCGTACGTCCCCTGCCGGCGCAGCGTCCCGTAGACCAGCTCGGTCGCGAGGGCTGCGTCCCGGGCGTCGAACGTCTCGTCCTTCTCCCGCGCCTTGCGCAGCAGCGGCGGCAGGACGAGGTTGGCGTACGCGTCCCGCTCGTCCACGGCCCTGAGCGCCTCGAAGGCGAGGATGCGGACGGGGTCCTTCTGGGGCCTGCGGTACGGCTTGCCGGGTTTGCGGGGACGACGAGGCTGCTCGCTCACGAAAAAGGTGCTCCGGTTGTGGGGTGCAGTGCGTCCACCAGCGTACGTCGGGCCGGCGGACGGTGACGCGCAGGTCAGGCGCCCAGCGACTCGCCCTCGGCGATCCGCGCGCCGCGCGCCCAGTCCGCGGCCCGCATCGGCTTCTTGCCCTGCGCCTGCACCCACAGCAGCTCGACGGCGTACGAGCCGGTGCCGACGTACACGTTGTTCTTGCCGGCCGCGAGCCTGCCGGGGGCGAGGTCGGTGCGGCCGGGCACGGGCGTGGCCTGCACGAGCTTGAGCCGCTCGCCGCGGAACGTGGTCCAGGCGCCGGGCGCCGGCGTGCAGCCGCGCACCACGCGGTCGACGCGCAGCGCCGGGGCCGCCCAGTCGATCCGGGCGTCCTCGACGGTGATCTTCGGGGCCAGGGAGACGCCGTCGGCGGGCTGCGGCACGGCCTTCAGCGTGCCGTCCTCGATGCCGTCCATGGTCGCGGCCAGCAGTCCCGCGCCGGCGAAGGCGAGCCGGGTCAGCAGGTCGCCGCTGGTGTCGGTGGGCCGGATGGTCTCGGTGACCGTCCCGTAGACGGGCCCGGAGTCCAGGCCCTCCTCGATGAGGAAGGTGGACGCCCCGGTGATCTCGTCCCCGGCCATCAGCGCGTGCTGCACGGGCGCGGCTCCGCGCCAGGCGGGCAGCAGCGAGAAGTGCAGGTTGACCCAGCCCTGCGCGGGCACGTCGAGGGCCACGCGCGGCAGCAGGGCCCCGTAGGCGACGACCGGGCAGCAGTCGGGCGCGATCTCGCGCAGCCGCTCCAGGAACTCCGGGTCCCGGGGCTTCGCGGGCTTGAGCACCTCGATCCCGGCCTCCTCGGCCCGCTCGGCCACGGGCGAGGCCACCAGCCGACGCCCGCGCCCGGCCGGAGCGTCGGGCCGGGTGACGACGGCGGCCACCTCGTGGCGCTCGGAGGCGATCAGGGCGTCCAGGGCGGGAACGGCGACCTCGGGGGTACCGGCGAAGACCAGCTTCATGGGTGGGACGGGCCTCTCGGGCGGGGGCGGATGGGGGCGACGCACCAGTCTACGAGCCCCTACGCGACGAGCGGCCGCCCAAGGTACGGCGCCCCCGGGAGGCGGTTCCGGAGGCCGCGGCGCGCACCGTGCCGGGACGGCGTGTGCATATGCCAGCACGCCCCCACCCCGTGACCGGCGGAGCGTCCACGCGTTGGTCAAGGAAGAGTTGACCACACAGGGCCGCCCGCGCGACCCGATCCCCTTCCAACGCCGGTTCGAGAGGCTTGTTCATGGCCGACCACGCAACCCACGACGCCCAGGCTCGGGCCAGCCTGCACTTGCTGGTGCGGGACATCGAGCGGGTCCGCCGGCAGGTGGACGCACTGCGCACCCTCACCGCCCAGTTGGGCAACGTCTACCGTCCGCGCCGTTCCGGCCCCTCCACGGGCTTCGTCGTCTACGGACGCGCCCCCGCCCCGACGGTCCGTCTCGCCCAGGAGCTGCGGGACAGTGTCGAGACCCTGGTCACGGCCGCCGTGGACTTCGACCGCTCGCTCGGCTTCTCGTGGGACGCGGTGGGCTCCGCTCTCGGCGTCACCAAGCAGGCCGTGCACCGGCGTTACGGTTCCCGTCGCGCCGCGGCCCAGGCGGCGGCGGCCGAGACCACCGAGCGCGCGCAGGAACCGTCGGGCACCCGCACGGGCCCGGCGGGCACCGGCGTCGCGGCCGTGCCCACGGTCCCCGCGGCCCGCTCCATGCCGACCCAGCCGACGGCCGGCAGCCCGGCCCTGCGCGAGGACATCAGGCCGACCGCCTTCCCGAGCCCCCGCAACGGCTGACCCGAGCCCCAGCCCTCCCGGCCGACACCGGGAGGGCCCACCTCTCCACTCCACACCGCCCGACACCAGCAACGCGGCACGGGCATCTCGGCCCCCGGTCGGCGAAGCCCCCTACGCCGACAACCAGCGCCATCACAGCCCCCGCGCACGCGGGCACCGGCGCAACACGGCGTCTCGGCCGACGAGACCGACGAGGCCGACGACAGCCCAGCCCCTGCACCGGCACGACGGCCATCACAGCCACCCCGCGCACCGACACCGGCTCCACTCGCCCGCTCCGTACGACCGGGACGTTCGCCGCCGCCCTCGACCGGTGCCGGGTGCATGATCCGCACCCGCACCGCCGTCCACGCGGCCCTCCGCGCGCCGACGAGCTCTCCCGGCGGCTACCTGGCCGCCCCCCGCGGCACCCGGCCCCCCGTACCACGCCGTCGGCGAGAGCCAATCCCCACGCCGGACCGACGCCGACACGAACCACCCCGCACCCCGCACCGGCACCAACCCGCCCCGCACCACCAGCCCCACCGGTCACAGCGGACCCAGCCGCCTCTCAGCCGATGTCCGGCGGATCGATCCGCACCCAGACCGCCGCGTCGTTCCCCCGGGCCATCCGCGCCGCCTGTGCGGCCTTCAGCGCGCCGGCCAGTGCGGCCCCGCTCCCCGGTGGCACCCGTACCAGCGCCCGGTCCCAGTGCTCCCCCGGCGGCGGTCCGCCCGCCCTGCGCGGGCGCCCCGGTGGTGTGACCGACAGCGGCACCGGGCCCAGCACCTCGGCCTCGCGCGGCAGCTCCACCGCGCGGAGGAAGCCGGCCACCGCCTCCGGGGGCCCCGTCACGGACGCCATCCGCGACACCGGCGGGAAGCCCAGCTCGGCCCGCTCGGACAGCTCCCGTACCGCATGGCCGACGGGGTCCCACCGCACCAGCGCCTGCACCGGCCGCAGGGTCGGCTCGGCCACCACGACGACGGTGCCCCCCTCGCTCTGCGGACGCACCAGCGCGGCCGCGGCGAGCCAGCGCCGCAGGGCGTCCTCCCCGGCGCGCAGGTCGGGCCGCCCCAGCATGGCCCAGCCGTCGAGCAGCAGCGCCGCCGCGTACCCGCCCTCGGCCACGGGCTCGGCGCCCGGGGTGCTGACGACCAGGGCCGGCGTGTCCGGCACGGTGTCCAGGACCTGCTCCCGCCCCGACGTGCGCACCGGCACCGCGGGAAAGGCCCGGCCCAGCTCCTCGGCGGTACGGCGCGCGCCCACAACCTGGGCGCGCAGCCGGAACGCCCCGCACTCCGGGCAGTGCCAGTCGTTCTCCTCGCGTCCGCACCAGCCGCAGCGCAGCGCGGCCCCGGACTCCTGGCCCTCCAGCGGCCCCGAGCAGTGCCGGCACCGCGCGGGCGTCCGGCAGGCGGCGCACGCCATCCGCGGTACGTATCCGCGCCGGGGCACCTGCACGAGGACCGGGCCGCGCCGCAGCCCGTCCCGCACGGCCTGCCAGGCGAGGGTCGGCAGCCGGGCGGCCCGCGCCGCCTCGTCCCTGGCCAGGTCACCGTCGCCGACGGTGCGGACGAGCGGGGCGGCGGCCCGTACCTGCTCCCGGCCGGCGACCAGCGGCCGGGCCCAGCCGGTCTCCACCAGTTGCGCGGCCTCCACGGTGCACGTCCGGCTTCCCAGCAGGAAGGCGCACCGGTCCTGGGCCGCGCGCAGCAGCAGTACCTCGCGGGCGTGCGGCTGCGGGGCGTGCTGCTCGCTGTGGCTGTCGTCGCCGTCGTCCCACAGGGCGACCAGTCCGAGGTCGCGCACCGGGGCGAACATGGCGGCGCGGGTCCCGACGACGGCCCGTACGGCGCCTCTGCGCACGGCGAGCCACTGCGCGTACCGCTTCTCGGGTCCGGCGTCGGCGGTGAGCACCGCGTGCCGGCCGTCGCCGAGCAGGGCGGTCAGCGCGGCGTCGACGCGGGCGACGGCCCGCCCGTCCGGCACGACGACGAGCGCGCCCCGCCCCGAGGCCAGCGTCGCCGCCACGGCCCGCGCCAGCTCCTCGCTCCACCGGGGGCCGGGCAGCGCGTTCCAGACGGCACGCGGCGCACCGCCCGAGGCCAGGGAGGCGAGGAACCCGGGCCCCTGCTCGTACCGCTCCCAGGGGCCCGCGGCGGGCGCCGGCGGCGGGGGCAGCGGCTCGGGCGAGGGCCGCTTCTCGGCACGCGCGCTGCGCGGCGGCACGGCGAGCTGGAGCACGTCGGCGAGGCTGCCCGCGTAGCGGTCGGCGACGGCACGGGCGAGTCCGAGCAGCTCCGGGTCGAGCACCGGTTCCGGCGAGACGACCTGGGCCAGCGCCGCCAGCGGACCGGCGTAGTCGGACTCCTCGAGCCGCTCCACCAGGAAACCGTCGACGAGACCGCCGCCCTCGCGGCGCCCGTCGCGCACCCGGTGCCGTCCGGCTCCGAACCGCACCCGCACCCGCACGCCGGGCCGGGCCTCGGCGTCGAGTTCCTCGGGCACGGCGTAGTCGAAGTACCGGTCGAGGTGGAGCACGCCCTTGTCGACGAGCACCCGTGCGACGGGCAGCTCCTTGGCGAGCGCGGCTCCGCGCCAGGTCCGCGGCTTGGCGCGCGGCGCCTTCGCCTTGCGCACGCTCTCCCGGATGAGCGCGAGCTGTTCGGGCGGTGCCTCCTGCGCGCCGCCCTCCCCCCGTCCGTTCTCGCTGCTCACACCTGCATTCTTACCAAAGCCCACCGACAACCGACGGCGCGCTGCCCGTCGCCCTCGCACGGGGCGCCCGGTGCCGGTCCTCCCGAGGTCACAGCGGCAGCGGTCACCTGGTTCCCCACTTCACCGCACGCGACGAGGCGTGCTCCATCGGAAGTACCCGCGGCCTTCGCACCGGAAGGAGCCCACAGCGTAGGCGGGCGCGTACCGGTGCCGCGAGGGATTTCCGGCCGGGCGGGCCACACGCGCCGAGGCCCGGCGCCCCCAGCGGGGGAACCGGGCCTCGTACGTGCCGTCGGGCGAGGGTGCCTTACAGGCCGGCCGCCTCGCGCAGCGCGTCCACGCGGTCGGTGCGCTCCCAGGTGAAGTCCGGCAGCTCACGGCCGAAGTGGCCGTAGGCGGCGGTCTGGGAGTAGATCGGGCGCAGCAGGTCGAGGTCGCGGATGATGGCGGCCGGACGCAGGTCGAAGACCTGGTCGATCGCCTTCTCGATCTTCTCGTGGTCGACCTTGGCGGTGCCGAAGGTCTCGACGAACAGACCGACCGGCTCGGCCTTGCCGATGGCGTACGCGACCTGGACCTCGCAGCGGGAGGCCAGACCGGCGGCCACCACGTTCTTGGCCACCCAGCGCATGGCGTACGCGGCGCTGCGGTCGACCTTGGACGGGTCCTTGCCGGAGAAGGCACCGCCGCCGTGGCGGGCCATGCCGCCGTAGGTGTCGATGATGATCTTGCGGCCGGTCAGGCCGGCGTCGCCCATCGGGCCGCCGATCTCGAAGCGGCCGGTCGGGTTGACCAGGAGGCGGTAGTTCTCCGTGTCGAGCTTGATGCCGTCGTCGAGGAGCGCCTTCAGCTCCGGCTCGACGACGAACTCCTTGATGTCGGGAGCCAGCAGCGACTCGAGGTCGATGTCGCTGGCGTGCTGGGAGGAGACCACGACCGTGTCGAGGCGGACGGCCTTGTCGCCGTCGTACTCGATGGTGACCTGGGTCTTGCCGTCGGGGCGCAGGTAGGGGATCGTGCCGTTCTTGCGGACCTCGGAGAGGCGCTTGGACAGGCGGTGCGCCAGGAAGATCGGCAGCGGCATCAGCGTCGGCGTCTCGTCCGAGGCGTAGCCGAACATGAGGCCCTGGTCGCCGGCGCCCTGCCGGTCCAGCTCGTCCTCGTCGCCCTCGACGCGGGACTCGTAGGCCGTGTCGACGCCCTGCGCGATGTCCGGGGACTGCGCGCCGATCGAGACGGACACGCCGCAGGAAGCGCCGTCGAAGCCCTTCTTGGAGGAGTCGTAGCCGATCTCCAGGATCTTGCCGCGCACCAGCGTGGCGATGTCCGCGTAGGCCTTCGTCGTGACCTCGCCGGCCACGTGGACCAGGCCGGTGGTGATCAGGGTCTCGACGGCGACCCGGGAGGCCGGGTCCTCGCGCAGGAGCGCGTCGAGGATGGTGTCGCTGATCTGGTCAGCGATCTTGTCGGGGTGACCTTCGGTCACGGACTCCGAAGTGAACAGGCGACGGGACACAATGCTCCCTGGGGTTGCAGCGGCTGCTGGCTGATCATTGGTGGACGGCACGGGGAGCTGCACCCGGCGACGTCCGAGAACAGTTTATCGGTCGCGGTCGGCCACCGACTCACCCATCTCAGCTCTCGGAAGGTCTGTGACCTGCGACACGGGCATTCTGCCCAATGCGGAGCGCCCTTGACCAGGGGCGCCACGCTCGAATGTACGAGGTTCGCTCCCGTTGTGCGATGAATGCGCCATTCAGCCGAGCCGTTCGGCCACGAGGTCCCACACGATATCGGCCAGGGCCTCCTTCGGGCCGTGGGGCACCGGGGTCTCGCTGCCGTCCGCGCCGAGGACCACGGCCTCGTTCTCCTCGGAGCCGAACGTCTTGCGCTCCCCGACCTCGTTGACCACGAGCAGGTCGCAGCCCTTGCGCTTCAGCTTGGTCCGGCCGTTGGCGAGGACGTCGTCGGTCTCGGCGGCGAAGCCGACGACCACCTGCCCGGGGCGCGCCCGGTCGGCGGAGATCTCCGCGAGGATGTCGGGGTTCCGGACGAGCGTGATCGCGTCCGGTTCCCGGTCGTCCTTCTTCTTGATCTTCCCCGGCGCGTAGGCCGCCGGGCGGAAGTCCGCTACCGCCGCGGCCATCACCACGGCGTCGGCGTCCGCCGCCGCGCGCAGCACGGCCTCGCGCAGCTCCGTCGCGGTGCCCACGGGGACCACGTCCACGCCGGCCGGGTCCGGCAGTGCCGCGTTCGCCGCGACCAGCGTGACGCGGGCGCCTCGGGCGGCGGCGGTGCGGGCGAGGGCGTAGCCCTGCTTGCCCGAGGAGCGGTTGCCGAGGAAGCGCACGGGGTCGAGGGGCTCGCGGGTGCCGCCGGCGCTGACCACGACGTGCCGTCCGGCGAGGTCGGGCTCGCTCACGCCGCGGGCGAGCACCCGGCGGCAGACCTCGAAGATCTCCCCCGGGTCGGGCAGCCGGCCCTTGCCGGTGTCGACGCCGGTGAGGCGGCCGACGGCCGGTTCGACGACGAGGGCGCCGCGGCGGCGCAGCGTCGCCACGTTCTCCCGGGTGGCCGGGTGCTCCCACATCTCGGTGTGCATGGCGGGGGCGAAGACGACCGGGCAGCGGGCCGTGAGCAGGGTGTTGGTGAGCAGGTCGTCGGCGAGGCCGTGGGCGGCCTTGGCGAGCATGTCGGCGGTGGCCGGGGCGACGACGACCAGGTCGGCCTGCTGGCCGATGCGCACGTGCGGAACCTCGTGGACGTCGTCCCACACCTCGGTGGAGACGGGGTTCCCGGACAGGGCGGACCAGGTGGCGGCGCCGACGAAGTGCAGGGCGGAGGCGGTCGGGACGACGCGTACGTCGTGCCCGGACTCCGTGAATCTGCGCAGCAGCTCACAGGCCTTGTAGGCGGCGATGCCGCCGCTGACCCCCAGAACGACCTTGGGCTTGTCCACCATCTCTCCCGGACCTCGGAATGCGTATGCCCCCATCACACACCACAGGCCCGGCAGTCGGGCTGCCGGGCCTGTGGAGAAGTCGGCTTCGGGCCGACGACACTACCGCGGTGTCACTGCGCCGGGCCCTCGATGGCCTCGGACGTCAGCAGACCCGCGTTGATCTCGCGGAGCGCGATCGAGAGCGGCTTCTCGTGGACGTGGGTGTCGACGAGGGGACCGACGTACTCGAGGAGGCCCTCGCCGAGCTGCGAGTAGTACGCGTTGATCTGGCGGGCCCGCTTGGCCGCGTAGATCACGAGGCTGTACTTCGAGTCGGTGGCCTCGAGGAGCTCGTCGATCGGCGGGTTGATGATGCCCTCGGGCGCGGAGATGGAAGAGGACACGCTCTACCTTCCGATGGATGGGAAAGATTCAGTCGCGGTGATCGGTCGGGGTGACCGTTCGAGATCAGCGGACCAGTCTCGATCACACGACGTTCGTCAAGGCTAGCAGCTCGCGCGCCACGTCCTCGACGGAGGTGTTGACCAGGGTCTCGTCGAACTCCCGCTCGGCCGCCAGCTCGACCTTGGCCGCGGCGAGGCGGCGCTCGATCACCTCCGGCGGTTCGGTGCCCCGGCCGGTGAGCCTGCGCACCAGCTCCTCCCAGGAGGGCGGGGCGAGGAAGACCAGCCGGGCGTCCGGCATGGACTCGCGGACCTGCCGCGCGCCCTGGAGGTCGATCTCCAGCAGCACCGGCTCACCGGCCTCCAGGCGCTCCAGCACGGCGGTGCGGGGC
The DNA here is from genome assembly GCF_044390505.1 of Streptomyces sp. NPDC018947. Classification (NCBI taxonomy): domain Bacteria; kingdom Bacillati; phylum Actinomycetota; class Actinomycetes; order Kitasatosporales; family Streptomycetaceae; genus Streptomyces; species Streptomyces sp. NPDC018947. The sequence continues at coordinate 87,909 of NZ_JBIRZD010000014.1, forward strand.
GTGCCGTAGCGGTTGCCCGCGAACTCGGCCCACTCCAGCAGCTCGCCGTTGGCGATCAGCTTGTCCATCTCCTCGTCGGTGACGAAGAAGTAGTGGACGCCGTGCTGCTCGCCGGGCCGGGGCTTGCGGGTCGTCGCCGACACCGAGAGCCAGACCTCGGGGTGTTCCTTGCGCATATGGGCGACGACCGTGCTCTTGCCGACCCCTGAGGGGCCGGAGAGCACGGTCAGCCGCGGACGAGCGTCCGGGGGTACGGGGGACGTCCCCCGGGGTGTTGCAGCCATGCGCCGATTATTCCAGCAATCGCGCAGTGCCCGGGACTCAGGAGCCGGTGCTGCCGAACTCCCGCTCCAGCGAGGCGATCTGGTTGGAACCGAGCCCCCGCACGCGGCGGCTCTCGGAGATGCCGAGCCGCTCCATGATCTGCTTGGCGCGGACTTTGCCCACGCCGGGCAGGGACTCGAGGAGGGCGGAGACCTTCATCTTGCCGATGACGTCGTTCTCCTGGCCCTGCTTGATGACCTCGTGGAGGGAGGCGCCGGAGTGCTTGAGTCGATTCTTGACCTCGGCCCGCTCCCGGCGAGCCGCGGCGGCCTTTTCGAGCGCGGCTGCGCGCTGTTCAGGGGTAAGGGGCGGAAGAGCCACGCCTACGTCACCTCGGATGTCGAACTGTCGGATACGGACCGGTGAGGAACCTAGTCGCCCCACACCTGGGGAGTCACGGGCAACACGGTTGCCCGGTTCTCCCCCACTGTCATGAGGGCGTGGGAGGTGCCCTCACCCGACGGAGACTAGCGGTCAAGTCCGCCAGAGTCAGCGAGAACAGCGGAAAAGTCCTGGTCAGCCTCCGTCAGGCCGGACATTTGAGACAAATTGCCTCGGTTTTGTGGGTGTATCCAGACTCTAGGCAGCCGCGACCGCGGCCCTGATCTCCTCGGCGAAACGGTCCGCCGCCGACCGCAGGGCCGCGACGTCCGGTCCGTGACGAAGGACACCCCGGCTGACGTTCGGCACCACGTCGCGCACCGCGTCCCCGAAGACGCGCGGAAGGTCCGCGGGGGTGGCCCCCTGCGCGCCGATGCCCGGCGCCAGGAGCGGTCCGCCGATCTTCAGGTCGTACGACGAGAGGTCGCCCAGGGTCGCCCCGACCACCGCGCCGAAGGAGCCGAGGGGCGTCTCCCCCGCGTTCTCGGCGGCCAGGTGCGCCAGCATCGTCGCGCCGACGTCGCGTCCGTCGGCCCGGGTGGCGTGCTGGACCTCGCCGCCCTCCGGGTTGGAGGTCAGCGCCAGCACGAACAGGCCGGCGCCGTTCTCGCGCGCCGTGTCGACGGCCGGCTTCAGGGAGCCGTAGCCGAGGTACGGGGAGACGGTCAGCGCGTCCGAGAACAGCGGTGCGTCCCTGTGCAGGAAGGACTCGGCGTACGCGGCCATGGTGGAGCCGATGTCGCCGCGCTTGGCGTCCATGACGACCAGCGCACCGGCCGCCCGCGCCTCCTCGACCGACTTCTCCAGGACGGCGACACCGCGCGAGCCGAAGCGCTCGTAGAACGCGCTCTGCGGCTTGAGGACGGCGACCCGGCCGGCCACGGCCTCGACGACGGTGCGGCTGAACCGCTCCAGGCCCGCCACGTCGTCGTTCAGGCCCCACTCGGCGAGCAGCGAGGCGTGCGGGTCGATGCCGACGCACAGCGGGCCGCGCTCGTCCATCGCGCGGCGCAGCCGCGCGCCGAAGGGCTCGGGAACCGTCATGCCGGTCATCGGGGTTTCCTCACGTCGGCGCCGACCGCGTCGGCGAGGGTGGCGTACGGGCTCTGCCGCAGGCGGGCGGCGAGTCCCTTGTGGAGGGAGCGGCACCAGAAGGGCCCCTCGTAGATGAAGGCGCTGTAGCCCTGGACCAGGGTCGCGCCGGCCAGGATGCGCTGCCAGGCGTCCTCGGCGGTCTCGATGCCGCCGACGCCGACCAGGGTGATCCGGTCGCCCACGCGCGCGTAGAGGCGGCGCAGCACCTCCAGGGAGCGCGCCTTGAGGGGGGCGCCGGAGAGACCGCCGGTCTCACCGACCAGGGAGGGCGCCGACCGCAGGCCGAGTCCTTCGCGCGCGATGGTGGTGTTGGTGGCGATGATGCCGTCCAGGCCGAGTTCGACGGCCAGGTCGGCGACCGCGTCGACGTCCTCGTCCGCGAGATCCGGGGCGATCTTGACCAGCAGGGGGACGCGCCGGGCGGGGACCGCGCGGTCGGCGGCCTCGCGCACCGCGCTCAGCAGGGGGCGCAGCGCCTCGGTCGCCTGGAGGTTGCGCAGGCCGGGCGTGTTCGGCGAGGAGACGTTGACCACCAGGTAGTCGGCGTACGGCGCCAGCCGCTCGGCCGACTTCACGTAGTCGCCGACGGCCTCCGCCTCGGGGACGATCTTCGTCTTGCCGATGTTGACGCCGACGACCGTCCTGAAGACGGGGTTGCGGGAGGCCAGGCGGGCGGCGACGGTCCGGGAGCCGTCGTTGTTGAAGCCCATGCGGTTGATCAGCGCCCGGTCCTCGACCAGGCGGAACAGCCGCTTCTTGGGGTTGCCGGGCTGCGGCTCCCCCGTCACCGTGCCGATCTCGACGTGGTCGAAGCCGAGCATGGCCATGCCGTCGATGGCGACCGCGTTCTTGTCGAAGCCGGCGGCGAGCCCGAAGGGGCCGTGCATGCGCAGTCCGAGGGCCTCGGTGCGCAGTTCCTTGTGGCGCGGCGCGAGCACGGCGGCGGCGAAGGTGCGCAGCACGGGGACGCGGGCGGCGAGACGGATCCACCGGAAGGCGAGGTGGTGCGCCCGCTCCGGGTCCATGCGGGAGAAGAAGAGCTTGAAGAAGATCGTGTACATGTGTCCTCGTGAAGCCTCGGGCAGAGCCCGTCGCGGGGCTCATGAAGAGGGGGACACCGTTCCCGGTGTCCCCCTCGGGGCCGCTAGTCGCGGGCGGCGGTCAGGAACTCGGCGTGTTCCTGCAGTGAGCGCACTCCCACGTCCCCGCGGTTGAGGGCGTCGATGCCCTGGACGGCCGCGGCGAGCGCCTGGACCGTCGTCAGGCACGGCACGGAGCGGGCCACGGCGGCCGTACGGATGTCGTAGCCGTCGAGGCGGCCGCCGGTGCCGTACGGGGTGTTGACGATGAGGTCCACCTCGCCGTCGTGGATGAGCTGGACGATGGTCTTCTCGCCGTTCGGGCCGGTGCCCTCGGACTGCTTGCGCACGACCGTGGCGTTGATGCCGTTGCGCTTGAGGACCTCGGCGGTGCCGGAGGTGGCCAGCAGCTCGAAGCCGTGGGCGACCAGCTCGCGCGCCGGGAAGATCATCGAGCGCTTGTCGCGGTTGGCGACGGAGATGAACGCCCGTCCCTTGGTCGGCAGCGGTCCGTAGGCGCCGGCCTGCGACTTGGCGTACGCCGTGCCGAAGACCGAGTCGATGCCCATGACCTCGCCGGTGGAGCGCATCTCCGGGCCGAGGACCGTGTCGACGCCGCGGCCGTGGATGTCCCGGAAGCGGGACCAGGGCATCACGGCCTCCTTGACGGAGATCGGCGCGTCCAGCGGCAGTTCGCCGCCGTCGCCCTGCGCCGGGAGCAGGCCCTCGGCGCGCAGCTCGGCGATGGTCGCGCCCAGCGAGATGCGGGCGGCGGCCTTGGCCAGCGGCACCGCGGTCGCCTTCGAGGTGAAGGGGACGGTGCGCGAGGCGCGCGGGTTGGCCTCCAGGACGTAGAGGATGTCGCCGGCCAGCGCGAACTGGATGTTGATCAGGCCGCGCACGCCGACGCCCTTGGCGATGCCCTCGGTGGAGGCGCGCAGCCGCTTGATGTCGAAGCCGCCGAGCGTGATCGGGGGCAGGGCGCACGCCGAGTCGCCGGAGTGGATGCCGGCCTCCTCGATGTGTTCCATGACGCCGCCGAGGTACAGCTCCTCGCCGTCGTACAGGGCGTCGACGTCGATCTCGATCGCGTCGTCCAGGAACCGGTCGACCAGGACCGGGCGGGACGGGCTGATCTCGGTCGACTCGGCGATGTACGTCTCCAGGCGGGCCTCGTCGTAGACGATCTCCATGCCGCGTCCGCCGAGGACGTAGGAGGGGCGCACCAGGACCGGGTAGCCGATCTCGTCGGCGATGGCCTTGGCCTCGGCGAAGGTGGTGGCGGTGCCGTGCTTGGGGGCGGGCAGGCCGGCCTCCTTGAGCACCCGGCCGAAGGCGCCGCGGTCCTCGGCGGCGTGGATGGCCTCCGGGGAGGTGCCGACGATCGGCACGCCGTTGTCCTTGAGCGCCTGCGACAGGCCGAGCGGGGTCTGGCCGCCGAGCTGGACGATGACGCCGGCGACGGGACCGGCCTGCTGCTCGGCGTGGACGATCTCCAGGACGTCCTCCAGGGTGAGCGGCTCGAAGTAGAGCCGGTCGGAGGTGTCGTAGTCGGTGGAGACGGTCTCCGGGTTGCAGTTGACCATCACGGTCTCGTACCCGGCGTCGCTGAGCGCGAAGGAGGCGTGGACGCAGGAGTAGTCGAACTCGATGCCCTGGCCGATGCGGTTCGGGCCGGAGCCCAGGATGATGACGGCCGGCTTCTCGCGCGGCGCGACCTCGGTCTCCTCGTCGTAGGAGGAGTAGAAGTACGGCGTCCGCGCGGCGAACTCGGCGGCGCAGGTGTCGACCGTCTTGTAGACCGGGCGCAGGCCGAGCGCGTGCCTGACCTCGCGGACGACGTCCTCGCGCAGGCCGCGGATCTCGGCGATCTGCTGGTCGGAGAAGCCGTGCCGCTTGGCCTCGCCGAGCACGTCGGCGGTCAGCTCGGGTGCCGCGGCGATCTCGTCGGCGATCTCCTTGATCAGGAAGAGCTGGTCGACGAACCAGGGGTCGATCTTCGTGTACTCGAAGACCTCCTCGGGCGTGGCGCCCGCGCGGATGGCCTGCATGACGGAGTTGATGCGGCCGTCGGTCGGCCGCACGGCCTCGCTCAGCAGCTCCGCCTTGTCGCCGGGCTCGCCGGTGAAGGCGAACTGGCTGCCCTTCTTCTCCAGCGAGCGCAGGGCCTTCTGGAAGGCCTCGGTGAAGTTGCGGCCGATGGCCATGGCCTCGCCGACGGACTTCATGGTGGTCGTCAGCGTGGAGTCCGCCGAGGGGAACTTCTCGAAGGCGAAGCGCGGGGCCTTGACGACCACGTAGTCGAGCGTCGGCTCGAAGGAGGCCGGGGTCTCCTGCGTGATGTCGTTGGGGATCTCGTCGAGGGTGTAGCCGACGGCGAGCTTGGCGGCGATCTTGGCGATCGGGAAGCCGGTCGCCTTGGAGGCGAGGGCGGAGGAGCGCGAGACGCGCGGGTTCATCTCGATCACGATGACGCGGCCGTCGGCCGGGTTCACCGCGAACTGGATGTTGCAGCCGCCGGTGTCGACGCCGACCTCGCGGATCACGGCGATGCCGATGTCCCGCAGGATCTGGTACTCGCGGTCGGTCAGCGTCATCGCCGGCGCGACGGTGATCGAGTCGCCGGTGTGCACGCCCATGGGGTCGAAGTTCTCGATGGAGCAGACGACCACGACGTTGTCGTGCTTGTCGCGCATCAGCTCCAGCTCGTACTCCTTCCAGCCGAGGATGGACTCCTCCAGCAGCACCTCGGTGGTCGGCGAGAGGGTCAGACCCTGGCCGGCGATGCGGCGCAGCTCCTCCTCGTCGTGCGCGAAGCCGGAGCCGGCGCCGCCCATGGTGAAGGAGGGGCGGACGACGACCGGGTAGCCGCCGAGCTCGTCGACGCCGGCGAGCACCTCGTCCATGGAGTGGCAGATCACGGACCGGGCGGACTCGCCGTGCCCGATCTTCTTGCGGACCTCCTCCACGACCTCCTTGAACAGGTCGCGGTCCTCGCCCTTGTTGATGGCCTCGACGTTGGCGCCGATCAGCTCGACGCCGTACTTGTCGAGGACGCCGTTGTCGTGCAGCGAGATGGCCGTGTTGAGGGCCGTCTGCCCGCCCAGGGTGGGCAGCAGGGCGTCAGGGCGCTCCTTGGCGATGATCTTCTCGACGAACTCGGGGGTGATCGGCTCGACGTAGGTGGCGTCGGCGATCTCCGGGTCGGTCATGATCGTCGCCGGGTTGGAGTTCACCAGGACGACGCGCAGGCCCTCGGCCTTGAGGACGCGGCACGCCTGGGTACCGGAGTAGTCGAACTCGGCGGCCTGGCCGATGACGATCGGGCCGGAGCCGATGACCAGGACGGACTGGATATCGGTGCGCTTAGGCACGCTGGCCCTCCATCAGGGAAACGAAGCGGTCGAACAGGTAGGCGGCGTCGTGCGGGCCGGCTGCCGCTTCGGGGTGGTACTGGACGCTGAAGGCCGGCTTGTCGAGGAGACGGAGGCCCTCCACCACGTTGTCGTTGAGGCAGACGTGGGAGACCTCGGCGCGGCCGTAGGGGGTCTCGGAGACCTTGTCGAGCGGGGCGTCGACGGCGAAGCCGTGGTTGTGCGCGGTCACCTCGACCTTGCCGGTCGTACGGTCCTGCACCGGCTGGTTGATGCCGCGGTGGCCGTACTTCAGCTTGAAGGTGCCGAAGCCGAGGGCGCGGCCCAGGATCTGGTTGCCGAAGCAGATGCCGAACAGGGGGGTGCCGCGCTCCAGGACGCCCCGCATGACCGCGACCGGGTGGTCGGCGGTGGACGGGTCGCCGGGGCCGTTGGAGAAGAACACGCCGTCGGGGTCGACGGCGTAGACGTCCTCGACGGTGGCGGTGGCGGGCAGGACGTGCACCTCGATGCCGCGCTCGGCCATGCGGTGCGGGGTCATGCCCTTGATGCCGAGGTCGACGGCGGCGACGGTGAACTTCTTCTCGCCGATCGCCGGGACGACGTAGGCCTCGGTGGTGGCGACCTCGGCGGAGAGGTCGGCGCCGCTCATCTCGGGGGCCTGGCGCACCTCGGCGAGCATGGTGCCCTCGTCGGGCAGCGCGTTGCCGGAGAAGATGCCGACGCGCATGGCGCCGCGCTCGCGCAGGTGGCGGGTGAGGGCGCGGGTGTCGATGCCGGAGATGCCGACGACGCCCTGGGCGGCGAGCTCCTCGTCCAGCGAGCGCGTCGAGCGCCAGTTGGAGGGCACGCGGGCGGGGTCGCGGACGACGTACCCGGACACCCAGATCTTCTTGGACTCCATGTCCTCGTCGTTGACGCCCGTGTTCCCGACGTGCGGGGCCGTCATCACCACGACCTGGCGGTGGTACGACGGGTCGGTGAGGGTCTCCTGGTAGCCGGTCATGCCGGTGGAGAACACGGCTTCGCCGAAGGTGGCCCCCACGGCCCCGTAGGCGCGGCCGCGGAAGATCCGGCCGTCCTCCAGGACGAGTACGGCGGGAGTCCTGTGGGCTCCCCTGGTGGAGGTCGTCATCGTGCGCCTTCCGTTTCCGTCTTGTTGATCATGTCGTTCAGGGTCTCGACCCACTCGTTGTGCTCGGCCGCGTGGTCGGAGCGGAAACCGGAGTCGATCAGTTTGCCGCCGTGCTCCCAGGTGACGATCAGCAGACCGCCCTCGGTGAGCACCTTGCCGGCGATGCCCTTGTCCAGCCGGGCCTCGCGCAGTGCGGTCAGGGGGACGAAGAAGTCGTTCGCGCCGGGGCGTACGACGTCCAGTCCCGCGTCCGTCAGCGTGAGCTCGGCCCGGCTGCGGGTGCCCAGGCCGTGCGCCACGATGCGGTCGAGCCACTGGCCGGCGGTGGTGGAGCCGTGGTAACGGCCGCTCATCGTCAGTCTCGCCGGGCCGGGCTCGTTCTGCGCGGCGGGCAGCTCGGGCAGGTCGCCCTGGAGGGTGCCGCGCCACTTCCAGCCCTCGCGCATCAGCCAGTAGACGAGCGCGACGAACAGGACGAGTCCGACCACCCACCCCAGGCGGGCGGCCCAGTCGGTCACTTCCGCCGATTCCTTCTCGGCGGCCAGCAGGATTACAGGTGTCACGTGAGCTTCCCGTCGACGAGCGTCGCCTTGCCCCGCAGCCACGTGTGCGTCACACGGCCCGGCAGCTCGCGGCCCTCGTACGGGGTGTTGCGGCTGCGCGAGGCGAAGCCCGCGGGGTCCACCCGGCCACGGTATGCCGTGTCGACGAGGGTGAGGTTGGCGGGCTCACCAGCCGAGACGGGACGTCCGTGTCCGGCGGCCCGTCCGATCCTGGCGGGCGTGAAAGACATCCGGTCGGCGACGCCGGCCCAGTCCAGCAGGCCCGTGTCCACCATGGTCTCCTGGACGACCGACAGCGCGGTCTCCAGGCCCACCATGCCCATGGCGGCGGCGGCCCACTCGCAGTCCTTGTCCTCGTGCGGGTGCGGGGCGTGGTCGGTGGCGACGATGTCGATCGTGCCGTCGGCGAGCGCCTCGCGCAGGGCCAGCACGTCGCGCTCGGTGCGCAGCGGCGGGTTGACCTTGTAGACCGGGTTGTAGGACCGCACCAGCTCGTCGGTGAGGAGGAGGTGGTGCGGCGTGACCTCGGCGGTGACGTCGATGCCGCGGGACTTGGCCCAGCGGACGATCTCGACGGACCCGGCGGTCGACAGGTGGCAGATGTGGACGCGGGAGCCGACGTGCTCGGCGAGCAGCACGTCCCGGGCGATGATCGACTCCTCGGCGACGGCGGGCCAGCCGCCGAGGCCCAGCTCGGCGGAGACGACGCCCTCGTTCATCTGGGCGCCCTCGGTCAGCCGGGGCTCCTGGGCGTGCTGGGCGACGACACCGCCGAAGGCCTTCACGTACTCCAGGGCGCGGCGCATGATCACGGCGTCGTGGACGCACTTGCCGTCGTCGGAGAAGACGGTGACGCCGGCCGCGGACTCGTGCATCGCGCCCAGTTCGGCGAGCTTGGCGCCCTCCAGGCCGACGGTGACGGCGCCGATGGGCTGCACGTCGCAGTAGCCGGACTCCTGGCCGAGCCGCCAGACCTGCTCGACGACGCCGGCGGTGTCGGCGACCGGGAAGGTGTTGGCCATGGCGAAGACGCTGGTGTAGCCGCCGCTCGCCGCGGCGCGGGTGCCGGTGAGGACGGTCTCGGAGTCCTCGCGGCCGGGCTCGCGCAGGTGGGTGTGCAGGTCGACCAGGCCGGGCAGCAGCACCTTGCCGCCGGCCTCGACGACCTCGGCGCCCTCGGCGGACAGGCCCTGGCCGACCGCCTCGATCACGGAGCCGTCGATCAGCACGTCCTGCGGCTCGCCGCCGAGGACCTTCGCACCACGGATCAGGGTCTTGCTCATCTGTCTTACTTCTCCTCGGTGGTGCGGGCGTGGGTGACGGCGGGCTCGTTGCCGCCGAGCAGCAGGTAGAGGACGGCCATCCGGATGGAGACGCCGTTGGTGACCTGCTCGACGGCGGTGCAGCGGCCGGAGTCGGCGACCTCGGCGGTGATCTCCATGCCGCGGACCATCGGGCCGGGGTGCATCACGATGGCGTGCTCGGGCATCTTCGCCATGCGGTCGCCGTCGAGGCCGTAGCGGCGGGAGTACTCGCGCTCGGTCGGGAAGAACGCGGCGTTCATGCGCTCGCGCTGCACGCGCAGCATCATCACCGCGTCGGACTTCGGCAGGGTGGAGTCGAGGTCGTAGGAGACCTCGCAGGGCCAGGTCTCGACGCCGACCGGCAGCAGGGTGGGCGGGGCGACGAGGGTGACCTCGGCGCCGAGGGTGTGCAGCAGGTCGACGTTGGAGCGGGCGACCCTGCTGTGCAGGACGTCGCCGACCAGCGTGATGCGGCGGCCGTCGAGGTCCTTGCCGAGGCCGGCGTCGCGGCCGATCAGCCGGCGGCGCATGGTGAAGGCGTCCAGCAGGGCCTGGGTGGGGTGCTGGTGGGTGCCGTCGCCGGCGTTGATGACGTGGGCGTCGATCCAGCCGGAGGTGGCCAGGCGGTAGGGGGCGCCGGAGGCGCCGTGCCGGATGACGACGGCGTCGACGCCCATGGCCTCCAGGGTCTGCGCGGTGTCCTTGAGGGACTCGCCCTTGGAGACGCTGGAGCCCTTGGCGGTGAAGTTGATGACGTCCGCGGACAGGCGCTTCTCGGCGGCCTCGAAGGAGATCCGGGTCCGGGTGGAGTCCTCGAAGAAGAGGTTGACGACGGTCCGGCCGCGCAGGGTCGGCAGTTTCTTGATCGGCCGGTCCGCGACCCGGGCCATCTCCTCGGCGGTGTCGAGGATCAGGACGGCGTCGTCGCGGGTGAGGTCGGCGGCCGAGATGAGATGACGCTGCATCTGTCAGGCTCCGTAAGGCGATTCATGCGAAAGAGCGGGATAATTCGGGCGGCCGGGTGCGCGCGGAGGCACGCCGGGGCGGCGTACGGCACCGGTGTGCGCGGACGCGGAGCTAGGGGTGGGCGCCCGGGGTGTCCGGCTTGGCACCGAGCAGTACGGTGTCCCGACCGTCCTCCTCGGCGAGCTGGACCTTGACCGTCTCCCGCAGCGACGTGGGGAGGTTCTTGCCGACGTAGTCGGCGCGGATCGGCAGTTCGCGGTGGCCCCGGTCGACGAGGACCGCGAGCTGCACCGCGCGCGGGCGGCCGATGTCGTTCAGCGCGTCGAGGGCGGCGCGGATGGTGCGGCCGGAGAAGAGCACGTCGTCGACGAGGACGACCAGGCGGCCGTCGATGCCGTCACCGGGGATCTCGGTGCGGGCGAGGGCGCGCGGGGGCTGGAGCCGCAGGTCGTCGCGGTACATGGTGATGTCGAGCGAGCCGACCGGCATCTTGCGCTCGGTGATCTGCTCCAGCTTGTCGGCCAGCCGCCTGGCGAGGAAGACGCCGCGGGTGGGGATGCCGAGGAGCACCACGTCGTCGGCGCCCTTGGCGCGTTCGACGATCTCGTGGGCGATGCGGGTGAGGACCCGTGCGATGTCGGGGCCTTCGAGAACGGGCCGCGCGTCGGAGTGCTTGTCCTGCCGCCCGTCGTCCTGCTGCTTGTCCATATGAAACGGACCTCCTTCTCCGCCTCACGGGACGGACCTTAAAGGACGTCTGAATTGCGCCACCTACGATAACAGGCCCCCGGAACGGCTCACGATCGACCCCCGACACTCCCCCGTCACTCCTGCGCCCCTCCGATGTCACCCGATCGCAGCAACGGAGTGCGGATACCACGGAAGCGTCGATGCGGACCACTCGGCTTGACGCAGAAGAGTAACGCTGCGTAACCTCACAGTGAGTTACCAGCCGCGCGGCAGACAACACAGCCGGCCGCGTCGACACCTTGTCCCGGGAGCCATATGTCCAGCGAATACGCCAAACAGCTCGGGGCCAAGCTCCGGGCCATCCGCACCCAGCAGGGCCTTTCCCTCCACGGTGTCGAGGAGAAGTCCCAGGGCCGCTGGAAGGCGGTCGTGGTCGGGTCGTACGAGCGTGGCGACCGTGCCGTGACCGTGCAGCGCCTCGCCGAGCTGGCGGACTTCTACGGCGTTCCCGTGCAGGAGCTGCTGCCGGGCACCACCCCGGGCGGCGCCGCCGAGCCGCCGCCGAAGCTGGTCCTGGACCTGGAGCGGCTGGCCACGGTGCCGGCCGAGAAGGCGGGTCCGCTGCAGCGCTACGCGGCCACGATCCAGTCGCAGCGCGGCGACTACAACGGCAAGGTGCTCTCGATCCGCCAGGACGACCTGCGCACACTCGCCGTCATCTACGACCAGTCGCCGTCGGTCCTCACCGAGCAGCTCATCAGCTGGGGCGTTCTGGACGCCGACGCGCGCCGTGCGGTGGCCACGCACGAGGACGCCTGAGCGGACGGCGCGCTCCGCGCCGGACAACAGCAGAAACGTGCCGCCGGGGTGGCCGGAAGCCTGTGGTTTCCGGCCACCCCGGCCGCGTCCGGCGGCTCGGGGCCGCGGGCGGACGCCGAAGGGCCGGTGGTGACGTGGTCACCACCGGCCCTTCGGCGTCTGTGTCTGTCAGGCCTGGTCCCGGCGCAGCGAAGGCTTCAGTTCCTTCAGCCGGCCGAGGAGACCGTTGATGAACGCGGGCGACTCGTCCGTGGAGAACTCCTTCGCCAGTTGCACCATCTCGTCGAGGACGACGGCGTCCGGGGTCGCGTCGACCCAGATCAGCTCGTAGGCGCCCAGACGCAGGATGTTGCGGTCGACGACCGGCATGCGGTCGAGCGTCCATCCGACCGAGTACTGGGCGATCAGCTCGTCGATGCGCTCGGCGCGCTCGGCGTAGCCCTCGACCAGCTCCATCGTGTACTCGCTCACCGGCGGCTGCCGGGTGTCGGACCGGGAGTGCCGGACCCAGTCCGCGAGGACCGTCAGGACGTCGGCGCCGCGCTGATCGCCCTCGAAGAGGATCTGGAAGGCGCGCTTGCGGGCCGTGTTGCGAGCAGCCACGGTTAGCTGTTCACCCGGCCGAGGTAGTCGCTCGTACGGGTGTCGACCTTGATCTTCTCACCGGTGGTGATGAAGAGCGGGACCTGGATCTGGTGGCCGGTCTCCAGCGTGGCGGGCTTGGTGCCGCCGGTGGAGCGGTCGCCCTGGACGCCGGGCTCGGTCTCCTGGATGGTCAGCTCCACGGCGGCGGGCAGCTCGACGAAGAGCACCTCGCCCTCGTGCTGCGCGACGGTGGCCTCGAAGCCCTCGATGAGGAAGTTGGCGGCGTCGCCGACGACCTTGCGGTCGATGTGGAGCTGGTCGTAGGTCTCCATGTCCATGAAGACGAAGTAGTCGCCGTCCATGTAGGAGAACTGCATGTCACGCTTGTCGACGGTGGCCGTCTCGACCTTGACGCCGGCGTTGAAGGTCTTGTCGACGACCTTGCCGGAAAGCACGTTCTTGAGCTTGGTGCGCACGAAGGCCGGGCCCTTGCCGGGCTTGACGTGCTGGAACTCGACGACGGACCAGAGCTGGCCGCCTTCGAGCTTGAGCACCATGCCGTTCTTGAGGTCGTTCGTGGAAGCCACGGTTGCGGAATCTCCTGGACTGGACTGACGTGGACGACCCCGGGGCGGGCGCACAGCGCGAGGCTAGAGCGCGAGCAGCTCCTTGGTCGTGATGGTGAGTAGCTCGGGTCCGCCGTCCGCCTCGGGGCGCACGACGAGCGTGTCATCGATCCGGACCCCGCCCCTGCCCGGGAGGTGGACTCCCGGTTCGACGGTGACCGGCACACAAGCGTCCAGTTTACCCATGGCCGCGGGGGCCAACTGCGGGTCCTCGTCGATTTCCAGTCCGACACCGTGACCGGTGAGCGTCTGGAGGTTCTCCGCGTACCCCGCGGAGTCCAGTGTCTGACGGGCCGCGCGGTCCACGTCGCGGCAGGCCGCCCCGGGTACGAGGGCCTCCCGGCCGGCCCGCTGAGCGGCGAAGACGAGGTCGTACAGCTCGATCTGCCAGTCCGCGGGAGAGGTGCCGATGACGAACGTGCGCCCGATCTCGCAGCGGTAGCCGCGGTACGTCGCGCCCAGGCACACGGAGAGGAAGTCGCCCTCCTCCACACGCCGGTCGGTGGGCCGGTGGCCGCGGCGGCCGGAGTTGGGGCCGGTGCCGACCGAGGTGGGGAAGGCGGGGCCGTCCGCGCCGTGGTCGACCAGGCGGCGCTCCAGCTCCAGGGCGAGGTGCCGCTCGGTGCGGCCGACGAGGATGGACTCCAGGAGTTCGCCGAGGGCCTGGTCGGCGATCTCGGCGCCGATGCGCAGGCAGGAGATCTCCTCCTCGTCCTTGACGACCCGGAGCTGCTCGACGGCTTGTCCGAGGTCGCTCAGGCGCAGCCGCGGCGCGACCGCACCCATGGCGCGGTGCCGGGCGACGGTGAGGTGGTGGTCCTCGGTGGCGAGGGTGTCGGCGCCCTGGGCCTCGGCGAGGCGGGCGGCGGCGACGGCCGGGTCACCGCCGGGGGCGGGCATGGCCCGCAGCGGCAGTGCCTCGTCGGGCCTTCCCTCGGTGGGCCGGTCGTCCGGCGGGCCGGAGCAGACCAGGAGATCCTCGCTCTTGCCCAGCAGCAGCACGGCGCCGTGCGGGGCGGCGCCCGCGAGATAGCGCACGTTGGCGGGCCGGGAGACGAGCGCCGCCGCGCTGCCGCCCGCGTTGCAGCGTTCCCGTAGGCGCGTCCGGCGGGCCGCGTACACCTCTGACATGAGCCGAGCGTAAGAGCTCCGCCCCGGGGGCGCCGCTCGAGAGGGCCGAGTGGGGAGGTCCGTGGGGTGCGCCGGGTGCGTGGTCCCGGGTGGGGCCGGGCGTCGTCCGGTGTCCGCGGGGCGCTGGGGGCTTGTCGCGCGGTTCCCCGCGCCCCTCACCGGGCGCCCCAGTGGTCCCTGAGTTACCAGCTCGGGGGGCTGGCTATGGAGCGGGACAGGACCTCGTCCAGGACGCGAGCCGTTTCCGGTATGTCGAGCTGGGAGTTGTCGATGATGGGCAGGCCCGAGCCGTACCAGCCGGCCATGCGGCCGTGGATGCGGGCGACCTCCTCGTCGGTGAGCCGCCGGTTGCCGCTGCGTTCGGCGTTGCGCTCCAGGACGATGTCCAGTCCGGGCAGCAGGACGACCGGGAGCAGTCCGGGGCCGACGTGCCGCTTCCAGCCGCCGAGTCCGACGACCGGGCGGTCCGGGAAGACGGCGTCGTCGAGGATGCACGAGATGCCGTTGGCGAGGAAGTTGCGCGCGGAGAAGCCGCAGGTGCGGCGGGCGAGGCGGTACTGGGCCTCGGAGTTCTCGTTCCACCCGGACTGGGGGTCGGCGAAGCCCGAGCGGACCCATTCGCGCACGTCGTCGAGGCTGATGTGGGCCGTGGGCACCCGGCGGTGGTCCGCCCAGTACTTGGCGACGCTGGTCTTGCCCGCGCCCGCGGGGCCGATCAGCAGGACCGCGAGCGTGGTGGTGCCCGGGTCGGGTGCGGCGGCCGCGGCGGGCGGTGCGCTGGGCGCGGCGACGGGAGCGCCGGGCGGCAGCTGGACGTGCCCCGTGGTGTCCGGCACGGGCGGCGGCACGGGCGCGTGCTGCGGGGCCCCGACGTGCGGGGACTGCACGGGGTAGCCGGGCGCCGCGGGCGGCGGCACGGGGGCGGGGCCCTGGTGCGGACCCGGGTGGTGTGCGGCCGGGGACCAGCCGACGGCCGGTCCGTGCCCCGGCTGAGGGGGCGGCGGCAGCGGAGAACCCACTGCGTGCTGCATCCGGTGCCACTCCGTCTCGTACAGGCGATGGGCGCTGACAGCGGGAGGGGTACCCGCTCTCCCCCACAGACTAAAGGGCGTGGGAGGGACCCCCACGGAACGGTACCGCCCCCGGCCGTCCTTCGGGGAACGGCCGGGGGCGGCACGAAGTGCCCGTCCCCCGAGGCGAATCGGGCGGAAGGGTGTGCCCGGGGACTACTCGCCCACTTCGCCGTAGGCGGCGAGGAGGACGGCCGGGTCGGGTCCCTCCAGGACGGTGGGCTTGGCCAGGCCGTCCAGGACGATGAAGCGCAGCAGGTCGCCGCGGGACTTCTTGTCGACCTTCATGTTCTCGACCAGCTTGGGCCACTGGTCGTAGCGGTAGTGCAGCGGCAGGCCGACCGCTTCGAGGATGCTGCGGTGGCGGTCGGCGGTGGCGTCGTCCAGCCGGCCCGCGAGGCGGCCCAGCTCGGCGGCGAAGTGCATGCCGACGGCGACGGCGGCGCCGTGACGCCACTTGTAGCGCTCGTTCTTCTCGATGGCGTGGCCGAGCGTGTGGCCGTAGTTGAGGATCTCCCTGCGGCCCGCCTCCTTCAGGTCGGAGGAGACGACCTCCGCCTTGACCTCGATCGAGCGCACGATCAGTTCGGCGGTGTGCGGGCCGGCCGGGGTGCGCGCGGCCTGCGGGTCGGACTCGATCAGGTCGAGGATCACCGGGTCGGCGATGAAGCCGGCCTTGATGATCTCGGCGAGGCCCGAGACGTAGTCGTGGACGGGGAGGGAGTCCAGCGCGGCGAGGTCGCACAGGACACCGGCCGGCGGGTGGAAGGCGCCGACGAGGTTCTTGCCCTCGGCGGTATTGATGCCGGTCTTGCCGCCGACGGCCGCGTCGACCATGGCGAGCACGGTGGTCGGGACGGCGACCCAGCGCACCCCGCGCAGCCAGGTCGCGGCCACGAAGCCCGCCAGGTCGGTGGTGGCGCCGCCGCCGACGCCGACGATGACGTCGGTGCGGGTGAACCCGGACTGGCCGAGCGCCTTCCAGCAGTAGGCGGCGACCTCGGCGGTCTTGGCCTCCTCGGCGTTGGGCACCTGGACGGCGATCGCCTCGTAGCCCTGCTCTGCCAGGTCGGCGCGCAGCGCGTCGCCGGTCTCGGCGAGCGCCTCGGGGTGGATCACGGCGACCCGCTTGGCCCGGGAGCCGATCAGACCGGCGAGTTCACCCAGGAGCTGACGGCCCACCAGGACCTCGTAGGGCTCGGTCCCCGCGGTGCCGCCGACCTGGATCCGGGTGACTGCCTCGCTCATGCTTCCTTCAACTCCAGTGCGTCCAGGACGGCCCGGGTGACTTCTTCCGGCGTCCGTCCGTCGGTGGCCACGACGACCGTGGCGACCTCTTCGTACAGGTGGCGGCGGGCCTCCATCAGCTCGCGCCACTGCTTGCGCGGGTTGACCGCGAGCAGCGGGCGCGCGACGTTCAGGCCGGTGCGCCTGACCGCCTCCTCGACGTCCATCGAGAGGTAGACGACGCGCCGTCCGGCGAGCAGGCCGCGGGTGCCGTCGTCCAGGACGGCGCCGCCGCCGAGGGCGAGGACACCGGCGTGCTCGGTGAGCGCCCGGCGCACGGCCTGCTTCTCCAGGGCCCGGAAGGCCGCTTCGCCCTCGTCGACGAAGATGTCGGCGATGGCGCGGCCCTGCTCGGTGACGATGTCCTCGTCCGTGTCGCGGTGGCCCACACCGAGCCGCTCGGCGAGGAGCCGGCCGACGGTGGACTTGCCGACGCCCATCGGGCCGACGAGGACGATCAGCGGGCCCGTGGTCATCGGACGGCCAGGTTGTCGAGGTACGAGGTGACGTTGCGGCGGGTCTCGGCGACGCTGTCACCGCCGAACTTCTCCGCCACCGCGTCGGCGAGGACCAGGGCGACCATCGCCTCGGCGACGATGCCGGCGGCCGGCACGGCGGACACGTCGGAGCGCTGGTGGTGCGCCTGCGCGGCCTCGCCGGTGACGACGTCCACGGTCTTCAGGGCGCGCGGCACGGTCGCGATCGGCTTCATGGCGGCGCGCACCCTCAGCAGCTCACCGGTGCTGAGGCCGCCCTCGGTGCCGCCGGAACGGCCGGAGACCCGCCGGATGCCGTCGGGCGTGCCCACGATCTCGTCGTGGGCCTGGGAACCGGGCACCCGGGCCAGCTCGAAGCCGTCGCCGATCTCGACGCCCTTGATCGCCTGGATGCCCATGAGGGCGCCGGCGAGCCGTGCGTCGAGCTTGCGGTCCCAGTGGACGTGCGAGCCGAGGCCCACCGGCACGCCGTAGGCGAGGATCTCGACCACGCCGCCGAGGGTGTCGCCGTCCTTGTGGGCCTGGTCGATCTCGGCGACCATCGCCTTCGACGCGTCCGCGTCCAGGCAGCGCACGGGGTCGGCGTCCAGCCTCTCGACGTCGGCCGGCGTCGGGTACACCCCGTGCGGCGCCTTCGCCGAGGCCAGCTCGACGACATGGCTGACGATCTCGACGCCGGTCGTCTCCTTCAGGTACGAGCGGGCCACCGCGCCCAGCGCGACACGGGCCGCCGTCTCACGGGCGGAGGCGCGCTCGAGGATCGGCCGGGCTTCGTCGAAGCCGTACTTCTGCATGCCGGCGAGGTCGGCGTGACCGGGGCGCGGCCGGGTCAGCGGGGCGTTGCGGGCGAGGCCGGCCAGGACCTCGGGGTCGACCGGGTCGGCCGCCATGACCTGCTCCCACTTGGGCCACTCGGTGTTGCCCACCATGATCGCGACCGGGGAGCCGAGGGTCAGTCCGTGGCGGACGCCGCCGAGGAAGGTGACCTCGTCGCGCTCGAACTTCATCCGCGCACCGCGCCCGTAGCCGAGCCGCCGCCTCGCCAGGTGGTCCGCCACCATGTCGGTGGTGATCGGCACGCCGGCGGGCAGACCCTCCAGCGTCGCGACGAGTGCGGGACCGTGGGACTCCCCTGCGGTCAGCCAGCGCAACCTGCTCAACGGTGCTCCTCAGTGCTCGCGCCCCGATATGCCTTGTGTACGAGTCTTCTCCGCGTACGGCGACGGCGGTTCCGGGTGCGCGGCCCCGGTCCGCCACTTCCGATCCTCCCACGCCCGGCCGCCCGGCCAGGCCGCCGGTCCATCTGACGGACGGGCGGGATCAGGCGGAGCCGGTGCCCGGACCCCGCTGGGGAGCGTAGGCCCCGAGGAAGTCGGCACCGCTCGGCTGCGTCTGCCGGGGCGGCGCGTAGGGCCCGAGGTGATCGGCACCGCTGCCCTGACCGCTCTGCTGCCGGGGCGCGTGGACACCCGGGTGGTCCGCTCCACTGCCCCCGTCGGCCCGCGGCGGCGCGTAGGGGCCCAGGAAGTCGGCGCCGCGGCTCTGCCCGGACGGCACCGGCGCCTGGACGGGCGTGCCCGACCGGGCCGCGCGGCGGCGGGCGATGCCGCGCTTGGCCTTGATCACCCAGGACGCGACGAGGGCTAGCACGATCAGGGCGAGCACCGTGATCTGCACCCAGTCGGGCAGGAAGCCCAGCACGGCATCGAAGATCTGGGTCTTGACGGACGCCAGCGGCACGCCTGTGGACATGGATCGTCTTCCCTCCCCGTTCCGCCCCCTGCGGAACGGGAGGGATCCTAGCGGTCGGCGAGGGCGCGCTCTCCCGCTTTTCGCATGGCGGCGAGGGGGGCGGGCGCGCGGCCCGTCATCCGCTCGACCTGGAGCACCGCCTGGTGCAGCAGCAGGTCGAGGCCGCCGACGACGGCCCCGCCGAGCGCCGACCAGCGGGCGGCGAGCGCGGTCGGCCACGGGTCGTACAGCACGTCGAAGAGGGTCGCGGGCGCCCCGGGCACGGCGGAGGCCAGCGCGTCCGTGGCGCCCGCCGGGGTGGTGGCCACGACCAGCGGGGCGCGCAGCGCCTGCTCGGCGTCCGCCCAGTCGGCGATGCGCACCTCGACGTCCAGGCGCTCCGCCCAGCCCCGCATCTCTGCGGCGCGGGCCTCGCTGCGTACGTACACGGTGACCTCGCCGGTGCAGACGCGGGCCAGCGCGGCCAGGGCGGAGGAGGCGGTGGCCCCGGCGCCGAGGACGGCGGCGGTGTCGACCTTCTCGACGCCGTGCTCGCGCAGGGCGGCGACCATGCCGGGGATGTCGGTGTTGTCGCCGGTTCTGCGGCCGTCCCCGGTGAGGACGACGGTGTTCACGGCGTCCACGGAGGCCGCAGTGTCGCTGATCTCGTCCAGCAGCGGGATGACCGCCCGCTTGAGCGGCATGGTCAGCGACAGCCCCGCCCACTCGGGGCCCAGCTTCTCGAAGAAGCCCGGCAGCGCCGCCTCGTCCACCTCGAAGCGGTCGTACGTCCAGCCCTCCAGGCCCAGTTCCGCGTACGCGGCGCGGTGCAGCACCGGGGAGAGGGAGTGGGCGATCGGGGAGCCGAGAACGGCGGCTCGGCGGGGCACGGGCATCAGTTGTTCCTCGAGGCGTTCCACTTGTCGACCAGTTTCTGGTGTTCCTGGTTGGTCTTCGTGAACTCGCTCGTCTTCCCGTCGAGCGAGATGAAGTAGTACCAGCCGTCGGAGGTCGGGTCGAGCGCGCCCTTGAGCGCCTCCTCGCCCGGGTTGCCGATCGGACCGGGCGGCAGCCCCTTGTGGTAGTAGGTGTTGTAGGGGTTGTCGTAGCTGCGCAGCTCGCTGAGCGACAGGTCGAGCTTGCTCTGGTTCTTGACGTAGTTGTACGTGGAGTCGAACTCCAGCATTCCGTTGGTCTGCACGTTGCCCGGCTTGAGGCGGTTGTAGATGACCTCGGCCATCCTGCGGAAGTCGTCGTGGCTCGTGCCCTCGGCCTGGGCCAGGCTCGCGACGGTCAGCAGTTGCCAGGGGCCTTCGAGACCGAGGCTGTCGGCCTTCTGCTCGAGACCGAACTCCTCGTACTTCTCGGTCGCCCGCGCCACCATCTGCTTCAGCACGTCCTCGGGCTTCTGCCCCTTGGCGGCCCCGTAGCTGGACGGGTAGAGGAAGCCCTCCAGCGGGTCCTTGACGTCCTTGTGGTTCATCGCCCACTCGGGCAGACCGAGGTTCTTCCACTCCTCCTTGGCGACCTTGGCGGTGGTGCCCTCGGACACGCCGAGCTGCTTGTCGATCAGCTTGTAGATGTCGGCGTTGCGCTTGCCCTCGGCGATGATCAGGTTGCTGCGGCTCTTGGGGTCGAGCAGGAGCTGGACCGCGCTCGCGGCCGACATCTCCTTCTGCAGCGTGTACACGCCGTCCTGGATGCTCTTGCCGTCGGGATTGCTCGCCTGCGCGGCGATGAAGGCGTCGACGCTCTTCACGACGCCCTTCCGCTTGAGTTCCTGGCCGATGGCCGAGCCGCCGGCGCCCCTGGGGATGGTGACGGTCACCGCCTCGCCGTTGCCGTCGCCCGCGAAGTCCGGCGCCGCGCCGAAGCGGTTTTGGTAGAACTGGTAGCCGAAATATCCGACTCCGGCCACGCCGCCGCCGAGCACCAGGCAGACCACCAGGCAGGCGACGCCGTTGCGGCGCTTCTTGGGCTTGCCGCCCCTGCCCCTGCGGTCGCCGCGCCCCCGGTCACCGCCGTCGGTGCCGTCCGGGCCGTCGCCGTCCCCGCCCGCGAAGAACGCGTGCTCGCCCTCGTCCGGACCGGGGTCCCAGTCGGTGTCCCGCGGTTCCGGTTCGGTGCGCCGGCGGGCGGGCGGCTCGGGGGGCGGGTACGCCTCGGGGGTGGGGTAGAAGTCGGGCTGCTCCGCGCCGTAGGCGGCGTTCTGGCCGGCGTAGGGGTCCGACGGGTCGGGCGGGTACTGGGCCTGAGGGTGCGCACCGCTCCCCCAGTCACCGTTGCCGTAGTCCTGTCCCGGCTGGTGGTGCTGGTGCTGAGCCTGGGCCGCGTACTGCTGGTCGTACTGCTGCTGCCCGTACTGCTGCTGCCCGGAGGGCTGACCGTACTGGTCGTACTGGGGCTCGGGGTGCTGCTGCCCGCCGTACTGGTCGTACTGCTGCGGGCCGTAGGCGGACTGGCCGCCGTCGCCCCAGTCGCCGTACTGCTGCTGCGGCTGCTGCGGGTACTGCTGCGGCTGACCTCCGTAGGGGGACGGGCGGCCCTCCTGGGCCTGCTGTCCGCCCCATCCGCCGTCCCCGTACAACGGGTCCTCCGGATGCCACGGTTCGGAGCCCTGGCCCCGGCCATACTCAGTCATCGATCCCCTAGAGCCGCGAGGCGGCGGACCGCACGGCCGATCGTGGGGGGCCGTCTTCCGTTCCACCTCTTTGCTGTGCGGCGGCTGTTCGAACGCCGCCGCATCGCGCGGAACGTTACCGTATCGCGATCAGATGACCACTTCGACGCCCTCGCCGGGTGCCTCGCCTGACACTCGTTCG
Source organism: Streptomyces sp. NPDC018947 (assembly GCF_044390505.1). NCBI lineage: Bacteria > Bacillati > Actinomycetota > Actinomycetes > Kitasatosporales > Streptomycetaceae > Streptomyces > Streptomyces sp. NPDC018947. The sequence continues at coordinate 109,388 of NZ_JBIRZD010000014.1, forward strand.
GATTCCAGCGCCTGCTGAAGGATGATCACGGCCGCGGCCTGGTCGATGACCGACCTGCCCTTCTTGGACTTCACGCCCGAGGCGCGCAGTCCCTGGCTCGCCGTCACGGTCGTCATCCGCTCGTCGACCAGCCGTACGGGCACGGGTGCGATGCCCTTGGCCAGCTCCTGGGCGAAGCCCCTGACCTTGGCCGCGGCGGGGCCCTCGCCCCCCTTCAGGGAGCGAGGGAGGCCGACGACGACCTCGATGGGCTCGTACTCCTCGGCGAGCTGCCGCAGGCGGCGGTGCGCCGCCGGGACGTCGCGTCCGGGGACGGTCTCCACCGGGGTGGCGAGGATCCCGTCGGGGTCGCACGAGGCGACCCCGATACGGGCGTCCCCGACGTCGACGGCGAGCCGTCGGCCTCTGCGCATCGCGGGCCTACTTCGCCGTCTCGGCGACGAGGCGCTCGACGGCGGCCACGGCGTCACCGACGGCGGCCGCGTTCTGGCCGCCGCCCTGGGCGACGTCCGGCTTGCCGCCGCCGCCGCCGCCGAGGGTCTTGGCGGCGGTGCGCACCAGGTCACCGGCCTTGAGACCGCGCTCGCGGGCGGCCTCGTTGGTGGCGATGACCGTCAGCGGCTTGCCGCCGACCGTCGTGAACAGGGCCACGACCGCGGCCCGTCCGCCCTGGATGCGGCCGCGCACGTCGAGGACCAGCTTGCGCAGGTCGTCCGCCGTGGTGCCGTCCGGGACCTGACCGGTCACCAGGGCGACGCCCCGCACGTCCCGGGCGGAGTCGGCGAGCGAGCCGGCGGCCTGGAGGACCTTCTCGGCGCGGAACTTCTCGATCTCCTTCTCGGCGTCCTTGAGCTTGCCGAGCATGGCGGAGACCTTCTCCGGGAGCTCCTCCGGGCGGCCCTTGATCAGCTCCTGGAGCTGGGCGACGACCGTGTGCTCCCGGGCGAGGAAGTTGTAGGCGTCCATGCCGACGAGGGCCTCGATACGGCGCACGCCGGAGCCGATGGACGACTCGCCGAGCAGCTTGACCAGGCCGAGCTGGGCGGTGTTGTGCACGTGGGTGCCGCCGCACAGCTCCTTGGAGAAGTCGCCGATGGTCACGACGCGCACGCGCTCGCCGTACTTCTCGCCGAACTCGGCGATGGCGCCCTGCTTCTTGGCCTCGTCGATGCCCATGACGTCGGCGCGGACGTCGAGGTCGCGGGCGAGCACCTCGTTGATCTTCTGCTCGACGTCGGTCATCACGGCCGTCGGGACGGCGGAGGGCGAACCGAAGTCGAAGCGGAAGCGGCCGGGCTGGTTCTCGGAACCGGCCTGGGCGGCCGTCGGGCCGAGGGCGTCGCGCAGCGCCTGGTGGGTGAGGTGGGTGGCCGAGTGGGCACGGGCGATCGCGTGGCGGCGCCGGTCGTCGATGGCGGCGTGGGCCTTCGCGCCGACGGTGATCTCGCCGACCTGGACGACGCCCTTGTGGACGTAGACGCCCGGGACCGGCTTCTGGCAGTCGCGGACCTCGATGACGGCACCGGAGTCGGCCTTGATCCGGCCGGTGTCGCCGATCTGGCCGCCGCCCTCGGCGTAGAACGGGGTGCGGTCGAGGACGATCTCGACCTCGTCGCCCTCGGTGGCGGCCGGGGAGGAGACGCCGTCGACGAGGATGCCGACGATCGTGGACTCGCCCTCGGTGTCGGTGTAGCCGATGAAGTCGGTGGCACCGGCGCGGTCGGCGATCTCGCGGTAGGCGCCGAGGTCGGCGTGGCCGGTCTTCTTGGCCTGGGCGTCGGCCTTGGCGCGCTCCCGCTGCTCCTTCATCAGGCGCCGGAAGCCGTCCTCGTCCACGGACAGGCCCTGCTCGGCGGCCATCTCCAGGGTGAGGTCGATCGGGAAGCCCCAGGTGTCGTGGAGCAGGAACGCCTTGTCGCCGGCGAGCACGGTGCCGCCGGCGGCCTTGGTGTCGCTCACGGCGGTGTCGAGGATGTTGGTGCCGGCCTTCAGCGTCTTGAGGAAGGCGTTCTCCTCGGCGAGGGCGACCTTCTCGATCCGCTCGCGGTCGGTGATCAGCTCGGGGTACTGCTGCCCCATCATCCCGATCACGACGTCGATCAGGTCCTTGACGACCGGACCGGTGGCGCCGAGCAGGCGCATGTTGCGGATGGCGCGGCGCATGATGCGGCGCAGCACGTAGCCGCGGCCCTCGTTGCCGGGGGTGACGCCGTCGCCGATGAGCATCACGGCGGTGCGGATGTGGTCGGTGACCACGCGCAGGGAGACGTCCGACTCGTGGGCGTCGCCGTAGGCCACGCCGGTCAGTTCGGTGGCCTTCTTGATGACGGCCATGGAGGTGTCGATCTCGTACATGTTCTGCACGCCCTGCAGAATCATGGCGAGGCGCTCCAGGCCGAGGCCGGTGTCGATGTTCTTGCTCGGCAGGTCCCCGAGGATCTCGAAGTCCTCCTTGCCGGTGCCCTCGCCCCGCTCGTACTGCATGAAGACGAGGTTCCAGATCTCCACGTACCGCTCGTCGTTGACGGCGGGGCCGCCCTCGACGCCGAACTCGGGGCCGCGGTCGTAGTTGATCTCGGAGCAGGGGCCGCAGGGGCCGGGCACGCCCATGGACCAGAAGTTGTCCTTCTTGCCCAGGCGCTGGATGCGCTCGGCGGGGACGCCGACGACGTCGCGCCAGATCTGCTCGGCCTCGTCGTCGTCCTCGTAGACGGTGATCCACAGGCGCTCGGGGTCGAGGCCGTAACCGCCCTTGTCCTGGGCGCTGGTGAGCAGCTCCCAGGCGAGCTTGACGGCGCCTTCCTTGAAGTAGTCGCCGAAGGAGAAGTTGCCGCACATCTGGAAGAACGTGCCGTGCCGGGTGGTCTTGCCGACCTCTTCGATGTCCGGCGTGCGCACGCACTTCTGGACGCTGGTGGCCCGGTCGTACGGCGGCTTGACCTCACCGAGGAAGTACGGCTTGAAGGGCACCATGCCGGCGTTGACCAGCAGCAGAGTCGGGTCGTCCGCGATGAGCGACGCCGAAGGGACGACGGTGTGACCGCGCTCCTCGAAGAAGCTCAACCAGCGGCGGCGGATCTCGGCCGACTCCATCAGTGGTCCTCATTCCGGTTGTACGAGTACGTCGTCCTGTCGACGTACCTCGGATCGTTACGGTTCTCGATGGCGGTGTACCGCCTGGGTGCGGGAAGTTCCCGGTCGACGGGGGCGTTCAGCCCGAGTGCGTCGTCCAGTTCGGCCTCCCGCCGGGCCATGTTCTCGCGGACGTCGAGGGCGAAGCCCACCGCGCGGTCCTTGATCCGGGTGCCCGCGTCGAGCGCCTTGTTGGCCGCGGTCGCGGCGAGGCTGTCCGGGGTGAGCTGCTTGAGCTTCCGGTTGACCTTGGTGGTGGCCCAGACACCGGCGGCCACGCCGGTGCCGAACCAGAACGTACGGCGGAACATCGCTGGATCAGTCCTTCTTCCGCTTCGTCCGCCGCGCGGCCGGGATCGTGCGGCCGACGATCACGGTGCGCCGCGGCTCCTTGGCCGGCAGGTCCTCCTTGCGACCGCCGAGTGCCCGGCGCACGCCGTAGCCGAACGCCGCGACCTTGACCAGGGGGCCGCCGAAGGTGGAGGCCACGGTGGTCGACAGCGCGGAGGCGTTCGACGTGACCTCCTGGACGTCGGAGGCGATCGCGTCGACCCGGTCGATCTGGGTCTGCGCGGAACGCACCGCGGAGGAGGCGTCGGCCAGCAGCGGGACGGCCTGGTCGGTCACGTCCGCCACCAGCTTGGTGGTCGCCCTGAGCGTCTGGGCCAGCCTCGCCAGCGCGACGGCGAGGAAGGAGACCAGGATCGCCCAGAAGACGGCCACCAGGATCCCGGCCACCTCACCACCGGACACTGCGCACCCGCTCCCTGAAAACGTGCCTGAACATCGAGAACATCGAAAAAGTCGTGCACCGAGCCTATCGCGCCGGGCGCGGGGCTCCGTACCGGATTACCGCCCGCGCCGGGGGCGGAGCGGGCACGGCCGGGCGGCCGGGGGCGTGCGGGCGCGGCACCGGCGGGAGCGGACATGCCGCAGCCCGCCGCCCCGCCCGCCCGAAGGGGCGGGGAGACGGCGGGCTGCGGTACCGCTGCGGTACTGGCGTCCGGCTGGATCAGCGGGCGTAGTACTCGACGACGAGCTGCTCGTCGCAGATCACCGGGATCTCCTTGCGGTTCGGCTCGCGGTCCAGGCGGAACGCCAGGGCCTTGAGGTTCACCTGGAGGTAGCGCGGGGTCTCGCCCTCGGGGGCGAAGCCGCCCTCACGGGCGATCTGGAAGAGCGTCTTGTCCTTGGAGCGGTCGCGGACCTGCACGACGTCGTCCGGACGGACACGGAAGGACGGCTTGTCGACCTTCTGGCCGTTGACCTGGATGTGGCCGTGGACGACCATCTGGCGGGCCTGGTAGATCGTGCGGGCGATGCCCGAACGCAGGACCAGCGCGTCGAGACGGCGCTCGAGCTCGATGACCAGGGCCTCGCCGGTCTTCATGTTGGTCTTGGAGGCACGCTCGTAGGCGCGGACGAGCTGGCGCTCGCTGAGGTCGTACTGCGCGCGCAGACGCTGCTTCTCGAGCAGACGGACCTTGTAGTCCGAGTTCTGCTTGCGGCCGCGGCCGTGCTCACCCGGCGGGTAGGGGCGGGCCTCGAAGTACTTGACGGCCTTCGGCGTCAGCGCGATGCCGAGGGCACGCGACTTCTTGACCTTGGGGCGGGACTGGTTCGCCACTGTGTCTCTTTCCTAGTTTCCGGCTTGTCAGGGTTGAGGGAGGTCGCATCCGCAGCCGGGGAATCCCACCGGGTCCGCTCGGGACCCGCCGGGCAGCCGCTCCCCTGGTCTGGGCACATACGTGCAGCACGCGAGTGGCCCACCGACCGTCCCCGGAGTACGGGTGGTGGTGGGCTGCCCGCGACACCTTCGACGGTGCGCGACGCTCCTGGAACCCGCTGGGGGTTCCGGCTGGGCGTCCCGTTCTGACTGCACGGGACTCAGCACTTCGGGCGATTCTACAGGCTGCTCACTGCCCCTTGCGACCGAGGTGCCTGCGGGTCCACTCGACCGCGTCGGCGTAGCGCGCCTCGGCGCCGTGCCGGGTCGGCGTGTAGTAGGTCCGCTCCTTGAGGGCGTCCGGGGCGTACTGCTGGGCGGCGATGCCCTCGGGCAGGTCGTGCGGGTACACGTAGCCCTGGCCGTGGCCGAGCTTGCCCGCGCCCTTGTAGTGGCTGTCGCGCAGGTGGGCCGGGACCGGACCGGCGAGTCCCTTGCGGACGTCCTCCAGGGCAGCGCCGATCGCGGTGGTCGCGGCGTTGGACTTGGGCGCGAGGGCCAGGGCGATGGTGGCGTGGCTGAGGGTGAGGGCGGCCTCCGGGAAGCCGATCATGGCCACGGCCTGGGCGGCGGCGACGGCGATGGGCAGCGCGTTCGGATCGGCGAGGCCGATGTCCTCACTGGCGGAGATCATCAGGCGGCGGGCGATGAAGCGGGGGTCCTCGCCGGCCTCGATCATCCGGGCCAGGTAGTGCAGGGCGGCGTCCACGTCGGAGCCCCGGATGGACTTGATCAGGGCGCTGGCGACGTCGTAGTGCTGGTCGCCGTCGCGGTCGTACTTCACGGCCGCCCGGTCGACCGTCTCCTCCAGCGTGGTCAGCGCGATCTCGCTCTCGCCCTTGTCGAGCGCGGCCCCCGCCGCGGCCTCCAGGGCGGTCAGCGCGCGGCGGGCGTCGCCGCTGGCGATGCGCAGCAGGTGCTCCTCGGTGTCCTCGGGGAGGGTGACGGCCTCCTTGAGGCCGCGCTCGTCGGTCAGGGCCCGGCGCAGCAGGTCCCTGACGTCGTCGTCGGTGAGCGGTTCGAGGGTGAGGAGGAGGGAGCGGGAGAGCAGGGGCGAGATGACCGAGAAGTAGGGGTTCTCGGTCGTGGCGGCGATCAGGGTGACCCAGCGGTTCTCGACGGCGGGGAGCAGCGAGTCCTGCTGGGCCTTGCTGAAGCGGTGGATCTCGTCGAGGAAGAGGACGGTCTCCTTGCCGTACCCGCCGACCGCGCGGCGGGCGCCGTCGATGACCGCGCGGACCTCCTTGACCCCGGCGGTGATCGCGGACAGCTCCACGAAGCGCTTGTTGGTGGCCTTGGAGACGACGTACGCGAGGGTCGTCTTGCCGGTGCCGGGCGGGCCCCAGAGGATCACCGAGGAGGGCCCCGCGGGGCCGGAGGCGCCCTCGCCGACCAGTCTGCGCAGCGGTGAGCCGGGCTTGAGCAGGTGCTGCTGGCCCACCACCTCGTCGAGGGTGCGGGGGCGCATCCGGACGGCCAGCGGGCTGCCGGCCGGGTCCTTCTCCTGGCGTTCTTCTGCTGCGGCGGTGAACAGGTCGGGCTCCACGCAAGAACCCTAAATCAACGCACTGACAACGCGGCGGGCGCTGTCAGGACGTCCAGAAGTCCCACCACCGGGTCAGGATCATCATGCCGACGATGCCGGTGTGCAGGACGGGCGGCACCCAGCCGAACTCGCCGAAGAAGCCGCGCAGCCAGCCCGGCGCGGGCAGGAATCCCTTGCGGACGTTGAAGGACGTGACGTACCAGAACATCACGATGGTGGCGACCCAGGCCAGGCAGCACCACAGGCACAGCGCGTTGATCCGGTACAGGGACTGGAACTGCAGCCACGTGACGAAGCCGACGCCGAACAGGCAGCCGGCGTTGAAGGTGAGCCAGTACCAGCGCGGGAAGCGGGCGCGGGCGAGCAGGCTGAAGCCGACGCAGACGACGATGCCGTAGGTGACGAGGCCCAGCATCGGGTTCGGGAAGCCGAAGACGGTCGCCTGGTCGCTCTCCATGACGCTGCCGCAGGAGACGACCGGGTTCAGGCTGCACCCGGGGGTGAAGGTGGTCCCGGCGACCTTGGCCTCGAGGAGCTTGAACTTGTCGAGCGTGATGACCCACGCGGCGAGCACTCCGGCGGCGCCGGTGATCACGAGCATCAGGGCGAAGGCGCGGCTCGCGCCCTCGGTGCGCGGTGTCCCGGAGACGGGTTCCGGCCCGGGCTCTGACACGGTCGGGACGTCCTTCACTGTGGTCCTGCTCATCACGCCGATTCCGTCACTCGAGTCGGGCCTGCTTCGGGCAGGGCCATTGTGCCGCATGGGCGTGTAGGAGCGGTGTTCGCTGAACCTATGAACGTACGGCCACTCACTCCGGGGCGTGGCATTCCGGCCGATGCCCGTTCCCCGGGGGCACACGCGAGCGAACGCGTGCGCCTCCGGGTGCGGCGGTCGCTAGCCGAGGCGGGATTCGAGCTCGGCCACGATCTCGTTGACGCCGATGGCGGTCTGCTCGCCGGACTCCATGTCCTTGAGCTGGACGACGCCTTCGGCGAGGTCGCGCTCGCCGAGGACCAGCGTGTAGCGGGCGCCCGAGCGGTTGGCCGCCTTCATCGCGGCCTTCAGGCCCTTGCCGCCGTAGGAGAAGTCGGCGGCGACGCCGTTCTTGCGCAGCTCGGTGACCTTGGCGAAGAGGATCCGGCGGGCCTCCTCGCCGAGCGGGACGGCGAAGACGGAGGTGGCCGCGGGAATGTCCGGTTCGATGCCCTCCGCCTCCAGGGCGAGGACGGTGCGGTCGACGCCGAGGGCCCAGCCGACGGACGGCAGCGCGGGGCCGCCGATCATCTCGGACAGGCCGTCGTAGCGGCCGCCGCCGCCCACCGCGGACTGGGAGCCGAGGCCGTCGTGGACGAACTCGAAGGTGGTGCGGGTGTAGTAGTCGAGGCCGCGCACCAGCTTGGGGTCGTCCTCGAAGACGACGCCCGCCGCCGTGATCAGCTCACGGACCTCCTCGTGGTACGCCTTGCAGGCGTCGCACAGGTAGTCGCGCAGCAGCGGGGCGTCGGTGAGCTGCTTCTGCACGTCGGGGCGCTTGTCGTCCAGCACGCGCAGCGGGTTGATCTCCGCGCGGCGCAGCGTGTCCTCGTCCAGGTCCAGGCCGCGCAGGAAGTCCTGGAGCGCGGCGCGGTAGACCGGGCGGCACTCCTTGTCGCCCAGGGAGTTGAGGAGGATGCGGAAGTTGCGCAGGCCCAGCGAGCGGTACGACTGGTCGGCGAGGATGATCAGTTCGGCGTCCAGCGCCGGGTCCTCCGCGCCGATCGCCTCGGCGCCGACCTGGGAGAAGTGACGGTAACGGCCCTTCTGGGGACGCTCGTAGCGGTACTGCGAGCCCGAGTACCAGACCTTCACCGGCAGGTTGCCCGCCTTGTGCAGGTTGGCCTCCAGGACGGCGCGCAGCACGGGGGCGGTGGTCTCCGGACGCAGGGCGAGCCGGTCTCCGCCCTTGGTCTCGAAGACGTACATCTCCTTGGTCACGATGTCGGTGGACTCACCGACGCCGCGGGCGAACAGCTCGACGTTCTCGAAGCCGGGCGTCTCGATGTAGCCGTAGCCGGAGTTGCGCAGCGGGGCGGCGATCGCCTCGCGGACCGCCAGGTACTTGGCGGAGTCGGGGGGCAGCAGGTCGTACGTGCCCTTGGGGGCCTTGAAGGTGCTCACGGAAGGTCTCTCGTCACATTCCTCGTCGGGGAGCCCGGGGGGCGCCCTGGCCGGCGGCCACCTGCCGCAGATACGGGTTGGTGGCGCGCTCCTGGCCGATGGTCGTCTGGGGGCCGTGGCCGGACAGCACCACGGTCGAGTCGTCGAGCGGCAGGCACACGCGTGCCAGCGAGTCGAGCATCTCGGCCATGTCGCCGCCGGGCAGGTCGGTGCGTCCGATGGAGCCGGCGAACAGCAGGTCGCCCGAGAAGAGGATCGGCGGGATGTCCGCCGCCTCGGGCATGCCGAAGGTCACCGACCCCTTGGTATGGCCCGGCGCGTGCGCGACCGTCAGCTCCATGCCCGCCAGCTCCAGCTTCGCGCCGTCCGTCAGCTCCCTGACGTCGTCCGGCTCCCCCACGGTGAGCTCGCCCATGAGCGGCATGCCGATGGTGCGGCCGATCCCCTTCTCGGGGTCGCCCATCATGTAGCGGTCGTCGGGGTGGATCCAGGCGGGCACGTCGTGCGCGCCGCACACCGGGACGACCGAGGCCACGTGGTCGATGTGGCCGTGGGTGAGGACGACGGCGACGGGCTTGAGCCGATGCTTGGCGAGTGCCTCCTCGACTCCCTGGGCGGCCTGGTGGCCGGGGTCGATGATCACGCACTCCTCACCGGCGGCGGGGGCGACGAGGTAACAGTTCGTCCCCCAGGCACCGGCGGGGAACCCGGCAATGAGCACGATCGTCCTTCGTTTGTGGCGGTACGGGCGGTCTGCGGGCGGGCTGCGCCCGTGGTCAGAGCCTACCGGCGGTGCCGTTTCCTCAGCGAACCCATATACGGTACGGGGCTACACGCACGCGCTCGGTCCGTCGCGCGCACGCGTACCGGTCGGCACACGACGCATGAGGAGAGAACCCGGTGGTCAGCCAGGAGCAGCGGCGGCGTCAGCTCGCCCGGGAGAAGTTCTTGCGGCAGCAGCAGCGACGCACCTCCGCGCGGCGCAAGGCGCGCATGCGCAACGCGGCGATCGCGTCGGTGCTCGGCGTCATCCTGATCGGCAGCGTCGCGCTCTACACGACCGGTGTGGTCCTCGGGGACGACGACAAGACGAACGCGAGCGCGGAGGCCACTCCGAGCGCCTCCGCGAGCAGCAGGGCGCCGGACCCGTGCGACAAGCCCGCCGGGGGCAAGGCCAGGACGCAGACCTGGGAGAAGGAACCTGCGATGGCCATCGACAAGTCGGCGAAGTACACGATGAAGCTGTCCACCACCTGCGGTGACATCGACGTCGCACTGAAGGCGTCGGCCGCGCCGCACACGGTCAACTCGTTCAACTTCCTGGCCGGCAAGGGCTACTTCGACCACACGAAGTGCCACCGGCTGACCGACACCGGCATCTACGTGCTCCAGTGCGGCGACCCGCAGGGCACGGGGATGGGCGGCCCCGGCTACACGATTCCCGACGAGAACCTGAAGGACAAGAGCCTCCAGGGCAACGTGTACCCGGCGGGCACGGTGGCGATGGCCAACCAGTACAACGCGCAGACGCAGCAGGGCCGCAACTCGGGCGGCAGCCAGTTCTTCCTCGTCTACCAGGACAGCCAGCTCCCGCCGGACTACACGCCGTTCGGCACGGTGTCCGAGGCGGGGATGAAGGTGCTGAAGAAGATCGCGGACGCGGGTGCGCAGGCCATGGACCCGACGACCGGCAACACCGCGCCCAACGCGACGGTTGTGATCAACAAGGCGACGGTGACGAAATCCTGAGCCCCAACTGCGGAATTTCGGTCGCGCAGGATGCGGACAGGCCCCCCGCCGGTCGCCTATGTTGGCCGTGACGAAACTGTGGACGATGCCCGGGGGCAGCAGAGCCCTCCGCAGGCATCATGTGGAGGAGGCGCTGTGAGCAGCGACCCGTGGGGCCGCGTCGACGAGACGGGGACCGTGTACGTGCGTACGGCCGACGGCGAGAAGGTCGTCGGTTCCTGGCAGGCAGGCTCCCCCGAGGAAGCGCTGGCCTATTTCGAACGCAAGTACGAGGGCCTGGTTGTCGAGATCGGCCTCCTCGAGAAGCGTGTGAAGACCACCGACCTGTCGGCGAAGGACGCCCTGGCCGCCGTGGAGCATCTGCGCGAGCAGGTCGACGCGCACCACGCGGTCGGTGATCTGGAGGCTCTCCGGGCCCGGCTGGACAAGCTCGTCGCCCTCGTGGAGACGCGCCGCGAGGAGCGCAAGGCCCAGCGGGCCAAGCAGTCCGACGAGGCGCGCGGCGCCAAGGAGGCGCTGGTCGCGGAGGCCGAGGAACTGGCCCGGTCCGACCAGTGGCGCGCGGCCGGCGAGCGGCTGCGGGCCCTGGTCGACACCTGGAAGGGCCTGCCGCGTCTGGACCGCAAGTCCGACGACGAGCTGTGGCACCGGTTCTCGCATGCGCGCTCGGCGTTCTCCAAGCGGCGCAAGCAGCACTTCGCGCAGCTCGACGCGCAGCGCGAGGAGGCCCGCCGCACCAAGGAACGGCTGGTCGCGGAGGCCGAGGCGCTGTCGAACTCGACAGACTGGGGTCCGACGGCGGCGCGGTACCGCGACCTGATGGCCGAGTGGAAGGCCGCGGGCCGCGCCCAGCGGGAGCACGAGGACGACCTGTGGAACCGCTTCCGCGGCGCCCAGGACGTGTTCTTCGCCGCCCGCAGCTCGGTCTTCGCCGAGCGGGACGCGGAGCAGGCGGAGAACCTCAAGCTCAAGGAGGAGCTGGCCGAGGAGGCCGAGAAGATCCTGCCCATCACGGATCTCAAGGCGGCCCGGGCGGCGTTCCGTTCGGTCAACGAGCGCTGGGAGGCCATCGGCCACGTGCCGCGCGACGCCCGGCCGAAGGTCGAGGCCCGCGTCCACGCGGTGGAGCGGGCGATCCAGGAGGCCGAAGAGGCCGAGTGGCGCCGGACCAACCCGGAGGCGCGTGCGCGTGCCGAGGGGCTGACCGGTCAGCTCCAGGCCGCCGTGGACAAGCTGCGGTCCCAGATCGAGCAGGCCCGCGCCCAGGGCAACGACGCCAAGGCCGACAAGCTCCAGCGCGAGCTGGAGGGCCGCCAGGCACTCCTGGACCAGGCCCTGAAGGGTCTGCAGGAGTTCGGCGGCTGAGCCCGCCCGGAGCGACGGGGAGGGGCCCGGCGGAGACATCCGCCGGGCCCCTCCCCGTTTCCCGTGTCAGCGCTTCTACGAGGGCCTGCGCGCGGACGTCACCCGGTAGACGTCGTAGACACCCTCCACGCCCCGTACGGCCTTCAGCACGTGTCCGAGGTGCTTCGGGTCGCCCATCTCGAAGGTGAAGCGCGAGGTGGCCACCCGGTCGCGGGAGGTCTGGACGGCCGCGGAGAGGATGTTGACGTGCTGGTCGGACAGCACCCGTGTGACGTCCGAAAGCAGCCGGGAGCGGTCCAGCGCCTCGACCTGGATGGCGACCAGGAAGACCGACGACTGGGTGGGCGCCCACTCGACGTCGAGGATGCGCTCGGGCTCACGGGAGAGCGAGTCCACGTTGACGCAGTCGCTGCGGTGGACCGAGACGCCGCTGCCGCGGGTGACGAAGCCGATGATCGGGTCGCCGGGCACGGGCGTGCAGCAGCGGGCCAGCTTGACCCACACGTCCTCGACGCCCTTGACGACGACGCCCGGGTCCGCGCTGGTGCGGCGCTTGCGGCCGCGGCCGCGGGACGGCGGCACCGACTCGTCGATCTCCTCGGTGGCGGCCTCCTCGCCGCCGAGGGCCTGGACCAGCTTCTGCACGATGTTCTGCGCGGAGACATGCCCCTCGCCGATCGCCGCGTACAGCGCGGAGATGTCCGAGTAGCGCATCTCGTGGGCCAGCGTGACCAGGGAGTCACCGGTGAGGATGCGCTGGATCGGCAGGTTCTGCTTGCGCATGGCGCGCACGATGGCGTCCTTGCCCTGCTCGATCGCCTCGTCCCGGCGCTCCTTGGAGAACCAGGCGCGGATCTTGTTGCGGGCGCGCGGCGACTTGACGAAGCCCAGCCAGTCGCGGGAGGGACCGGCGCCGGCCGCCTTGGAGGTGAAGACCTCCACCAGGTCGCCGTTGTCCAGGGTGGACTCCAGCGGCACCAGCCGGCCGTTGACCCGTGCTCCTATGGTGCGGTGGCCGACCTCGGTGTGGACGGCGTACGCGAAGTCGACCGGCGTCGCCCCGGCGGGGAGCGCGATGACGTCGCCCTTGGGCGTGAAGACGAAGACCTCGTTGCGCGAGAGGTCGAAGCGCAGCGACTCCAGGAACTCGCCGGGGTCCTCGGTCTCCTTCTGCCAGTCCAGGAGCTGCCGCAGCCACGCCATGTCGTTGATGGCGTCCTTGTCCTTGCCGGCCTTGGGCACGTCGGTGCGCACCTTGGAGGCGCCGGCGACGGCCTCCTGCTTGTACTTCCAGTGCGCGGCGATGCCGTACTCGGCGCGGCGGTGCATGTCGAAGGTGCGGATCTGCAGCTCGACCGGCTTGCCGTTGGGTCCGATGACCGTCGTGTGCAGCGACTGGTACATGTTGAACTTGGGCATCGCGATGTAGTCCTTGAACCGCCCCGGAACCGGGTTCCAGCGGGCGTGGACCGTGCCCAGCGCCGCGTAGCAGTCGCGGACGGTGTCCACGAGGACGCGGATGCCCACCAGGTCGTAGATCTCCGCGAAGTCACGGCCGCGGACGATCATCTTCTGGTAGACGCTGTAGTAGTGCTTGGGGCGGCCGGTGACGGTCGCCTTGATGCGGGCCGCGCGCAGGTCCTGCTGGACCTCGTCGGTCACGATGGCGAGGTACTCGTCGCGCTTGGGGGCGCGCTCGGCGACCAGGCGGACGATCTCGTCGTACATCTTGGGGTAGAGGATCGCGAACGCGAGGTCCTCCAGCTCCCACTTGATGGTGTTCATGCCCAGCCGGTGGGCGAGCGGCGCGTAGATCTCCAGGGTCTCGCGCGCCTTCTTCTCCTGCTTCTCCCGCTTGAGGTAGCGCATGGTGCGCATGTTGTGCAGGCGGTCGGCGAGCTTGATGACCAGGACCCGGGGGTCCTTGGCCATGGCGACGACCATCTTGCGCACGGTCTCGGCCTGCGCGGCCTCGCCGAACTTGACCTTGTCCAGCTTGGTGACGCCGTCCACGAGCAGGGCGACGACGTCGCCGAAGTCGCGGCGCAGGTCCTCCAGGCCGTACTCGGTGTCCTCGACGGTGTCGTGCAGCAGCCCGGCCATCAGCGTGGCCGGGTCCATGCCCAGCTCGGCGAGGATGGTGGTGACGGCGAGCGGGTGCGTGATGTACGGGTCGCCGCTCTTGCGCTTCTGGCCGCGGTGCCAGCGCTCGGCGACCTGGTAGGCGCGCTCGATCTGGCGCAGCGTGGCCGTCTCGATCTTGGGGTCGTTGCTGCGCACTATCCGCAGCAGCGGCTCCAGGACCGGGTTGTACGGGTTCGCGCGCTGCACGCCGAGGCGCGCGAGGCGGGCGCGGACGCGGTTGGAGGAGCCGGAGCGGGCGGGCTGGCCGACGGGGGTGCGGACCACCGGGGCGTTGCGGTCGCGCTCGGGCGGCCGCGGCTTGGCGTGCGGCTGTTGCTCGGCCGGCTTGTCGACGGGCGCGGTCGGGGCGTGCTGGATCGGTCCGCGGGTGTCGTTCTTCGCCTGCGGCCCGCTGGGCGCGGGCTTCGCGGCCGCTGCCGAGGCGGACTCGGGCTTGGCTGCGGTCAGTGGCTGGGCCTCGTCTGGCAAGAGGACTCCTCGTGCGCGATCCGGGTCCCCCGGTCAGGCTCCGGAAACCCCATGGTAGCCACCCTGGGCCCACGGATCGCCTTCCGGCCGGGGTGAGGGCCTGCAACGGGAGAAACGCCGGAGGCGGGCGCCGGATTCCTCCGGGCCCGCCTCAGGGTGCGTCGATGCCGCCTCAGACGGTGAGGAGCGCCTCCAGCGGGGCGCCGTCCAGCGCGGGCTCCAGCCGGGCGCGGCCGTCGAGGAAGCCCAGCTCCATCAGCACGGCGAGGCCCGCGACCTGCGCGCCGGCCCTGCGGATGAGCTGCACGGACGCCTCGGCGGTGCCGCCGGTGGCGAGGACGTCGTCGACGATCAGCACCCGGTCGTCGGCGGCCAGGTCCTCGGCGTGCACCTCGATCTCCGCCGACCCGTACTCCAGGTCGTAGGCCTGGCCGAGGGTGGCGCCGGGGAGCTTGCCCGCCTTGCGGACGGGGATGAAGCCGAGGCCGGAGCGCAGGGCGACGGGGGCGCCGAGGATGAAGCCCCGGGCCTCCAGGCCGACGACCTTGGTGGCGCCGGTGCGCCGGGCGACCTCGGCGAAGGCCTCGGTGAGCGCGGCGAAGGCCGCCGGGTCGGCCAGGAGCGGGGTGATGTCCTTGAACACCACGCCCGGCTCCGGGTGGTCGGCCACGTCGCGGATGCGGCTGAGCAGCAGCGACGGGAGGTTGGCGAGCTCGGTCATCGGCGCTTCCCGGAGGGTCGGCCGCGGCCTCGGCTGCGGGACGCGGACTGGTTGCGGGGGCCGACCACGGCGGGGGCGGCCTCCTCGTGCTCGTCGTCGGCGTACGGGCCGTCGGCGGCGGCCTCGGCCGCGTCGTCCTGGGCTCCGCCCTGGGCCCGCTTGGCCAGGACGCGCTTCCTGAGCGACTTCATCTGCGGCTCGGCCTCCTTGAGGTCGGCGACGAGCGGCGTGGCGATGAAGATCGAGGAGTAGGCGCCGGCCGCGAGGCCCACGAACAGCGACAGCGAGATGTCGTTGAGCATGCCCGCGCCGAGGACGCCGCCGCCGATGAACAGCAGGCCGCCGACCGGGAGCAGCGCGACCACCGTGGTGTTGATGGAGCGGACCAGGGTGCTGTTGATCGACCGGTTGGCGACCTCGCTGTAGGTCCAGCGGCTCTGCTTGGTGATGTCCTTCGTCTGCTCCTTGAGGCTGTCGAAGACGACGACCGTGTCGTAGAGCGAGTAACCGAGGATCGTGAGCAGACCGATCACCGTGCCCGGCGTGACCTCGAAGCCGACGAGGGCGTAGATGCCGACGGTGATGGTGATGTCGTGGATCAGCGCGATGAACGCGGCGAGCGCCATCCGCCACTCGAAGGCGATCGCCAGGTAGATCACCACGAGGACCATGAAGATCCCGAGGCCCTGCCAGGCCTTGTTGGCGATCTGGTCACCCCAACTGGGGCCGACCAGGTCGGCGTTGATCTTCTCCGCGTCGACCTTCAGGTCCTTGGAGAGGTCGTCCTTGATCTGGTCCGACTTGCCGGTGTCGATGCCCGCGATCTGGATGCGCAGGCTGCCGTCACCGAGCTTCTGCACGATCGCGTCGTGGCCGGAGGCCTCCTCCGCGTACGTCTCCGCCTGGGACACCGAGGCGCTCATGTGCTTCGGGGTGGTGAAGACCGCACCGCCCTGGAACTCGATGCCCATGTGCAGACCGCGCACCGCCAGGCCGACGATGGCCGTGATGGTGATCAGGATCGAGATGCCGTACCAGATCTTGCGGTTCTTGATGAAGTCGTAGCCGACCTCGCCATGGTGCAGCCGGGCGCCGAGCTTGCCGAGCTTCGACATCTCACGCCTCCTTCGGGTCGACGGGGCCGGCGGACGGACGGCGGGTGCGGCGCAGCGGCGGCTTGGCACCCAGGGCCTTCGGGTCGAGCCCGGACCACTTGTGGCCGCTCGCGAAGAACTTGCGGCGGGCCATGAGCTGGAGCAGCGGCTTGGTGAAGAGGAACACCACCACCACGTCGAGCAGGGTGGTCAGGCCCAGCGTGAACGCGAAGCCCTGGACCTTGCCGACGGTGACGATGAAGAGCACCGCGGCGGCCAGGAAGGACACGAAGTCGGAGACCAGGATGGTGCGCCGGGCGCGCGGCCAGCCCCGTTCGACCGCGGGGCGCAGCGAGCGGCCCTCACGGATCTCGTCGCGGACGCGTTCGAAGAAGACGATGAACGAGTCCGCGGTGATGCCGATGGCGACGATGGCGCCGCACACGGCCGGCAGGTTCAGCGCGAAGCCGATGGTCGGGCCGAGCAGCGACATGATCACGTACGTGAGGCTCGCGGAGACCAGCAGCGAGGCGATGGCGATGAACGACAGGCCGCGGTAGTAGACCAGCAGGTAGAGGACGACCAGGGCGAGTCCGATGGCGCCGGCGATCAGACCGGCCTGGAGCTGCTCACCGCCGAGCGCGGCGGTGACGGTGGTGACGCTGTCCTCCTTGAAGGTCAGCGGCAGGGCGCCGTAGGACAGCATGTTGGCGAGGCTCTGGGCCTCCTCCTGGTCGAAGCTGCCGGAGATCTCCGCGTTGCCGCCGGTCAGGGCCTGGCTGACATACGGGTCGGAGACGACCTCGTTGTCCAGGACGATGGCAAACTGGTTCTGCGGGGACTGGTTCTGGGCCAGCTTGCCGGTGATGTCCGCGAACTTCTTGGAGCCCTCGTTCGTGAACTTCATCGTGACGGTCCAACCGGCGGCCGTCTGGGTGTTGAAGACGGCCTGGGCCTTGTCGACGTCGGTGCCGTCGACCGCGGCGGGGCCGAGGATGTACTTCTGCCACTGGCCCTGCGAGTTCTGGCCGCAGGCCACCGTGGAGTCACCGGGCTTGGCGCCGTCGCCGGCCTTGGCGCGGGCGGCCTTGTCGGTGCAGTCGAGGGCCGCGTACTGGGCCTGGAGCTTGGCGGTCGCGTCGTCGCCGGAGGCGCTCGCGCTCGGGGACGGGGAGGCGTCGCCGGAGGGCTTGCCGGACGCGGAGGGGCTGGGGTCGGCCTTCAGCGCGTCGGAGGCCGCGCGGCCCTGGGAGGTGGCGGACGCGGACGGCGAGGCGGCCTTGTCGGTGCCGGTGGCCTTGTCCGGGTCGGTGGCCTTGTCCGTGGCGCTGTCGGTGGCCTTGTCGCCGGCGCTGTCGGATGCGCTCGGGGCGGGGCTGTCCGTCGCGGCGCCACCGGAGAGTTCGGTGGTGAGGACCGGGCGGAAGTAGAGCTTGGCGGTGGTGCCGACCTGGGCCCGGGCTTCCTTGGAGTTCGTACCCTTGGGGATGTTGACGATGATGTTCCGGTCGCCCTGGGTCTGAACCTCGGCCTCGGAGACACCCAGACCGTTGACACGGTTGTTCATGATGTCAACTGCGGTGTCCATGTTCGTCTTGTTGATCGCGGACTCCTGGCCCGCCTCCGGCACCGCCCTGAGCGTGATGCTGGTGCCGCCCGCCAGGTCGATCCCGAGACGCGGAGTCGTGTGTCCGGAGGCGAACATGCCTCCTGTGAGCGCCGCAATGACGATCACGATCAGGGCCAGCGAGCGCCCGGGCTTGCTTTGGGCGCTCGCGTTCTTTCCCTTTTTAGGCGCTACCACCTGTTCGTACTCCCTCTCGAGCCGCTTCGCGCCGGGTCGGCGCACCGGCGGCCATCACATGGTGTGGGGATCCGCGCGTGCCGCGGTCGCGGGGTGCGCGGGAACGATCCGCGCACCCCGGGAGGACTCGGCTACTTGGCCGCGGAGCCGCCGTCGGACTTCTTCGGCTGCTCGTCCGTCGTCGCCTCGGCGGGCGCGGCGTCGGCCTTCGGCTCGTCGGCCGCATCCTTCTTGCCGAGGTCGACGGGGGTGTCGTCGGAGTCGTCGGCGGCGGAGGCGTCGGTCTCGGTGAGGGAGGAGGCGTCGTCCGGGACGATGTCGGCGTCGGACTTCAGGTCGTGCTCGATGCCGTGGACGATGCGGTTGTACTCGTCGTCGGTCAGCACGGCACCGATGGAGTTCTTGGCGAAGAGCAGCTCGACGCCCGGGCCGGCGTCGAGGAGGACCGTGTCCTCGCTGACCTCCTTGACCGTGGCGTACATGCCCCCGATGGTGCGGACACCGGAACCGGGCTGCATCTGGTTCCGCATGTCGGCGGCCTGCTGCTGCTTCTTCTTCGCCGACCGGGTCATCAGGAACAT
This sequence comes from Streptomyces sp. NPDC018947, assembly GCF_044390505.1. NCBI lineage: Bacteria > Bacillati > Actinomycetota > Actinomycetes > Kitasatosporales > Streptomycetaceae > Streptomyces > Streptomyces sp. NPDC018947. The sequence goes on from NZ_JBIRZD010000014.1 coordinate 127,877, forward strand.
GGCCCCGATGAGCACGATGAACGGGAGGAGGGTCACGAGACTCACGGGTCGGTACTTCCTTCACACGACCGCGATGCTGAGCGGCCTGATGGTTGGGGGTGTGTGCGCCGCCGACGGGGGCGGCATCGGCGGAGTCTAAGCGAGTCCGCGCGCATGGAACAACGCTCAGCATGGCACCGGGGTTCCTGCTCCGGCGAATGTCCTCTTCGTGACGGCGTCGTCACGCCCCGAACAAGTCCTGTTGTCCGTTTCCGGAGGTCTGCGAACGCGGCGGGGTGAGGCCGAGGTGCGCCCATGCGGCGGGGGTCGCGACCCGTCCGCGCGGGGTGCGGGCGAGAAGCCCCTCCCGTACGAGGAACGGCTCGGCGACCTCTTCCACCGTCTCACGTTCCTCACCAACGGCGACGGCGAGCGTGGACAGGCCGACGGGGCCGCCGCCGAACAGCTTGAGCAGGGCCTCCAGCACGGCCCGGTCGAGGCGGTCCAGTCCGCGGGCGTCGACCTCGTAGACGGCGAGGGCCGCGGCGGCGATCTCCTGGGTGATCAGGCCGTCGGCCTTGACCTGGGCGTAGTCGCGGACCCGGCGCAGCAGGCGGTTGGCGATACGGGGGGTGCCGCGGGAGCGACCGGCGATCTCGGCTGCGCCGGCGGTGTCGATCCCGACGTCGAGCAGGCCCGCCGAGCGGTGGACGACGCGCTCCAGCTCGGCCGGCCCGTAGAACTCCATGTGCGCGGTGAAGCCGAAGCGGTCGCGCAGCGGGGGCGGCAGCAGTCCGGCGCGGGTGGTGGCGCCGACCAGGGTGAAGGGGGGAAGCTCCAGCGGGATGGCGGTGGCGCCGGGGCCCTTGCCGACGATGACGTCGACGCGGAAGTCCTCCATCGCCATGTACAGCATCTCCTCGGCGGGCCGGGACATGCGGTGGATCTCGTCGAGGAAGAGCACCTCGCCCTCCTGGAGGGAGGAGAGGATCGCGGCGAGGTCCCCGGCGTGCTGGATGGCGGGGCCGGAGGTGATGCGGATGGGGGCGCCCATCTCGGCCGCGATGATCATGGAGAGGGTGGTCTTGCCGAGGCCGGGCGCGCCGGAGAGCAGGACGTGGTCGGCGGTGGCCCCGCGTGCGCGGGCGGCGCGCAGGACGAGGTCGAGCTGCTCGCGGACCTTCTCCTGGCCGATGAACTCGCCCAGGTCCTTGGGGCGCAGGGCCGCCTCGACGGCCTGGTCCTCGCCGTCGGCGACAGAGTCCACCAGCCGTTCGCCCGCGGCTTCGGTGTCGGTCGTGTCGTCCCAGTTCATGAGGTGTGCCTCGGCTCTCGCTACGGACTATCGGGCGCGGTTCAGTGTCTGCAGGGCGGCCTTGAGCAACTGCCCCACCTGGGGCGTGCCCCCAGCGGCTTCCGCCTGGGGCGCCACGGCGGAGACGGCCTCGTCGGCCTCGCGGGTCGCGTACCCGAGGCCGATCAGGGCGGCGTGGAGCTGGTCGCGCCATCCGGTGCTCACCGGTGCGCCGACGGCGGGGGCCCCGACGGGTGCGCCGAGGCGGTCCTTCAGCTCCAGCAGCAGCTTCTGGGCGCCCTTCTTGCCGATGCCGGGGACGGCGGTCAGCGCCTTCTCGTCGCCGGTGGAGACGGCTCTGCGCAGCGCGTCGGGGCTGTGCACGGCGAGCATCGCCTGCGCCAGGCGGGGGCCGACGCCGCTGGCGGTCTGGAGCAGCTCGAAGACCTGGCGTTCGTCGTCGTCGGCGAACCCGTACAGGGTCAGGGAGTCCTCGCGGACGACGAGGGAGGTGGCCAGTTTCGCGGCCTGGCCGACCCGGAGGGCGGAGAGCGTGTTCGGCGTGCACTGCACGGCCATGCCGACACCGCCGACCTCGACCACCGCGGTGTCGGGGGCGAGGGCGGCGACCGTGCCGCTGACGAAGGCGATCATGCCGTTCGGCCTTTCGGTGCGTGCGGGGCTCGCGGAGCCCGGGTGGCGTGGGTGGTGTGCTGTGCGACGGCCTGCTGGAGCCGGTTCTGCGCGGGGGCGCGCCAGATGTGGCAGATGGCGAGGGCGAGCGCGTCGGCGGCGTCGGCGGGCCTGGGCGGCGCGGCGAGCCGCAGCAGGCGGGTCACCATGGCGCCCACCTGGGCCTTGTCGGCCCGTCCGCTGCCGGTGACGGCGGCCTTGACCTCGCTCGGGGTGTGCAGGGCGACCGGGATGCCGCGGCGGGAGGCGCACAGGATGGCGACGGCGCTGGCCTGGGCGGTGCCCATCACGGTGCGCACGTTGTGCTGGCTGAAGACGCGCTCCACGGCGACGAACTCCGGCCGGTGCTCGTCCAGCCACTGCTCGATGCCCTGCTCGACGGCGACGAGGCGCCGGCCGAGGTCGGCGTCGGCGGGGGTGCGGACGACTCCGACGCCGAGCATGGTCAGCGGCCGGCCCGCGACGCCCTCCACGACACCGATCCCGCAGCGGGTCAGTCCCGGGTCCACCCCCAGTACGCGCACGCCACACCCTCCCGTCGATCACCTGTTTGTGCAGGCTATCGGGTGCCACCGACAACGGCGGCGGGCCGGGGGACGTGTCCCTCCGGCCCGCCGGATGCCGCTGTGCGCTCGCCGGCGCCTACGCGTCGACCTTCTCCATGATCTCGTCGCTGACGTCGAAGTTGGCGAAGACGTTCTGCACGTCGTCGCTGTCCTCCAGGGCGTCGATCAGCTTGAAGATCTTCCGCGCGCCGTCCTCGTCCAGCTCGACCTGCATGGTCGGCACGAAGTTGGCGTCGGCCGACTCGTAGTCGATGCCGGCGTCCTGGAGGGCGGTGCGGACCGCGACCAGGTCGGTGGCCTCGCTGATGACCTCGAAGGTCTCGCCGAGGTCGTTGACCTCCTCGGCGCCCGCGTCCAGGACCGCGCCGAGCACGTCGTCCTCGGTCAGCTCGCCCTTGGGGACGATCACGACGCCCTTGCGGTTGAACAGGTAGGAGACCGAGCCCGGGTCCGCCATGGAGCCGCCGTTGCGGGTCATGGCGACGCGGACGTCAGAGGCGGCGCGGTTGCGGTTGTCGGTGAGGCACTCGATGAGCACCGCGACACCGTTGGGGCCGTAACCCTCGTACATGATCGTCTCGTAGTCGGCACCACCGGCCTCCAGGCCGGCGCCGCGCTTGACCGCGGAGTCGATGTTCTTGTTCGGCACCGACTGCTTCTTCGCCTTCTGGATGGCGTCGTAGAGCGTCGGGTTGCCGTCGATGTCGGCACCGCCCATGCGGGCCGCGACTTCGATGTTCTTGATCAGCTTCGCGAAGAGCTTGCCGCGCTTGGCATCGATGACGGCCTTCTTGTGCTTCGTCGTGGCCCATTTAGAGTGGCCGGACATCTGCCTGTCTCCTTCGCGTAACCCGTCTTTGAACGAACGCAGGAATCCTACAAGGACTCCGCCGCCCCGTTCGCGCGCACCATGTCGGCGAAGAGGGCGTGGACGCGGTGGTCCCCGGTCAGCTCCGGGTGGAACGACGTGGCCAGCGCGTTGCCCTGGCGGACCGCGACGATGTGGCCGTCGTGCTCGGCGAGCACCTCGGCGGCGGCGCCCACGGACTCCACCCAGGGGGCCCGGATGAAGACGCCCTCGACGGGACCGCCCTCGACGCCCTCGACGCCGACGGCCGCTTCGAAGGACTCGTTCTGCCGCCCGAAGGCGTTGCGGCGCACGATCATGTCGATGCCGCCGACGGTCTCCTGGCCCGAGCGCGGGTCGAGGATCTTGTCGGCCAGCAGGATCATGCCGGCGCAGGTGCCGTAGACGGGCATGCCGTCGCGCACGCGCGCGCGGAGGGGCTCCATCAGGCCGAACAGGACGGCCAGTTTGGAGATGGTGGTGGACTCGCCGCCGGGCAGGACGAGGCCGTCGACCTCGGCGAGTTCCTCGGGGCGCCTGACCGGCCTGGCCACGGCGTCGGCCGCGGCCAGGGCGACGAGGTGCTCCCGTACGTCACCCTGGAGGGCCAGGACGCCGATGACGGGGGTGTCGCTCATGTCTTCGGTGTCCCTCGTCCTACCAGCCGCGGTTGGCGTAGCGCTCGGTCTCGGGGAGGGTGTCGCAGTTGATGCCGACCATGGCCTCGCCGAGGTTGCGGGACGCGTCCGCGATGATCTTCGGGTCGTCGTAGAAGGTGGTCGCCTTCACGATGGCCGCGGCGCGCTTGGCGGGGTCGCCGGACTTGAAGATGCCGGAGCCGACGAAGACGCCCTCGGCGCCGAGCTGGCGCATCAGCGCGGCGTCCGCCGGGGTGGCCACGCCGCCGGCGGAGAAGAGGACCACCGGGAGCTTGCCCAGCTCGGCGACCTCCTTGACCAGCTCGTAGGGGGCGCGCAGTTCCTTGGCGGCGGCGTACAGCTCGTTGTTGTCGTAGCCGCGCAGGCGGGCGATCTCGTTCTTGATCTGGCGCAGGTGGCGGACGGCCTCGACCACGTTGCCGGTGCCGGCCTCGCCCTTGGAGCGGATCATGGCGGCACCCTCGGCGATGCGGCGCAGGGCCTCGCCGAGGTTGGTGGCGCCGCAGACGAAGGGGGTGGTGAAGGCCCACTTGTCGGAGTGGTTGACCTCGTCGGCCGGGGTGAGGACCTCGGACTCGTCGATGTAGTCGACGCCGAGGGACTGGAGGACCTGGGCCTCGACGAAGTGGCCGATGCGGGACTTGGCCATCACGGGGATGGACACCGCGTTGATGATGCCCTCGATCATGTCCGGGTCGGACATGCGGGCCACGCCGCCGTCCTTGCGGATGTCGGCCGGGACCCGCTCCAGGGCCATGACGGCGACGGCGCCCGCGTCCTCCGCGATCTTCGCCTGCTCCGGCGTGACGACGTCCATGATCACGCCGCCCTTGAGCTGCTCCGCCATGCCGCGCTTCACGCGGGCGGTGCCGGTCTCGGGGGCCTGGTTTTCGGAGAACGTGCTGGACACGGGTACCTCACTGGTGGAGAAAAGGGGGTTTCTGCAGCACTGAGGAAACGTGATCGGACCAGGCCACAGCAAGGGCCAATGGGCAGCCGGTGGATCCTTTTGGGCCACGGCGGTGGATGACGGCCCGGCGGCCCGGTCAGGAGGCCCGCTCGACCAGGGCGGGCGGCGGCTCGTCGTCCATCTCGAACGCCAGCGGGAAGGCGGCGTGTCCGGCCAGCCGGAACCAGCGCACCTTGCGGTGCTCGCGCAGCCGGCGGGCGGCCCCCACGGCGTCGTTGTGGAAGCGACGGGCCATCGGCACCTTGCGGACCGCCTCCGTCAGTTCGCCGGCCGCGGCCTCTCCCCCGGGCGCCTCGCGCACCGCCTCGACCTGCCGGGCGTCCTCGAACACGGCCCGCAGCGCCTGGCTCAGCTCGCTCTCGGCGACCTCCCGCTGCTCCTCCTCGGCCTGCCGCGCGGCGTGCGCGGCCTCGTACAGGACGATCGAGGCGGCGGGGTCGAGCACGCCCGAGGTCGCGAGTTCCTGGGCCACGGAGGCCCTGCGCAGCAACTGGGCGTCGAGCGCGGCACGGGCGGCGTCGATCCGGGCGTGCAGCCGGTCCAGCCGGCCCGCCGTCCAGCTCAGGTACAGGCCGATCGCGACGAGGACGACCAGGATCCAGATGAGGGTTGGGGTCACGGACGGCAAGCCTACGGGGGTACTCCGCCGGGTCGGGCGCTGCCCGGCGGTGGCGGCCACCGGGGTCCGCGCCCCCGCAAGCCCGTCGCCCGGACGGCCCCGTCCTCACGCCCGGGACGGGCCGTGCGCGAACCGGCGTTCAGTCCTTCGCCGCCAGGCCGAACCTCGCGCGCAGCCCGGTGGCCCGCTCGTCCGCCGCCACCGCCGCCGCGCCCGCCGTCACCGTCTCGTAGACGGACATGATGTCCGCGCCGACCGTCGACCAGTCGAAGCGCCGCACGTGAGCGCTGCCCCGCTCCCGCAGTTCGGCCCGGCGGTCCGGGTCGGCCAGCAGCCGCACCGCCGCCTCGGCCAGCGCGTCGGCGTCCTCGTTGGGGAACAGCTCGCCGGCCGCGCCCTGGTCGAGGACCTGGGCGAAGGCGTCCAGGTCGGAGGCGAGCACCGGGGCGCCCGCCGACATGGCCTCGACGAGGATGATGCCGAAGCTCTCGCCGCCGGTGTTGGGCGCCACGTACAGGTCGACGCTGCGCAGGAAGCGGGCCTTGTCCTCGTCGCTGATCATGCCGAGGAACTCCACCCGGGAGCGCAGCTCGGCGGGCAGCGACGCCACCGCCTCCTTCTCGTCACCGCGCCCGGCGACCAGCAGGCGGGTCCCGGGGCGCTCCGCGAGGATCTTCGGCAGGGCGCCCATCAGGACGGGCAGCCCCTTGCGGGGTTCGTCGATGCGCCCGATGAAGCCGATGGTGTCGCCCTGCCACTCGGGCCTCGGCTCGGCGTCCGCGAAGAAGCCGACGTCGACGCCGTTGGGGATCACCACCGCGTCCCCGCCCAGGTGCTCGACGAGCGTGCGGCGGGCGTACTCGCTCACCGCGATCCGGGCGCTGATCTTCTCCAGGGCCGCCTGGAGGATGGCGTACGCGGCGATCATCGCCCGCGAGCGCGGGTTGGAGGTGTGGAAGGTCGCCACGATGGGACCCTGCGCCGCCCAGCAGGTCAGCAGGCCCAGCGAGGGCGAGGTCGGCTCGTGGATGTGGATGACGTCGAACGCGCCCTCGTGCAGCCAGCGCCGTACCCGCGCCGCCGACAGGAAGCCGAAGTTCAGCCGGGCCACCGAGCCGTTGTACGGCACCGGCACCGCGCGCCCGGCCGAGACGACGTACGGCGGCAGCGGGGTGTCGTCGTCGGCGGGGGCGAGGACGGACACCTCGTGGCCGAGGCGGAGGAAGTACTCGGCGAGGTCGCGGATGTGGAACTGGACGCCGCCCGGCACGTCCCACGAGTACGGGCAGACGATGCCGATCCTCACGAGGCGTCCCGCCCGGTGGCCTCGGAGGACCCGGAAGCCCCGGGTGCCCTGGCCGGGTCGAGGTCCTTCAGCCAGAGCCGCTGGAGCATGTGCCAGTCCTCCGGGTGGTCGGCGATGCCGGTGGCGAAGGCGTCGGCCAGCGCCTGTGTCATGACGGACGTCTTCTCGCTCCGGGTGCCCGACGCGGGCACCTCGACCGGCGGGTGCACCCGGCCTCGCATGACCGGCGAGTCGTCGTACCAGAGGGTCACCGGCAGCAGTCGCGCGCCGGTCTGCTGGGCGAGCAGGGCGGGGCCGGCCGGCATCCGGGCCGTCTCGCCGAAGAAGCCGACCTCCACGCCGGAGGCGGACAGGTCGCGGTCGGCGACCAGGCAGACCAGTCCGCCGTCCCGCAGCCGCCGGGCCAGGGTGCCGAAGGCGGTGCCGCCGCTGTGCGGCAGGACCTCCATGCCGAGGCTCTCGCGGTAGGCGACGAAGCGGTCGTAGAGGGTCTCCGGCTTGAGGCGCTCGGCGACGGTGGTGAACGGGATGCCCAGTTCGGTGGTGACCCAGGCGCCGGCGAGGTCCCAGTTGGCCAGGTGCGGCAGGGCGAGTACCACGCCCTTGCCCGCGTCCATGCCCTCGGTCAGGTGGTGCAGGTCCTTGGGGGCGAAGCCGGACCTGACGCGCTCGGCACTCCAGGCGGGCAGCCGGAAGGACTCCATCCAGTAGCGCAGGTACGAGCGCATGCCGGCGCGCGAGAGCTCGGCGAGCCGCTCCGGGCCCGCGTCGGGCACCACGCGCGCGTAGTTGCTCTCCAGCCGCCGGACCCCCGCCCCGCGCTGCTTCCAGGCGAGGTCCGCGACGGTCCGGCCGAGCCGCGCGGCGACCGGCTCGGGGAGCTTCTTGACCGTGCTCCAGCCGGCGCCGTAGAGGCCGTCGGTCAGCCGCTCCCGGACGCTCACTTCGCCGCCTCGGTGTCCTGGCCGCGCTGCGCGGCGGCGTCCGCCTCGGCCGACTCCCGGCGGACCGTGACGACGCGCTGAACCAGCGTGACGAGGCTGCCGACGGCGACGATCCACAGGGCGACCGGCAGCAGGTACTGGATGCCGGGCACACCGAACTTGTGCAGCCCCGCGAAACCGGCCGCGACCAGGGAGATCACCAGCCGCTCGGCGCGCTCCACCAGCCCGTTGACGGCGACCGGCAGACCGATCGACTCGCCGCGCGCCTTGGTGTACGACACCACCTGCCCGCTGGCCAGGCAGAAGATCGACACGGCGCACAGGACGTTGTCGTCGCCCCGGCCGGCGTACCAGAGCGCGAAGCCGCCGAAGATCGCGCCGTCGGCGACCCGGTCGAGGGTGGAGTCCAGGAAGGCGCCCCAGCGGCTGGAGCGGCCGAGCTGACGGGCCATGTTGCCGTCGACGAGGTCGGAGAACACGAACAGCGTGATCACGACCGTGCCCCAGAAGAACTCGCCCATGGGGTAGAAGACCAGCGCACCCGCGACCACTCCGGCGGTGCCGATGAGCGTGACCGTGTCGGGGCTGACGCCCCGGCGGATGAGAAACGCGGCGAACGGTGTGAGGACACGCGTAAAAAATGCACGCGCGTACTTGTTCAGCATGGCCTTCCCGACGGTCGGTGTGGCCGCGCGGCCCTTGCTGGCCACCGGCTGGCCCATCGTAGTCACGCACGGGCCCGTGCGGCGGACGGGCACCCGCACCGCCCTCTGCTTCCGTATGGACGCGGCGTGACGGGAGTGGGAGTCTCGAAGGACCGCGGGCGTCGCCGGAGCCGCCACTGCACGCGGTCCGCGAGTCCGCGCCCACACGACCTCACCGTGCACGGGAGGCAAGGACATGGGCGACAAGGCACATACCCACCCCGGAGCCGCCGGCAGGGCAACGGCGGCCGACCATCCCGCGTCCGTACGGAATGTGGTGCTGGTCGGCCACTCCGGATCGGGCAAGACGACTCTGGTGGAGGCCCTCGCGCTGACCGCGGGAGCCGTGAACCGGGCGGGCCGCGTGGAGGACGGCGGCTGCGTCTCGGACTACGACGAGATCGAGCACCGCCAGCAGCGCTCGGTACAACTCTCCCTGGTGCCGGTGGAATGGGACGGCATCAAGGTCAACCTGCTGGACACCCCCGGATACGCCGACTTCGTCGGTGAGCTCAGGGCCGGTCTGCGCGCCGCGGACGCGGCCCTCTTCGTCGTCTCGGCCTCCGACGGGGTGGACGGCTCGACCCGCATGGTGTGGGACGAGTGCGCGGCCGTCGGCATGCCGCGGGCGATCGTGGTGACGCACCTGGAGGCGGCCCGGGCGGACTTCGAGGAGATGACCCGGATCTGCGCGGACGCGTTCGGCGCCGACGACCCCGACGCGGTGCTTCCGCTCTACCTGCCGCTGCGCGGCCCGCGGGCGCCCGACGGCCACGAGCCCGTGACGGGCCTGATGGGGCTGCTCACGCAGCGGCTGTTCGACTACTCCTCCGGCGTGCGCGAGGAGTCCGAGCCGGTCGGGGACCAGTTGCCGCTGATCGAGGCGGCGCGCGACCGGCTGATCGAGGGGATCATCGCCGAGAGCGAGGACGAGACCCTCATGGACCGCTACCTGGGCGGCGAGCAGGTCGACGTCAAGACGCTGATCCAGGACCTGGAGCGGGCCGTCGCGCGCGGCGCCTTCTTCCCCGTCCTGGCCGCCGCCCCCGCCGCCGAGGGCGCCCGGCAGGGACTGGGCACGGTGGAGCTGCTGGAGCTGGTCACGCGCGGCTTCCCCACGCCGCTGGAACGCGAGGCGCCCCGGGTGACCACGCTCGACGGCACCCCGCGCGAGCTGCGGATGTGCGACCCGGACGAGTCGCTGGTCGCGGAGGTCGTCAAGACGTCCTCCGACCCGTACGTCGGCCGGATCTCCCTCGTCCGCGTGTTCTCCGGCACCCTGCGCGCCGACCAGACGGTGCACGTCTCCGGGCACGGACTGGCCGACCGCGGCCACGAGGACCACGACGTCGACGAGCGGATCGGCGCCCTGTCGACACCGTTCGGCAAGCTCCAGCGGCCGGTCACCCACGTGATCGCTGGCGACCTGGCGTGCGTGGCCAAGCTGAGCCGCGCCGAGACCGGGGACACCCTGTCGGCCAGGGAGGACCCTCTGCTGATGGCGCCGTGGGAGATGCCCGACCCGCTGCTGCCGCTCGCCATCCAGGCGCACAGCAAACCCGACGAGGACAAGCTCTCCCAGGGCCTCGCCCGGCTCGTCGCCGAGGACCCCACGATGCGGCTGGAGCAGAACCAGGACACCCGCCAGGTGGTCCTGTGGTGCCTGGGCGAGGCCCACGCGGACGTCGCCCTGGAGCGGCTGCGCAGCCGGTACGGCGTCCAGGTCGACGTCGTACCGCACCAGGTGGCCCTGCGGGAGACGTTCGGGAGCCGGGCGACCGGGCGCGGGCGGCACGTCAAGCAGTCCGGCGGGCACGGGCAGTACGCCATCTGCGAGATCGAGGTGGAGCCGTTGCCGGGCGGCTCGGGCATCGAGTTCGTGGACAAGGTGGTCGGCGGCGCGGTTCCCCGGCAGTTCATCCCGTCGGTCGAGAAGGGCGTGCGGGCCCAGGCGGCCAGGGGCGTCGCCTCCGGCCATCCGCTGATCGACGTGCGCGTCACGCTGCTGGACGGCAAGGCGCACTCGGTGGACTCCTCCGACGCCGCCTTCCAGACGGCCGGCGCGCTGGCGCTGCGGGAGGCCGCCGCCGACGCGAAGATCCACCTGCTGGAGCCGGTGGCCGAGGTGAGCGTGCTGGTCGGTGACGAGTACGTGGGCCCGGTGATGAGCGACCTGTCGGGCCGGCGCGGCCGGCTGCTGGGCACCGAGCAGACCAGCGGCGGACGGACCCTGATCCGGGCCGAGGTGCCCGAGATCGAGATCGGCCGGTACGCGGTGGACCTGCGCTCCCTGTCCCACGGCACCGCGCGCTTCGACCGCAGCTACGCGCGGCACGAACCGATGCCGTCCCAGGTCGCGGAACGCCTGCGCGAGGAGGTGCGCGCGGCGTCCTGACGGCGCTTGCCCCGGCGCGGGCCGCCCCCGCGCCGGAGGCTCCCACCCGGCGCGCGACGGCGCACCAGGGGGTCAACCCGCGTACGCTGGGGCGCCTTTGGCCGTCCCGTGACGCACGCCGGTGACGGCGGATACGCTGATGACCTGATCAACAGGTGTGCGGGGCAGGGAAGTCGGGAAGGCCGCAGGAGCGACAGTGGTGGCGATCGGGGGCGGGAATGGCCGTTGACGGCGGTTACGCGGACTTCTTCGGACCGCAGGTTCCGCGTACGGACGACGGGGGGCAGACGGCCACCTTCGCGCTGGCCTCGGCCGCCTACCGGGACAACCCGGTGGAGGAGATAAAGAAGGCCGACAACGAGTGGCACAAAACGACCGTCAACGCGGGCCGCTCCTGGGCGACGATCTTCCGCCCCAATCTCGGCGAGGCCTTCTCCCGCGCGGTCGCCGACCGCATGCTCGGCGGTGACCGCAAGCCCCTCATCCAGTCCTTCGGGGCCGAGCCCCAGGTGGTCGTCGAGCACTGCCTGGCCGCCAACGGCATCCGCAAGGCCCGCGACAACAAGCTGACCATGATCAGCCTGGTGTGCGGTGTGCTGTTCCTGCCCGGCACGCTGGTCTGGCTGCTCGGCTTCCAGATCCGCACCACCGTCGCCAAGGCGGAGAACAAGCAGGCCAGGGCCCTCGGCACCGCCGTGCTCGTGGCGATCGCCGCGCTGGCGGTGCTGTTCCTGATCAAGATGCCGTTCTCCGGCTTCTGGGCCTGGTACGCGCGCGCCTCGGTCGTGATGCCGGTCGTCGGCTGGTACGCGGCGAAGCGGATCTGCGAGAGCACGGCCAGGGAGCTGCGTGAGCGCTGGGACGGCCTGCTGTCCGGCAGCGGCGTCGGCGCCAAGGTCCCCGAGGCCGTGCCCAGCAACCCGAACGAGACCGCGGCCGAGCAGCTCCGCCAGTCCCTGGCCAGGCTCGGCGCCGAGCAGCAGTCCAACTCGGTCTTCTACGCCGGCCCCAAGGGCATCCTCGGCATGGGCACCCGCTGGGGGAGCTGGCAGCTCGCCGAGGAGCTGGTGCCCGCCGACCCCAGCCGCGAGATCCACCCGTTCCGGAGCTGGGACGTCATACGCTCCATCCACGACCAGCTCAGCCTGCTGGAGCGCGGCCCGCTGAACACGGGCGGCTTCACGAAGCCCTCCATACGGCACTGGATCGTCACGCCGATCGGGGAGAACGCGAGCGCGGTGTCGCGCCCGGAGGGCACGGACGTCGAGGCATACCAGGTCAAGCCGCACGCGGTCCAGGAGATCTGCAACAAGCAGCAGTTCGGCGCCGGCGACCGGCACTACCTGGGCGTGCAGTGGACGCTGTGGGACGGCCAGTTGGTCATCACGATGATGATCACGGTGACCGTGCTGCACTCCACGCTGCGCATCGAGGTGACCGGTCACGCCCTGGGCCCGGTCAACTCGTTGTTCACGACCAAGCCGGAGGCGCCCTCCAAGGAGGTCGCCAAGTCGTTCAAGCCGTGGGAGACCCGCAAGGTGATGCTCCCGCTGGTCACCGCCAACGAGGTGGTGCGGCTCGCGGTGCGTGCCCCGCTCACCTGGTACCCGCCGCTGCTGAACTGGCTGGGCGGCACGATCGGCCTGCCCGAGCCCTTCGGTCTGCGGCACGCGTGGGCGGACCAGCCGTGGCGGCACCGCTTCATGGCCGACGACGCGCTGCGGGCGGCGACGCCGGTGCTGCGGGTGGTGCACTCGGCGGCGATCAAGGTGCTGGAGGAGAACGGCGTCGACACGGAGAAGTTCGGCGCGCGGTCGGCCTTCCTCAGCACGGCGGTGCAGGATCCCTCGCCGCGGAAGGCCGACGTGTACGACGCGTAGACCTCCGGCGGTTCGGCCGGGGGCCGGCGGCTCGGCGCGAGCCGGACGTCAGCCCGCCGGCCAGGCCTCCGCCAGCATCGTGCGCGTGTCCCCCAGCAGTTGCGGCAGCACCTTCGTGTGGCCGACGACCGGCATGAAGTTGGTGTCGCCGCCCCAGCGGGGCACGATGTGCTGGTGCAGATGCGCGGCGATGCCCGCGCCGGCCACCGAGCCCTGGTTCATGCCGATGTTGAAGCCGTGGGCGCCGGACGCGGTCCGCAGCGCGGTCATCGCCTGCTTGGTGAGCAGCGCCAGCTCGGCGGTCTCCGCGTCGGTCAGCTCGGTGTAGTCGGCGACGTGCCGGTAGGGCACCGTCATGAGGTGGCCGCCGTTGTACGGGTAGAGGTTCAGCACCGCGTACACCTGCTCGCCGCGCCGGACGATCAGACCGTCCTCGTCGGACTTGGCCGGGATCGAGCAGAAGGGGCAGCCGTCGTCGGCACCGGGGCCGCTCGGCTTGTTCTCGCCCTGGATGTAGGCCATCCGGTGGGGCGTCCACAGGCGCTGGAACGCGTCCTGCGTCCCCACTCCGATCTGCTGCTCCGGCTCACTCGTCATGCGTGCAGCATATGGCGTCACCGGGAGGCCCCGGAAAAGGCCCCCGGGATCGCTCCCGGGGGCCGAGGGTCCCTCCGTACGGTCAGACCTGCACCCGCTCCTCGACGACCTTCACGATCTTCGCGATGGCCTCGTCGACGGGGATGCCGTTCTCCTGCGAGCCGTCGCGGTACCGGAAGGAGACGGCCCCGTTGGCCATGTCCTCATCACCCGCGATGACCATGAAGGGCACCTTCTGCTTCTGGGCGTTGCGGATCTTCTTCTGCATGCGGTCCGAGGAGGAGTCGACCTCGACGCGCAGGCCTGCGGCCTTGGCCTTCTCGGCGAACTCGTGCAGGTACGGCACGTGGGCGTCGCCGATCGGGATGCCGAGCGCCTGGACGGGCGCCAGCCACGCCGGGAAGGCACCCGCGTAGTGCTCGAGCAGGACACCGAAGAACCGCTCGATGGAGCCGAAGAGCGCGCGGTGGATCATGACGGGCTGCCGGCGAGAGCCGTCGGCCGCCGTGTACTCCAGGTTGAACCGCTTGGGCTGGTTGAAGTCGACCTGGATCGTGGACATCTGCCAGGACCGGCCGATGGCGTCCTTGGCCTGCACGGAGATCTTCGGACCGTAGTAGGCGGCACCGCCCGGGTCGGGGACCAGCGGCAGGTTCTGCTTCTCGGCGGCCTGGCGCAGCGCCTCGGTGGCCTCCTCCCAGTCCTCGTCCGAGCCGATGAACTTGTCGGAGTCGTCACGGGTGGACAGCTCCAGCTCGAACTCGGTCAGGCCGTAGTCGCGCAGCAGGTCCAGGACGAAGGTGAGGAGCGTGTCCAGCTCCTCGGGCATCTGCTCCTTGGTGCAGTAGATGTGCGAGTCGTCCTGGGTGAAGCCGCGCGAGCGGGTCAGGCCGTGCACGACTCCCGACTTCTCGTACCGGTACACGGTCCCGAACTCGAAGAGCCGGAGCGGCAGCTCGCGGTACGACCGGCCCCGGGACTTGAAGATCAGGTTGTGCATCGGGCAGTTCATCGCCTTGAGGCGGTAGTTCTGCTCGTCGAACTGGATGGCCGGGAACATGCCCTCCGCGTAGTGCGGCAGGTGCCCGGAGATCTCGAAGAGGTGCTCCTTCGAGATGTGCGGGGTGTTCACGAACTCGTAGCCCGAGACCTCGTGCCGGCGGCGCGAGTAGTCCTCCATGACCTTGCGGATGACGCCGCCCTTGGGGTGGAACACCGCGAGGCCGGGGCCCAGCTCGTCCGGGAAGGAGAACAGGTCCAGCTCCGAGCCGAGCTTGCGGTGGTCCCGCTTCTCGGCCTCGGCGAGGAACTCCAGGTACTGCTTCAGCTCGTCCTTGGTCGGCCAGGCGGTGCCGTAGATGCGCTGGAGCTGCGGGTTCTTCTCACTGCCGCGCCAGTAGGCGGCGGCCGAGCGCATCAGCTTGAAGGCCGGGATGACACGGGTGGTCGGCAGGTGCGGACCACGGCACAGGTCCTTCCAGCACAGCTCGCCGGTCTTGGCGTCGAGGTTGTCGTAGATGGTCAGCTCACCGCTGCCCACCTCGGCCTCGGCACCGTCGGCGGCCTGCGCGGCGTTGCCCTTGAGCCCGATCAGCTCCAGCTTGTACGGCTCGTCCGCCAGTTCCTCGCGGGCGGCCTCGTCGCTGGTGACACGACGGGAGAAGCGCTGGCCCCGCTTCTGGATCTCCTGCATCTTCTTCTCGATGGCCTTGAGGTCATCGGGGTGGAAGGGCTTCTCGACATCGAAGTCGTAGTAGAAGCCGTCCTTGATGGGCGGGCCGATGCCCAGCTTGGCCTCGGGGAACAGCTCCTGCACTGCCTGCGCCATGACGTGCGCGGTGGAGTGGCGCAGGATGTTGAGGCCGTCCTCGGAGGAGATCTCCACACCCTCGACGGTCTCGCCGTCCCGGAGCTCGTACGCGAGGTCCTTGAGCTCACCGCCGATACGGGCGGCGACGACCGAGCGCTCGCCCGCGAAGAGCTCGGCGGCCGTAGTGCCCGTAGTCACCACGCGTTCTTCCCGCTCGGAATCACGTTGGATGATCACACGGACGTCTGACACCGGTCTCTCCTGACTGAAGTGGGGCTGCGGCGCCATACCGGAGCGCACGCACGAGCGATCGTACCGACCAGGCCCCGCCCCGGTCGAAATCATTCCTCTGCGCAGGCTTCGCCGAAGACGTCCAGGTTCTCCTGGAGCGCCTTCATCAGCCGGTCCCGCTCGGCGTCGTCGACCTGCGCGGGGACGACCTCGCAGGCCCCGGTGAGGCGGCGGAATCCGCCCCGGCTCTCCAGCCGCCCCAGCACCCGCACGGGCAGGCCGAGCAGATGTGCGTGCCCGGCGATCCGGTAGGCCTCCTCGTCCAGCGTGACCCGTACGTGCGGGACCTCGGCCCCGGAGAGCACGCGCAGCCGCACGGTCCCGGTGCCGCGCGGCCCGGTCCGGCGCATCCGCACGACGGTGCCCGTCAGCCGCACCGGCACGGAGGGCTCCGCGCGCCGGTAGCGGACCCCGGCCTCGCGCAGGGCGGGCAGGTCCCCGGGCGAGAACTCGACGGGCTCGGCGAGGGCGGCGCAGCCCTCGGGGACTCCGGCGGCCGGCGCCCAGGTGACGGCGACGCGGGCGCCCTCGGTGCCCCGGACGAGGGCGACGAGCGCTTCGGTGAGTTCCTGGCTGACGCCCGCCGCGACGGCGGTGTCGAAGGCGTCCATGGCGCCGGTGGCCCGGCGGTAGTCGACGGCCTCGCGGGCGGCGAAGAGGGCCTGGTGCAGGCGTACGGCGAGGGGGCGGCCGGTGGTGACGGGCACGAACGCGGTGAGGCGGCGGCCGTCGGCGGCGGGGCCGACGAGGACGTTCTCCAGGGACGCGGCGGCGGCACGGCGGTGCCGGGCCCCGTGGTACCCGGCCCGGGCGCGGGTCGCGAGGGCCCCGGCGAGCAGGGTGTGCCGGGCGGCGGAGCGCAGGTGCTCCTCGGCCGTCCAGGCGGCGGTGCCTGCGGGGCCGGGCGGCAGGTCGCGCCACCAGCGGATCTCGTCGCTGGGCACGGCGAGGGAGACGAGGATCTCCCGGGCGGAGGGCGTGCCGCTGCGGGACAGGGCGAGCAGGGCCTCGCCGAGCAGGTCGTCGCTGTCGGGGAAGGCGCGGCTGTCGGGCACCAGCAGGCTGGTGGCGCCGCCGCCGGGGCCGGGCGGGGTCCAGCGTCCGTAGCGGCCGGGGGCTCCGCCGCGCCGGTGCCAGCCGTGCCGGTGCAGCAGGGCGGCGAGCACGGCCGGGTCGACGGTGCCGGGCCCGGGCGGGGCGCCGTCCGGTTCGGGACCCGCGGGATGCGGGCGGAGAGGGCGCGGGGGTTCGTGGAGCGGGCGGTGCGTCATGGAGTGCCTCCCGTCCCGACCCGCGTCATGATCTCGCACAGCGCCCGGTCGTCGAAGACCCGCGCGGTCGGTATCCGCACGGTGGTGCGCCGACGACCCGTGACCGGGTGTCCGGCGAGGTTGGTCCAGTAGCAGCAGTGCCTGAGGTCCAGCCGGTCGTGGCCGGCCCGCAGCCACTGGTCCCGGGAGCGCGGGACGATCATCACGACCAGGATCTTGTGCACCGACACCGGGGTGCGGGCGAGCTTGGCCAGGTGGTCGTTGTCGAGCGTGAAGGAGAAGAAGCGGCCGGGCGGGCCGGGCGGTATCTGGTAGGTCGCCTTGAGCTGCACCTTGATGGTGACCTCGTCGTCGACGGTGTGCCCGGGCGCGCTGTGGCTGACGTGCCAGTCGATGCCGTTGTCCGGGAAGGGCTGGGACAGCGAGCAGCCGGCCGCCGCGGCGACCGCGTGCAGATAGCCGACCTGCAGCGTCTCCATGCAGGCGGTGGTGGCGAGGGAGCCGCGTTGCGGCGCCGCGCGCTCGGGCAGCAGCCCGCCCCGTTCGGGCTGCGCTATGGCCATGGCCAACAGCCTTCCAGAACTGGTGTATCCCCACTGCGGGCCGCTGAACTGCAAAGACCCGTACTCCTGTTGTGTCCTTCCGGCGTACGTCGCAAACAGCCCGGGTATCACCGAAACGGGACAGAGGGACGGCGCGTCAGCAGCCGTACCGGGACGAGGAGTTGAAGCCCTATGACGTGCTGGTTCGAGGGGCCGCTGGCGGCCTTCGACACGGAGACGACGGGTGTGGACGTCGAGAGCGACCGGATCGTCTCGGCGGCCCTGGTCGTGCAGGACGCGCCGGGTCTGCGGCCCCGCGTCACACGCTGGCTGGTCAATCCGGGTGTGCCGGTGCCCGAGGCGGCGACGGCGGTGCACGGGCTGACGGAGGAGCATCTGCAGCGCAACGGCCGCTGGCCCGCGCCGGTGATGCACGAGATAGCGGAGGCGCTGGGCGAGCAGGCCCGGGTCGGGCGTCCGCTCGTGGTGATGAACGCGCCGTTCGATCTCACGCTGCTGGACCGGGAGTTGCGCCGCCACCGCGCCTCGTCGCTGGCCGCCCGGCTGGAGCGGGCGCCGCTGCACGTCCTGGATCCGCGTGTCCTCGACAAGCACCTGGACCGCTACCGCAAGGGCCGCCGCACCCTCACCGATCTGTGCGCGCACTACGGCGTCGAGTTGGAGGGTGCGCACGACGCGGCGGCGGACGCGCTGGCCGCGATGGGCGTCGTACGGGCGGTGGGGCGCCGCTTCCAGGCGCGGCTGGAGCGCCTGTCGGCCGCCGAGTTGCACACCCTGCAGGCGGTGTGGCACGCGGGACAGGCACGGGGCCTGGAGGCGTGGTTCGCGCTCAACGGGACCCAGGAGGCCGTCGACCCGGCCTGGCCCCTGCGCCCCGACCTGCCGGCGGCGGCGTGAACCCTCGATCGCGCAGGAGAACGAGAAGAGGACGCGGCCCGTGCTGTGCACGGACCGCGTCCTCTTGTCTGTGGGCGATACTGGGTTCGAACCAGTGACCTCTTCGGTGTGAACGAAGCGCTCTCCCGCTGAGCTAATCGCCCGGGAACGCACTGAACAATACAGGTCCCGGCGCGGTTGCTTCAAACCGCTCCCAGACGGGCGGCCAGTCCGCGCCGCCCCGCCCTCATCATCAGCCGGTGGTTGGCCCGGAACAGGGGCCGTCCCGGCACGGCGAGACGGCGCAGCAGGGGCTTGCGGACGTCGACGACCTGGTCGTAGACGACACGGCTGCCGCCGGTGCCGTCCGGCGCGACCGTCCAGCGGGCCCAGCCCTCGATGTCGCCGGAGAGGGACACCTCCAGCACGCCGGCCGCCGCGTCGCGCCGCCGCTCCCGCACGGTCTGGGTGAGGTCGTACGGGAGGAGGGAGCGGATCCGGACGACGGCGCCGGTGTCGTCGAGGCGGGTGACCTCGCGCACCTGGGGCCACCAGCGGGGGTAGTCCTCGATCCGCTCCAGTTCGCGGTAGACGGCGGGGGCGGGCACGGGCAGGGCCCACAGGCTGCGGAAGACGTAATGGTTCCAGTCCACCCGTGGAGTGTGCCCGCATCGGCTTCCGTCGCATGCCATTCCCCGCGTGCCGTACGCCGAGAAATCCGACGGCATTCCGGAATCGTGCCGGCGAATTCTCCCGCGGAGTTGCGCCACTGAGCTTGTTTCAGGAGTCGGACGCTCTTCGGGAACAACGGATCGTTACCGTCCGGTCATGACCGCGGCCGACCGCCCGTGGAGTCGCGAGCACGACAAAGCGGCCCGGCTCACGATCGGTGAGCCGGGCCGCCTGATGATCCGGTGGGCGATACTGGGTTCGAACCAGTGACCTCTTCGGTGTGAACGAAGCGCTCTCCCACTGAGCTAATCGCCCGGACGCAGGAAGAACATTACCCCATGTCAGGGGGTGCCCGTGACCAGCGGGGGCGAGGAGGCCCCGCCCCCGCCGCCGATCACTGGTCCTTGATCTTCCAGGGCATCTGGAGGCCGAACTTCCACAGGTAGATCCCGGCCAGCACGCCGATGATCACCAGGCCGATCGAGGTCAGGATGATGTTCCGGCGCCGCACCTTGGGATCGAGCGCGCGCTGTGCCGCCTCGGTCACCTTGCGCTTGGTCCAGCGGAGCACGAGCTGCGCCCAGACGAACTCGGTCGCCCAGATCGCCATGCCGCCGAAGATCACGACCCAGCCGGGCCCGGGCAGCGGCAGCATGATGATGCCGGTCACGACCACCGCGAGTCCCACGATGAAGACGCCGACCTGCCAGCTCAGGTGCAGGGCGCGGCGCGCCTTCACGAATTCCGGCGCCCGCGAACCGAGCGCGCGCTCCCCCGTGGCGCCGTCCGTCCCCGACAGGCCCTGCGCCACGGTCGCCTCGCCGGCCTTGTTACTCCCCGTGTTCATACAGCCAGACACTACCGGAGCGAAACCTGTCACCGGAATGGGTGCACTGCGCGAACGATCTTTCGGCCGGAAGAGTTACGTAAAGGCACGCAAAACACGCAGAGGGGTTTACAACGGCACCGTAGGTGGCATGTCGATTTCGCCGACGTGCGAATCCCCGAGCGCACACTGAGCGAAAGGCCCTGGCGCTTATGAACACCACGGTCAGCTGCGAGCTGCACCTGCGCCTCGTTGTGTCGAGCGAGTCCTCCCTGCCTGTCCCCGCAGGCCTGCGGTACGACACGGCCGACCCCTACGCCGTGCACGCCACCTTCCACACCGGAGCCGAGGAAACCGTCGAGTGGGTGTTCGCCCGCGACCTCCTCGCCGAAGGCCTCCACCGCCCCACCGGCACGGGCGACGTCCGTGTCTGGCCCTCGCGCAGTCACGGTCAGGGCGTCGTGTGCATCGCCCTGAGCTCCCCGGAGGGCGAGGCACTGCTCGAGGCCCCGGCGCGGGCTCTGGAGTCCTTCCTGAAGCGCACAGACGCCGCCGTGCCCCCCGGCACGGAACACCGGCACTTCGACCTCGACCAGGAGCTCTCGCACATCCTGGCGGAAAGCTAGGGCGAGGCCCCGTGAAGCCGCCCGGCGCCGTCGACTCGGGGTGACGGCACGGGCCCGGACAACCGCATACGGCACACACCGGCGTCGCCGCCGCGGTCCTCCGCGGGGCGGCGCCGGTGCGCGTGCGCGTCCGGCGGGAACCGGGGCCGGTCCGCCCGCGTTGTACGGGCAACCGCGGGCAGGAGCGTGACGCGGAGCCGGTCAGGCCGCCGCGCGAGCCACTACCATCGGCCAGCATCGGAGGGCGCCCGCGCCCGATCCCCAGGCCAGGGAGCAGAACGTGCTGATCACCCACGACACCCGGTGCGCGCTCGACACCGTGGTGGATCTGGTCAACACCGTCCCCGAGGACGAGTCGGCGCCGGACGGACTGCCGGACGTCGCGGCACTCGCGGACTTCGTGGGAACGCACGAGATCAGCGACGTCGGGGTCCTCTCGGAGCTGGACCTCGCTGCGGTGCGCAAGATCCGCGGACGGTTCGCGGCCGTCTTCGCGGCCCCGGAGCCCCGTACCGCGGCCGGACTGATCAACGAACTGGTCGCCGCCGCCGGCACCACGCCCCGGCTCACCGACCACGACGGCTACGACTGGCACATCCACTACTTCGCGCCCGGCGCCTCGGTCGCCGACCACCTCGCCGCCGACTGCGGGATGGCGCTGGCGTTCTTCGTGGTCGCCGGGGAGCAGGAGCGGCTGCGCCGGTGCGAGGCGCCCGACTGCCGGCGCGCCTTCGTGGACCTCTCCCGCAACCGCTCACGGCGGTACTGCGACAGCCGTACGTGCGGGAACAGGCTGCACGTGGCCGCGTACCGGGCGCGACGCAAGGAGGCCACGGGCTGAGGAAGCCGAGGAAGGGGCGACACGGCCCCGGCGGGTGACGCCGGGGACCGCGGGTACGGCTCACAGCAACAGCAGGTCGTGCAACGAAGCCATGAGGAGCAGACACCCGATCACCGCCAGGAAGATCATCAGCGGTGGCTGGGAAAGGGCGAAGAGGCAGCCGCGCGGTTCGTCCTGCACAAGCGCGGTTTCGCTCTGTCTCGTATCGAGCTGTGCGTCCAGCTCGGTGGGGTCCGGCATCTCGCCGCGATGATGACGCAGCGCGGCCGCCGCGTGTGGTCAACACGCCCGCAAGGACCGGTCGTTCGTTGAAACCGCAATGTGCGGTCCACGTTGTGATCGTTCCGGAGCGCCCGCTGACGGCCTCGGACCGGTGGGCGTCCGCCCGCTCAGATGCCGTGCTTCTTCAGGATGGCCTCGATGTCGCTGAAGTCGTCGTCGCCGCCGCGGGGCGCGCTCGCGGCGGGCCGGGCCGCCGGGCGGGGCCCGGAGCCGGCCAGGGAGGGTTTGGAGGCCTCGGGGGCGACCGCGTCGCGCCGGGCGGCGGCCCGGGCCTGCTTGCGTTCCTTGCGGGTGCCGCCACGGCGGCGCTCCACGGCACGGGTGGTCATGAAGAGCAGCCAGGCCGCGCCGAGCACGCCGAAGCCGGCCCAGGCCGTCGGGCTGAAGGCCGTGTCGGCCAGCCAGTCGACGACGCCGGTCATCACCAGGCCGACGGGGATCAGCGCGTAGGCGGCGATCCGGGCGGCCGTGAGGAAACGCCGGCGGTACGCGGTGACCGCCGCGATGCCCAGGCCGGCCGCGGACACCGCGGAGCAGACGGTCTCGGCAATCATCCGGTCCTCCAGGCTGGGCTCGGTCGGGCATGAGCGCTTCGTCCCTTCCATCCTGCACCGTCGGGGCAGGAAGGGGCCACGCTCCGGACACAGATCAGGGAGATCTAGGGGTCGGCTCCTCCCCAGGTGCCGGTGACGGCGTGCGCCGGGGTCCGTTCGGGACGCTGTGCCGGGGCTGGGAGACTGGGGGTATGAGCGACTCCTCCCCCGCCCCCGCCGTTGCGGTCCTCGACGTCTGGTGCGAGCTCCAGTGCCCGGACTGCCACACGGCCCTCGACGACATCCGCGCCCTGCGCGCCCGCTACGGCGACCGGCTGGACGTGCGGCTGCGGCACTTCCCGCTGGAGAAGCACAAGCACGCCTTCGCCGCCGCGCAGGCCGCCGAGGAGGCCGTGGCGCAGGGCCGGGGCTGGCCGTACGTGGAGGCCGTGCTCGACCGGGTCGCCGAGCTGGACCGCGCGGGCGAGGCCCTCCTGGTCGAGGTGGCCCGGGAGCTGGGGCTGGACGCGGAGGAGTTCGACACGGCGCTCGTCGACGGCCGGCACATCCTGATCGTCGACGCCGACCAGGCCGAGGGCAAGGCGATCGGCGTGACCGGCACCCCCACGTACGTGATCGACGGCGTGCGCCTCGACGGCGGCAGGAGCCAGGAGGGGCTGCGCGAGCGCATCGAGGAGATCGCGGACCGGCTCCTGGCCGAACCCGAGGTCTGAGCCCGGCGCGTGCCGCCGGCGTTACAGCAGCGCCTTGCCGTAGCTGAGCCGCGTGGTCTCGTAGCCGAGGGACTCGTAGAGCCGCTCGGCGGGGGTGTTCCCCGCGAAGACGTTGAGGCCGAGCAGGCGGCGGCCCGCGGCGATGGCCTGGGCCTCCGCCAGGAGCATCAGGGTGCGGCCGTGTCCGCGGCCGCGACGGGCCGGGTCGGTCTCGACGTCGAAGACGAAGGCCTGGTCGTCGCGCAGTGCCAGCCACAGCGTGCCGACCCGGTCGCCGTCGTGTTCCACCACGCTGAACAGCATGTTCTCGGTGTCGAGGCCGTCGGGCAGCAGCGTGTCGTGGTCGTGCCGGGCCTTGGCCCGGGCCGCGGCCTCCGACATGCCCCGCTCCTGCCAGGTACGCGCGTACTGCTCCGACTCGTGGGCGTGCCAGGCGGCGTACTCGGTCGGTGTCATGGACCGCGCGCCGCTGCCCGCGGGCAGGGCGGGCGGGGTGGCGCCGAGGATCTTGACCATCCCCCGGCTGCGCAGGGCGTAGCCGAGCGCGCCGGCGAGGCGCGAGCCCGCCTCCAGGTCGCCGGTGACGCTCACCTGGATCTGCCGGCAGCCCCAGCTCCGCGCCACCTCCTCGGCGGCGAGCGCGGCCACCGTTCCCCTTCCGCGCCGGCGGTCGGGCTCGTCGATCCTCAGTTCGTGGATCACGGCCACCGACGGGCCGAAGGCGGGATCGGTGCCCAGGTGTACCGCGCCGACGGGACGGCTGTTCACGCACACCTGGTAGCGGCGTGAACGCGTCCCGTCGGCCGCGCTCTGAAGCGGCTCGGTCGGCCGCAGGGTCGTGGTCATCAGGGGTGTTCTACCCCTGGCACGGCCTCGGCAGCAGCCGAATATCGAGGGTCAGGGGTCGAGGTCGTCCGCCGAACGCTCCTCGAAGATCCGCATGGCCTTGGCGGTCACCGGGCCCGGTACGCCCGGCAGTTCGCGGTCGTCCACCCGGTGGACGGCCTGCACGTCCCGCAGCGTGGAGGTCAGGAAGACCTCGTCGGCGTGTTCGAGGACGTCCAGCGGGAGGTCGGTCTCGCGGGCGCCGGTCCATTCGACGGCCAGGGCGCGGGTGATCCCGGCGAGGCAGCCGGAGGCGAGGGGCGGGGTGTGGATCTCGCCGTCGAGGACGACGAACACGTTGGAGCCGGTGCCCTCGCACAGTCGCCCGGCCGTGTTGCCGAACAGGGCCTCGCCGGCGCCGTGTTCGCGGGCCCGGGCGAGGGCGACGACGTTCTCCGCGTAGGAGGTGGTCTTCAGGCCGGTGAGCGCGCCGCGTTCGTTGCGCGTCCAGGGGACGGTGACCACGGCCGTGGAGTCGGGCCGGCGGGCGGTCTCGCCGAGGGCGACGACCAGGGTCGTGCCGTGCTCGCCGCGGTCGGAGCCGAGCGGGCCGTGGCCGCCGGTGTAGGTGATGCGCAGCCGGCCCAGCGGCACCGGATCGGCCTCGAGGACCGCGGCGCAGGCGCGGCGGACCTCGTCCAGGTCGGGGTCGGGCAGGCCGAGGCCCCGGGCCGAGCGGGTCAGCCGGTCGAGGTGCCGGGTCAGCGCGAACGGCCTGCCGTCCACCGCCTTGACCGTCTCGAAGATGCCGTCACCCACGGTCAGTCCGTGGTCGAACACGGAGACACGGGCGGACTCGCTGTCCCGCAGCCCGCCGTCGAGCCAGATCTTCACTTCCGCAGTGCCTCTCCCTGTGCGTCCGGTTCGTACGCACCCGACGCTACCGCGAGCAGCCGGGACGCCTTGAGTTCGGTCTCGCGCCATTCACCCTCGGGGTCGGAGCCCCAGGTGATGCCGGCGCCGGTGCCGAAGCGGAGCAGCCCGGCGGCCCGGTCGATCCAGAAGGTGCGGATGCCGACGGCCAGCTCGCCGGTGCCCCGGTCGGCGTCGACCCAGCCGATGCCGCCGCAGTAGGGGCCCCGGGGCACGGGCTCCAGCGCCTCGATGATCCGCAGGGCGCTCGACTTGGGGGCGCCGGTGACGGAGCCGGGCGGGAAGGCTGCGCCGAGCAGTTCCGGCCAGCCGGCGCCGGCGCGCAGCTCGCCCCGGACCGTGGAGACCAGGTGGACGAGTCCGGGGTGCTTCTCGACGGCGCACAGGTCGGGCACGGTGACGCTGCCCGTGGCGCAGACCCGGCCGATGTCGTTGCGGACCAGGTCCACGATCATCACGTTCTCGGCGTAGTCCTTCTCCAGCAGGTCCGCCTCGGTCCGCCCGGTCCCCTTGATCGGCCCGGACTCGACGGTCCGGCCGTCGCGGCGCAGGAACAGCTCGGGCGAGGCGGTGGCGATCTCGACGCCGTGCCCGGGCAGCCGGATCGTCCCCGCGTACGGCGCGGGGTTGCCGCGGGCCAGCAGCGCGGTCAGGGCGTCCACGTCGGCGTCGGCGGCGACGGGCGCCGACAGCACCCGGCAGAGGTTGGCCTGGTAGACCTCGCCGGCCGCTATGTGCTCACGGATGCGCCGTACGGCGGCCGTGTACGCGGTGCGGTCGAGGGACGACGTCCAGTCGCCGACGGCCGGTCCCCGCCAGCGGCCCGGCACGGGCGCGGGAACGGCCCGTGTCCGTACGTCGGCGAAGCGTGCGCAGGTCAGACGGCCCTCGAAGTCCGCGCACACGGCCCAGAAGCCCCGGGAGTCCAGGGCGGCGGGGTCGTCGGTGACGTCGAGCAGGCCGGTGGCGAGGCGGTCGCCGAAGCGGGCGAGGGGCGGAAGGTCGAGCACATGGCCGAGTCTAGGCGGGGTGCCCGTGGTGACCCGAACGTGTCCTTCCGGGTGCCCTGACCCGGTCCGTGCGCCGGGGCACCGCAGCACGCTGCGCAAACGCGTTTTTGTGCTGGCCCGGGAATCCGCTAGAGTTCAACACGTCGCCGGGACGCGGAAGCGGACCGAACCGACAGGCGGACGTAGCTCAGTTGGTAGAGCGCAACCTTGCCAAGGTTGAGGTCGCGAGTTCGAGCCTCGTCGTCCGCTCGCAGGAACAGGGGGCCTCCCGGGTCCTCTACACTCCTGGTGGAGTGGCCGAGAGGCGAGGCAACGGCCTGCAAAGCCGTCTACACGGGTTCAAATCCCGTCTCCACCTCCAAGGACGATTAGCTCAGCGGGAGAGCGCTTCCCTGACACGGAAGAGGTCACTGGTTCAATCCCAGTATCGTCCACTGTCCGCAAGGACCGGGATCCGCGAAGATCCTGGCTCCTGAGGGCCCCGCGCGATTAGCTCAGCGGGAGAGCGCTTCCCTGACACGGAAGAGGTCACTGGTTCAATCCCAGTATCGCGCACGCAGTGTCTCCCAGGACGATTAGCTCAGCGGGAGAGCGCTTCCCTGACACGGAAGAGGTCACTGGTTCAATCCCAGTATCGTCCACACCACCCGGAGCCCCCGGCCGTCTCGAACGGCCGGGGGCTCCGTCGTGCCGGTGCTCAGCTCGAGAAGAGCATGCGGCCGAAGCTCTTGTGGCGGTGGTGGCCGTAGTGGCCGGCCTGCGGGGCGCCCCAGGCGGGGGCCTGGGCGGCCGGGTAGGGCTGCGGGGCGGCGGGCGGGGCCGGCGGCGCGGGCTGGGACCACTGGGCCTCCAGGCGGGTCAGGGACTCCAGCTCCCCGTAGTCGAGGAAGATCCCGCGGCAGCCGCTGCACTGCTCGATCTGAACGCCGTTGCGGTTGTAGGTGTGCATCGGTGCGTGGCACTTGGGGCACTGCATGCTCGGCTCAACTCCTCGCCGGTCGGTACTGCTTCGCGTATCGCCGGGACAGACTCCGTCCGGCGGCGGTCGGTTGCACCCTACTCGGACGAAACCGCGCTCAACTCGGCGGGCGGGAGGGCGGGACGGGGGCCATGCGCGCGCAGGCGTCGACCAGGGAGTGCTCCACCTCGTCCAGCGGGCGGCCCTCCGCCACGGCCTTGGCGACGGCCCTGGCGGCGGTCTGCGCGGTGAGGGCGCGGGCCGGTGCGTCCAGGGCGGGCCAGGGGTCGCCGTCGCCCGGGACGGCCGGGCCGGCCGCCGCTCGGTAGGCGGTCAGGAAGCGGTCCCACTCGTCGGGCGGGAGGAGGCCGCAGGCGTACCAGGCCGCCGGGCGGGCGAGGTCCCAGGCGGGTACGCCGACGCCCAGGTCGTCGACGTCGATCAGCAGCCACGGGCCGTCGGGGGCGGGGTGGCGCACGAGCTGGCCGAGGTGCAGGTCGCCGTGGCAGAGGGTGCTCGTGTCCGGCATGGGCGCCTCGTCCCGCGCCCAGGCGGGGAGGGTGGCCCAGGCCCGCAGGACGGGGGCGGTGGCGGGATGGTGCGGGGCGGCGGCGCGGAGGCGGGCGAGGGCGCGGGCGGCCTTCTCGGGGCCGCGCATGGGGGGCAGCGGTGCGGCGGCGGGGGCCGGGGCGCGGTGGAGGCGGGCGAGGAGGGTGGCCGCGGCCTCCCAGGGAGCCGCGTCCGGGGCGTCGGGGTCCACGGGCGTGCCGTACGGCCAGTGGGTGACGCAGCGCCCGTGCAGGTCGGCGGGGACCGGGGTGAGCGGGGGGAGGAGGATGCCGGGGAGGCGGCCGGCGACGGTGAGGCGGAGGGCCAGCTCGGCGGGGTCCGCGTCCGGGGCGTGGGCCTTGGCGACGGTGCCGGCGTGGCGGACGACGGTGGCGTCGGGGCGGTCGGCGAGGGTGGCCGCGCCGCAGGGGCAGGTGGGTGTGCGGGCGTGGGCGGTGTCTCTGGCGTGGGTCGTCAGGGCGGGGAGGAGGGGGCTGGGGGTCACGGGGGTGAGGGTACGGGGGGTGGGCGTGGCCAGGTGGCCGACCGCCGGGACGGCGGGGTGGCCCGTGGTCAGGAGTGGCGGGGGCGGGGGAAACGGCGATGCCGGCGCAGCTCCCCAGCTACGCCGGCATTCTGCCGTCCGCCGCACCCCCGTCCCCACGGGGTTTCATGGGTGGATGTCCCCGCCCGGACCGCTCTTCCGGGCCTGGGGTCGCTTCTCAGCGCCCCAGCATCACACCCACGGACGACGCCTGTGTGGCCACTGTCTCCCACCCGTCGAAGACGAGGAGGAGCAGGACCGCCAGGGGCAGGGCCATGATCGTCGCCACCACGGGGTGACGGCGTCCCTGACGGCGCTGTGCGCGTGTGCGGATCAGTGTCCGCGGTGCCGTAAGGGCCATGGTCCCTCTCCTGACCGATTCCGTTGTCCTTGGCAGCGGCGGGCGTCTGACCTCGGGGGACGAGTGCTGCACCCGCCGCTTGACCTCAAATCTAGGTGCCCGGGCCCCTCCCCGCGTCATGCCCTCGTACCGATTGCCGGGCCTCCCGGAGGATGAGCCATGACCTGCGACGTACTCCCCTGGGTGGAGACCGGCTCCCGCATCTCGGGGTCTTCCCGGAAGGGAACCCGCCGGGCGGTGACTTCGATCACCCCGGCCGTACTCCGGTGAGCCGCCGGGACCCGGGTACGACGCCTCCCGGTGTGATCGTCCTTCCGGGGTCAATCCCCCGTCGACGGCGGACGGTTGGATCTTCAGCCGTACCGGTGGATCCCGGCCACGCGACCCCTGACCGGACCTCAACTCTCCCGCCCCGTACCGACAATCCCTCGGGACGAGAGGGCGCGGCCTCTGCGCGCGGGCGGCCGGGGAAACGTAAGCTGTGGCACGTCACAGGGACCGGGCAGCGGGGATGAACATGGCGATGATGCGCCTGAGGCGCGAGGACCCGCGCGTCGTCGGCTCGTTCAGGCTTCACAGGCGGCTCGGCGCGGGCGGTATGGGCGTGGTCTACCTGGGCTCCGACAAGAAGGGGCAGCGGGTCGCGCTGAAGGTGATCCGGCCCGATCTCGCGGAGGACCAGGAGTTCCGGTCCCGCTTCGCCCGCGAGGTGTCGGCGGCGCGGCGGATCCGCGGCGGGTGCACGGCGCGGCTGGTGGCCGCCGACCTGGAGGCGGACCGTCCCTGGTTCGCCACGCAGTACGTTCCCGGGCCCTCCCTGCACGACAAGGTCGTCGAGGAGGGCCCGCTGTGTGCGGCGGACGTCGCCGCCGTCGGGGCCGCCCTGTCCGAGGGACTGGTCGCCGTGCACGAGGCCGGGGTCGTGCACCGGGACCTGAAGCCGTCCAACATCCTGCTGTCCCCGAAGGGGCCGCGGATCATCGACTTCGGCATCGCCTGGGCCACCGGCGCCTCGACGCTCACACACGTCGGCACGGCGGTGGGTTCGCCCGGCTTCCTCGCGCCCGAGCAGGTGCGCGGCGCCGCCGTCACGCCGGCCACGGACGTCTTCTCGCTCGGCGCGACGCTGGCGTACGCGTCGATGGGCGACTCGCCCTTCGGGCACGGCAGTTCCGAGGTGATGCTGTACCGCGTCGTGCACGAGGAGGCGCAACTGCAGGGTGTGCCCGACGCGCTGGCGCCGCTGGTCCGCGCCTGTCTGGCCAAGGATCCCGAGGAACGGCCCAGCACTCTGCAGCTCTCCCTGCGGCTCAAGGAGATCGCGGCCCGGGAGGCCCAGGGGCTCGCCGACGTACGGCCGCCCGCGCCGCGTTCCGGGGAGGCCGACCGTCCCTCGGTCCGGCTCGCGGACACCTATCCGGAGCGTGAGCGTGCCCCGCGGCGCGCTCAGGGACAGCCGGGCACTCCCCCGCCCCGTGGTGCTTCGGGCTCCCTCGGCGGCGGGCCCGCTCGGGGCGCCACCCCGTCGCGCGGCGGGGGGTCCGCCCGCGGGGGCGTGCCGTCCCGTGGGGGTTCGTCCTCGCGGGGCGACAGCCCGTCCCGTGGCGGCTCGCGCGGCGGGCCGCGGTCCGGAGCGCGGCCCACGCCCGCCTCCCGTTCCACCGGGCGGGGCGGTTCACGTCCCGGCAACGGCACCCGGTCCGGGTCCCGGGGCGGGACCGGCCGTCAGGGGCCGAGGACCACGGGGACCAGGCTGCGGCCTGCCAATCCACGGCTGTTGCGGCAGCGGCTCACCGTGTTCGTGGTGGTGACGCTCCTGGTCGCCCTCGGCATCGCCGCCGCGCAGGGCTGCCAGGGGCCGTCGCGGGGGCTCGGTGACGACCGGGGCGGTGTGCGGGTCCAGCAGCAGCATCACCAGGAGCGGGGGGACGTTTCGGGGTCCGGAGTGCCCGGGGTCTGAGGGGCTCGGGATCCGCCGCCCCCGGGCGCCGAGGCCTTGTCCTTCCCGGGGGCCGCGGGTCCGGGATCCGGCGGGTCCGGCGGCCGAGCTGTCCGGGCCGGGGGCTTCCCGGATGTGCTCGCTCCGGCCCGGGTGACGGCTCCGGCGTGGCCCGCTTCGGCTGCGGCGAGCGGCGCTCGGCAACGCCGTCGGCCACGGACGACGCCGGTGCCCGTACTCCGCGCCTCGGCCGCGGCCGGACCGTCGGTGTCCTGCGGTCAGGCCGTACGGGGCCGGGTCGCGTAGAAGGCGACCGCCGATGCCGCCGCCACGTTCAGCGAGTCGACACCCGCGTCCATCGGGATGCGCACGTGCTCGTCCGCCGCGGCCAGGGCGCCGGGAGTGAGTCCCGTGCCCTCGGTGCCGAACAGCAGGGCGAGCCTGTCGTGGTCCCGGGCGGCGAGTTCGTCGAGGGTGACGGACCGGTCGCTCAGGCAGAGCGCGGCGACCGTGAAGCCCGCGGAGCGCAGCGTCTCGATGTCCGCCGGCCAGGACTCCAGCCGGGTCCACGGCACCTGGAAGACGGCGCCCATCGACACCTTCACGGACCGCCGGTAGAGCGGGTCGGCGCAGCGCGGGGTGAGCAGGACGGCGTCGACGCCGAGGGCGGCGGCGTTGCGGAAGGCGGCGCCGACGTTGGCGTGGTCGACGATGTCCTCGAAGACGGCGACGCGCCGGGCCGTCCCCTCCCCCCGCCCGGGAGCCGACGCGGTGCGCAGCAGGTCGGCCACCGCGGGCAGGGGTTCGCGCCGCATGGAGGCGAGGGCGCCGCGGTGCACGTGGTAGCCGGTGACCTGTTCGGCGAGCTCGGGTTCCACCACGTACACCGGGGCGGGGGTGGCCTCGATGACGTCGCGCATGACGTCGAGCCACTTGGCCGACAGCAGCATCGACCGCATCTCGTGGCCCGCCGCGACGGCCCTCCGGATGACCTTCTCGCCCTCGGCGATGAACAGGCCCTCGGCGGGTTCGCGGCGCCGGCGGAGCTGGACGTCGGTCAGGTCCGTGTAGTCGTGCAGACGCGGGTCGTCGGGGTCGCGGAGGGTGAGGGGTTCGGCCATGTCACACGGTTCCCTGCGGCCCCTGGTGGACGACCTCGCCGACGACGATGACCGCGGGCGGCTTGACCTCCTGGGCGACGACCGTCTCGGCGACCGTGGCGAGGGTCGCGTCGACCCGGCGCTGGGCGGCGGTCGTGCCTTCCTGGACGAGGGCGACCGGGGTCTCGGGGGACCTGCCGTGCGCCACCAGGGTCTCGGCGATCCGGCCGATCTTGTCGACGCCCATGAGGATCACGAGGGTGCCGGTCAGCTTCGCCAGCGACGGCCAGTCGACCAGGGAGCGCTCGTCGTCGGGGGCGACATGGCCGCTGACGACGGTGAACTCGTGGGCGACGCCCCGGTGGGTGACCGGGATGCCGGCCGCGCCGGGGACCGAGATGGAGCTGGAGATGCCCGGGACGACGGTGCACGGGATGCCCGCCGCGGCCAGCGCCTGGGCCTCCTCCATGCCCCGTCCGAAGACGAACGGGTCGCCTCCCTTGAGGCGTACGACCGACTTGCCCTGCTTGGCGTGCTCGACGAGGGCGTTGTTGATGGCCTCCTGGGCCATGAAACGGCCGTACGGGATCTTCGCCGCGTCGATCACCTCGACGTGGGGCGGGAGTTCGGCGAGCAGGTCGCGGGGGCCGAGCCGGTCGGCGATGACGACGTCCGCCTCGGCGAGGAGGCGACGGCCGCGGACGGTGATGAGGTCCGGGTCGCCGGGGCCGCCACCGACCAGGGCGACGCCCGGCGTACGGGTGCGGTGGTGCGGGGCGACGAGGGTGCCGTCGCGCAGGCCCTCCACGACCGCGTCGCGGATGGCGGCGGTGTGGCGGGGGTCGCGGCCCCTGGCGTCGGTGGTGAGCACGGCGACCGTCACGCCCTCGCTGGTCCCGGTGGCCGGCGTCCAGGCGGTGGCCCGGTCGGCGTCGTCGGAGCGCACGCACCACACGCGGTGGCGTTCGGCCTCGGCGGAGGCGGCGTTGTTGGCGTCGGTGTCGCTGGTGGCGATCAGGGCGTACCAGGCGTCCGCGAGGTCGCCCTCCGCGTACGGGCGCTTCTCCCAGGTGATCTCGCCCGCGTCGGCCATGGCCTCGACCGAGGGGGTCGCCCCGGGGGAGACGAGGCGGATGTCGGCGCCCGCGGCGATGAGGGCCGGGAGGCGGCGCTGGGCGACCTGCCCGCCGCCGAGGACGACCACGCGACGGCCGGCGAGGCGGAGGCCTACGGGGTAGGCGGGGTGTTCGGCCATGAGGGGACGGCTCCTCTGGTGGCGGTGGCGCTGACGTGCGGATTTTACGGCGGGGACGGTGCGTGGGGTGCGGGCGGTCCGGTGGTTGGACCGCCGTGCCCGGGTGCGGGCCGTGGCCGGTCGTGCCCAGGCGTTCCGGCGTGCGGGACGCCTGGACGTGACCGCGGCACGCCGGCAGGGGACCCGGCACCGTGGGTCCCGGGCTCCCCTGCCGCAGGCGACGCTACTTCTCGGTGACGCCGGCCGAGTCGAACGTGGCTACCTCGTGCATCGCCCGTGCGGTGCTCTGCACCATGGGCAGGGCGAGCAGCGCGCCGGTGCCCTCGCCGAGGCGCAGGTCGAGGTCGACCAGGGGGCGCAGGCCGAGCTTGTTGAGCGCGGCGACGTGGCCGGGTTCGGCGCTGCGGTGGCCGGCGATGCAGGCCGCGAGCACCTCGGGGGCGATGGCGCGGGCCACCAGGGCGGCGGCGCCGGCGCTGACGCCGTCCAGGATCACCGGCGTACGCAGGGAGGCGCCGCCGAGCAGCAGGCCGACCATGGCCGCGTGCTCGAAGCCGCCGACCGCCGCGAGCACGCCGATGGGGTCGGCCGGGTCGGGCTGGTGGACTTCCAGGGCCCGGCGCACGACCTCGGTCTTGCGGGCCAGCGTCTCGTCGTTGATGCCGGTGCCGCGGCCGGTGACCTCGGCGGGGTCGGCGCCGGTGAAGACGGAGATCAGGGCGGCGGACGCGGTGGTGTTCGCGATGCCCATCTCGCCGGTGAGCAGCGCCTTGTTGCCGGCCGCCACCAGGTCGCGGGCGGTCTCGATGCCGACCTCGATGGCCTGCTTGGCCTCCTCGCGGGTCATCGCGGGGCCGGTGGTCATGTCGGAGGTGCCCGCGCGGACCTTGCGGGGCAGCAGGCCCGGCGTGGCGGGCAGGTCGGCGGCGACACCGACGTCCACGACGCAGACCTCGGCGCCGACCTGGGTGGCGAAGGCGTTGCAGACCGCTCCCCCGCCCAGGAAGTTGGCCACCATCTGGGCGGTGACCTCCTGCGGCCAGGGGGTGACGCCCTGGGCGTGCACGCCGTGGTCGCCGGCGAAGACCGCGACGGCCGCGGGCTCCGGGATGGGGGGCGGGCACTGCCGGGACAGCCCGGAGAGCTGCGCGGAGATGATCTCCAGCATGCCGAGCGCCCCGGCCGGCTTGGTCATGCGCTTCTGCCGCTCCCAGGCCTCGCCGAGCGCCTTGGCGTCCAGCGGGCGGATCTGTGCGACGGTCTCGGCGAGCAGGTCGTGGGGGTCCTCTCCGGGAAGGGCACGGCGGCCGTAGGTCTCCTCGTGCACGACCCACGACAGCGGGCGGCGCTTGGACCAGCCGGCCTGCATCAGCTCGGGCTCGTCCGGGAACTCGTCGACGTACCCGACGCACAGGTAGGCGACGACCTCCAGGTGCTCGGGCAGCCCGAGGACGCGGACCATCTCGCGCTCGTCGAAGAAGCTGACCCAGCCGACGCCGAGGCCCTCGGCGCGGGCGGCGAGCCAGAGGTTCTCGACGGCGAGCGCGGAGGAGTACGGCGCCATCTGCGGCTGGGTGTGCCGGCCGAGGGTGTGCCGGCCGCCGCGGGTGGGGTCGGCCGTGACGACGATGTTGACCGGGGTGTCGAGGATGGCCTCGATCTTCAGTTCCTTGAACTGCTTGGCCCGGCCCTTGGGGAGCGATTTCGCGTACGCCTCGCGCTGACGCGTCGCCAGTTCGTGCATGGCCCGCCGGGTCTCGTCGGAGCGGATGACGACGAAGTCCCAGGGCTGCGAGTGGCCGACGGAGGGCGCGGTGTGGGCGGCCTCCAGGACGCGGAGCAGCACCTCGTGCGGGATGGGGTCGCTGCGGAAGCCGTTGCGGATGTCCCGGCGTTCGCGCATGACCTTCAGGACGGCCTCGCGTTCGGCGTCGCCGTAGGCGGGGGCCGCCGGTCCGGCGGGCTGTCGTACGTCTGCCGCTTCGGCCGTGCTCACGTGCTGCGGGTCTTCCCGGTCTTCCTGGTCGGCGCCCCGGGTGTCCAGGTCGTCGGCGTTCTGTACGACGTCGGTGTCGGCCTCGCGCGGGGCGGGGATCTCCACGGCGGGGGCGGCCGTCGGCGCTTCCTGGGCCTGAGGGGGGAGGACCAGGCCCTCGGGCGGGGTCGGGGCGAGGTGCGGGGTGGTGGGCACCTGACCGCCGTCGACCTGGACGAACCGGCCCACGGGCTGGTCGGCGTGCGACGCGGCGGGCTCCGCCGGTTCCCGGGGCGAGTCCGTGTCCGTGACGGACTGGGGGCCCTGGGCGGCGGGCGGCACGGGTGCGTGGGGCTGCGGGGCCTCGTTCTGCGCGGGCGCGGGCTGCGGGGTGGTGGCCTCCGCGGCCGGCGTCTGCGGGGCGATCGGTTCCTGCGCAGCGGCCGGCGCCTGCGGGGCAGCCGGTGCCTGCGGGGTCGGCTCGGGTGCGCCGGCTTCGGGACCCGGCACCTCGGGGGCCTGGGCGTCCTGGGGCAGGGGGGTGCCGGCGGGCGGGGTCGCCTGCGGCACGTCGGCCGGGGCGGGTTCGGCCGCCGCGGCCGGGGCGTCGGCGGGCGCCGGTCCGGTGGCCGGGGTCGGCTGCGCGGCCGGGGCGGGCTGCTCGGGTGCGGGGGCCGTCGTCGGCTCCGCGGCTGCCGGGGCCTCCGTCGTCGCGGGCTGCCCGGGGGCTTCCGCGGCGGGCTCGGGGGACGTCTCGGCCACCGGCGCGGACTCGGGTGCGCCCGCTTCCGCCGACGGCGCGGACTCGCCCGGCGGCACGGTGCCGGGGGCGGCCGTCCGCGCGGCTTCCGTCTCCGGCGTGGCGGGGACGGCGGCGGCCTGGACGGCCTCCGGTGCCTCGGCGGCCGTCGGCGTGGCCTCGGGGGCCGGCGCTTCGGCGGTCCGCGCGGCCGTCGGTGCCAGGGCCTCGGGGGCCTCGGCATCCGACGGCGCCACGGCCTCGGGGGATTCCGCGGGGAGCACGGGCTCGGGAGCGTCCGTGGGGACCCCGGCTTCCGGGGCCTGTGCGGCTTCCGTGCCCGGCACGGCCTCGGGACCGGGCTCGGCGTCGGGTGCCGGCACGGCGTCGGGAGCGTGCGCGGGGAGTTCCCGCGCGGCGTCCTGCGCCGGTTCGCCGTCGGTCGCGGGCTCGGCGGGCGCTGCGGCGACCGGAACCTCGGCGCTCGCGGGCGCCGCGTCGGTCACGGGCGCCTGCACGTCGCCTGCTTCGGCCGCACCGTCGGGGGCGGAGACGCCCTCGGCCACGGGAGCACCGGTCGGGTCGCTGTCGGGAACAGCCGCACCCTCGGTGGCGGCAGCCCCCTCGGGCTCGGGGCCGGCCTCGGTCACGGCGGCACCCTCGGTCGCGGTACCGGCCTCCGTCGCGGAGCCGCCGTCGGACACGGCACCGTCAACCGCGAGCGCTCCGTCGGCCGCGGCCCCGCCGTGGGCGACAGCCGGGCCCTCGACCACCGCGGCACCGTCAGCCGCAGCGGCACCATCGGCGACAGGCGTGCCGGCGTCGGGAGCGAGCACCGTCCCCGCGTCGTCGGTCGTCCCGTCACCCGGCTGCGTGTCACCGGCCTGCGCGGCACCGGCGTCAGCGGTCGGCGCGGCGGCCTCGCCCGGCGTCTCCTCGGTGGGCGCCGGAACCCCTCCGGCCGCCGCCACCGCCTCCGTCGCCACGCGGCTCACGAGGGCCTCGGCGGCGCCCGCCGGCCCCGCATGCTGTTCCGGCACCGGAACAACCGTTTCCGCAGGCGCCGCCTGCGCGCCCCACGGCGCCGCCCCCTGCGGAGGCATGGCGGCGGTCTGGGGGACGTCGAGGTACTCGGGGCCGACGGTCGGCGGGCCCGGGTGCCGTACCGGCACGTCGGCGGGGCCGCGGTCGGCCAGGGAGCGGACGGGGCTCGCGGAGGTGTCGGGGATCGGCGGGCCGAGATGCAGCGGCCGGCGCGGCGGCGCCGGCGCGGCCGCGGGCTCCGGGAGACGGACGCCGCTGAGGTCGACCGAGCCGCTGTCGCGGCCGGACATCTCGTGCGGGCCCGGCTGGTGCACGGTCTCGACGACCGGCTCGGGCGCGGGCGGCGCGACCTCGTTGCCCCAGGCACTCTGGGCGCCCGGCAGCAGCAACAGGTCCTCGTCCTCGGCGGTGGTCTCGGAGAGGTAGGTGTACGCGCCGGGTGCGGGGACGCCCGGCTGCTCCACCATGCCTGCGTTCTCCGGCAGCCCCTCGCCCGGGATCTGGCCGGTGTCGGTCATGCGTAACCCCTCGCCCATCGGTTAGTGCTTCTACGACCAGCTCACCGGGGACGGCGCACCGACCGCCCCGTAGTGAAGAACGAGCGTGCGTGCCCAGCGGCACGAACGACCTGCCGGAAAAGACGACAAAGCCATTGAGTGGCATTGTCGCGGTCGTTGCCCCGTCACGACAGCTTGATCCGCGACGGTCCGCTGTGGACTGCGCCACGTTTGCGCGTCCTCCGGTTGCGCCGTACCACACGCCACCTGAATCTGGCGGGTTTTCAGGACATTGGACGACGAAGCGTCCGGTGTCCCAGTGCGGTACAACAATCCGCCAGCCTACCTCGCGCGGTACGACGATCCGATCACGGGTTGCGGTCGGGGAGCACCCCGCTGAGCAGGAACGCGACGCTCCGCTCCGTCTCCGTCCAGGCGCGGGTGTCGAGCCCCACGGACTGCAGCAGGGCGCACTCGACGCGGTAGCCGTGCTCCGACAGGTCCCTGCCCACGAGTTCGGCCGCGTCGCGGGTCGCCGCGTGGGAGACGATGCGCTGCGGCCGGCGGTCGGCAACCGCGGAGACGACGGCCGCTCCCCCGCCGCCGACACGGACGACGTCCGGTTCGGGGAGGTTCTCCAGGACGTGCGGGGCGATGCCGTGCACGGTCTGGAGCTGGACTCCGAAGTGCCGTGCGGTGGCCTCGGTACGGGCGCAGGCGTCCGCGTCCCGGTCGACGGCGATGACGGCGGCGCCGCCGCGCGCGGCCTCGGTGGCGAAGGCGCCGCTGCCGCAGCCGATGTCCCACACGAGGTCGCCGGGGCGCGGTCCGAGCCGGGCCAGTTGGGCGGTGCGCAGCAGGTCGGTCTCGCCCTCGCCGAGGCCGCCGCCGTACGCCTCGGCGGGCAGCGACCAGCCGCGCGGTCCGGTGGCGGGGTCGCGGCCCGCGATCCAGCCGCCCCCGTCGGCCGCGGGTCCCGGTCCGGTGACGCCGCCGACGACGATGACGACATTGGGGTCGCGCCAGGTGTGGTCGGCGGCCTTGTCGGAGGTGACGACGGTGACCTGCTCGCGCGCGGTGCCGAGTTCCTCGCAGATGACGAAGGTGCGGTGCACGCCCTCCATCAGCAGGCCGAGTTCGGCGGGGCCGGCTCCCGGCGAGGTGAGGACCGCGACCTTGGGGTGGGCCCGGCAGATGTTCACGGCGCGCCGCAGCGTACGGGGGTGGGCGACCACCACCTGGGCGTCGTCCCAGGGCATTCCGGCCCGGGCGAAGGCGGCGGCCACGGAGGAGACGGCCGGGTCGACCTCGACCTCGAGGCCGAACTCGGGGGCGCGCAGGGTGCGTACGACGCCGAAGAATCCGGGGTCGCCGTCGGCGAGGACGACCGCCGTGCCGCGGTGGGCGGCGATGCGGCGGGCGGCTAGGGCGACGCTGCCGAGCCGGACGCGTTCGGCGGCGGGCGGTACTTCGGGGAGTGCGAGGTGATGGGCGGCGCCCGCCACCAGGGTGGCGGCACCCAGGGCCGCGCGTGCGGCGGCGGTCAGCGGCGAGCCGTCCCAGCCGATCACCGTGACCCGATCGGCCATCGTCGTCAGTCTCCAGGGTCTTCGCAGGTGGTGGTCGCGGATCCGCTCGTGGGCGGGCTCCGTGAGGGTACCTGGTCGGCCCGGGGCGTGGTGGCGACGCCGCGGTCCTCCAGGTCAGTGCCAGTCGGTGAAGGTGGTGAGGCCCTCGCTGCCGGTGAGGCGCTCCTGGGCGCCCTCGATGTCCTCGGGCAGCAGGCTCCACACGATGAAGTCGGTGCGCACCTCGTTCCAGGTGCCGTCGTCGGCGCGGGCGCGGGCTATGCAGGCGTTGCGCAGGACGCCCTCGCTGATGCAGCCGATCTTCTGGGCGACCTGCTGGGAGGCGGTGTTGTCGGCGGCGGTGCGCAGCTCGATGCGCTCGAACTTCTGGTCGCCGAAGAGCCACTGGGCGGTGGCGAGCGCGGCCTCGGAGGCGTAGCCCTCGCCGCGGGCCCAGGGGGCGACGATGTACGACAGCTCGGTGGACCGCACGTGCCAGTTGGTCTTGGTGAGCTGGACGACACCGACCAGCCGCTGGGTGAGGAACTCGGTGACGGCGAGGTCGAGTCCGCGGCCGGCGGTGCGTTCGGCGGGGGCGTACTCGGTGATCCAGGTGCGGGCGCCCTGTTCGGTGAAGGGCTGGGGGACGTGGGTCCAGGCGGCGACCTGCTCGTCGTTCATCATGGCCGCCAGGGCGGGCACGTCGTCCTCGTCGAGGGGGCGCAGCACCAACCGCTCCGTGCTGATGGAGATGTTGGGGAAGGTGCTCGTCATGCGCCGCTCCGTAACCTGTGTGACCGTCAGGGTCTGCTGAACTGCCCAGCATGCAGCATGAAAGCACTCAACCGCACCACGGGGTCCGCTCCTGCCGGGCGGACCCCTGGTGCGGCGAGCGGCCGGATCAGAAGGAGGCGAGGACGGCGCCGTCGTACTTGTCCTCGATGAACTTCTTCACCTCGGGCGAGGTGAGGAGCTTCACCAGCTTCTTGACGCGCGGGTCGTTCTCCTGGCCCTCCTTGACGGCGAGGAGGTTGCTGTTCGGGTTGCCCTTGGCGGTCTCCAGGACGAGGGCGTCCTCGGCGGGCTTGAGGCCGGCGCCGATGGCGTAGTTGCCGTTGACGACCGCGGCGTCGACGTCGTCCAGGGAGCGCGGGGTCTGGGCCGCCTCCAGCTCCTTGAACTTGAGGTTCTTCGGGTTCTTGGTGATGTCCGCCGGGGTCGCCGCGGTGCCGGCGCCGTCCTTGAGGGTGATCAGCCCGTTGGCCGCGAGGAGCTGGAGGGCGCGGGCCTCGTTGGCGGTGTCGTTGGGGACGGCGACGGTCGCACCGCTCTTCAGGTCGTCGGCCTTCTTGACCTTGTGGGAGTAGAGGCCGAGGGGCTCCAGGTGCACGTCCACGACGGGCACGATGTGGGTGCCGCGCTTCTTGTTGAAGTCGTCGAGGTACGGCTTGGTCTGGAAGAAGTTCGCGCCCACCGAGCCGTCCTCCGTCGAGGTGTTCGGCGTGACGTAGTCGCTGACCTCCTTGACCTGGAGGTCGAGGCCCTCCTTCTTCGCCAGGTTGTCCTTGATGTAGTTGAGGATCTCGGCGTGCGGGGTGGGGCTGGCGGCGACGACGAGCGGGCCGGAGGTGTCTGCGGCGGCGTCCTTGTCCGAGCCGCAGGCGGTCAGGCCGAACGTGACGGCTCCGGCGGCGAGGACGGCGGTGGTGATCTTGGCGGTGTTACGCACGAAAAGTGCCTTTCCTGAGGTGGTGCGACCCCGTATCGGGTGGAACGGGGAGTTTTCGGGAGGGTGAGCGGCGCGTCAGGCGGCCTTGCTCACGTCGGCGGCCTCGGGCTCCTTGGCCTTGAGCAGCCGGAGCCGGGGCGCGGGGCCCGAGCGTCCGCCGCGGCGGTGCAGGGAGCGGGCCGCGAAGTCGCCGGCGAACTGGATGAGGGAGATCACGACGGCGAGGAGCGCGACGGTGATCCACATCATGCCGGTCTCGAAGCGCTG
Source organism: Streptomyces sp. NPDC018947 (assembly GCF_044390505.1). Classification (NCBI taxonomy): domain Bacteria; kingdom Bacillati; phylum Actinomycetota; class Actinomycetes; order Kitasatosporales; family Streptomycetaceae; genus Streptomyces; species Streptomyces sp. NPDC018947. The sequence continues at coordinate 167,948 of NZ_JBIRZD010000014.1, forward strand.
GTAGCCGACGCGGACGGCGAGGTCGCCGAGGCCGCCGCCGCCCACGGTGCCGGCCATGGCCGAGTAGCCGATGAGGGCGATGACCGTGGTGGTGGTGCTGGAGATCAGCGACGGCAGCGCCTCGGGGACCAGGACCTTGCGGACGATGGTCCAGGTGTTGCCGCCCATGGACTGGACGGCCTCGACGAGCCCTCCGTCGACCTCGCGCACGGCGGTCTCGACGAGCCGCGCGAAGAAGGGAATGCCGCCGATGGCGAGCGGCACGATCGCGGCCTCGCTGCCGATGGTGGTGCCCGTGAGCCAGCGGGTGAAGCCCATCAGCGCGACCATCAGGATGATGAACGGCATCGAGCGGCCGAGGTTCACGATCTGGCCGATGACCTTGCTGACCACGACGTTCTGCAGCAGGCCGCCCTTGTCCGTGAGGACGAGCAGGACGCCGATCGGCAGGCCCGCGGCCACGGCGATCAGGGTGGACCAGCCGACCATGACGAGGGTCTCCCAGGACGCCTGCTCCAGCAGGGGCTGCATCTCGGACCAGGTCACTTGGCACCTTCCTTCACCAGCGCGGGACGGTCGTCGTTCACGACGTCGATCTGCAGGCCCTGCTCGCGCAGGAAGCCGACGGGTACGACGTTGTCCTCGTAGCGGCCGGGGAGTTCGATGCGCATCCGGCCGATCTGGAGGCCGCCGACGGTGTCGATGGCGGCGCCGAGGATCGATATGTCGATGTTGTAGGTACGGGAGAGCTGGGAGATGACGGGCTGGGTGGCGGCCTCGCCGTGGAAGGTGACGTCGAGGACGGTGCGGTCGTCACCCGTCGCCTCGCCGCCGACCGGGAAGAGCGCGGCGGCCAGTTCGGAGCCCGGGGTGGCGAGGAGTTCGCCGACCGTGCCGGACTCGACGATGCGGCCCCGGTCCATCAGGGCGGCCGAGTCGCAGACGCTCTTGACGACGTCCATCTCGTGGGTGATGAGCAGGACGGTCAGGCCCAGCTCGCGGTTGAGGTCGCGCAGGAGCTGGAGGATGGAGCGGGTGGTCTCCGGGTCCAGGGCGCTGGTGGCCTCGTCGGACAGCAGCACCTTGGGGTCGCCGGCCAGCGCGCGGGCGATGCCGACGCGCTGCTTCTGGCCGCCGGAGAGCTGGGCCGGGTACGCCTTGGCCTTGTCGGCGAGGCCGACCAGGTCGAGCAGCTCCAGCGCCTTGCGGGAACGTTCCTTCCCGGAGATGCCGAGGATCTCCAGGGGCAGTTCGACGTTGTCCTGCACGGTCCGCGTGGACAGCAGGTTGAAGTGCTGGAAGACCATGCCGATGCGGCTGCGCGCCCGGCGCAGTTCCCGGCCGGCGCGGGGGCCGCGGCCGGCCAGGGCGGTGAGGTCCTGTCCGGCGACGGTGACCGTGCCGGAGGTGGGTCGTTCCAGGAGGTTGACGCAGCGGATGAGCGAGGACTTGCCGGCGCCGGACTGGCCGATGACGCCGAACACCTCTCCCTCGCGGACGTGCAGGTCGACGCCGTCCAGGGCGGTGACCTCGCGGCCGCTGGAGCGGTGCGACCGATAGACCTTCGTGAGGCCCGATGTGGTGATCACGTGGGTTTCCGTCACTGTCGAGTGCGCGGCGCGGGGGTGCGCGCCGGGCACGGGGGCGTTGTTCTTCGGGGTTCTCGGGGGACCTTCGGAACGCGGCACGGTTCTCGCGGTGGCGGTGCGCCGAGGCGGGTGGACCGGGGAGAAACGTGTGCGCGGGGCGTGGCTCGGCCGCGGGCTCGGGGCGCGCGGGAGCGGCGCTCGCTTCGGGGCGCGAGGCTCAGACGGTGCGGGGGCCCTCTAGAAGGCGCACATTCGGCACATACAACGAGCACCGGGCGTCATCGTCGCCTCGGTCGCAGGGGTGCGGTCGCTCGTGGTGCTCATGCGATCAGTAAAGCAGACCGGCTCTCGGGAACGGCCACTGCTGTCCGGATACTGGACAACGATGGACAGTGACCGGTCGCGGGCGGCGCGGACCGGTCCCGGCGGAGATCCCGGAACTCCCGTCGGTGACCAGTGCGGACGGCGCCGGGAGGCCGTCGGCGACCGGGTCCGCGTGGAGAGCGCGGGCCCGGCGGGTTGTGGCCAACGCCACGGTGGCCGTGCCGGCGGCCCGTCCGGGCCCGAGAGGCCCCACGAGGCCGTCCCCGCGCGCCCCGGCCGGGCGGGGCCGGGCGCGGCGGGCCTTCCGGGGCGTATTAGGGTCGCTGGCATGCTCGACGTCCTGACGCTGGTGACCGCTGTCACCGCGCTGCTCCTCGCCGCCTGGTGCGGCTGGGCCGCCTACCGTGACCAGCCGACGAAGGACTGGCACTTCATCGGCATGGCGGTGGTCTCGGCGCTGGCCCTGCTCCAGCTCGTGGTCGGGATCGTGCAGTTGGCGCGGGGCGAGCAGCCGGTCCAGGGCACGGCCATCTTCGTGGCGTATCTGCTGGGCGCCTTCGCCTGCGTGCCGGCGGCGGCGTTCATGTCGCTGGCCGAGCGCAGCCGCTGGGGCTCGCTGACGGTCGCCGCGGGCGGTGTGGTCCTCGCCGTCCTCGAGGTCCGGCTGTACGACATCTGGGGAGGCTGAGATGGCGGCGACCGAGGAGAGGGCGTCCCGGACCAGGCTGGCCGGCGGGCCCGGGATCCTGCTGGTGTGGCTGTACGGCGTGATGGTCGTCGGTGCCGTGTCGCGGTCCGTGTACCAGATCTCGACCGAGTTCGACCGGGCACCGCTCGCCTACACGCTGTCGGCCGTCGCCGGCGTCGTGTACGGCTTCATCACCTACACCCTGGTGCGCGGCGGCGAGAGGGCCCGGCGGGCGGCCGTGGTGTGCTGCGCGGCCGAGCTGGTCGGGGTGCTGGCCGTGGGCACGTGGACCCTGATCGAGCCGTCGGTGTTCCCCGACGCGACCGTGTGGTCCGACTTCGGCATGGGGTATCTGTTCATCCCGGTGCTGCTGCCGTTGTCCGCGCTGTACTGGCTGCGCCGCAACGCCCCTCAGGGGGATGCCGCCTGACGTCGTCGGGCGGCCGCGCCGCGTCGCCGGACCCGTGCGCCGTGCCCCGCCTGCCGCCGGGGTTCCGTCACGCGGTGGCCGCGTACGTCCCCGCCGCCTTCTCCAGCACGATCATCGGGACGCCGTCCGCGCCCTCGGCGGTGCCGACCGTCTCGTAGCCGACCCGCCGGTACAGGCTCAGGTTGCCCTCGCTGCGGTGGCCGGTGTGCAGGCGGAAGCGCGTGGCGCCGCGCTCCTCGGCGAGGGCGGACTCGGCGGCCTTGAGCAGCCGGGCGCCGATGCCGTGTCCCTGGAGGCGGGGGTGGACGCAGAGTTTGCCGATGGAGGCGGCCCCGTCCTCGGTCACCCGCCCCCGGACCGAACCGACGACCTCGTCGCCGAGCCGCGCCACGAAGACGCAGTCGGCGGCGACCTCTTCGCGCACGGAGTCGAGGGTCTGGACGAGCGGGTCGATGCTGTAGTTGCCGTACAGCGCCGCTTCGCTCTGGAAGCAGAGGTACTGCAACCGGAAGATCTGCTCGGCATCCCGCTCGGTCGCCGCCGAGATGGTCACGCTCATGCCCATGTGCGCATGCCTCCCGCTCACCTGATCACCTGTGGTCCCCCACTCCTATCCCCGCCGTCAGCGGGCCGCAACCTCCGGCGTCAGCAATCGGCGAAGACAACCCAGACATCTGGAGCGTTCCGGCCCAAGACTGCCCTGTGAGATACCCAACTCCCCCGCGATCTCCCGGTATGTGAGGTCTCTCGGCGACAGCAGGGCCTGCATCAGCCGGGGGCAGCGGCCGGGCAGCCTGCGCACCGCGTCGTGCAGGGCACGGTGGCGGGCCGCGGTGAGGGCCAGTTGCTCGGGCTCGCGCTCGACGGCGTCGGCGGGTTCGGCCGCGTACGGCCGCTCGGCGCGGGTCGTGCGGCGGCAGCGGCGGGCCTCCATGCGGACGGCGCTGCGCAGCCAGCGGTGCGGGTCGTGGGGCGGGCCGTCGGCCTCCAGGCGCTCCAGGAGCCTTAACCAGACCGCCTGTTCCAGGTCGCCGGGGTCGGCTCCGGAGGCATATGCCTCGGCCGAGGCCTCCGCGGTGAGCAGCGGCCGCAGGGTGGCGACCAGGTCGTGCGTCATATTCGGTGCGACGCGGCTGCCCCGGGCGGCGGTTGCCCGGGGCAGCCGAAGGTCACCCCAAAGGGTGGATATCACTCAGGAGTTGACGAACGCGTCGCGGGCCAGGACGCCCGTGTCCGGCTGGTCGGTGAAGACACCGTCGATGCCGGTGGCGAAGTAGGCCCGGAAGGCCCCGAAGGCGTCGCCGTAGGCGTCGGGGTCCGTGCCCTTGCGGAAGTCCGCGGGCAGGAAGGGGTTTTCGTTGCGCATGGTGTACGGGTGCAGGATCAGGCCCGCCCGGTGCGCGTCGGCGACGAGGGTGGTGGGCCGGGTGAGCCTGCCGGCCGAGTCCTTCGGGATGATCAGGTCGAGGGTGGGGCCGATGCCCTGGGCGTAGGAGGCGATCTCCTCCAGGCCCCGCGGCGTGATCAGGTCGGCGACCGTGCGGGGGTCGCCGCTCTCGACGAAGTCCCAGGGGCGGGTCCTGGCGCCCGAGAGCAGCACGGCGAGGGGGTTGCCGACGAGCTTGTTCATCCGCTGGATGCTGGTGGGCTCGAAGGACTGGATGATGACCGGCGAGTGCTTCTTGTCCTTGCCGTGGGCGCGCAGCAGCCGGGCGAGGCGCTCCTCGGTGGCGAGGCCGAGCCCCCGGAAGTACGTGGGGTGCTTCAGCTCGGGGTAGATCCAGACCTGCTTGCCGCGCTTGCGGGTCTGCTCGTCCTGCCAGCGGAGCACCTCCTCGAAGGTGGGGATGTCCCAGCGCCCGTTGTAGAGGGTGTTGTGCGGGCGGTTGGCCGGGATGCGCTCGGTGGCGCGCAGCGTCTTCAGCTCGGCGAGCGTGAAGTCCTCGGTGAACCAGCCGGTGGTGGAGACGCCGTCGAGCAGCTTGGTGCGCCTGCGGTCGGCGAACTCGGGGTGCTCGGCGACGTCCGTGGTGCCGCCGATCTCCGGTTCGTGGCGGCAGACGAGGTGGCCGTCCCTGGTGGGGACCAGGTCGCCGGCCTCGACGATGTCGGCGCCCATGTCCAGGGCCAGTTCGTAGGCGCCGAAGGTGTGCTCGGGCCGGTAGCCGCTGGCGCCGCGGTGGCCGATGACCGTCGGGACGGGCAGGCCCTTCAGCCCGCCGCGCCCGCCCTGCCCGCCGCGCCGGGCGTCGGCGGCTCTCGCCGTGCCGGACAGGCCCAGTACGGCTCCGCCCGCACCGAGCACCGCCGCGCCCAGAAGCGCCCGCCGTCCGGTGCCGCCCGTCCGCTCGTCCGACTCCTGCGTTCCCATGGGGCCCTCCCGCTCTCGACCGTCAGTGCGGGCCGATCGTAGGGGCGCGTACATGACCAGCGGGAGACCGCGTACCGAATACGGAGGTGACCCTGGATGTCGGACGGGGGTGGAGGGGCAGGTGGGACGGGATGTATGACCTGCCGTCGGCTTGCGACGCCGGTGCCGGGGTAGGCGGACGCCGGAGCCGGGCCGCGGGGCCGGTGACCCGGGGCACGTGCCGACGGCGCGCCTCACGCGGTTCGCGCCTCGCGCGTGCTTCGATCCGGGGCGGTGCCGGCGCCCCGAGGGGCGGCGACGCCGGTCCCCGCGGAGCCGTGCGGACGCGAGTTGCCTCACATCCCCCGGGTCCGCGCCGCGGCCGCGCCGCGCCCTGCACCGCAGGTGAACACGCGTCAACACCGGGCAATGGCTCGGTCAACCCGACGTGCGCGACCCCCTCGGCCGCGAGTAATGTCCTCACCTGCACAGACACATACCGCATCCCCGACACCGGAGGGCCCGTTGTCCCGCTTCGCGCTCATCAAGGCAGTGCTCGGTCCGATCATGCGCCTGATGTTCCGCCCACAGGTGGAGGGCGTGGAGAACATCCCGGGCGACGGTCCCGTGATCCTGGCCGGCAATCACCTCACGTTCATCGACTCGATGATCCTTCCGCTCGTCTGCGACCGGCAGGTCTTCTTCATCGGCAAGGACGAGTACGTCACCGGCAAGGGCTTCAAGGGCCGGCTGATGGCCTGGTTCTTCACCGGCGTCGGCATGATCCCGGTCGACCGCGACGGCGGCCGGGGCGGTGTCGCGGCGCTGATGACCGGGCGCCGGGTGCTGGACGAGGGCCGGATCTTCGGCATCTACCCGGAGGGCACCCGCTCCCCCGACGGCCGCCTCTACCGCGGCCGCACCGGCATCGCCCGCCTCACCCTGATGACGGGCGCCCCCGTCGTCCCGTTCGCCATGATCGGCACCGACAAGCTCCAGCCGGGCGGCGCGGGCCTGCCCCGGCCGGGCAAGGTCACGGTGCGCTTCGGCGAGGCGATGGAGTTCTCCCGCTACGAGGGCATGGACCGCGACCGCTACGTCCTGCGGGCCGTGACCGACTCCGTGATGACCGAGGTCATGCGGCTGTCCGGCCAGGAGTACGTGGACATGTACGCCAGCAAGGCGAAGGCCGCGTGACACCGCGCTGACGCACCGACCGGGGGCGGGCCGCCCGAACAGCGGCCCGCCCCCGGTGTCTTTCCGGGGCTACGGGTGCCCGGCGCCGTCGTCCAGGCGCTGGCCGCGCAGCAGGAACCACGCCGCGCCCGCGGCCGCCAGCAGCACCGCCGCGCCGACGCCCGACGCGAGGGTGAGCCCGTCGACGAAGGACTGGCGGGCGGCGTCGAGCAGCGCCGCGGCCGAGTGCGCGGGGAGTTCCGCGGCGGCCTCGACCGCCCCGCCCAGCGACTCGTGGGCCGCGGCCGGGGTGCCCGCCGGGCCGGTGAAGTCCCGGTACACGCCGGTCACGACGGAGCCGAGGAGCGCGATGCCGAGGGCGGCGCCGAGTTCGTAGGCCGTCTCGGAGACCGCGGAGGCGGCGCCGGCCTGCTCCCCCGGCACGCTGGAGAGGATCACGTCGGCGGTGACGGTGAACGAGAACCCGGCGCCGACGCCGACCACCAGCAGGGCCGTGCCGAGCAGCGGATAGCCGGTGTGCTGGTCGATGACGGTGAGCACGGCGAGCGCGAGGCCGACGGCCGCGAGCCCGCCGGAGACCACGGCGCGCACGGAGAAGCGGCGGGCGACACGGCCCGCGATCAGTCCGGCCACCACCGCGCCGATCGCGGCGGGCAGTTCCGCGAGCCCCGCCTCGAACGGCCGCCTGCCCTGTACGAGTTGCAGGTACTGGGAGAGGAAGAACACCAGTCCGGACAGACCGAGGATGGTCAGCAGGTCGGCCAGCACGGCGCCGCTGAAGCCCCTGCTGCGGAACAGCCGCATGTCGAGCAGCGGGACCGGCATGGTGAGCTGGCGGCGGACGAAGCCGTACACCGCGGCGGCGCCCAGCAGGCCCGCGGCGAGCGTGGCCCACGCGAAGCCGTGCGTGGCGGCCTCCTTGACGGCGTACACGATGCCGACGACGCCGACCAGGGACAGGACGACGCTGGCCGGGTCCCACGGGCCGGGGTGGGGATTGCGGGACTCGGGCAGCAGCTTGACGCCGACGAGGACCAGGACGGCCATGACGGGCAGGTTGATCAGGAAGACCGAGCCCCACCAGAAGTGCTCCAGCAGGAAGCCGCCCACGATCGGGCCGACCGCCGTGCCCGCGGAGGCGGTGGCGCCCCAGATACCGACGGCGAGGCTGCGTTCGCGCGGGTCGTGGAAGAGGTTGCGGATCAGGGCGAGGGTGGCGGGCATCAGGGTGGCGCCCGCGACGCCCAGCAGGGCCCGGGCGAGGATCATCACCTCGGGCGTGTGCGCGTAGGCGTTGAGGACCGATATCGCGCCGAACGCCGTGGCGCCGAGGAGCAGGATCCGCTTGCGGCCGATGCGGTCGCCGAGGCTGCCCATGGTGACCAGCAGACCGGCGATGACGAAGGAGTAGACGTCGCCGATCCACAGGAGCTGGGTGCCGGAGGGGGCGAGGTCCTCGCTGATGTAGGGGGTCGCGAGGCCGAGGACGGTCGCGTCGACGGCCACCAGCAGTACGGCCAGCACGAGGACGGACAGCGCCAGCCAGCGACCGGGGCGCCTGACCGCCTCGGTGGGCTGCGCCGTCCGCAGGGTGCGGGTCATGGTTCACTCTCTCCGAAGTGCGCCGCCGAGCAGCAGCTCGACGATCATGTGGGTGAAGTCGTTGCGGGCCACGCGGCCCTCGGTCACCGCCCAGGCGCCGGAGGCCAGCAGGCCGTAGAGCGCCTCGGTGAGCCAGGCCGGGGTGAGGTCGATGCGGAACTCGCCGTTCTCCTGGCCCCGGCGGAACAGCTCGGTGAGCCGGGCGTCGATGCGGGCCCAGCCCTCGTTCTGCTGCTCGCCCTCGAAGAGCTGGTTCTCCGTGTAGAGGAAGGCCAGCAGTCCGGCGGCGGGCTCCATCTCGCGCACCAGCCGGCGCACCGCGTCGGCCGCCGGCCCCTCGTCGGGACGGGCCGCGTCCATGGCCGCCTCGCACTCGGCGATGCCGAGCGCCTCGAGCGCCCGGACCAGGGCGTCGCGCCCGGCGAAGTGGCGGTGCAGCGTGGCGCGGCTGATCCCGGCCGCCCGCGCGACCTCGTCCATCGTCGCGGTGGCTCTGCGGGTCAGCAGGGCCGCGGCGCTGCGCAGTACCTGTTCTCGGTCGACAGCCATGACACAACGATAGCCCACATGAGACATTATTGTCTCACGCAGGGCATGGGTGACTCACAAGGAGGTGGGTCACCGAGGGGGTGCTCAGTGCCAGGGAAGCCGGCCGCGCCGCTCCCAGTAGGCGTGCGGGTCCTCGGCGAGGGCACCGAGGCGTGCCACCTGGTCGTCGTCGAGGTCGACGACGGCCGCGTGCAGGTTGGAGCCGAGCTGGGCCACGGTGGCGGCGCCGGACAGCACCACCCCGGCCCAGGGACTGCGCAGGATCAGCGCGAGGGCGACGGCGTCGCAGCCCTGGGTCGTCTCCTCGGCCACCGCCTTCAGGACGTCGGGCGCGTGCGGCTCGGCCAGCCGCCCGTTGGCCATGCCCTCCTTGACGATCACGGTGAGCCCCGCCTCGTGCGCCTCGGCCAGCGCGGGCCCGGCGGAGGTCTCCAGCACGTTGTACGTCGACTGGACGGTGCGGAAGAGGGGCTCGCCGCCGACGGTCACGGCGAGCGCGGCGCGGATGGTGTCGGCCTGGGCGGGGCCGCTGGTCGAGAAGCCCACGGTGACGCCCCTCGCGGCGGCCTCGGCCAGCTTCGCGTGCAGCTCCCTGTCGGTGAGGGCCGGGCTGTCGGGGGTCAGCGAGTGGATCTGGTAGAGGTCGAGCCGGTCGCCGAGCAGGGCTTCCGTCTCGGCGCGCTGGCGCTCGTAGGTGGCGACGCCGTGGTCCTTGACCTCGTGCTGTTCGGCGTCGGTGGACCAGTCGGCCGTGTAGGTGTAGCCCCACTTGCTGCCGACGACCACGTCGGCGGCGTCGGGCCGCTCGCGCAGCCAGGCGGCGAGGAACCCCTCCGACAGACCGTAGGACCGGGCCACGTCGAAGTACCGGACGCCCTGCGCGTAGGCGGCGTCGAGGAGGTCGTGCGTGCGCATGCGCATCGTCTCGACGCTGCGGTCCTCTCCGAGGTCCCGGTCCCTGCCGAGGTTGATGTAGCCGGGGCGGCCGACGGCGGCGAGGCCCAGGCCGATGTGGCAGGTGGGCGTCGTCGCGGCGGCGAGACGGGCGAAGGGCATCGCGGGCTCCGTTCGGTCGGCTCCGGTGCGGCTGCGACCAACGTAACCCGTGACGACCTTCGCCTCGGCGCCGGTTCGTGCGGTGCGTCAGACCGTCTTCCTCGCTCCGGCCCATTCGTGCTGGGCCGCCACGTCCGCCTTCACCTCGGAGAGCTGGACGGCGACCGCGCTCGGCGCCGTGCCGCCGCGGCCGTTGCGCGAGGCGAGGGCACCGGGGACGTCGAGCACGGTGCGGACCTCGGGGGTGAGGTGGGCGGAGATCTTCGCGAACTGCGCGTCGGTCAGTTCGTCCAGCTCCTTGCCCTCCGCCTCGGCGACCTTCACGCACTCGCCGGCCACCTCGTGCGCGACACGGAAGGGCACACCCTGCCTGACCAGCCAATCGGCGATGTCGGTGGCGAGCGAGAACCCGGCCGGGGCCAGCTCCTCCATCCGCTCCCGGTGCACGGTGAGGGTGGCCATCATGCCGGTGAAGGCGGGGAGCAGGATCTCCAGTTGGTCGATGGAGTCGAAGACCGGCTCCTTGTCCTCCTGGAGGTCGCGGTTGTACGCGAGCGGAAGGGCCTTGAGCGTGGCCATCAGGCCGGTGAGGTTGCCGATGAGGCGGCCGGACTTGCCGCGCGCCAGCTCCGCGATGTCCGGGTTCTTCTTCTGCGGCATGATCGACGAGCCGGTGGAGAAGGCGTCGTGCAGGGTCACGAAGGAGAACTCCTTCGTGTTCCAGATGATGATCTCCTCGGCGATCCGGGAGACGTTCACCCCGATCATCGCGGTGATGAAGGCGAACTCGGCGACGAAGTCGCGGGAGGCCGTGCCGTCGATGGAGTTGCCGACGCTGCCGTGCTCGAAGCCGAGGTCCGCGGCGACCGCCTCCGGGTCCAGGCCGAGCGACGATCCGGCCAGGGCGCCCGAGCCGTACGGCGACACGGCCGTCCGCTCGTCCCACTGGCGCAGCCGCTCCGCGTCCCGGCCGAGCGCCTGGGCGTGGGCGAGGACGTGGTGGGCGAAGAGCACCGGCTGGGCGTGCTGGAGGTGGGTGCGCCCGGGCATCGCCACGTCCGGGTGGGCCTCGGCGAGGCCGACCAGGGCGTCCTGGAGGTCGGCGATCAGCCCGCCGATGACCCGGGCGTGGTCGCGCAGGTACATGCGGAAGAGGGTGGCGACCTGGTCGTTGCGGGACCGGCCGGCGCGCAGCTTGCCGCCGAGGTCGGGGCCGAGCCGCTCCAGCAGGCCGCGCTCCAGGGCGGTGTGGACGTCCTCGTCGGCGATGGTGCCGGTGAAGTCGCCCGACGCGACGTCCGCCTCGAGCCGGTCGAGCCCGGCGATCATCCGGGTCAGCTCGTCCTCGGTGAGCAGACCGGCCTTGTGCAGCACGCGCGCGTGGGCACGCGAGCCGGCGATGTCGTAGGGGGCGAGCCGCCAGTCGAAGTGGACGGACGCGGACAGCTTCGCCAGGGCCTCGGCGGGACCGTCGGCGAAACGGCCGCCCCAGAGCCGTACGTCACCGTTGTTGCTGCTCACTTGTGTCGCTCCTCACCGTGCAATCACTGGCCTGCATGAGTATGCAGAACTCTGCATGATTCGTCAATCCAGTGGACGGTAGGGCGTGTCATGCCCGGTACACCCATAATCGTCGGACATGGGAAAGACCTATGAGCGCATAGACGGCAGACTCCGCACCTTCATCGAGGCGCAGCCCCTCTTCTTCACCGCCACCGCCCCGCTGGCGGCCGACGGCACGGTCAACCTCTCTCCCAAGGGCCTCGCCGGCAGTTTCGCCGTGCTGGACGACCTGACCGTCGCCTACCTCGATTTCGCCGGCTCCAACGCCGAGACGATCGCGCATCTGCGGGAGAACGGGCGGATCACCCTGATGTGGTGCGCCTTCCAGGGCCCGCCGAACATCGTCCGGGTGCACGGCCGCGGCGAGCCGGTCTTCCGCGACGACCCGCGCTTCCCGGAACTGCTCACCCGCTTCCCGGACATCGACCCCCGCGAGCACGGGCTGCGCGCCGTCATCGTGGTGACCGCCGAGCTCATCCGCGACACCTGCGGGTACGCCGTCCCCTTCATGGCGTACGAGAGCGACCGGGACCTGCACGGCAAGCGGTTCGCGCGGGAGGACGACGCCTCGCTCGGCGCGTACTTCGCCAAGAAGGAGCACGTGGCCACCAGCCTGGACGGACTACCCGGGCTGCCGCTGCCGCTGCCCCCGTCCAGCGTCTGAGCCATGCGCTCCGGTCCCGTCGCCGCCCTCCTCGCCCTGTCCGCGCTGGCCCTCGGGACCGCGCCCGCCCCCGGTCCGGCACCCCGGCCGCTGCCCGCCCGGATGGCGGACACCGGTGGCGGCACCCAGCTCCTCACCGCCGTCGCGCCCGACACGGGCTCGACCACCGGCACCGTCACCTGGTGGGACCGCAGGGGCGGCCGCTGGGTGAGGACCGGCACGGCGCCCGCCCGGTTCGGGGCGAGGGGGCTCACGGAGGGGACGACACGCGTCCAGGGCACGGACACGACCCCGACGGGCCTGTACGACCTGCCGTACGCGTTCGGTGTCCGGGCCGCGCCGCGCGGGACGGCGTACCGGTACCGTCCGGTCCGCGCGGACTCCTGGTGGTGCCAGGACAACGGCTCCCGCGCCTACAACCGCTGGACCGAGCCCCGCCCCGCCGACTGCCGCGCCGCCGAGGCCGAGCACCTGATCACCTACACCACGCAGTACGCCCACGCCCTGGTCGTCGGCTTCAACTACCACCGTCCGGTGCGCGGGCGCGGCGCGGGCATCTTCCTGCACGTCCACGGGCGCGGGGCGACGGCCGGCTGCGTGTCGGTGCCGGCCGACGCGATGCGCCGCATCCTGCGCTGGGCCGACCCGAAGGCCCGGCCGCACATCGCGATCGGCACGTCGGGCGGGGCGACCGCGGTGACCCGGTACTGAGGGCCCGCGCGCCGGCACGGATCACCCGTGTCCCCGCCGACGGCGGCGGCCGCCGCGGCGTTCAGTGGCCGTTGGGGCCGTTCTGGGCCAGGCGCAGCAGGTGATCCGCCAGCGCCTGCCCGCCCGTGGGCTCCCTGCTGATCAGCAGCAGCGTGTCGTCACCGGCGATCGTCCCCAGGATGTCGTGCAGCTCCGCCTGGTCGATCGCCGAGGCGAGGAACTGCGCCGCGCCCGGAGGGGTCCGCAGGACCACGAGGTTCGCCGACGCCTCCGCGGAGATCAGCAGCTCCGCGGAGAGCCGCCGCATCCGCTCCTCCTTGGCCGACTCCCCGAGCGGGGCCCGCGGGGTGCGGAAACCGCCCTCGCTGGGCACCGCGTAGATGAGGTCGCCGTCGGTGTTGCGGATCTTGACCGCGTTCAGCTCGTCCAGATCCCGGGAGAGCGTCGCCTGCGTGACGGTCAGCCCGTCGTCGGCGAGCAGCTTCGCGAGCTGGCTCTGCGACCGCACCGCCTGCCGGTTGAGGATGTCCACGATCCGGCGGTGGCGTGCGGTGCGGGTCTGCGGTACGGCAGGCCCGTTGGTCTGCTCGTGCTCCTGCGCCTGGCTCATCGTCGTCTCATTCTCCGGATCGTCCGTCCCCGTGGGCCTCGTGGGCCTGGTCAAGGATGCCGGGCAGCGCCCCGAGGAACGCGTCCACCGCGTCGTCGCCGAGATTCAGCGCGGGCATCAGCCGTACGACATCGGGTGCGGGCGCGTTCACGAGGATTCCGGCGTCCTGGGCCGCCTGCTGCACCGTGGGCGCGAGCGGCTCGGTGAGCACGATACCCAGGAGCAGTCCGGCGCCCCTGACGTGGGCGACCAGCGGGTGGCCGAGGGCCTCGACGCCGCCGCGCAGCCTCTCGCCCTGCCGCTTGACGTTCTCCAGCAGACCCTCGTCCGCGATGGTGTCGAGGACGGCGATCCCGGCGGCGCAGGCGACGGGGTTGCCGCCGAACGTCGTGCCGTGCTGGCCGGGCCGCAGCAGCTCGGCGGCCCGCCCGAAGGCGACGGTGGCACCCAGCGGCAGTCCGCCGCCGAGGCCCTTGGCGAGGGTGACGACGTCCGGCAGGACGCCCTCGTGGGCCTGGTACTCGAACCAGTGCCCGGTCCGGCCGATGCCGGTCTGCACCTCGTCCAGCACCAGCAGCGCGCCCGTGGCCGCCGTGATGGCCCGCGCCGCCTTCAGATAGCCGGGCGGCGGGACGACGACCCCGTTCTCGCCCTGGACCGGCTCGATGATCACCAGGGCGGTGTCCTCGGTGACCGCGGCCGCCAGCGCCTGGGCGTCGCCGTACGGGACGTGCGTGACGTCGCCGGGCAGCGGCAGGAACGGCTCCTGCTTGCCGGGCTGCCCGGTCAGCGCCAGGGCGCCCATGGTGCGGCCGTGGAAGCCGCCCTCGGTGGCGACCATGTGCGGCCGCCCGGTCAGCCGGCCGATCTTGAAGGCGCCCTCGTTGGCCTCCGCGCCGGAGTTGCAGAAGAACACCTTGCCGTCGCGGCCGAAGCGCTGGAGCAGCCGTTCGGCGAGCGCGACGGGCGGCTCGGCGACGAAGAGGTTGGAGACGTGGCCGAGGGAGGCGATCTGACGGCTCACCGCGTCGACGACCGCGGGGTGGGCGTGGCCGAGGGCGTTGACGGCGATGCCGCCGACGAAGTCGAGGTACTCGGTGCCGTCGGCGTCCCAGAGCCGGGAGCCCTCGCCGCGGACCAGGGGCAGGCGCGGCGTGCCGTAGTTGTTCATGAGCGCGCCCTGCCACCGCGCGGTCAGTTCCTCGTTGCTCACGACTCCCCCTGTTCGTCCGGCACGACCATCGTGCCGATGCCCTCGTCGGTGAAGATCTCCAGCAGGATCGAGTGCTGGACCCGGCCGTCGATGACGCGGGCGGTGGTGACGCCGCCGCGCACGGCGTGCAGGCAGCCCTCCATCTTCGGCACCATGCCCGCGGACAGCTCCGGCAGCAGCTTCTCGAGCTGGGAGGCGGTGAGGCGGCTGATCACCTCGTCGGAGTTCGGCCAGTCCTCGTAGAGGCCCTCGACGTCGGTGAGGACCATGAGAGTCTCGGCGCCGAGCGCCGCAGCGAGTGCCGCAGCCGCCGTATCAGCATTGACGTTGTAGACATGTCCGTCGTCCTCGGAACGGGCGATCGACGAGACGACCGGGATCCGGCCGTCGGCCAGCAGCGCCTCGATCGCGCCCGTGTCGATGTCGGTGATCTCGCCGACCCGCCCGATGTCGACCAGTTCGCCGTCGATCTCGGGCTGGTGCTTGGTGGCGGTGATGGTGTGCGCGTCCTCGCCGGTCAGGCCGACGGCGAGCGGGCCGTGCTGGTTGAGCAG
The DNA here is from genome assembly GCF_044390505.1 of Streptomyces sp. NPDC018947. Lineage (NCBI taxonomy): Bacteria > Bacillati > Actinomycetota > Actinomycetes > Kitasatosporales > Streptomycetaceae > Streptomyces > Streptomyces sp. NPDC018947. The sequence continues at coordinate 183,048 of NZ_JBIRZD010000014.1, forward strand.
GTTGACCAGTTCGCGCTGGACCTGACCGGCCAGCACCATCCGTACGACGTCCATGGCGTCCTCGGTGGTGACGCGCAGGCCCGCCTTGAACTCGCTGACGATCCCGTGCTTGTCGAGGGCGGCGCTGATCTGCGGGCCGCCGCCGTGCACGACGACGGGCCTGAGGCCGGCGTGGTGCAGGAAGACGACGTCCTGGGCGAACGCGGCCTTCAGGTCCTCGTCGACCATGGCGTTGCCGCCGAACTTGATGACGACCGTCTTGCCGTTGTGGCGCGTCAGCCAGGGCAGCGCCTCGATGAGGATCTGCGCCTTGGGCAGGGCGGTGTGCTTGCGGGTAGTGCTCATGATGAGTACGCGCTGTTCTCGTGGACGTAGTCGGCGGTGAGGTCGTTGGTCCAGATGGTGGCGCCCGCGTCGCCGGCGGCGAGGTCGGCGACGATGTGGACCTCGCGGTAGCGCATGTCGACCAGTTCGCGGTCCTCGCCGACGCCGCCGTTCTTGCAGACCCAGACGCCGTTGATGGCGACGTTGAGCCGGTCGGGCTCGAAGGCGGCGGAGGTGGTGCCGATCGCGGACAGCACGCGGCCCCAGTTGGGGTCCTCGCCGTGGATGGCGCACTTGAGGAGGTTGTTGCGGGCGATGGTGCGGCCCACCTGGACGGCGTCCTCCTCGGTCGCGGCGTTGACGACCTCGACCTTGATGTCCTTGCTGGCGCCCTCGGCGTCCCGGATGAGCTGCTGACCGAGGTCGTCGCACACGGTCCGTACGGCCTCGGCGAACTCCGCGTACTCGGGGGTGGCCCCGGAGGCGCCGGAGGCGAGCAGGAGGACCGTGTCGTTGGTGGACATGCAGCCGTCGGAGTCGACCCGGTCGAAGGTGACCCGGGTGGCGGCGCGCAGGGCCCTGTCGAGCACGTCGCTCTCGAGGTCGGCGTCGGTGGTCAGGACGACGAGCATGGTGGCGAGGCCCGGGGCGAGCATGCCGGCGCCCTTCGCCATCCCGCCGACGGTCCAGCCGTCCTTGGTCACGACCGACGTCTTGTGCACGGTGTCGGTGGTCTTGATGGCGATGGCGGCCTTCTCGCCGCCGTGCTCGGAGAGTTGACCGGCGGCGGTCTCGACGCCGGGGAGCAGCTTGTCCATGGGGAGCAGGACGCCGATGAGGCCCGTCGAGCAGACGGCGATCTCGCCGGCGCCCGTGCCGAGCAGCTCGGCCGCCTTCTCGGCGGTGGCGTGGGTGTCCTGGAAACCCTTGGGGCCGGTGCAGGCGTTGGCGCCGCCGGAGTTGAGGACGACGGCGGTCAACCGCCCGTCCTTGAGGACCTGTTCGGACCACAGGACCGGCGCGGCCTTGACGCGGTTGGAGGTGAAGACACCGGCGGCGGCGCGGCGGGGGCCGGTGTTGACCACGAGGGCCAGGTCGGGGTTGCCGTTCTCCTTGATCCCGGCGGCGATGCCCGCCGCCGTGAATCCCTTCGCTGCCGTCACACTCACGGCGCAACTCCGATCGTCGTCAGCCCGGTGGTCTCGTCGAGCCCCAGGGCGATGTTCATGCTCTGGACGGCACCGCCCGCGGTGCCCTTGGTCAAGTTGTCGATGGCGCTGATGGCGATGACGCGGCCCGCGGCGACGTCGTGCGCGACCTGCACCTGGACGGCGTTGGAGCCGTACACGGACGCCGTCGCCGGCCACTGCCCCTCGGGCAGCAGGTGCACGAACGGTTCGTCGGCGAAGGCCTTCTCGTAGGCCGCGCGGACGGACTCGGCGTTCACCCCGGGGCGGGCCTTGGCGCTGCACGTGGCGAGGATGCCGCGGGGCATCGGCGCGAGGGTCGGCGTGAAGGAGACGGAGACCGGCTCCCCGGCGACCGCGCCGAGGTTCTGGATCATCTCGGGGGTGTGCCGGTGGCCGCCGCCGACGCCGTAGGGCGACATGGAGCCCATGACCTCGCTGCCCAGCAGGTGGGGCTTGGGGGCCTTGCCGGCGCCGGACGTGCCGGAGGCGGCGACGATCACGGCCTCCGGCTCGGCGAGGCCGGCGGCGTAGGCCGGGAAGAGGGCCAGGGAGACGGCGGTGGGGTAGCAACCGGGCACCGCGATGCGCTTGGACCCCTCCAGCGCGGCGCGGGCGCCCGGCAGTTCGGGGAGGCCGTAGGGCCAGGTGCCGGCGTGCGGGGAGCCGTAGAACTCCTCCCAGTCCCCGGCGTCCTTCAGCCGGAAGTCGGCGCCCATGTCGACGACCAGCACGTCCGGCCCGAGCTGCTCGGCGACGGCGGCGGACTGGCCGTGGGGCAGCGCGAGGAAGACGACGTCGTGTCCGGCGAGCGCCTCGGGCGTGGTCGCCTCCAGGACGCGGCCGGCCAGCGGCAGCAGGTGCGGCTGGAGCGCGCCGAGCCGCTGCCCGGCGTTGGAATTGCCGGTCAGGGCGCCGATCTCGATCTCGGGGTGCGCGAGGAGGAGACGCAGCAGCTCTCCGCCCGCGTATCCACTCGCTCCGGCCACCGCCGCACGTACCGCCATGGGAAAACCCTCCTCCTGGATGGCATGACTATACGTTTCTCTGCACGTTTATGCAATCCATGCATGCGGCACCGCGGCGGCCGGTGCGGCCGGGCTGTGCGGTCAGCGGGGAAGGGTGCCGGCGGGGCCGCCGGCCGGGCGGTCTTGGGGTCAGGACTGCGACAGGACGCAGAACTCGTGGCCCTCGGGGTCGGCCAGGCATGTCCAGGGGACGTCGCCCTGGCCGAGGTCGAGGTCGGTGGCGCCGAGGGTGCGCAGGCGGGCCGCCTCCGCCTCCTTGTCCTCGCCGGGGTACGGCTGGAGGTCGAGGTGGACGCGGTCCGGCGCGGTCCTCGCACCGGGCGTGCGGAGGAATTCGAGGTAGGGGCCCGCGCCCTTGGCGGAGCGCAGCACCGCGCGGTCGGCGGTCGCCTCGTGCAGGGTCCAGTCCAGCGCCTCGTCCCAGAACCGGGCCATGGCCCGCGGATCGGCACTGTCGCACACCACCGCGGCGATCGGCCCGGTGTCCCGGTAGACCTCCCGGGGCTCCAGCACGCAGAACTCGTTGCCCTCCGGGTCGGCGAGGACCGTCCACGGCACGTCGCCCTGCCCCACGTCGACGGGCGTGGCGCCGAGGTCCCGCAGGCGCGCGACCAGCTCCGCCCGGTGGGCGGACGAGGTGGTGGCGAGATCGAGGTGCGTCCGGTTCTTCGCCGCGGTCTTGGGGCCCGGGACGGGAACGACGTCGATGCCGAGGAAGACGGGGTCCGGCCAGACGAGGCCGCCGGCGGGTCCGACGTAGGTGGTCACGCCCGCGTCGTAGGCGCTCCAGCCGAGCGCCTCCGCCCAGAACCGGCCTACCGCCGAGCTGTCGACGGCCTTGATGTTCACGTGTACGGGTCGCAGCGCCATGCCGGCGATCCTATGCAGCCCTCCCCCGCGGAGCGCGCGCGTCACCGAAGGCAGACCGACCCGTCCGGGCCGCACCGGTCGTGCATACGATCATGCCTGTTCCGATCGCACCGCCCTCCGTCCGGCCGCCGCCCGCCCACCACCGAAGGACGACCACGTGACCGCCGACCTCGCCGATTACGCCGAACCGCACTCCGAACGGCCGCCCGCCCCCGTGCCCGTGGACTGGGCGGCGGTCGAGGAGTGGCTCGGGGTGCGGCTGCCGGGTGACTACAGGCGGTTCGCCGACCGGTACGGGCCCGTGGACTTCGGGGAGTACCTGTGGATCCACGTGCCGTGCGCGCAGGACGGGCGCTTCGACTACGGGCAGTGGCTGCGCGAGACGCACCGCGAGGCCCGGATCGAACTGCGCGACCTGCCCGAGGAGGAGCGGTACGCCGTGCACCCCGAGCCGGGCGGGCTGCTGGCCTGGGGCTGCACCCGGGGCTCCGACACCCTCTTCTGGGACACCTCCGTCTCCGCCGACCCCGACGAGTGGACGGTGGTCGTCCGGCACCAGGGACCGGTGCCCGGCAGCGGACTGCGCGACTGGCACGCGTACGACCTGACGCTCACCGGATATCTGCGGCACATGGTCCGCGACGACTGGGAGCTTCCCTCGCCGCCCGGCCCGCTGATGGGACCGCTGCCCGGCAGCGTCGCCCGCACGGCGTTCCTCCCGGACGCGGCCCCCTGGACGCCGCCCCCGGCCCTGCCGCCCCGGCTCACGGACGCGGAGCGCCGGGCCGCGCTGGAGACCGGCACCGGCCTGGAGGCGCTGCGCCTGCTGTCGCCGCCGCCCGAGCGGCCCTACCTCGGCGACGGCACCTGGGAGGGCCTCTTCGCCGAGCTGGGCACACGGCTGCCACGGGAGTACGTGGAACTGATGGCGGAGTACGGCGCCGGGTGCTGGAGCGGGTGGCTGCGGTTCCTGACGCCGCTGCGGACCGGGGAGCGGCGGTTCGCCACCCATGTCGGGGAGGTGCTGGACGGGTACCGGATGCTCCGGCGCAACCATCCCGACTCCTTCCCGCTCTCCGCCTGGCCGGAGCCGGGCGGCTTCCTCCCCTTCGCCAACTCCGTCGACGGCGACCACCTGGGCTGGCTCACCGAGGGCGGCGCCCCCGACGCGTGGCCGCTCGTCGTGTGGCCCCGGCACGCCCGCCAGGGGGCGCCGCTCGAGCACGGGCTGGTGGACACCCTGGTCGCCTGGCAGCGGGGTCGCCTCGCCGCCCCGGGGCTGGCCGGTCTGGACGAGGACGACGATCCGCTGGAGTACGCCGGGTTCAGGGCCTGGAACGACGCGGCGTACTGGTAGGCCCGCCCGCCGGGCACCATGGGAGGGCGGGGCACGGAGTCGGCCCGGGACGGAGAGCGGCACGGGATGGGCGAGTTCTGGCCGGTACCGGACGTACTGGCACACCTGGCGGGGCGGTGGCGCACGGAGCGGAAGGTGCGCGACCTCGCGAGCGGCGACACGGGCCGCTTCACGGGGACGACCCTGTTCGAGTCCGTGGCGGGCGGCGGTCTGCGCGGCCACGAGTCCGGCGTCTTCACCTGGCGGGGCGTGTCCCGCCCCGCCGAGCGCACGCTGCGCTACGAGCCGGGCGCCGCGCCCGGCACGGCCGACGTGCGCTTCGCGGACGGGCGGCCCTTCCACGCGCTGGACCTGACGTCCGGTCGCCACGTGGCCGACCATCCCTGCGCCGCCGACCTCTACCGCGGCGAGTTCACGGTCCGGGACGCGGACCACTGGCGGACGGTGTGGCGCGTGGCCGGCCCGGCCAAGGACCTGCTGCTGACCACCGAGTACACCCGCGAGCCCGGCGAGACGCCCTAGTCGGCCGACACCGTCCAGTCGATGTCGTCGTCGGCGTCCGCCGCCGCCAGGAGGCGCCGAGGAGCGTCATCCACGTGCCGTCGACGGCCCGTGATCTGCCCCGGTCCCGCTTCGGCGGTCGGTCCTCTGCCTGCGCGGATGGCCCGGGGGGTGTAGACCGGACTTGTGGGCTTGCGGCAGCGGTTCTCGTACCAGCAGCGCTCTCGGCAAGCGTCCGGTGCGTTGCTGGCGGTACCGATCGGGCTGATCGTGGCCATCGTGCTGGCCGACGTACTGAGCCCGCGCGGTGTGCCGCTGGGTCCGCTGCTGGTCGTGGCGCCCGCGATCACGGCGTCGTTCGCAGGCCCCGTCCTGACCGGGGTGATGGGCGGTGTCGCGGTGGGGGCGCTGCTGGGCATCGGCGTCATACACCAGAACCTCCTGGGGACGCTGTACTTCAATTCGCAGATCATCGCCCTGCTGGTGGTCTCGGTGATCGTGACCGTCTTCCGGTACCTGCAGGTGCGGCACGCCCATGAGCTGTCACAGGTACGGACGGTGTCGGAGGCCACGCAGCACGTGGTCATGCGGCCGTTGCCGCGCCGGATCGGCCCGCTGCGGGTGGCGTCGATGTACCTGGCGGCGCAGGAGCACGCACTCATCGGCGGCGACCTCTACGCTGCCGTCCGTACTCCTACCGGCACCCGGCTGATCATCGGCGATGCGCGGGGCAAGGGCCTGACCGCGATCAGCGACGCCGCCCTCTTGCTGGGTGCCTTCCGGGAGGCCGCACACCGCCAGGTCACGCTGCCCGGCCTCGTGGCCTACCTGGAGCAGAGCGTGTGCTGGAACCTGGCAGAGCCCGCCGAAGCGGAGACGGCCGGGGAATGCTTCATCACAGCCGCCGTCGTCGACATCCCCGACGGAACCGCCCAGGCGCAGATGGTCACGTGCGGGCACCCGCCACCCCTGCTGCTGCACGACGGGCAGGTGACCGCGCTGCCTGTCCTCGAGCCCGCGCCGCCGCTGGGCCTGGGCGAACTCGAGCGGAGCAGCCCCGACTATCACGTCGACACCTTCACCCTGGAAGCGGACGACGTGCTGCTGCTGCACACCGACGGCCTGATCGAGGCCCGCGATGCCCGGGGCGTCTTCTACCCGCTGGCCGACCGCGCCGCCGCCTGGACGGACGAAAGCCCCCCGGCACTGATCCGCCGCTTGCGCACCGACCTGCTCGCCCATGTCGGCGGGCGGCTGGCCGACGACGCCGCCGTGATCGCCCTCCAACGCACCAACGGCAGGTTCCCCGCCGAGCCGGACGGGCACGAGCACGAGCATCACCTGGTCGAGGAGACGGTGACGGGTGGCAGGTGACAAAGGTCCGCCCGACCGGCACCGCCGCACCTCACGACGGAGCGGCGCGCGTCGGCGTGGTCAAGAGGCGGGACCGACGAGTCGTCCGGGGCGGGCGGCGGCTCACGGGCCGAAGGCGAGCACCATCCACTGGTCGGGGCGCTCCAGCGCCGTGAAGCCGAGCCTCTCGTAGACCCCGTGCGCGTCGTGCGTGGCGAGCATGATCCGGCGCAGCCCGTACGGCCTCAGGTGCTCGCGCACCGCTCCGACCAGCGCGGTGCCGATCGCCTTGCCGCGCACCGCGGGGTCGACGTACACGTCGCACAGCCAGGCGAAGGTGGCCCGGTCGGTGACGACACGGGCGTACGCGACCTGCTCCCCCGACAGCGACGCGTACACCCCGAAGTTGAGCGAGCCGGCGATCGCCCGGTCCTGCTTCTCACGGGACCGGCCGAGCGCCCAGTAGGCGTCGGTGGACAGCCACCGGTGCACGCGTGCCGCGTCGACGCGGTCGGGGTCGGTGGAGATCTCGTAGCCCTCGGGCAGGCGCGGCGTGTCGGTCATGCCGGGATGCTCTCAGCGGCCCGCGGGCGGCGTCGACCCGTTATCCGCGCGCCCCCGCCTGCCCGCGCACCTCGGCCCAGGCGGCGCTCAGCCTGCGCACGCCCTCGGCGATCTCGCCCGTCCCGGCCACCGCGGCGAAGCTCAGCCGCAGGTGGGGGGCGGGGGGTTCGGCGCTGAAGTAGGGGCGGCCCGGGGCGACCGCGACGCCCGCGCGCAGGGCGGCGGCGGTCAGGGCCGCCTCTCCCGTGCCGTCGGGCAGGCGCGGCCACAGGTGGTAGCCGCCGGAGGGGATGTGGGCGAGGGACAGCTCGGGCAGGTGCAGGCGCAGCGCGGACGTCATCGCGTCCCGGCGGGCCTTCAGCTCGGCGGAGACGGCGCGCAGATGGCGCGGCCAGGCGGGCGAGCCGACGAGTTCGAGCGCCGCCTCCTGGAGGGGGCGGGGCACGAAGAAGGTGTCGACGACCTGGATGGCCCGCAGCCGCTCCAGCACCGGACCGCGCGCCGCCAGGGCGCTCACCCGGAAGCTCGGCGAGGTCGCCTTGGTCAGCGAGCAGACGTGCACGACGACGCCGTCCGGGTCGTCGGCGGCCAGCGGGCGCGGCAGGGGGCCCGCGTCCTCGTGGACGAGGCGCCGCACGAAGTCGTCCTCGATCACGAAGGCGCCGGCCTCGCGGGCGATGCGCAGCACCTCGCCGCGCCGCTCGGGGGCGAGCACCGCGCCCGTCGGGTTCTGGAACAGGGGCTGGCAGACGAAGACGCGGGCGCCGGTGGCACGGAAGGCGTCGGCGAGCAGGGCGGGCCGCACGCCGTCGGTGTCCACGGGGACCGGTACCGGGCGCAGTCCGGCCGCCCGCGCGATGGCCAGCATGCCGGGGTAGGTCGGGGACTCGACGAGGACGGGCGCGCCGGGCGGGGCGAGGGCGCGCAGCGCGGTGGTCAGCGCCGACTGGCCGCCCGAGGTGACCAGCACCTCGGCGGCGGTGACGGCCCCGCCGATGCCGCGGGCGAACCACTCCCGCAGTTCCGTCAGCCCCTCCATCGGGGGCCGGCCCCATGCTCCGGGGCGGCGGCCGGCCCTCGACAGCGCCGCCGCCATGGCCCGTTCCGGCTGGAGCGACGGGTGCAGATAGCCGCCGTTGAACTCGACGACGCCGGGCGGCGGGGCGGCGAGCGAGACCAGGACGCCGGACGCGTCCACGGTGCGCGGTACGAGGTCGGCGGCGCCGTCGGCGCTGAGCGTGACCTCCTGCCAGGAGGTGTCCCCGGCGGGGACGGCGGCGGGGCGGGCGGGCGCCCGGAAGGCACCCGCGCCGGGGCGGGTCACCACCAGTCCCTCGGCGGCCAGTTGGGCCAGGGCGCGGGAGACGGTCACCGGGCTCACCCGGAAGCGGTCGACGAGGGCACGGCTGGACGGGAGCTTTCCACCGGGTGAGTAGCGGTCGAGTTCCCGTCGCAACTGGTTCGCCAGGTCAGCGACGCTGCTACGCTCTTGCATGAGAGCACAGAGTAGCGCTACTACCCCGACACGGATAGCGGTCAGCGGTCGGACCCCGGCACCCGGCCCAGCGGGGACGTCGTCCGGCATCCTGCAGGCCGCGCTCGGCGTCGTCGCCTTCTCGCTCACCTTCCCCGCCACCGCCTGGGGCCTGGAGGGCTTCGGCCCGTGGTCCCTCGTGGCCGTGCGCAGTGTCCTCGCCGCACTGATCGCCGGAGTGTGCCTGCTGGCCGTGGGCGGACCCGCACGGGAGCAGGGGGGCGCGCGGCGGCGGTTCGCGCTGCCCGAGCGGCGGCACCGGCTCGGTCTCGCGGTGGTCGCCGCCGGGGTGGTCCTCGGCTTCCCGACGCTGACCACGCTCGCGCTCCAGTCCTCGACCACCGCGCACGCCGCCGTCGTGGTCGGCCTGCTGCCGCTGACCACCGCGGCGCTCTCCGCGCTGCGCACCGGCACCCGCCCCTCCCGCACCTTCTGGATCGCGGCGCTGGCGGGCGCGGCGGCGGTGGTGGCCTTCACGGTGCAGCAGAGCGGAGGCGCGTTCACCACCGCGGACGGCTATCTCTTCGCGGCGCTGCTGGTGTGCGCGGCCGGTTACACGGAGGGCGGGCGGCTGGCCCGGGTGATGCCGGGCTGGCAGGTGATCGGCTGGGCGCTGGTGCTGTGCCTGCCGCTCACCCTGCCCGCCGCCGCGGTGGCGCTGGCGTGGGAGCCGGTGCGTCTGACGGCGCACGCCGTGACCGGACTGCTGTGGGTGGCGGCGGGCTCGCAGTTCCTGGGACTGGTCGTCTGGTACCGGGGCATGGCGGCCGTCGGAGTCCCCAAGGCCAGTCAGTTGCAGCTCGCGCAGCCGCTGCTCACACTGGTGTGGTCGGTACTACTCCTGGGCGAGCACCTGACGGTCGCCGCTCCGCTGACGGCGGCGGCGGTGCTGGTGTGCATCGCGGTCACCCAGCGGGCCCGGGGTTGAGCGGCACACACGTGAGGAGGCCTCGCAGATGCACGCGATGAAGGGTGACCAGCTCGTGCAGCACGGCCGGGTGGTCGGCGAGCACGACAAGGTCGCCGAGATCATCGAAGTGATGGGCAAGGAAGGCTCTCCGCCGTACCGGGTCCGGTTCGAGGACGGGCACGAGGCGGTCTGCTCGCCCGGCCCCGACTCCGAGATCCGGCACAAGGAGATCCACATCTAGACGGGCGGGAGACCCGGACGTGACTCAGCGCGGGGTGCCCGCGGGCTGCGCGTAGTGGCCGGCGGACACCCGCGCCATCGCGCCGGTCCGGTCCTCCGCCATGTCCTTCGCGGCGAAGAAGACGTGTCCGCGCACCTGTGGGTGGCCCGCGGCCAGGGCGAGGTGCCGGGACAGCTCCTCGCGGTCCTGCCACGCGGCGGGCTCGGCCGGGTCCCCGGCCTTGTAGAGTGCCTCGCCGACGTAGAGCCGGGTCCGGCTTCCCCTGGCCACCTCCGCCCACCAGGGCAGCAGCTTCGCGTAGTCGGCGGTGTCCTGGCCGATGTGCCAGTAGAGCTGCGGCACGATGTAGTCGACCCAGCCCTCGCGCACCCACGTGCGGGTGTCCGCGTACAGGTCGTCGTACGTCTGCACGCCCGCCCGGGTGTCGGAGCCCCGTGCGTCGGTGGCCGCGTTGCGCCAGACGCCGAAGGGGCTGACGCCGAAGCGGGCGGTGGGCCGGACCCGCCTGACGCCGGCCGCGGTCTCCCGCACCAGCCGGTCGATGTTGTCCCGCCGCCAGGCGGCCCTGCTGGAGAACCCGCCGCCGTGGGCGCGGAAGGCCCCGTCGTCGTCGAAGGTCCGGCCCGCCACCGGGTACGGGTAGAAGTAGTCGTCGAAGTGGACGCCGTCCACGGGGTACTTGCGCACCGCGTCGAGCATCGCGTCCTGCACGAAGGACCGGACCTCGGGCAGCCCCGGGTTGTAGTGGAGCTTCCCGGCGTACGGCACCACCCAGTCGGGGTTCCTGCGGGCGGGGTGCGAGGGCACCAGGTGGGCCGGGTCGTCGCGCAGGGCGACGCGGTACGGGTTGAACCAGGCGTGCAGTTCCAGTCCGCGGGCGTGGGCCTCCTCGACGGCGGTGCCCAGCGGGTCCCAGCCGGGGTCCCTGCCCTGGCTGCCGGACACGTACTGCGACCAGGGCTCGTACTCCGACGGCCACAGCGCGTCGGCGGTGGGCCGCACCTGGAAGATCACCGTGTTGAGGCGGTGGCGTACCGCGGTGTCGAGGTGCTCGATCAGTTCGGCCCGCTGCTCGGAGGCCCGCAGGCCGGCGCGGCTGGGCCAGTCCCGGTTGTTCACGGTGGCCAGCCACATGCCGCGCATCTCGGTGACCGCGCCGCGCCGGTGTCCGGCCCGCCCCGGTGCCGCGGACGCCGCGGGTGCCGCCGTGAGCGCCGACAGCGCGGCCACCGCGAAGGCCCGGCGGGAGACGCGGCCCATGGACAACCTCCACGACTCGGCGGATCCGCGCGGTCACGGATCGTGTACGGCCCCCAGCATGCCCGACCCGGACGACGGATCCGCGGCGCTTCGGGGGTAACGTGCACGATCGGAGCAGGCGCCGGGGACCCCGGCGGACCTGCCTCAGCCGTGGAGTCAGCGAAAGGGACGATGTGACCGTCATCTCGGGAGATATCGCACGCGTCGGCGTGGTGGGCTGCGGTCAGATGGGGGCGGGCATCGCCGAGGTGTGCGCCCGCGCCGGCCTGGAGGTGAAGGTCGCCGAGACCACCGGCGAGGCCCTGGAGATCGGCCGTACCCGGCTGTTCAACTCCCTCGCCAAGGCCGCCGAGCGCGGCAAGATCACCGAGGAGGAGCTGGAGGCGACGCAGTCGCGCCTGAGCTTCACCACCGACCTGGGCGAGTTCGCCGACCGGGACCTCGTCATCGAGGCCGTCGTCGAGAACGAGCAGGTCAAGACCGAGATCTTCCAAGTGCTGGACCAGGTCGTGACCCGGCCCGACGCGATCCTGGCCTCCAACACCTCCTCGATCCCGCTGGTGAAGCTGGCGGTCGCCACCTCGCGGCCGGACCACGTCATCGGCATCCACTTCTTCAACCCGGCGCCGGTCCAGCAGCTCGTCGAGCTGATCCCGGCGCTCACCACCTCCGAGGGCACGCTCAGCCGGGCGCAGCTCTTCACGGAGAAGGTGCTGGGCAAGCACTCCATCCGCGCCCAGGACCGGTCCGGTTTCGTGGTCAACGCGCTGCTGATCCCGTACCTGCTCTCCGCGATCCGGATGTTCGAGTCGGGCATCGCCAGCCGCGAGGACATCGACAACGGCATGGAGATGGGCTGCGCCCACCCGATGGGCCCGCTGAAGCTGTCCGACCTGATCGGCCTGGACACCGTCGCCTCGGTCGCGTACTCGATGTACGAGGAGTACAAGGAGCCGCTGTACGCCGCTCCCCCGCTGCTCCAGCGCATGGTCGACGCGGGCCGCCTCGGCCGCAAGACGGGGTCGGGGTTCTACACGTACGGCTGAACCGCGATCGTGGGCCCGACCCGGTGCTTCCGGGCCGGGCCCACACTCGTTCCCCCGGGTCGACGGCTGTACGGCGTTGCGTCGCGTCGTTCCCGGGTCCGGCCCGGCCTCCGCGCGGCCGGCGCAGCTACGCGTCGCTCACGACCCTATTCCGTCACACGCGTCCGTCTTCTCGACCTCCTTCGTGAAGGAAGCGATCAGACGCTTCATGGCGTCGGCGTCCCTGTGGTCGGAACCGTAGGCCTGGATGCCGGTGTAGAGCTCCTGCTCGCGCTTCTCGTCGACGCAGCCCTCCGTCTTGCCGAACGCCTGCCAGCCGGAATACACGTACCGCCCCGCGTCCGCGCTCTCCTCCACCCGCTCGAGGGTCTGGCTGCGGAGGAAGTACGCCGTGTCATGGCCACTCGTCCACCAAGTCTGGACCGTTCTGACGGCGAGCTTCCCGTCCACGGACACATCGCACCAGGCCGTCGCGGGTTCGACGTCAGGCTTGACGGAGAGCTTCTTCCCCGGCGGCAGGAACGGAGTGAGCTCCTCGGCATCGACGCGTATGCCGCAGAGGGTGCCTGGCACGGAGTAGTCCCGGGTCTCCTCGTCGGCGCCGCATCCCGTGACCAAGGGAGCCAGCACGGCGACAACGACGGCGGCGAAGGCAGGAGCGGAACGTGGTCCGGGAACCGGTCGACTACGGGGCATGGTGGTACCTCTCGGAGGACTGCTCGGCATCCGGGTAGGGTCTGGCGAATTCGTCAGGACGTTGAACTGGCTTCGTCGAAACCGTAGTTGGTCTGGTCGACCGGCGCCTTGAGGACTTCGTCGGTGGAGTTGTCGCTCTCGGTCGCCTTGCCGAGGATGCCTGGATCTCGTCGCGCAGGGTGCTGACATCGCTCTGGGCGCGAGCGGCCGGGGAACCTCCCGGGGACCCGGCACGCCATGAGGCGCCGGGCCCCCGCCATTTCTCAGGACCCGCCGTCCTGGCCGAGCCGCAGATGGTGGAGCAGGAGTAACGCGGCCGCCATGTTGGCGGCCGGGACCTCGCCCCGGGCGACCAGGTCGGGGACGAGTTTGAGCGGCACCCATTCCCTGCGGTCCGACTCGAAGTCGTCGACCGGATGTCCGACGTACTCGCCCTCGTCGGCCCAGAAGACGTGGTGCCGGGCGTCGGTGAGGCCGTTGGACGGCTCGACGCTCATGAGGTGGCGCAGCGGCCCCGGGCGCCAGCCCGTCTCCTCCTCCAGTTCCCTGGCCGCCGCGGCCGCGATGTCCTCGCCCTCCTCCACGACGCCGGCCGCGAGCTCCCAGCCCCAACTGTCGGTGATGAAACGGTGCCGCCACAGCAGGAGCACCTCATGGGCCTCGTTGACGACCGTGGCGACCGCCACCGGGCGCATCCGGATGAGGAAGTGGTCGAGATGCCGGCCGTCCGGGAGCTCCACATCGGCGAGATTGACGCTGAACCAGCGGTTCGCATACACAGTTTGTTCGTTCTGTTTTGTCCATTGCACGGTTCTGCCACCCTTCTTGAGTGAGTGGCAATATCGCAGCCGGAGCGGTCCGGCAGCAGGCGCACGACGGCCGCTCACGGCGGCAGCGGCGGGCGCGGGATCCGGCGGCAGGACGCAGGGGCTACAGCGGTACGCGCAGGGCCCCGTCGATGAGTTCGGCCGCATCGGCCGTGCCCGCGCAGCCGCTGCGCACCAGGTGCTCGCGGACCGCGCGGAGTCTGTCGCGCAGGCGCTGGGACTCCATTCCGCGGGCCTGTTCGGCCATCCGCACGGCGGTGGCCACCGCCTTGTCGGCGTCGCCCCGGCGCAGTTCGATCGTGCTGAGCATGGCGAGCCGGTGCACTCGGCCCCGGTCGTGCGCCGGGGTGTCGACGGCGGCCGCGGCGTGCTCCCCGGCCGCCGCCAGTTCCCCGAGGCTGAGCAGGGCCTCCGCCACCTGCACGTTGACCAGGCCCGGCTGGACGTAGCCGGTCTCGTCGGGCTCGTGTCCGCGCCGGATGCGTTCGGCGGCCTGCTCGGCCCGCCGGATGCAGGCCAGGGCGCTCGTGCCGTCGCCGAGGTGGGCGTACGCCTTGGCCTGCATCGCGTACAGGTCGGAGGCGAGCGCGGGGGTGATGTGCCGGCCGGCGGTGCGCAGCGCGGCCTCGGCGAAGGCGACGGCCTGCCGGAACTCCCGCAGGAACAGGGCCTGGTTGACCAGCAGCGCGATCACGTACGCGCCGAGACCCCGGTCGCCGCTGGCCTTCGCCAGGCGCAGCGCCTGATGGAAGTAGCGCTGCGCGAGGCCGTGCGCGTCGGAGTCGTACGCGCAGATGCCGGCGACGGCGACCAGGCCGCCGGTGGCACGGTGGAGGTGGCGGCCGGTGGCGTCGGTGTAGCCGCCGCGCAGCAGCGGGGCGGCCTCCGCGTTGAGGAAGCCGACGATGCGGGCGCGCGTGGCGATGCCGCCGGCCTTGCGGTACATCTGCTCGTAGTGCGTGCGGGCCGAGCGCAGCATCTCCAGGTCGGCCGGGGTGACCCGGTGCCGGCCGCCGCGGGAGACGTCCACGTCCTCGGGCGGGTTCTCCCACTCCCACACCGGCATCACGGCGGGCGTGCCGGTGAGCGCGGGCGCGCCCAGCAGGTGGGGGCGCCGCTGCTGGTCGGAGCGCCACAGGGCGGTCGCGCGGTCCACGAACCCGGACAGTGAGCCGGTGTGCGGGGCGGCGGGCTCACCGGGCACGCCGAGGCCGATGTCGTCCAGGGTGACGGGCCGGTGCAGCCGGGCGGCGAGCACCTCGCAGATCAGGTCGGGGACCTGGCCGCGGGGCCGCTGCCCCTTCAGCCACCGGGCGACGGCGGTGTGTTCGTACCTCAGCGTGAGCCCGCGCGCCCGTCCCGCCTGGTTGACGTGGGCGGCGAGGCCCGCGTGCGAGACGCCCGCCTCGTCAAGGATCGCGTCGAGCAGAGTGTTGGGCTGCATGGTGGCCCCCCGGTGGTTCAGGTGCCGACAGCGTAGTGTGCCGGGCTTCACACGGGGTGTGAACGGAGTACGTGCATCCGCAGGGTGTGCGCGCTGTCGCGCAGGGTCGCGGGCCGGTTGACTGAACTGCCTCGAAAGAGGCCGGCCGGGCCGCCGGCTCCCCCTCGTAACAGTGCGGCGGCCCGTTCCCGGGCCGTCCGCCCGGCCGCCTGCCCGACACTCCGTGGCGGGGCGGACGGCTCCGCCGGCCGTAGCGGTCCGACCGAAGCCGTTCGGGGTGCGGATGCGCTGTCGACCGCGGGTGCGTCGTGGTCGCAGTTCCCGCGCCCCTTGCCGGCGTCGGGATGACGTCCATCGAGGGGCGCGGGGGACTGCCCACCGGCCACCGACTACCCGCAGCCGCCGGCCGGCAGGAACCCCACGCCCCTCGGGCGACACCGTCGGCTAGCTGCGCAGCACCGCTCCGACCCGCTCGCCCGCGAGGGCGACCGCCGCGTCGCGGGCCGCGGAGGCCTCGTCGACGGTCAGCGTCCGGTCCCCCGCGCGGAAGCGCAACGCGTACGCCAGGGACTTGCGGCCCTCACCGAGCTGCTCGGCGTTGTCGTAGACGTCGAACAGCCGGATGGACTCCAGCAGTTCGCCCGCGCCCTCGCGCAGCGCCGCCTCGACCTCCGCCGCCGGGACGAAGGCGTCGACGACCAGCGCGACGTCCTGCGTGGCGACCGGGAAGGTGGAGATGCCCGGCGCCTGCGGGGTGCCGTCGCCGACCCGCTCCAGGGCGTCGAGGTCCAGCTCCGCCGCGCAGGTGCGCGCGGGCAGGCCCAGGGCCTTCACGACGCGCGGGTGCAGTTCGCCGGCGTGGCCGATGACCCGCTCCTCGCCGTCCACGGTGACGAACAGCTCGGCGCAGCGCCCCGGGTGCCAGGGGCCGTACTGGCCCTTGCGGATGCCCAGGTCGGCACCGGTCTCGCGGGCGACGGTACGGGCGGCCTCGATCGCGTCGGCCCAGTCGGCCGGGCGGCCCTTGCCCCACCAGCCGGCCTGCTCGCGGGCGCCCGCGAGGACGACGGCGACGTGCCGGGGCTGCTCGGGCAGGGCGGCGTCCAGCGCGGCGAGGTCCTCCTCGCTGGGACGCCGGTCGACGGGCAGGTTGGCGGCGACGCGTCGCTCGTCGCGCGGGTGGAAGACCAGGCCGGTCTCGAACAGGGCGAGGTCGTGGCTGCCGCGGCCGTCGTTGCGGCGCAGCGCGCCGAGCAGGCCCGGCAGCAGCGAGGTCCGCAGCGCGGGCTCCTCGTCGCTGAGCGGGTTGACCAGCTTGACCACGCGGCGGGCCGGGTCGTCGGCGTCCAGTCCGAGCTGGTCGAAGACCCGCTCGCTGACGAACGGGTAGTTCGGCGCCTCGACGTAGCCCGCGCCGGCCAGGGCGCGGCCGACACGGCGGTGCAGCCGCTGCCGGGCGGTCAGGCCGCGGCCCGCGGGCGGCCGGGGCAGCGTGGAGGGCAGGTTCTCGTAGCCCTCCAGGCGGATGACCTCTTCGGCCAGGTCGTTCGGGTCGGTGAGGTCGGGCCGCCAGGACGGGACGGTGACGATCAGCTCGTCCTGCCCGTACACGTCGCAGCCGACCTCCTGGAGGCGGCGTACGACGGTCTCGCGGCCGTACTCGACGCCGGCGACCTTGTCCGGGTGGTCGGCGGGCATGGAGAGGGTGCGCGGCGCGGTGGGCGCGCTGATCTCGGTGACGCCGGCCTCGGCGGTGCCGCCCGCGAGGAGCACCAGCAGGTCGACGGTGCGCTGTGCGGCGGCCGCCGCGGCCCGCGGGTCGACGCCGCGCTCGAAGCGGCGGGATGCCTCGGAGGACAGCTTGTGCCGGCGGGCGGTGCGCGCGATGGACACGGCGTCGAAGTGCGCGGCCTCGATGACCACGTCGCTCGTCCCCTTGTCGGGGTCGTCGTGGTCGGCGATCTCGGTGTCGGCGCCGCCCATGACCCCGGCGAGACCGATCGGGCCGCGGTCGTCGGTGATGACCAGGTCCTCGGCGTGCAGCTTCCGCTCGACGCCGTCGAGGGTGACGATCTTCTCGCCCTCCGCCGCCCGGCGCACGCCGATGGTGCCCTGGACGAGGGAGCGGTCGTAGGCGTGCAGCGGCTGGCCCAGCTCCATCATCACGTAGTTCGTGACGTCGACGGCGAGCGAGATCGGGCGCATGCCGACCTTCTGCAGTCGGCGCTGGAGCCAGATCGGCGAGCGGGCCTCGGCGCTGAGGCCGGTCACGGTGCGGGCGGTGAAGCGGTCGCAGCCGGACGGGTCGGAGATCTTCACCGGGTAGCCGTACGCGTTCGGGCCGGGCACGTCGAGCAGGGCCGGGTCACGCAGCGGCAGGCCGTAGGCGATGGCGGTCTCGCGGGCGACGCCGCGAATGGACAGGCAGTCGCCGCGGTTGGCGGTGACGGCGATGTCCAGGACCTCGTCGACCAGTTCCAGCAGCTCGATGGCGTCCTTGCCGACCTCGGTCTCCGGCGGCAGCACGATGATGCCGTGGGTGCCGTCGTCGCCCATGCCCAGCTCGTCGCTGGAGCAGATCATGCCGTGGGACGTCTTGCCGTACGTCTTGCGCGCGGAGATCGAGAAGCCGCCGGGCAGGGTGGCGCCGGGCAGGACCACGACGACCTTGTCGCCGACGGCGAAGTTGCGGGCGCCGCAGACGATCTCCTGGGGCTCACCGGTGCCGTTGGCCCGGCCGACGTCGACGGTGCAGAAGCGGATCGGCTTCTTGAAGCCCTCCAGCTCCTCGATGGTCAGCACCTGGCCGACGACGAGGGGGCCCTTGAGGTCGGCGCCGAGCTGCTCGACGGTCTCGACCTCCAGCCCGGCCGAAATGAGCTTGGCCTGTACGTCACGGCCGGTCTCCGTCGCCGGCAGGTCGACGTACTCCCGCAGCCAAGAAAGCGGGATCCGCATCAGATCTCCATCCCGAACGGCCGGGTGAACCGGACGTCACCCTCGACCATGTCTCGCATGTCCTCGACGTTGTGGCGGAACATCAGCATCCGCTCGATGCCGAACCCGAAGGCGAAGCCGCTGTACTTCTCGGGGTCGACGCCGCAGGCGACGAGCACCCGCGGGTTGACCATGCCGCAGCCGCCCAGCTCGATCCAGCCCTCGCTGGAGCAGGTGCGGCAGGGCCGGTCGGGGTTGCCGACGGACGCGCCCTTGCAGACGTAGCAGAGCATGTCCATCTCGGCGCTCGGCTCGGTGAAGGGGAAGAAGTTCGGCCGCAGCCGGGTCTTCATCTCCGCGCCGAACAGCGACTGGACCATGTGGTCCAGGGTGCCCTTGAGGTCCGCCATGGTCAGGCCCTCGTCGATGGCGAGCAGCTCGACCTGGTGGAAGACGGGCGTGTGCGTGGCGTCCAGCTCGTCGGTGCGGTACACGCGGCCGGGGCAGATCACGTAGACCGGCAGCTCGCGGCCGAGCGCGGAGCGGATCTGCACGGGCGAGGTGTGGGTGCGCAGCACGACGCCGGACTCGCCGCCGCCGTCGGGGCCCTGCACGAAGAACGTGTCGGCCTCGCCGCGGGCGGGGTGGTCGGGGCCGATGTTGAGCGCGTCGAAGTTGAACCACTCGGCCTCGGCCTCGGGGCCCTCGGCGACCTCGTAGCCCATGGCGACGAAGACGTCCTCGATGCGCTCGGAGAGCGTGGTGAGGGGGTGGCGGGCGCCGGCCGGCACGCGGTCGTGGGGCAGCGTGACGTCCACGGCCTCCTCGACGAGCACGCGGGCGTCGCGCTCGGCCTCCAGTTCGGCCTGGCGCGCGGCGAGGCCCTTGTTGACGGCGCCGCGGGCCTGGCCGACGCGCTTGCCGGCCTCGGCCTTGGCGTGCGGGGGCAGGGCGCCGATCTCGCGGTTGGCCAGCGCCAGCGGCGACGTGCCGCCGGTGTGGGCGACCTTGGCCTCCTGGAGCGCGTCGAGGGAGTCCGCGGCGGCGAAGGCGGCGAGCGCCTCGTCCCGCATGCGCTCGATCTCTTCCGGTTTCAACGCCTCGACCTCGACAGGGTCGTACGACTTATTCGGTGCCGACATCTCTTCCCGTGCTTCCGATTGGCTGGCTGGAACGCCCCGTCTACGGTCCGGAGACCTCTCGTCTGCGGAACTGGACGCAAAGGTGCCAAAGACCGAGTCTAACGGGGCTGTGGAACGCGGATCGCGCCCGTGGGGTCGCCGGCCGTCTCAGGTGAGGTAGGCCGGGGCCGCCACGGGCAACGTAAATCGGAACTCGGCGCCGCCGACGGGGGCGCGTCCGACCGTGATGGTGCCGCCGTGGGCTTCGACGATGCCCTTGACGATGTAGAGCCCGAGGCCGGTGCCGCCGCGCTTGCTGCCCCGCCAGAAGCGGGTGAAGACGCGGTTCATGGACTCCTCCGGGATTCCCGGCCCCTCGTCGCTCACCGTGACCGACGTGCCGGTGTCCTCTCCCTCTCGGGGGGACGCCGCGGGCGTGATGTCGATGGTGACGGTTCCCTCGCCGTGCCGCACGGCATTTTCGATGAGGTTGCTGAGCACCTGGTCGATCTTGTCGGGGTCGGCCCACAGCGCGGGCAGCGGCTGGACGAGGCGGAGCAGGAAGCGGTCGGCGGGCAGTCCGGCGGCGACGTAGGCCTGGATGTGGCGGCCGACGGCGGCGCCGATGTCGACGGGCTGGCGGCGGACCTCGAGGCGGCCGGAGTCGATGCGGGAGATGTCGAGCAGTTCGGCGATGAGGCGGGTGACCCGGTCGGCGTCGGCGTCGACGGTCTCCAGCATCAGCCTCTTCTGGTCGTCGGTGAACCTCTCCCACTTGGCCAGCAGCGTCGCGGTGAACCCCTTGACGGAGGTGAGCGGGGAGCGCAGCTCGTGGGCGACGGTGGCGATCAGCTCGGCGTGGCTGCGCTCGGTGCGGCGGCGGGCCTCGGTGTCGCGCAGGGTGACGACGACACGCTGGACGGGGCCGGTGGGCGCGGCCCGTACGTAGCGCGCGGCGACCAGGACCTCCCGTCCGCCGGGCAGGAGGAGGTTGCGCTCGGGCTGCCTGCGCCGGATGGCCGGCCCGCCGTAGGGGTCGGTGAGCTGCCACCAGCGCCGGCCCTCCAGGTCCTCCAGCGGCAGGGCCTTCTCCAGCCGCTGTCCGAGGGCGTCGGCGGCGCGGACGGCCGTGATGCGCTCGGCGGCGGCGTTGAAGCCGACGACGTGTCCGTGCGCGTCGGCGACGACGAGGCCGTCGGGCAGGTCGTCGGGGTCGAAGGCCGGCTGGGCCGGGTCACCGGACCGGGACGCGGACGGCCGCGGCACCCGTGGTGCTCCCGGTGCGCTGCTCGCGCCGACACTCATCCCCGTACCCCACCTCTCACCTACGCCTGAGGGGTCCCCGAGGTGGCCACCCTACTAGCTCTCGGTGACGGAGCGGCACCCTCCGGCGGCGCGCTGTGCACGCGCGGACGCGTAGAGGCATACGGCCGCGGCGGTGGCGAGGTTCAGGCTCTCCGCCTTGCCGTGGATCGGGACGCGGACGACGGCGTCGGCGAGGGCGCGGGTCTCCTCGGGCAGCCCCCAGGCCTCGTTGCCGAAGACCCAGGCGGTGGGCCCGCCCATGGTGCCGGCGTCCAGTTCGGCGTCGAGGTCGTCCTCGCCCGCGCCGTCGGCGGCCAGCACCCGCACGCCGGCCTCCCGCAGCTCGGCGACGGCCCGTTCGACGGGGACGCCGACGGCGACGGGCAGGTGGAACAGGGAGCCGACGGAGGCGCGTACGGCCTTGGGGTTGTAGAGGTCGACGGAGGCGTCGGTGAGGACGACCGCCTCGGCGCCGGCGGCGTCGGCGCAGCGCAGCACGGTGCCCGCGTTGCCGGGGTCGCGGACGTGGGCGAGGACGGCGACGAGCTTCGGACGGGCGGCGAGGATGTCCTCGAAGGGGGTGTCCAGGAAGCGGCAGACCCCGACGATGCCCTGAGGGGTGACGGTGGTGGAGATGTCCTCGATCACCTGCTCGGCGGCGAGGTGCACGCGGGCGCCGGCGTCCCGGGCGGCTCCGATGATGTCGGCGTAGCGCTCGGCGGCCTCGACGGTGGCGAACAGCTCGACCAGGGTGTCACCGTACGCGGCGGCCTCCCTCACGGCCTGCGGCCCCTCGGCCAGGAACAGCCGCTCCTTCCCCCGGAAGTTCCGCTTGGCCAGCCGCCGCGCGGCGACGACACGGGGAGAGCGGGGAGAGATCAGCTCGGGGGCGGCGGGGCGCACTCTTCTTCACCTTCACAGTTGATTCGACGCGGGCCGGAGCGCTCCGTCAGGGGCGCGGGGAACTGCGCGACCAGCCACACCAGGGCCCGCGGCCGGGCAGACGACAGGTGCGGACGGCAACGACAGGACCCGCAGGTTCACAACCTGCGGGTCCAGTCACGTCGGCTCAGAGCCGGCGCGGCGTCACGCGGCCTTGGGCGCGTTGACGTCGCTCGGCAGCGCCTTCTGGGCGACCTCGACCAGCGCGGCGAACGCACCGGCGTCGTTGACGGCCAGCTCGGCGAGGATCTTGCGGTCCACCTCGACGTTGGCGGCCTTCAGACCCTGGATGAAGCGGTTGTACGTGATGCCGTTGGCGCGGGCAGCGGCGTTGATGCGCTGGATCCAGAGCTGCCGGAAGTCACCCTTGCGCTTCTTGCGGTCGTTGTAGTTGTAGACCAGCGAGTGGGTGACCTGCTCCTTGGCCTTGCGGTACAGGCGCGAACGCTGACCGCGGTAGCCGGAGGCCTGCTCGAGGATCGCCCGGCGCTTCTTGTGGGCGTTGACTGCCCGCTTGACGCGTGCCACTTGTTAACTCCTTGTAGCGGGGCCGCGGTGGTCCTCACGCGGCCCGGTATCGAATGGGTCCCGGTCCTGACGTACGGCGCTCGGTGGCGCCGGACGTCACTTGCCGAGAAGCTTCTTGATCTTCGCGGCGTCGCCCGGGGCCATCTCGGCGTTGCCGGTGAGGCGGCGCGTCACGCGGGACGACTTGTGCTCGAGCAGGTGGCGCTTGCCGGCGCGCTCGCGGAGCACCTTGCCGGAGCCGGTGATCTTGAAGCGCTTGCTGGCACCGCTGTGCGACTTGTTCTTCGGCATAGCGCCGTTATCTCCTCGTCGGTGGCGCTCCGATGCCCGGTCGGAAAACCGGGCACGGTGGAGCGTCGCTCTTGTATCGGTTACGTCCTGGAGGCTCGCGCCCCCGGGGGTCACGCCTCGGCGGGAGCCTCGGCCGTGGCGTCGGCGTCCGCGGCGTTCTGCGACTTGCCGGGGTTGGCCTTCGCCTCCGCCTTGCGGGCTTCCTGCGCCTGGCGAGCCTCGGCCATCGCCTCGGTCTTCTTCTTGTGCGGACCGAGGACCATGATCATGTTCCGGCCGTCCTGCTTCGGGTTCGACTCCACGAAACCGAGGTCCTGGACGTCCTCCGCGAGACGCTGCAGCAGCCGGTAGCCGAGCTCCGGCCGGGACTGCTCGCGCCCACGGAACATGATCGTGATCTTGACCTTGTCGCCCTGCTTGAGGAACCGGACGACGTGACCCTTCTTGGTGTCATAGTCGTGCGGGTCGATCTTCGGCCGGAGCTTCATCTCCTTGATGACCGTGTGCGCCTGGTTCTTGCGCGCCTCACGGGCCTTCATGGCCGACTCGTACTTGAACTTCCCGTAGTCCATGAGCTTGCACACGGGCGGACGGGCGTTCGCCGCGACCTCTACGAGATCGAGGTCGTACTCCTGCGCAAGCTCCAGGGCCTTGGCAAGCGGGACAATCCCGACCTGCTCGCCGCTGGGACCGACAAGTCGCACCTCGGGAACGCGAATCCGGTCGTTGATGCGGGGCTCGGCGCTGATGGATCCTCCTCGGTAGCACCACGCGACGGTCTGGCGGACAGCCGCGTAACGTCTGTGTTCGTTAGACCTAACCGCGCCGGCGCACAAAAAATGCCCCGGACGATCACAGGCGGGGCTCCTGGAACTGCTACCGGAGCACCGCCGCGATGGTCGCGGGGCGCGATTTCGGGCCGATCGCCGTCGCGAGGACGGGACCGCCTGACCGGTGACCCGCCGTCCCGGGGGACGGCCAGGTGGGAGTTCGGAGCCTCCACTTGTGGGCCGGGCCCGCTGCCCTGGGGGCGCGCGTGTCCGACCGGTCGTTACACAAGGTTAGCAGCTCGCCGGGGGAAGGGCTAACCGAGACCGAGTACGGCCCGGATCCCTCCTGCGCCTATCGTGAGCGGCATGAGTGAGACCCCTCCTGAGACGCCCGACTTCGACGCCATGGCCCGCGACATCGCGGAGGTTCCCGCGGTCGAGGTGATCGTGACGGTCGCCGTCAACCTGATGAGCGCCGCCGCCGTGAAGCTCGGACTGTCCGAGGAGGGCGACGCCCACAAGGACCTGGACGAGGCCCGCAAGCTGGTGCACGCGCTGGCCGGTCTCCTGGACGCGAGCACGACCGAGATCAGCTCCTTCCACGCGGCGCCGCTGCGCGACGGCCTGAAGTCGCTGCAGCTCGCCTTCCGCGAGGCGTCGCTGGTGCCGGACGAGCCGGGCCAGGGGCCGGGCGAGAAGTACACCGGCCCGGTCTACGGCTAGTCCCGCCGCTCCTTCACGTACAAGGGCTCGCCCGGCGGCGTCGCCCCGGCCGGCAGCAGTGCCAGGTCGAGGCCGCGCACCAGGCGGGCCCTCAGTGTCTCGTCGGCGGCCAGCCGTCCGGCGACGGCGCGGGCGGCCTCGGCGGGGGCCGCCGCGGGGTCGAGCAGCAGGGCCAGGGTGCCGTCGGCCTGCCCCGGCCCGAGGTGGGCGCTCAGCACGGCGGGCTCGGCGGCGACGGCGGCGCGTACGGCCTCCACGACCGCCGGGTCGGCCAGCGGGTCGGTCGTCGTCCGGCCCTCGGCCAGCGCGAGCAGCGCGGCGCCGCTCAGCTCGAAGGGCACGGGCCCGGCCATGTCCAGGACGACCGTGTCCGCCTTCTCGTGGGCGGCGGCCTGCAGGGCCTGGTGCAGCGGTACGGCGACGGGGCGGGCCGCCGGGTCCCACAGGGCCAGCGAGTCGGTGGAGGTGAAGGCGGGCAGGGCGGTGCGGTCCCCGGCCCTGAGGGTGGGCACGGCCATGTCGCTGGTCTTCTCGCGGCGCAGTCCGTTCTCGTCCTCCTCGACCTCGCCGAGGACGGCCACGACGGGCACGAGCAGCCGGGTGCCCCTGAGCGCCTCCAGTACCGGCGCGAGGGCGGTGCGGTCCACGGCCCAGGCGGCGAGCGCCGCGCTCAGCCGGGGGTCGGCGGAGCCGTCGTCGTCGGAGAAACCGGGGTCGGGAATGTTCTTGTTCGCCACGGTCACCGAGCCTATCGGGGGGTGCCCCGCGGCCCTCACCGGGCTCTCTCAGCAGGCTGGAGCAGGCGGCCGGCGGCGGCCCGGACGGCGGGGGCGGGTCAGAGGTCGTCGAGGTCTTGGCGGCGGGTGCGCCACAGGACGACGGACGCGACGATCAGGACGCCGCCCGCGCCGCCGGCCAGCGGTGCCGCCCAGGCGGAGGGCGTGTCGTCGTCCGCGGGGGCGTCCGGCCCGGGGCCGAAGTACTTCTCGCCGTAGGCCGCCGCCCTCAGTCCGCGCGGCTCCAGGCGTCCGGCGGCCTCGATGGCGGCGGCGGGGTCGACGAAGCCGTAGCCGCGGGAGTCGTCGCGGCCGTCCGCGGGGGCGTTGCGGGCCGTGTCCTCCAGGAGCTTCTTGACCTGGGCGGGGGTGAGGTCCGGGTGGGCCGACTTGACCAGGGCGGCGGCGCCGGAGACGAACGCGGAGGCGGCGCTGGTGCCCCAGCCCTCGTAGTAGCGGTGGTCCGGGTCGGCGATGATCACGTCCACGCCGGGCGCGCTGACCGTGGCGTACCAGCGGCGGGTGGAGAACGAGGCGCGGGTGCCGAAGCGGTCCACGGCGGTCGCGGCGATGACGCCCGGATAGGCGGCCGGGTAGGAGACGTGGTCGCCCTTCTCGCCCCCGTTGCCGGCCGAGGCGACGACGACCACGCCCTTGCGCAGGGCGTACTGGATGGCCTCGTCCTCGGCCGATTCCGGGTGGGCGGAGGCGGAGTCGTCGCCGAGGGAGAGGTTGATGATGTCGGCGCCGTGGTCCACGGCCCAGCGGATGCCCTCGGCGAGGGCGTTGCCGCGGGTCTTGCGGGCCTGGGCGCGGGAGGGGTCGCCGTCTTCGAGGATCACGCGGACGGGGAGGATCCGGGCCTCCGGCGCGACGCCCATGACGCCCTCGGTGCCGCCGGGTCCATGACCGTGACCGGCGATGATCCCGGCCATGGCGGTGCCGTGCCGGGCCCAGGAGCGGTCGCCCTCCTTCGCTCCGAAGCCGACCAGGTCCTTGCCGGTGAGGACGTTCCCGACGAGGTCCGGGTGGTCGGCCTCGACGCCGGTGTCCAGGACGGCGACGGTGACGCCCGCGCCCTTGGTGGTGGCCCACACCTCCTGGGTGCGCAGGGCCTCCAGGCCCCACTGCTTGGCACGGATGCCGTCGGCGTGCGCGGCGGGCGCCGGGGCGAGGAGGAGGGCGGCGGCGAGGAGGACGGCGAGGGTGCCGCCGGTCCGGCGGGTCGTGGCGGTGTTCACGAGGGCTCCCCCCGGGCCGGGCCGACGTTCTTGCGCAGGGCGCGTTCGACGCGGTCGGCGAGGCCCTGCGCCTCGTGACCGAGGCCGGCCTGGGCCGCGGCCGAGGTGGCGCCGGACTCCATGGCCTCCTCGGCGGGCTCGGGCCGGTCGACGGTGCGGCCGTCGGCCCAGCCGGAGACCGCGTAGACGACGACGGGGGCGTCGGTGAGCACGGACACGGTCCACGCGGCGCGCTGGCGGGTGCCGAAACCGGCGGCGACGGTGTCCCGGGCGGCGTACGGACGCGGGACGAGGTCGGCGCGCCGGGCCAGGCCCTCCTTCTCGAACCGGCCGGCCAGCGCGGTGGCGGCGGCGGGGTCGGCCTCGGTGAAGAGCAGGCCGACGGTGGTGACGTGGCTCTGCGTGGCGTCGGTGTAGGTGGCGCGCAGCAGGCGCTCGCAGCCTGCCGGGGCGAGGACCTCGGCCAGCAGCCGGTCGAAGGCGCCGGCGCAGCCGCTGTCGGGGGCGACGGCGACGCGGGTCCAGATGCGGTCCGCGCCGCCGGGTCCGGCGCCGCGTCCCTGCACGACGGGCGGGAAGAGCTGGTCGACGGGCACGCTGTGCCACAGGTCCCCGGCCGCGGTGAAGGCGCTGCGCGCCTCGGCGTCCGCGGAGTCCCCGGCGAGCCAGCTCCCGGTGACGGCGCCGGTGACGAGTCCGGCCCCGAGGACGAGGCAGACGGCCGCGGCGACGGCCTGGGGCCGCAGGCGTCCGCCGAGCGGGCGCGGCCGGGCGTGCTCGTCGTACCCCTCGGGTCGCCCGAACGACACACTGGGCCGTCGCGCGGCGCCATCCCGGTCCGTCGCCGGCCGCGGCGCGTGTGCCTCTCCCGTCGCGGGCACCGGGCCCCGGCCCGTCCCCGGGCCGGCCTGCGCCGGGACCGGGCGCAGCCGTGTGGTGGTCTCCGACGGGCTCTCCGCGGGGGCGCCGGGCGCCGCCGGCCCACCACGCCGCCCGGAAGCGGCCACGGCACGGCCGACGGTCGGCGGGGCGTCCGGGAAGCGGGCGGTGGCGCGCGGCGGAGGGGGCGCGGATCCGGTCCCCAGGGGGCCTACGCGGCCGGGCGGGGCGGAACCGGGGCTCTGGGCGCCGGCGGGGCCGGCCGGGGCCGACTCCCCGGTCGTGCTCGGGCGGGGAGTCGCGTCCGCGTCCTGCCCGGCGGCGCGCGGCATCGGCTCCGCGGTGGGCGCGGTGGACGGCGTGCGGGGCTGCGGCGGTGTCGCCGGGCGGGGCGGGGACGAGGGGTGGGACGCGCGGCGCGCTTCCGTGCTCATGCACCCCCCGTTTCCTCGGGCCCGGTCCGGTTCCCCGGCGCGGGCCGGCGTTCTCCTGCCCGGGCCCGGCGCGGACTCGCCGTCCCGGGCACGCATACCCGCACGGACGGGCCGCCATCCGCGCGGACCCGGTCCGCTGCCCGGACCGTTCCGCCCTGCGTGCGCGTCACTCTACGGCGTGCCCCCGCCCGGAGGGGAACCAGTCCGCGTGGCCGGGGCATTGGCCCGGAACGTCCCCCTACCCTGCGGTAATCCCGTCTGGCAGGCTTCGTTCATGACTGCGCGCGCCGCCGACCGGGCCCGTTACGACCGGGCCACCGCCCATCTGGACGCCCCCGTGGCCATCGTGGACCTGGAGGCCTTCGACGCCAACGCGGCGGACCTGGTCCGCCGGGCCGGCGGCAAGCCGGTCCGGGTCGCCAGCAAGTCCGTCCGGTGCCGTGCCCTGCTCGAACGCGCCCTGGCGAAGGACGGTTTCGCCGGGATCATGTCCTTCACGCTGGCCGAGTCCCTGTGGCTGGCGCGCTCCGGGTTCGATGACGTGCTGCTCGCCTATCCGTCCGCGGACCGCGCCGGGTACGCGGAGCTGACCGCCGACCCCGAGCTGGCCTCCGCCGTGACGGTGATGATCGACGACCCGGCGCAGCTCGGCCTCATCGACGCGGCGCGCGACGGCGGGCGCGAAGTGGTCCGGGTCTGCCTGGAGTTGGACACCTCCCTGCGGCTGTTCGGCGGCCGGGTGCGGGTCGGGGCGCGGCGGTCCCCGCTGCACTCCCCCGCGCAGGTCGCCGATCTGGCCCGCGCGGTGGTCCGGCGGCCGGGCTTCGAGGTCGTGGGCGTGATGGCGTACGAAGGGCATGTCGCCGGGGTCGGGGACGCGGTGGCGGGACGGCCGCTGCGGTCGCGGGCGGTGCGGCTGATGCAGGCCGCCGCCCGCCGCGAACTCGCCGAGCGGCGCGCCGCGGTGGTGCGGGCGGTGCGGGCGGTGGTGCCGGGCCTGGAGTTCGTCAACGGCGGCGGCACCGGCAGCGTGCAGCACACCGCCGCGGAGGACGCGGTCACGGAGGTCGCCGCCGGGTCCGGGCTGTACGTGCCGCGGCTGTTCGACAACTACACGTCGTTCCGCGGGCGTCCGGCCGCGCTCTTCGCGCAGCCCGTCGTCCGCAGGCCCGGCGTCGGGGCCGTCACCGTGCTCGGCGGTGGCTATCCGGCCTCCGGGGTCGCCGGCGCCGACCGGCTGCCGGTCCCGTATCTGCCCGAGGGGCTGCGCTACGACCCGCAGGAGGGCGCGGGCGAGGTGCAGACGCCGTTGCTCGGCTCCCCCGCCGACGACCTGCTGATCGGCGACAAGGTGTGGTTCCGGCACGCCAAGGCGGGCGAGCTGTGCGAGCGGTTCGACGCGCTGCACCTCGTGGAGGGGGACCGGGTGACGGCGACGGTGCCGACGTACCGGGGCGAGGGACGCACCTTCCTGTAGGGCGCCCCCCGGTCAGTGCGAGGGGCCGATGCCGCTGCCCGCGCCGCCGCCCGTGGCCGCGTCGCCGGCGGGCCGGATGCCCTCGGTGATCCTGTCCATGTCGGCGAGCGGCGGCCCGTCCTCGCCGGCGTCGAAGACATAGCGGACGAGGACGGGCGACTCGGTGCCGACGGTGGACGGGAAGACCATCGACTGCACGTAGCCGCCGGGTCCCTCGGCCGTCGTCACCCGCCAGCGCACGTAGTACCCGGCGCGTCCGGCGACCGCGACCGCCCCGGAGCCGACGACCTCGTGGGACCGGATGCCGCCGAAGGGCTTGCTGCCGACGGGGTTGCGTTCGTAGGCGTCGTCGGCCGCGTCCTCGATGTCCTGCTCGGCGAGGATCTTCGGGGAGTTCTCGGCGTTCGCGGTGACGGTGCGGGAGATGACGAGTCCGTGCCGGCACACGCTGCCGTCGGCGGGGCACTTGTAGGTGCCGTCGGTGGTCATCACGGCGTCGTCCTGGGTGACGTACTCCGGCAGCACCCAGCCGTCCGGCAGCGGGAAGGTGATGCCGTTGAGCTGGTCCTCGACGACGGCGGGGCCGTCGGAGACGGACGGGGAGGGGCTCGGCGGCCCGCTCGTCGGCGCGGTGGACGGGGAGGCGGGCGCGGTCGGGGAGGTACGCGGCGGTGCCCCGGTGCCGTCCTCGCCGAGGAGGACGGCACCGGTGACCACGGCCGCGACCAGAACCGCCGCGGCCGCGGTGAGGGCGACGGCCTTGCCGCGCCCCCCGCTTCGCCGCGGGGGCGGCGGCACCGGCGGGCCGAAGGCCTCGGGCGCGCGCCGGTGTTCGGTCCAGGCCGTGCCGTCCCACCAGCGCTCGTGGTGCGGGGCCGACGGATCGCGGTACCAGCCGGGCGGCGGCGTCATGCTCATCCCGGCACTGTAGGGCGAGGGCGCGGGCGATCTACAGCGGTGTGACGTACGCCCCGGCGATCCCGCCGTCCACCAGGAAGTCGGTGGCGTTGACGAAGGAGGAGTCGTCGCTGGCCAGGAACGCGACGGCGGCGGCGATCTCCTCTGCTTCGGCGAACCGCCCGACCGGGACGTGCACGAGGCGGCGCGCGGCGCGCTCGGGATCCTTGGCGAACAGCTCCCGCAGCAGGGGGGTGTTGACGGGGCCGGGGCACAGGGCGTTGACGCGGATGCCCTCCCGGGCGAACTGGACGCCCAGTTCCCGCGACATGGCGAGGACGCCGCCCTTGGAGGCCGTGTACGAGATCTGCGAGGTGGCGGCACCCATCCGGGCCACGAAGGAGGCGGTGTTGATGATCGAGCCCTTGCCCTGGCGCCGCATGTAGGGGATCGCGGCCTTGCAGCACAGGTACACGGAGGTGAGGTTGACCTCCTGGACGCGTTTCCAGGCCTCCAGGCCGGTCTCCAGGATGGAGTCGTCGTCGGGCGGTGAGATGCCGGCGTTGTTGAAGGCCACGTCGACGCTGCCGTAGGTGTCGTACGCCGTCCCGAACAGCGCCTCGACCTGCTCGGGGTCGGTGACGTCGACGTGGACGAAGGTGCCGCCGGTCTCCTCGGCCGCCGCCTTGCCCCTGGTCTCGTCCACGTCGCCGCAGACGACGTGGGCGCCCTCGGAGGCGAGCCGGCGGGCGGAGGCGAGGCCGATGCCGCTGCCGGCCCCGGTGACGACGGCGGTGCGGCCGACGAGCCTGCGGCAGACGATGTCTTCGGTCACTGTGCGGGGCCCTCCGTGCTCGACGGGACGTTGCTGAGGAAGACGTTCTTGGTCTCGGTGAAGGCGGTCAGCGCGTCCGGGCCCAGCTCGCGGCCCAGCCCGGACTGCTTGAACCCGCCGAAGGGCGTCCAGTAGCGGACGCTGGAGTGGGAGTTGACGGACAGGTTCCCGGCGCGCACGGCGCCCGACACGCGCAGGGCGCGGCCGAGGTCCCGGGTCCAGACGGAGCCGGACAGGCCGTAGTCGGTGGCGTTGGCGAGGCGGACGGCGTCGGCCTCGTCGTCGAAGGGCAGGACGACGGCGACGGGCCCGAAGACCTCCTCGACCGCCACGGGGGCCCGCGGGTCGACGCCGGTCAGGACGGTGGGCGGGAACCAGAAGCCGGGGCCGCCCTCGGGGGCCTTGCCGCGGATGCCCTCGGCTCCGTCGGGGACGCGGGAGCGGACGCGGTCCAGTTGGGCGCGGGAGATCAGCGGGCCCATGTCGGTGCTCTCGTCGGCCGGGTCGCCGACGCGGACGGCCTCGATCGCGGGCGCGAGGAGACCGAGGAAGCGGTCGTGGACCTCGCGCTGGACGAGGATGCGGGTGCGGGCGCAGCAGTCCTGGCCGCAGTTGTCGAGGAAGGACATCGGGGCGGCGGCCGCGGCAGCCTCCAGGTCGGCGTCGGCGAAGACGATGTTGGGGCTCTTGCCGCCGAGTTCGAGGGTGACGGGCTTGAGGAGGGCCGCCCCCGTCGCCGCCACCCGCCGGCCCACGGCGGTC
The DNA here is from genome assembly GCF_044390505.1 of Streptomyces sp. NPDC018947. Taxonomy (NCBI): domain Bacteria; kingdom Bacillati; phylum Actinomycetota; class Actinomycetes; order Kitasatosporales; family Streptomycetaceae; genus Streptomyces; species Streptomyces sp. NPDC018947. The sequence goes on from NZ_JBIRZD010000014.1 coordinate 214,108, forward strand.
GACCCGGTGAACACGATCTTGGCGACGCCGGGGTGGCGGACGAGCGCGTCGCCCGCGACAGGCCCGTGCCCGGGCAGCACCTGGAACAGGTCCTCGGGCAGCCCGGCCTCCAGGGCGAGCCGGGCGAGGCGGAGCGCGGTCAGCGGGGTGGTCTCGGCGGGCTTGAGGACGACGGCGTTGCCGGCCGCGAGCGCGGGGGCGGTGCCCCAGGCGGCGATCGGCATCGGGAAGTTCCAGGGCGCGATGACGCCGACGACGCCGAGCGGTTCGAGGATCGTCACGTCGAGGCCGCCGGCGACGGGGATCTGCCGGCCGGTGAGCCGCTCCACTCCCCCGGCGGCGTAGTCGAGCAGGTCGCGCACGTTGCCCGCCTCCCAGCGGGCGTTGGCGACGGTGTGCCCGGCCTCCTTCACCTCCAGTGCGGCCAGTTCCTCCAGGTGCCCGTCCACGGCGGAGGCGAAGCGGCGCAGGAGCCGGGCGCGGTCTGCGGGCGCGAGGGCGGCCCAGGCGGTCTGGGCCCGGGCGGCGCGGACGACGGCGGCGTCCACGTCGGCAACGCCGGCGGCCGGGACGGTGGCGAGGACCTCTTCGGTGGCGGGGTTCAGTACCCGCAGCTCTTCGGACAACGGGGCCTCACATGCGTTCGAAGGAGCGGCGCAGCTCCCAGTCCGTGACGGCGGCGTCGAAGGCGTCCAGTTCGACGCGGGCCATGTTGCGGTAGTGGGCGACGACCTCGTCACCGAAGGCGGCCTTGGCGAGGGTGCTGCGCTCCCACAGATCGGCGGCCTCCCGCAGGGTCGTGGGGACGTGTGCGAAGTCCGCGGCGTAGGCGTTGCCCGGGCAGGGCTCGGGCAGATCGAGGCGGTGCTCCACGCCGTGCAGCCCGGCCGCGATCATGCCGGCGACGGCGAGGTGCGCGTTGACGTCGCCGCCGGGGAGCCGGTTCTCGAAGCGCAGGGAGCGGCCGTGGCCGACGACGCGCAGGGCGCAGGTGCGGTTGTCGTGGCCCCAGGCGACGGCGGTCGGGGCGAAGGAGCCGGGCTGGAACCGCTTGTAGCTGTTGATGTGGGGGGCGTAGAGCAGGGTGAACTCCCTGAGCGCGGCGAGCTGTCCGGCGAGGAAGTGCCGCATGAGGTCGGACATGCCGCCGTCGCGGTCACCCGGCATGAGGCTGGTGCCGTCGGCGTCCGCGAGGGAGAGGTGGATGTGGCAGGAGTTGCCCTCGCGCTCGTTGTACTTGGCCATGAAGGTCAGGGCCATGCCCTCCTGGGCGGCGATCTCCTTGGCGCCGGTCTTGTAGACGGCGTGCTGGTCGCAGGTGACGAGGGCGTCGTCGTAGCGGAAGGTGATCTCGTGCTGGCCGGGGTTGCACTCGCCCTTGGCGGACTCGACGGTCATGCCCGCGCCGGCCATCTCGTTGCGGATGCGGCGCAGCAGGGGCTCGATGCGGCCGGTGCCGAGCACCGAGTAGTCGACGTTGTACTGGTTGGCCGGGGTCAGTCCGCGGTAGCCGGCGTCCCAGGCCTGTTCGTAGGTGTCGCGGAAGACGATGAACTCCAGCTCGGTGCCGGCCCGCGCGCTCCAGCCGTGCCCGGCGAGCCGGTCGAGCTGGCGGCGCAGGATCTGGCGGGGCGCGGCATCCACCGGGGATCCGTCCTCCCAGGCGAGGTCGGCGACGGCCATGGCGGTGCCCCCGTGCCAGGGCAGGCGGCGCAGGGTGTCCATGTCGGCGCGCAGGACGAAGTCGCCGTAGCCGCGGTCCCAGGAGGACATGGCGTATCCGTCGACGGTGTTCATGTCGGCGTCCACGGCGAGGAGGTAGTTGCAGCCCTCGGTGCCGTGGTGGAGGACCTCGTCGAGGAAGAACCGCGCGGCGAACCGCTTGCCCTGGAGGCGCCCCTGCATGTCGGGGAAGGCCAGGACGACGGTGTCGATGTCACCGGCGGCGACGAGGGCGTGCAGTTCCTCGACCCCGAGCGGGGGTGTGCGCTCTGCCACGGGGAGAGCCTCCTTCTGGCCGGGAGCCATAAGGTATTGCCGGGAACCATTGCTTGGGAAGGGGGCGCGGCCGTATGCCGGAGGTGTCCGGGGGAAGCGTGTCGGACCGGCTCGCGCCCGTGCTGAGGCCGGTGCGGGCGGGCAACGGCTTCGAGGAGGCGCTGGAGCAGATACTCCAGGTCGTCCGGCTGGGCCTGGTGCCGCGGGGCGGGCGGCTGCCGGCCGAGCGGGAACTGGCGGAGCGGCTGGGGGTGAGCCGGGTGACGCTGCGCGAGGTGCTGAAGGTGCTTCAGGACGAGGGGCTGGTGGAGTCCCGGCGCGGCCGGTACGGCGGCACGTTCGTCCTGCCCCGGCCGGACGCCGGCGGCGAGGACGAACTGCGGCGCCGGGTGGCCGGGGTGGACCTGGAGGACGTGCTGCGCTTCCGGGAGGTGCTGGAGGTGGGCGCGGCCGGGCTGTGCGCCGCGCACGGGCTGACGGACGAGCGGGCGGCGCGGCTGCGCGGGGCGCTGGACGCCACGCACGAGGCGCCGCTCGCGGAGTACCGGCGGCTGGACACGGCGTTGCACCTCGCCCTCGCGGAGCTGTGCGGTTCGCCGACGCTGACCGCGCAGTACGCGGCCGTCCGGGCGACGGTGAACGGGCTGCTGGACTGCATCCCGCTGCTGGTGCGGAATCTGGAGCACTCTCAGCGGCAGCACACCGCGCTGGTGGAGGCCGTGCTCGACGGGGACGCGGACGGGGCGCGGGAGATCATGCGCGAGCACTGCGCGGGGACGGCGGCGCTGCTGCGGGGGTTCCTGGCGTGAGCGTCTTGCCCGCCGTCGGCCTCGTCGGCAAAGGTATGGGACGTGTCCATTACCGGGAGGTCGGATGGCGGGCAGGCCGCTGATCGGCGTCAGTACGTATCTGGAGTCCGGGGCGCGCTGGGGCGTGTGGGAACTGGAGGCGGCGCTGCTGCCGGCCGGGTATCCGCGGCTCGTGCAGCGGGCGGGCGGGCTGGCCGCGATGCTTCCGCCGGACGCGCCGGAGCACGCCGCCGCCACCGTCGCCCGTCTCGACGGTCTGGTGATCGCGGGCGGCCCCGACGTGGATCCGGCGCGCTACGGGGCCGAGCCGGACCCGCGCACCGGCCCGCCCGCCCGGGCCCGCGACGCGTGGGAGCTGGCGCTGATCGGGGCGGCCCTCACGGCACGCGTCCCGCTGCTGGGCGTCTGCCGGGGCATGCAGTTGCTGAACGTCGCCCTCGGCGGGACGCTCGTCCAGCACATCGAGGGCCACGCCGAGGTGGTGGGCGTGTTCGGCGGCCACCCGGTCACACCGGTGCCGGGGACGCGGTACGCGGCCGCCGTCGCGGAGGAGACGTTCGTACCGACGTACCACCACCAGGCGGTGGACCGCCTCGGCACGGGCCTGCTCGCCTCGGCCCACGCGGCGGACGGCACGATCGAGGCGGTGGAGCTCCCACCCGCCGACGGCTGGGCCCTCGGCGTGCAGTGGCATCCGGAGATGGGCGAGGACGTACGGGTGATGCGCGCACTGGTGGAGGCGGCGGGCGAAGCCGGGTGACGGGACGCCGTAGACGGCGCCCCCGCGGCCCGGCGGGAACGTACGGCGAGCGGCCTCGCCGACGACGGCGGGGCCGGCCCGTGCATCCGGCGGGAGGGAGGCCCGTCAGCCCCGTGTCAGGGACAGCAACCGCCGGGCCGGCCCCGTGGGGCGGTGGCCCGTCGGCCAGACGGCTCGCAGGTCGCGGGTCAGGGCGACGTCGGCCACGGGCACGCTGACCAGGCGCCGCAGGGTCAGCTCGTCGCCCACCGCGAGTTCACTGAGGACCGAGGGGCCGGCTCCGCCGACGGCGGCGGCCTTCACCGCGGTGGTCGACGACAGTTCGATCAGGGGCCGGGCCAGGCCCCCCAGCGCCGCCTCCAGGACCTGCCGGGTGCCCGAGCCCTCCTCCCGCAGGATCAGCGGGGTCGTCGCCAGTTCCTCCGCGGCCAGCGGACGGCGCCGGCGGGCCCACGGATGGCTCGGCGCGGCCACGACGAGCAGCCGGTCGTGGGCGATGACGGCCGAGTCCAGCCCCGTGGGGACACTCACGCCCTCCACGAACCCCAGGTCGGCCTCGTCGGCGAGCAGCCGCTCCGCGACGGCCGCGGAGTTCCCGGCGAGCAGGGACACGGCGGTGTCGGGGAGCTGCGTGCGCAGCGCGACGAGCCAGCCCGGCAGCAGGTACTCGGCGATGGTCATGCTCGCCGCCACCCGCAGCCGCGAGTCCCGCCGGTCCCGCAGCGCCTGCGCCCCCGCGTCGAACGCCTCCGCCGCCTCCACGATCCGCCGCGCCCAGTCCGTGACCAGCGCCCCGGCGTCGGTGAGCCGGGAGCCGCGCGGGGAGCGGTCCACCAGGGCGACCCCCAGCCGGCGTTCCATCGAGCGGATGCGGCTGCTGGCGGCCGGCTGGCTGATGCCCAGCTCGCGCGCGGCCCCGCCGAGGCTGCCCAGCCGGGCCACCGCCAGCAGCAGCTCCATGGCGCCGAGATCCGGTACCCGGTGCGCGAGCGAGCCCGCCGCATGCCGCCCCGCCTCGCCCTGTACGCCCTCCCCGCCGCTCCTGAAATCGGTGTCGCTCATAACCCCAGCTTATGCCCTCATAGGGGCATGGTCCCTGGTCAGGGACGTCGGGCGCCGACACGGTAGGAACATGGTCACCGCAGCCCAGCCCCTGTCCCCCACCGCCGCCCCGGCGCGGCGCCGCCCGGCCGTCCGGCATCTCGGCCCGAACTGGTACGCGTGCGTCATGGGCACCGCCGTCGTGGGGACGGCGGGCGCCGGACTCCCCTGGCACGTGCCCGGTCTGCGCACCGCCTGCACCGCCGTATGGGCGCTGTCCCTCGCGCTGCTGACGGCCCTGCTCGTGGCCCGGTCGCTGCACTGGCGGCACCACCGGGACCAGGCCCGCGCGCATCTGCTGGACCCGGCGGCGGCCCCCTTCTACGGCTGCCTGGCCATGGCCCTGCTGGCGGTCGGCGGCGGCGCCCTCACCGTGGGCCGGGACTGGACGGGCGAGCCGGCCGCGGTCGCGCTCGGCACGGTCCTGTTCACGGCCGGCACGCTGACCGGACTCGCCGCGGCGGTCGCCGTCCCGTACCTGATGGCCGTGCGGCACCGGATCGAGCCGGGGCAGGCCAGCCCCGTGTGGCTGCTGCCGCTCGTCGCGCCCATGGTGTCGGCGGCGGTCGGTCCGCTGCTGGTCCCGCACCTGCCGCCGGGCCAGCCCCGCCAGACGCTCCTGCTCGCCTGCGTCGCCATGTTCGGGCTGAGCCTGCTCGCGACCCTGGTGACGCTCCCGGTGATCTTCGGGAGGCTGCTCACGGGCGGTCCGCTGCCGCTCGCGCTCACCCCGTCGCTGTTCCTGGTGCTGGGCCCGCTCGGGCAGTCCACGACCGCCGTGGGGAAGTTCGCGGACGCAGCTCCCGGTGCCGTCCCGGGTCCGTACGCCGAGGGCTTCGCCGTGTTCGCCGTGCTGTACGGCGTGCCGGTGATGGGGTTCGCGCTGATGTGGCTGGCCTTCGCCGCCGCGCACGTCCTGCGGGCCCGGCGGGAGGGCATGGGCTTCTCGATGACGTGGTGGTCGTTCACCTTCCCCGTGGGCACCTGTGTCACCGGTGCCGAGGCGCTGGCCCGGCGGACCGGACTCGTCGCCTGTGACGTGCTCGCCATCGCCCTGTACGCCCTGCTGGTCGCCGCCTGGGCCGTCGCCGCCGTGAACACCGCCCGCGGCCTGGTCAGCGGCGCGCTGCTCGCAGGGCCGCGCCGAGCAGCCGGGGCGCCTCGGCCAGCGACGGCCCGTACCACGTGAGCGACCGGCCGTCGACGAGGGCGCAGGACAGGCCGGGGAAGGCCTCCGGGCCGTCGTCGGCGGTGAAGCGGTACGGCTCGTCCGGCAGCACCACGAGGTCCGGGCGGGCCTCCCGCAGTTCCCCGACGGGCACCTTGGGATAGCGCTCGGCGTGCGAGGCGTACAGGTGGTCGACGCCGAGGCGGGCGAGGACGTCGCCGGCGAAGGTGTCGCGGCCCAGCACCATCCAGGGCCGCCGCCACACCGGTACGACGGCCGTGGCGCGGCGCTCCGCGCACGGCGGGGCCGACCAGGCGCTCTCGGCGTCGTCCAGCCAGCGGGGCCGGGCGGGCGCGCCGCAGGCCGTGAGCACCCGGTCCAGTTCCGTGAAGGCCTGCGGGACCGTGCGCACCTCGGTGACCAGGACCTCCGCCCCGCCCGCGCGCAGGGCGTCGAGGTCGGGGGCGCGGTTCTCCTCCTCGTTGGCGATCACCAGGTCGGGGGCGAGGGCGAGGACGCGCTCGACGTCCGGGTTCTTGGTGCCGCCGACGCGTGCGACGTCGAGGCCGGCCGGGTGCGTGCACCAGTCGGTGGCGCCGACGAGGGCGCCGGGGACCGTGCGGGCCACCGACTCCGTCAGCGACGGCACCAGGGAGACGACCCTCATCGCGGCCTCACCGGCGCGGCCGGTCCCGGACGGCCTCGATGTGCTCGGCGACGGCGACGACGATCAGCCGCGTGTCGGGCACGGTGGCCCGCCAGCGGTGCCGCACCCCGCCGGTCAGGTAGAGCGTGTCGCCGCGGCCCAGCCGGTAGGCGCGGCCCTCGGCCTCGATCTCCACGGCGCCCTCGGCGACGAACATCAACTGGTCGTTGCGGTACTGCAGTTCCCGGCCGGCGTCGTGGTCGCCGGTGAACTCCGAGGCGTGCATCTGGTGGTGCCCGCGCACCAGGGACCGCACCTTGGGCGCGAGCTCGGGGTCCGGGTCCTCGGCGCGGACGACGTCCACGCTGCACGCGGGGTCGGCGGCGGCGAGCAGTTCCACTGCCGTGGTGCGCAGGGCGTCGGCCACCTTCTCCAGGGAGCTCTGGCTGGGCCGGGCGCGGTCGTTCTCGATCTGGCTCAGGAAGGGCACGGACAGGCCGCTGCGCTCGGCCACCGCGGCGAGGGTCAGCTCGAGACTCCGGCGCCGGCGCCGTACGGCCGCGCCCACGCGGAGTTGCTGGTCTTTGTGGTCGCCCATCGCTCCGGCTCCCTCCTTCGCCCGTCGTCGTGCCGTGCCCGCGACCGGGCGCTCCGTCCTCGTCGAGGACTTCTCTGCACCCTACGCATGTTCGGCGAACCGTTTCATGCGGCCGTCACATCGGTGTCCCGGCACTGTGGCCGCGACCTCACGGTTCTCGCCACGCGACGGACGGTCCGCCCTCGGTGGCGGACGTCCTACCGGTTCAAGGCACACGCGGCTCCGCGTGTTCCCGCCGGTCCGCACCGCCTCGCCGCAGGGCTCGGGCGGTCGCATGGCGCTCCGTGATTGTCCGGATCCTAACCGTGCCGCGGGCGGGGAAAGACCCGAGGGGTGGGTCCCGCGCTCGCTCGGAGCGCGGACCCACCCCTCGGGGACGTCCGGTACGAAAATCCGTACCACCGCGGTACGGACGGCCGTACTACCGCGGGGTCATCCGCTCGACCATGTCCGGGTGTTCCTTCAGCCAGGCCGCGACGGCCTCTTCCTCGTGTCCCTGGCCGCGGTTCTTGATCTCGGCCTCCAGGCTGCCGAGCTCGTCCTCGCTCATCCGGAAGTTCTTGATCCACTCGGTGAGCTGCGGGTACTGGTCCGGGAACGCCTTGCTGGAGATGGTGCGGATCGTGTTGCCCTCGCCGAAGGCCTTCTCGGGGTCCGCCAGCTTGGTCAGCTCGTACTCGCTGTACGCCCAGTGCGGCGACCACAGGACGACCGCGACCGGCTCGTGCTTTGCGTAGGCCCGCTTCAGCTCGGCCAGCATGGCCGGGGTGGAGCCGTCGACGACCTTGTACTCGTCCTCCAGGCCGTAGCCGGGCAGGACCTCCTTCTTGAGGAGCTGCATCTCGCCGGTGCCGGGCTCGATGCCGATGATCCGGCCCTTGAAGAGGTCGGACTTGCCCTTGAGGTCCGCGAGGGACTTGACGTCCTTCACGTACGAGGGGACGGCGATCTCCAGCGAGGTCGGCTCGTACCAGGTGCCCAGGTCGTTCAGCTTGTCCTTGTTGCGCTCCCAGTAGTTCTTCTGGGCGTGCGGCAGCCACGCGTCGAAGTTGAGGTCGAGGTCGCCGGCGGCCAGTCCGGTGTAGACCGGGCCGACGTCCATCTGCTTGAGGTTCAGCTTGTAGCCGCGCCGCTCCAGGACGTTCTTCCACAGGTAGGTGACGGCGATGTCCTCGTCCCACGGGAACCAGGCGACGTCCACCGGGCGCTTGGCCTCGGCCGGGGTGGCGCCGGAACCCGAGCCGCCCTCGACCGGGGCCAGCTTGTCGACGACGCCGGGGTTGCTCTTCAGCCAGGCGCGGACGGCGTCCTGCTGGCCGCCCTTGCCGGCCTTGTTGATCTCGGCCTCGAGGCTGGTGAGCTGCTTCTCGGTCATCGAGAAGTTCTTCAGCCACTTGGCGACGACCGGGTTGTCGTCCGCGAAGCCCTTGCGGGACAGCGTGTGCACGCCGTCGCCCTTGCCCCAGGCGCCCTTCGGGTCCTTGAGCTTCTTCAGGTCGTAGTCGTTGTACGCCCAGTGCGGGGACCAGAGCGTGGTGACGATCGGCTCCTGCTTGGCGTAGGCGCGCTTCAGCTCGGCGAGCATCGCCGGGGTGGAGCTGTCGACGACCTTGTACTCCTTGTCCAGGCCGTACTCCTTGAGGACCTTGCTCTTGAGCAGGGCCATCTCGCCGGCGCTGGACTCGATGCCGGTGATCTTGCCGCCGAAGAGGTCCGCCTTGCCCTTGAGGTCCTCGAGGGAGTCGATGCCCTTCATGTACGCCGGGACGGACAGCTCCAGGGACGTCTGGTCGTACCAGGCGCCGAGGTCGTCGAGCTGCTTGCCGTACTTCTTCCAGTACTGCTCGTGCGTCGTCGGCAGCCAGGCGTCGGTCTGGAAGTCGATGCTGCCCTGGGCGAGGGAGGTGTACAGCGGTCCGGCCTCGAACTGCTTGGCCTCGACCTGGTAGCCGCGCTGCTCCAGGATCTCCTTCCACAGGAAGGTGGAGGCGACGCCCTCGTCCCAGGGGATGTAGCCGATGCTGACCTTCTTGCCCTGGCCGACGTTCTTGTCGGCGGCCACGGCGGGGGCACTGCCGCTGCCGCCGCCGAAGACGCCCATGCCGCCGGCCACCAGCGCGAGGATCACCACGCCGACGGCGGCGACCTTGGGGTGCGGCCGGTAGGACCAGATCTTGAGGCCCTGCATGCTGCGGGCCTTGGCGGCGGCGCGGCGGCCGAGCGGGGAGACCTGGGTGCCCAGGGCGCTGGTCATGCGGTCCAGGTAGATCGCCAGGATGACGATGGCGACGCCGGCCTCGGAGCCGAGGCCCACGTTGAGCTGGCCGATGGCCTCGTTGACGTCGCCGCCGAGGCCGCCGGTGCCGACCATGCCGGCGATCGCGGCCATGGACAGTCCGAGCATGATGACCTGGTTGACGCCGGCCATCACGGTCGGCAGGGCCAGCGGGAGCTGGACGCGCAGCAGGGTGTTGCGGGGCGTGGTGCCGAAGGCCTCGGCGGCCTCGACCAGTTCCTTGTCGACCTGCCGGATGCCCAGCTCGGTCATGCGCACGCCCGGGGCGAGCGCGAAGATCAGGGTGGCGACGATGCCCGCGGAGGCTCCGGTACCGAAGAACAGGATCGCCGGGATGAGGTAGATCATCGCGGGCAGCGTCTGCATGAAGTCCAGCACGGGCCGCACGACGCCGCTGACGCGGTCGGAGCGGGCCGCCCAGATGCCGACGGGCACCGAGATCACCAGGGCGATGATCGTGGCGACCAGGACGAGCGCCAGGGTGATCATCGCGTTCTCCCACAGATCCATGGAGACGATGAACGCGAATCCGAGGAAGGTGAGAACACCGGCGACCGTGCCGCGCAGCCAGAAGGCGACGACCGCGAAGATGCCGGCCAGCAGCAGCGGTTCGGGCGCCTGGAGGACGGCGTTGATGCCGTCGTAGGTGCCCGTGAAGACCGTCTTGAAGAAGTCGAAGAGCCACGCGACGTGTTCGAGCAGCCAGTCGACGGTGTCGTTGACCCAGTCGCCGAGCGGGATCCTAGGCACGGGACATCACCTTCTTCGGCCCGTGCCCGCTCGGCGCGTCGCCGCCGTCGGCCGCGCTCCGGTCCTCGCCCATGAAGCCGACGAGGCGCCGGGCCGGGACGACGCCGACGAGCCGGCGGTCGGCGTCCAGGACCGCCACGGGGTGGGACACCCGAGTGCTGATCGCGCACAGCTCGGTGAAGGGAGTGTCGGGCGTGGCCGTCTCGCAGTCGCAGTCGGCCTCGTCGCCGTTCAGCTCGGTCTCCATGACGGAGCCGGCGGTGAGCACGCGGGAGCGGTCGACGTCCTGGGTGAAGGAGGCGACGTAGTCGTTGGCGGGACGCATGAGGATGTCCTGCGCGGTGCCGGTCTGCACGATGCGGCCGTCGCGCATGACGGCTATGCGGTCGCCGAGGCGCATGGCCTCGTTGAGGTCGTGGGTGATGAAGACGATGGTCTTCTTCAGGGTCTTCTGCAGTTCCAGGAGCTGGTCCTGCATGTCGCGGCGGATCAGCGGGTCGAGGGCGCTGAACGACTCGTCCATCAGCAGCAGGTCGGCGTCGGTGGCGAGTGCGCGGGCCAGGCCGACACGCTGCTGCATACCGCCGGACAGCTCGTCCGGCCACGACTTCTCCCACCCGGCCAGGCCGCACAGGGCGAGCGCCTCGTCGGCGCGGCGTTCGCGCTCGGCGCGGGGCACGCCCTGCACTTCCAGGCCGTAGGCGGCGTTGTCGCGGACGCTGCGGTGCGGGAAGAGCGCGAAGTGCTGGAAGACCATGCTGATCTTCCGCGAGCGGACCTCGCGCAGGCCCCGGTCACCGAGTTCGGTCAGGTCCTGCCCGCCGAAGCGGACGTGCCCGGCGGTCGGCTCCAGCAGACCGTTGAGCATGCGCAGCAGCGTGGACTTCCCGGACCCGGACAGTCCCATGACCACGAAGATCTCGCCGGGCTCCACGGTGAAGGACGCGTCGATGACGGCGGCGGTGGTGCCGTCGGCGCGCAGCTCCTCCCGGTCGGCTCCCTTGCGCAGTCGTTCGACCGCCTGGTCCGGTTTTCTCCCGAACACCTTGTACAGGTGCTCGGCCTCTAGCCTCGCTGACACGCTTACCTCTTGGATCGGGGGCAGGGACAGGGTGCGAAGGCCGGCTAACAGTTGAATGCATCAACCAGCTTCGACCCGGGAGCGCGCCTGCCCTGATCGCCCCGACCCAAACACATGAGTGACCCAGTTCACACACCTTCCACCGCTCACCCACATGCCCTGCGGCATGATGCGTGGCGTGACCGGACGACTGATGCTCCTCGACACCGCCTCCCTCTACTTCCGCGCCTACTTCGGCGTGCCCGACTCGGTGAAGGCCCCCGACGGGACGCCCGTGAACGCCGTGCGCGGACTGCTCGACTTCATCGACCGCCTCGTGAAGGACCACCGCCCCGACCACCTGGTCGCCTGCATGGACGCCGACTGGCGGCCGCACTGGCGGGTGGAGCTGATCCCCTCGTACAAGGCGCACCGCGTCGCCGAGGAACGCCCGGCCGGCCCGGACGAGGAGGAGGTGCCCGACACGCTCTCCCCGCAGGTCCCGGTCATCGAGGCCGTCCTCGACGCGCTCGGCATCGCCCGCGTCGGCGTGGCCGCGTACGAGGCGGACGACGTGATCGGCACGTACACGGCGCGGGCAGAGGGCCCGGTCGACATCGTCACGGGCGACCGGGACCTCTACCAGCTCGTCGACGACGCCCGTGGTGTGCGCGTGCTCTATCCCCTCAAGGGCGTCGGCACGCTCCAGCTCACCGACGAGGCGGTGCTGCGCGAGAAGTACGGCGTCGACGGCCGCGGCTACGCCGATCTGGCGCTGCTGCGCGGCGACCCGAGCGACGGCCTGCCGGGCGTGGCCGGCATCGGCGAGAAGACGGCCGCCAAGCTGCTCGCCGAGTTCGGGAACCTCGCGGGGATCCTGGCGGCGGTGGACGACCCGGCGGCGAAGCTCACCCCCTCGCAGCGCAAGCGGCTGACCGAGGCCCGGCCGTATCTCGCGGTCGCCCCGAAGGTCGTCCGGGTCGCCGACGACGTCCCGCTGCCGGACGTCCCCACCGCCCTGCCCCACGCCCCGCGCGACCCCGCGGCCCTCGGGGAGCTGGCGGCCCGCTGGGGGCTGGGCGGATCCCTGGAGCGGCTGCTCACCACGCTCACCACGCTCGCCGCCTGAGCCCGCCGGGCCCGGGCAGGCCGTGCCCGCGCACGGAATCAGCCTCGCGGCGAGGGGAAGCCGTAAGGTGCGCCCGGCGGCCCGGTGGAGCTGTGGGGCACGGGGCCCCGGCGGGGGCGGGGATGCTAACTTAGGTGAACCTAACTCGGGGATCTGGGAGGCCGTCATGGCAGAGCGTCCGGGCCGCAGGCCGCGCACACCGCACACCGCGCAGGTGGTCCGCACCGAGCGGCTGACCCCGCACATGCAGCGCGTGGTGCTCGGCGGGGAGGAAGTCTCCGCGCTCGCCGCGGACACCTGCACCGACCACTATGTGAAGCTGCTGTTCCCCGCCGAGGGCGTGTCCTACCCCGAGCCCTTCGACCTGGAGCGGATCCGCGAGGAGTTCCCGCGCGGGCAGTGGCCGGTGACCCGGACCTACACGGTGCGCCAGTGGGACCCCGAGCACGGCGAGATGACCCTGGACTTCGTGCTCCACGGCGACGAGGGGCTCGCCGGGCCCTGGGCGCGACGCGTCCGGCCGGGCGAGACCGTCCGCTTCATGGGGCCCGGCGGCGCCTACGCCCCCGATCCCACCGCCGACTGGCACCTGCTCGCCGGTGACGAGAGCGCGCTGCCCGCCATCGCCCGGTCCCTGGAGGCGCTGCCCGACGGCGCCCGCGCCTACGCCTTCGTCGAGGTCGCGGGGCCCGAGGAGGAGCAGAAGATCGACTCGGACGTCGAGGTCGTCTGGCTGCACCGCGGCGGCCGTCCCGCGGGCCGGGCCCTCGTGGAGGCCGTACGCGGCCTGGACTTCCCCGAGGGCCGGGTGCACGCCTTCGTGCACGGCGAGGCGGGCTGCGTGAAGGAGCTGCGCAGGCTCCTGCGGGTCGAGCGGGAGATCCCCCGCGAGCACCTGTCCATCTCCGGTTACTGGCGGCTCGGCCACAACGAGGACGGCTGGCAGGCGTCCAAGCGGGAGTGGAACGCCCGCATCGAGGCGGAGCAGGAGGGCGCGCCGGCCGCCTAGGGGCGGCGACAGCACGGCCTGGGGGCGGTCGCCGCCGTCGGCCGCGCGGAGGGAAGGCCCCCGGCCCGCGTGCCGCGCGGGCCCGTGCCGTCCGTCCGCCTCAGTCGCCGTGGACGCGTGCGTGCAGGTGCATGTCGTGCCAGCCGTCGGGATGCATGAGGGCCCGCCGCTTGGTGCCCTCCAGGGCGAACCCGCTCTTGCGCGCGACGCGGCACGACGCCTCGTTGGCCACGGAGTGCAGCAGTTCCAGCCGCTGGAAGCCGATCTCGTCCAGGGCCCAGCGGGCGAGGGTGCTCGTGGCGCGCGTGGCGACGCCCTGGCCGCGGGCCGCCGCCGTGGTCCAGTAGGCGACCTCGGCGACCCCGTCGCCCAGCTCCACCTCGCGCAGCGCCACCCGGCCGAGGAGCCGGTCCGTCGCCGCGTCGGCGACCGCCCACTGCGGGCCGCGCTCCCGCTCCCAGGCCCGCTGCCACTCGGCGATCCAGCCGCGCACCTCCTCCTCGGAGTCGGCCGCGCGGATGTGCCACTGGTGCATCACCGGGTCCTGGAAGGCCGCGTGGACGGCGGGCGCGTCCCCGGTGCGCCACGGGCGCAGCACCAGCCCGTCACCCGTCGGGATCACGGGCTGCGGACCGCGGGAGAGGGTGCCGGGCGGGAGGACGGGGCTCGTCAGATAGGGCATGAGCGGCATCCTGCCCACGCCGCCGATGCGCGGACCACCCGTTTTCCGCGGCCGGGGCCCGCCTCGTACGCTGGCATCCGATGAGACGCCGTACGCCGCCACCGCCCGCACCCCTCCCCCAGCGCCACGGGGTGGACCCGGTGCGGGTACGGCTGCCGGCCGGCGGATCGTGGGCCACGGTCCGCGAGCACCTGGTGGAACGGCTGTCCGGCGCGGGCGCCGGAACCGTCGAGGGCATGTTCGACGCCGGCCTGATCGTCGGGGCCGACGGCCGGGCCGTGACCGCCGAGGCGCCGTACGAGCCCGGGATGTACGTGTGGTTCCACCGCGAACCGCCGCCCGAGGTACCGGTCCCCTTCCCGGTGGACGTCGTGTACCGCGACGAGCACATCGTCGTCGCCGACAAGCCGCACTTCCTGGCCACCACCCCGCGCGGCGGTCATGTCACCGAGACCGCGCTCGCCCGGCTCCGCCGCGAGCTGGGCATCCCGACGCTCGGCGCCGCGCACCGCCTGGACCGGCTCACCGCCGGACTGGTGCTGTTCACGGTGCGCCCCGAGGAGCGCGGCGCCTACCAGACGCTGTTCCGCGACCGGCGGGTGCGCAAGGAGTACGAGGCGGTCGCGCCCTTCGATCCCGCGCTCGCCGAGCCCCGGACCGTCCGCAGCCGGATCGTGAAGGAACGCGGCGTGCTCGCGGCCCGGGAGGTCGAGGGGGAGCCGAACGCCGTGAGCCGCGTCGAGCTGGCCGGGCACCGTCCGTGTGCCGCCGGCAAACCGGCGCTGGGGCGGTACCTGCTGGTGCCGGCCACCGGGCAGACCCACCAGCTCCGCGTGCACATGAACGCGCTGGGCGTGCCCATCCTCGGCGATCCGCTCTACCCGGAGGTGACCGCGCCCGTGCCGCCCGGCGACTTCCGCCGCCCGCTGCAACTGCTCGCGCGCCGACTGGCGTTCACCGATCCGCTCACGGGGCGCGAGCACCGGTTCCGCAGCGGCCGGTCGCTCACGGCGTGGACGGCGTACGAGGAGTGGTCCGGCGGTCGGTAGCGCGCCACCGGCGGCGCACGGTGCGCGGCCCGCGCCGCCGGGCGTCGACGCACGAAGGCCCGGCCGTGCCCGCTCCGCCTCCCGTGAGGGACGGAACGGGCACGGCCGGGCCGGTGGTGAGGTGCCGGTCAGCCCACGGAGGAGTAGGCGACCACTCCGCGCAGCAGCCCTTCGACCGCCTTGCGCGCGTTCTTCGGGACCGTCGAGCCGTCGACGGGCGCGGCGGCCGCGATCTGGCCGAGGACGTCGATGACCTGCTTGCACCAGCGCACGAAGTCTCCGGCCGGCATCTCCGCCTCGCGCAGCACCTCGTCGAGGCCCTTGCCGGACGCCCACTCGTACGCGGCCCAGGCGAAGCCGAGGTCGGGCTCGCGCTGGCCGACGCCCTCGGTCTGCCTGATCCGGAACTCCTCCTCCAGGGCGTCCAGCCGTCCCCAGATGCGCACGGTCTCGCCGAGCGCGGCCTTCACCTTGCCCGAGGGCAGCTTCGGCGCCATCGCGTCGTCGGCGACCCGCGACTCGAAGACCAGCGCCGAGACGCAGGCGGCCAGTTCGGCGGGCGCCAGGCCCTCCCAGACACCCTCGCGAAGGCACTCGCTGGCGAGCAGGTCGAGTTCGCCGTAGAGCCGGGCGAGGCGCTTGCCGTGCTCGGTGACCTCGTCGCCGCGCAGGTAGTCCATCTCGGTCAGCAGCGCGACGATCCGGTCGAAGGTGCGGGCGATGGTGTTCGTCCGGCCCTCGATACGGCGCTCGAGCTGCGAGGTGTCGCGCAGCAGCCGGTGATAGCGCTCGGCCCAGCGGGCGTGGTCCTCGCGCTCGTCGCAACCGTGGCAGGGGTGGGCGCGAAGTGCCTTGCGCAGCCGGGCGATCTCCCGGTCGTCGGCGGCCGGGGAACGCTTCTTGCGGGCCCGCTCCGGCGGGATGTGCCCGGCCTTGGTGCGCAGCGCGGAGGCGAGGTCCCGGCGGGACTGGGGCGAGCGCGGGTTGAACGACTTCGGGATGCGCATCCGCTCCAGCGCCTCGACCGGCACCGGGAAGTCCATCGACGCGAGCCGCTTGACCTGCCGTTCGGCGGTCAGCACCAGCGGACGCGGACCGTCCTGGTGCTCGAAGCCCCGGTGCCCGTTGGACCGCCCCGCGGGCAGGCCGGGGTCCAGCACCAGGGCGAGGCCCGCGTACTTGCCGGTGGGCACGTGGATGACGTCACCGGGCTTCAGTCTCTCCAGCGCGACGGCGGCCTCGGCACGCCGCTGGGCGACGCCCTGCCGGGCCAGCTCGGTCTCACGGTCCTTCAGCTCGCGGCGCAGCCGCGCGTACTCCTCGAAGTCGCCGAGGTGGCAGGTCATGGAGGCCTTGTAGCCCTCCAGGCCCTCCTCGTTGCGCTGCACCTGCCGGGAGATCCCGACGACCGACTTGTCGGCCTGGAACTGTGCGAAGGACGTCTCCAGCAGCTCCCGCGACCGGTGCCGGCCGAACTGCTCGACCAGGTTGACCGCCATGTTGTACGACGGCTTGAAGCTGGAGCGCAGCGGATACGTGCGCGTGCCGGCGAGGCCCGCGAGGTGCTCGGGGCTCATGCCGCGCTGCCACAGCACCACGGCGTGGCCCTCGACATCGATGCCGCGCCGCCCGGCCCGGCCGGTGAGCTGGGTGTACTCGCCGGGGGTGATGTCGGCGTGCTGCTCGCCGTTCCACTTGACGAGCTTCTCCAGCACGACCGAGCGGGCGGGCATGTTGATGCCGAGGGCGAGGGTCTCGGTGGCGAAGACGGCCTTGACCAGGCCGCGCACGAACAGCTCCTCGACGACCTCCTTGAAGGTCGGCAGCATGCCCGCGTGGTGGGCGGCGATGCCCCGCTCCAGGCCCTCCAGCCACTCGTAGTAGCCGAGGACGTGCAGGTCCTCGGCCGGGATGGAGGCGGTGCGCTCCTCCACGAGGGCACGCACCTTCTCCCGCGCCTCGTCGTCGTTGAGCCGCAGCCCTGCGTACAGGCACTGCTGCACGGCGGACTCGCAGCCGGCGCGGCTGAAGATGAAGGTGATCGCGGGCAGCAGGCCCTCGGCGTCGAGCCGCTCGATGACCTCGGGGCGGCCGGGCGTCCAGATGCGGGAGCGCTGTCTGCGCTCGCGCTCCCGGTCCGCCTCGCGCATGTGCCGGCCGCGGCGGCGGTCCTGGAACGAGGGACGGGTCGCCTCCATGCGCGCCATGCGCATGAGGTCGGGGTTGACGGCCCTCTTCCCGCCCTCGCCCTCCTCGAACAGGTCGTACATCCTGCGACCGGCCAGCACGTGCTGGAACAGCGGCACGGGGCGGTGCTCGGCGACGATCACCTCGGTGTCGCCGCGCACCGTGTCCAGCCAGTCACCGAACTCCTCGGCGTTCGACACGGTCGCCGAGAGCGACACCAGGGTCACCGACTCGGGGAGGTGGATGATCACTTCCTCCCACACGGCGCCGCGGAAGCGGTCGGAGAGGTAGTGCACCTCGTCCATGACCACGTGGCCGAGGCCGAGCAGGGTCTGCGAGCCCGCGTACAGCATGTTCCGCAGGACCTCGGTGGTCATCACGACCACGGGGGCGTCGGAATTCACGCTGTTGTCGCCGGTGAGCAGGCCCACCCGGTCCGCGCCGTAGCGGCGGCACAGGTCGGTGTACTTCTGGTTGGACAGCGCCTTGATGGGCGTCGTGTAGAAGCACTTCTTGCCCTGCTGGAGGGCGAGGTGGACGGCGAACTCGCCGACGATCGTCTTGCCCGAACCGGTGGGGGCGGCCACCAGCACGCCCTTGCCGGCCTCGAGTGCCTGGCAGGCCTCGATCTGGAAGGGGTCGAGGCCGAAGTCGTACATCTCGCGGAAGGACGCGAGAGCGGTGGCCTGCTCGGCAGCGCGCTGACGGGCTGCCGCGTACCGCTCGGCCGGTGAGAGATCCTCTGTCATCGTGCTTTCGAGCGTACCGGCCCGCACTGACAACAGGACGATCTTTATGGGGCCGGACCCGATCAGGCACGTGCGGGCACCGGCGGGGGCGGACACGCCGAGGGGCCGGACGGTTCTTCCGTCCGGCCCCTCGCGCGTGCCGCCGCCTCGCGGCCGAGGTCTCGGGTCAGGTCACGTCGTCGTAGCCGTTGTACCGGGTCGAGGGGGTACCGTCGGCGCCCCCGCTCGCCTGCTGGGGCAGGGCCCGCGACGCGGTCACGGGTTCGATCTCGTCCACCGGCTCCGGCGTGAGGTCGAGCTGCGAGGCCTCGTCGTCGCCGAGCTCGGCGTCCTGGTCGGCGCGACGGCGCCGCTTGTCGTTGAGCAGGGCGAATCCGACCGCCATGAAGTACAGGACGACGATCGGCCCGGCGAGCGCGATCATGCCGACGGGGTCGGTGGTGGGGGTGGCCACGGCGCCGAAGACGAAGACGCCCATCACGACCCCGCGCCACCAGCCGGCCATCCTGCGGCCGGTGACGGCACCGGCGAGGTTGAGCATCACCAGCACCAGGGGCAGTTCGAAGGCGCCGCCGAAGATCAGGATCATCCGGACGATGAAGTCCAGGATCTTGTCCATGGGCAGGATGTTCGCCGAACCGTCGGGCGTGATCCCCAGCAGCACCCGCATGCTGATGGGCATGATCGTGTACGCGAGCCAGGCACCGCCGAGGAAGAGGGGTACGGCCGCCGCCACGAACCAGTACGTGTACTTCCGCTCGTGCTTGTGCAGGCCCGGCGCCACGAACGCCCAGAGCTGGTACAGCCAGACCGGGCTGGAAAGGACGATGCCCGCCATCAGACACACCTTCACCGTGGTGGTGAAGGGGGACAGCAGGTCGGTGTAGGCGATGACGGCGCAGGCACCGCCGGTGGACTCCCCCAGACCGTCGGTACAGCGCGGGACGGGGTCCATGAGGAAGGTCATGAGCTGCTGGCTGTAGAAGACGGCCGCCACGGTCACGACCGTGATCGCCAGCATGCCTTTCGCCAGCCGGTTGCGCAGCTCACGCAGATGCTCCACGAGGGGCATCCGCCCCTCGGGATCCTTCTCTTTCTTGCGGGCAGACTTGAGCAACCCACGTCCTCATCTCGTGCGGCGGACCGGTCCTCACCGGCCCTGCGTCAGCGCTTGGTGGTGTCCGTCGGCTCCGTGACCGGGCGGGAACTGGTCACGTCACCGGGGGCGGCCTGGATGGTGCGCTGCGTCGCGGCCTGCTCGGGGTTCGGAGGATCGGCGGGGGCGGCGGACTTGTTCTCGTCCTTCATCGCCTTGGCCTCGCTCTTGAGGATGCGCGCGGACTTGCCGAGCGAGCGCGCCATGTCCGGAAGCTTCTTCGCGCCGAACAGAAGGACGATGACGACGAGGATGAGAATGATCTCGGGGGCGCCGAGCCTTCCGAACATAAGCTTTACCTTCTCACCGAGGCGGCTGGGTGGGTGCTGTCCGACCCGTCGGACAGGCGTCCGACCGATCGTGTCGTGCAGCGATCGTAACGCTCGGGGGTGAACGTCAGGCAATCCCCGTGCGTACTCCCGTCCGCGTCCGGGCCTCGTTTTCCGGATCGCGGTCAGCAGCGTACCTGGCGGGCCCCGCCCGGTGACAGGGCGAAACCGCCGGGAACGGCCGCCGGCCCGCTCACGCCCGCGGGCTCACAGCGCGTCCACGGAGCGGGCGGCGCTCTCGGCGGCGCGTTCCAGGTCGGCGGCGGCGCGGTTGATGCGGCTCGCCGAGTCCGACACCTGCCGGCCCAGCCGCTGCGCCTCCACGAACACCCGCACGGCGAACACCGCGAGGACGGCGAGACCCAGGAAACCCACGGCAACCGCGAACATCGGCCAGAACATGAGGGCGAGCCTAGACCGTCGGGCCGCGCGGGTCCCAACCGAAGGTCAGCCGGCGGAGTGCAGCCTCAGCGTCCTGACCCCGCCGTCTGTGAGCAGTTCCACGATGCGGTCCCCCGCGGGCTTGCGGACGGTGCATCCGCAGCCGGGGCAGGTGAACGAGTAGAACGTGGTGCGGCTCGTGGCGCCGATGGCCAGGCGCAGGGCCCCGGCGGCGAGTTCGAAGCGGCCGCGGCAGTCCGGGCAGCCGGCCTTGAAGACGACCGGGGAGACACGTCTCATGCCGGCGAAAGCGGACGCCGCCGTGATGCCCGGTGCTCCGGACCCCGTCGCCTCGCTCACAGTCCTCGCTCCTGCCTGTCGTCCGGTCCGTCCTGCTCCGCGGGGGCCTGCGACGCCCGCCGCGCGTCGTGCTCCGTGCCGGCGTCGATCCCGTCGTACGCCGCGAGCGCCTCGCGGGCCGCCTGCCGGGCGCTGCCGGCGAGCTCCGGCGGCGACACGATCCGGCCGTCGCGCCCGAGCCGCAGCGCCAGCCGCCGCAGGGACGCCGGGTCGGGCGTGCGCAGGGTGATGCGCAGGCCGCCGTCGGGCAGTTCCTGGGCGCTGTCGTGCGGGTAGTACTCGGCGACCCAGCGTCCGCCCGGGCCCACCTCCACGACGACCTCGGGATCCTCGGCGGCCGGCTGCACCAGCGCCTCGGACAGGTCCCGCAGCTCCACCTCCGGCGGGGCGGCGGGCTCGTCCAGGATCCGGATCTCGGCGACCCGGTCGAGCCGGAAGGTGCGCCGCGCCTCGGAGCGGCGGCACCAGGCCTCCACGTAGGTGTGCCCGACGCTGACGAGCCGGATGGGGTCGATCTCGCGCTCGGTGAGTTCGTCGCGGGCCGGCGAGTAGTAGCGGATCCACAGGCGCCGGCGCTCGGAGATCGCGCGGTCGACGTCGGCGAAGACACCGCCCTCGGACTCGAAGGTGACGGACAGCCGCGAGCTGGCGCCGGCCGCCTCGCCGGCCGCGGTCTCCACCTTGGCGGTCGCCCGCAGCAGCGCCTGCCGGTCGCTCTCGCGCAGTCCGGGCAGGGTCGCCACGGCGCGGGCGGCGACGAGCAGCGCGGTGGCCTCGTCGGCGGCGAGCCGCAGCGGCTCCGCGGCGTCCGCGCCGAGGGCCGCCGGGTTGTGCCACCAGATGCGCTCGCCGTCGGTGTCGATGTCGAGCAGGTCACCGCCGCGGAAGCTGGTGCCGCACATGGGCAGCACGTCGAGGTCGGAGACCAGCTCGTCCTCGGTGATGCCGAAGGCGCGGGCGACGTCCTCCACGCGGGCGCCGGGACGCTCGCGCAGATAGGTCACCAAGGACAGCATCCGTCGGGTCTGGTCGATGGCGTTCACGGGCCTGACCGGTTTGCCTGCCACTGTGTTGTCCGTTCCCCCTCAGCCCTTGGCCACGGCGCGCAGCCGGTCCACCACGTCCGCACGCAGCTCCGCGGGCTCCAGGACCACCACGTCCGGCCCGAACTCGACCAGCCAGGCGTCCAGGCCGTGCCCGTACGGAATCTCCAACTCGTCCCAGCCGTCACCGAGTTCCCGTACGGCGGTGGCCTTCGCCCGAAGGGGGTAGCCCGCGCCCGTGCGCAGCCGGATCAGCGCGGAGCGGTCGGCGGTCTCCCCCGCCCAGCTCGCCACCGTCTCACGCACGGTGACGACGTCGGGCACGGGTGCGGTGAACCGCGCGCCGCGCGAGCGCACCTTGCCGGTGATCCGCGACAGCCGGAAGACGCGCTCGGCGCCGCGGTCGCGGTCGAATCCGGCCAGGTACCAGTGGCCGCGCCAGCATTCCAGCGCCCACGGCTCGACGTGCCGGGGCTCGGGCTGGGCGGCGTTGGCCTTGCGGTAGTCGAAGAGGACCGGGCGGCGGTCGCGGCAGGCCAGCATCAGCGGCTCGAAGGCGGCCTCGTGCACGGGGATGCGCGGCTCCAGCGCGCCGTGCGCCTCGTAGGGGTCGACGTCCTCGGGCAGCCCTGCCGCGCGCAGCTTCTGCAGCGCGCCGCTGGCCGCGCCGGCGAGCCTGGCCTGCTGCCAGACCTTGGCGGCGAGCCCGAGGGCGGCGGCCTCCTCGGCGTCGAGCGTGATGGGCGGCAGGCGGTTGCTGTCGCGGCGGGCCAGGTAACCGATCTCGCCGTCGAGGTTCTCGACGGTCTCGATGACCAGGCCCAATTCCCGCAGGTCGTCCTTGTCCCGCTCGAACATGCGGTTGAAGGAGTCGTCGGAGCCCGCCTCGAGGTAGGCCTCGATGGAGTCGCGCAGCTCGCGCTTGCTGAGTGGCCGCCGCGTCCCGAGCAGACACAGCGCCAGGTTCATCAGCCGCTCGGCCTTGGCAATGGCCATCGACGCCCTTCTCCCTATGGTGCTTACGACGGATGACCGTACCGCCCCGCGGTGGCGCGGCAAAAGCCGAGGGCCCATGCCCGGACAGGCATGGACCCCAGGTGACCGGCTCCGATCGGACTTCGATCAGACTCCGAGGAGATCGACCACGAAGATCAGCGTCTCGCCGGGCTGGATCGCCGGGGTCGGGCTCTGGTTGCCGTAGGCGAGGTGGGCGGGGATGGTGAGCTGGCGGCGGCCGCCGACCTTCATGCCCTGCACACCCAGGTCCCAGCCCTTGATGACGCGGCCGCCACCGAGGGGGAAGCGGAACGGCGTACCGCGGTTCCAGCTCGCGTCGAACTCCTCGCCCGTGCTGAAGGCGACACCCACGTAGTGGACGGTGACGGTCTGGCCCGCCTGCGCCTCGGCGCCGTCGCCCTCCCAGATGTCCTTGATCTCGAGATCCGCCGGGGGCTCGCCGCCGGGGAAGTCGATCTCGGGCTTGTCGATGCTCACGTGTTCAGCTCCTGCTTGTCGGAAAGGCAACGGGCCAAGTCTTACATCCCCGAGGGGTCACATCTTCGCCAGGAGGTCGACGGAGAACACCAGCGTGGCGCCCTTGTCGATGCCGCTTCCCTCGGGCGGGTTGTCGCCGTAGCCGAGGTCCGGCGGGATCACGATGAGGACGCGGCTGCCGACCTTCTTGCCGGTCAGACCCTGCGACCAGCCCTTGACGACCTGCTGGAGCGAGAAGGACGTGAGCTGCTTCCGGCTGTACGTCGAGTCGAACTCCTTGCCGCCGTTCCACACGACGCCCTTGTACTGGACGAGCACGGTGTCCTGCGCGCCGACCTCGGGGCCGTCGCCCTCGATGACGTAGTTCGACACGAGCTTCTTCGGCGGGTCGGTGTCGGGCACCTCGATGGAGGGGGCCGCGCCGTCGGTGTTGGTGCCGACCTTGGGCAGTGCCGCGTCGTCCTGCGGGACGTCCTTGCCCTTGGCGGAGCTCTTGGCGTTGAAGGTGTCCTGCACGTCGACCACGAAGACCAGGGTGTCGGTGCCCTTGATGCCGCCCTGCTCGTTGCCCTGCTCGCCGTACCCGTAGGCGGGCGGGACGGAGAACTCGACGCGGCTGCCGGTCTTCTTGCCGGTGAGCGCGTAGCGCCAGCCGTCGATGATGCTGCCCTGGGAGAGCTGGATGACGATGGGCGTCTTGCGGTCCCAGGAGTTGTCGAAGACCTTCGCGGTGTCCCAGATCTGGCCCAGGTAGTTCGCCACCAGGAAGTCGTTCTCGGCGACGGCCTTGCCGCCGCCGGCGATGACCGTCTTCACCGCGAGGTCCTTGGAGGGCTCGCCGCTGCCCTTGGCCACCGTCGGCTTCTCACCGAACTTCGTGCCCGCCGTGATCGCCGGCAGCGGCCCGTCGACGATCTTCGGGGACGGCGGTGCGGACGTGGCCGACGCCTTGGGCGTCGCGCTGTCGCTGGCCTTGCTCGAACCGGAGTCTTCGTCACCGCATGCGGCGAGTGTGACCAGTCCGGCGGGAACGGCGATGAGGAGTGAGCGTCGGCGCACGGTGGGGGCCTCGTATCGGTGTGGTCGGTCCTGCTTGATGGCGTGCGCGCAACTCTACGGCGTGAGAAGGGCACCGTACGGGTAACGTACGGTGCCCGTGTGGCGTTCCGGGCCCGCTCGGGCACGGAACGCTCCTCACCCGGTCCGGGTCACATCCCGGCGATCAGCTTCTCCACCCGGTCGTCCACCGAACGGAACGGGTCCTTGCACAACACCGTGCGCTGGGCCTGGTCGTTGAGCTTCAGGTGGACCCAGTCGACGGTGAAGTCCCGGCGCTGCTCCTGTGCGCGCCGGATGAAGTCGCCGCGCAGCCGGGCCCGAGTGGTCTGCGGCGGAACGGACTTGCCCTCGAAGATCTTCAAGTCGTTGGCGACCCGGGCCGCCTGGCCCTTCTTCTCGAGCAGGTAGTACAGGCCACGACGCCGGTGGATGTCGTGGTAGGCGAGGTCTATCTGGGCGACCCGCGGGTGGGACATGGTCATGTTGTGCTTGGCCCGGTACCGCTCCAGGAGCTTGTACTTCATGACCCAGTCGATCTCGGTGTCGATGCGGTCGAGGTCCTCGGTCTCGATCGCGTCCAGCGTGCGCCCCCACAGTTCGAGCACGCGCTCGACGGTGCCGGTGCGGATGCCGCGGCGCTCGCAGAAGTCCACGGCCTTCTCGTAGTACTCCCGCTGCACCTCCAGCGCGGAGGCCTCGCGGCCGCTGGCCAGGCGCACCTTGCGGCGCCCGGTGATGTCGTGGCTGACCTCGCGGATCGCCCGGATCGGGTTCTCCAGGGTGAGGTCGCGCATCACCGTCCCCGCCTCGATCATGCGCAGCACCAGGTCGGTGGCGCCGACCTTGAGCAGCATGGTCGTCTCGGACATGTTGGAGTCGCCCACGATGACGTGCAGGCGCCGGTAGCGCTCGGCGTCGGCGTGCGGTTCGTCGCGGGTGTTGATGATCGGGCGGGAACGGGTCGTCGCCGAGGAGACACCCTCCCAGATGTGCTCGGCGCGCTGGCTGACGCAGTACACGGCGCCGCGCGGCGTCTGCAGCACCTTGCCGGCGCCGCAGAGCAACTGCCTGGTCACCAGGAACGGGATGAGGATGTCCGCGAGCCTGGAGAACTCCCCGTGCCGTGCGACGAGATAGTTCTCGTGGCAGCCGTAGGAGTTTCCCGCGGAGTCGGTGTTGTTCTTGAAGAGGTAGACGTCGCCCGCGATTCCCTCCTCGTGCAGGCGTCGTTCGGCGTCCACCAGGAGTCCTTCGAGAATGCGCTCGCCCGCCTTGTCGTGGGTGACGAGTTCGATCACGTTGTCACATTCGGGTGTCGCGTATTCCGGATGCGATCCCACGTCGAGATAGAGGCGGGCCCCGTTGCGCAGAAAGACATTGCTGCTGCGGCCCCATGACACGACACGGCGGAAGAGGTACCGCGCCACCTCGTCAGGCGACAGGCGGCGCTGTCCCCTGAACGTGCACGTGACGCCGTACTCGTTCTCCAGCCCGAAAATGCGGCGGTCCATGACTGAACATTACGCCTGATGACCCGAACTGAAACGGGGTTCGACGGCACGGTTCGGATCATTTTCCGATGAAGCCGCAACGACCTCTCGCCGGGCGGGAGCTGCGAGGACCCGTCCCGTGCAGGCCAGCACGAGCAGGGACACCGCTCCGGCCGCCCCGGGCAGGGCGAAGCCCCACAGCGCCCCGCCCGCCTCGACGACGGGCCCGGCGAGGCCCGTTCCCACCGAGGCACCCACGGTGAACGTCGTCACCAGCCAGGAGAACGCCTCCGTCACCGTGCCCCGCGGCGCGTGGTGGTCGACCAGGACGAACGCGCAGGCGATGCAGGGTGCGAGGAAGAGGCCCGCGAGCACCGTCAGCAGCACCATGGGGAACGCGCCCGGCATCAGCATCAGCGGCAGGTAACACACCGCCAGAAGGGCGACCAGGAGCCGCAGTCGCCGCGCGGGATCGCCGGCCCACTGCCGGGCCCCGTACACGGTCCCGCCGACCAGCGCGCCGAGCCCCAGGGCGGCCATCAGCCAACCGTAGACCGCGTCGCCGCCGTGGTCGTCCGCGTACGGAACGGAGGCGACGGTGATGGAGCCGAGCGCCATTCCGATGAACAGGAACGCCCCGAGCAGCGCCAGCAGCCCGGGCGAACGCAGGGCGCCCAGCCAGTGTGCCTCACGCGGAGCCGACCGCCACGCGCGCGAGGGGGGCGACACGACCACGGAGAGGGCGCCCAGCACCCCGAGCGCGTTGAGCACGAGCAGCGCGACCAGCGGGGACCACAGCGAGACGCACACCGTCACCAGCAGCGGGCCGACGGTGAACATCACCTCCTGGGCCACGGCGTCCATGGCGTACGCCGCGTGCACCTGGTCCTCCTTGCCGAGCACGCTCGGCCACAGGGCCCGCAGTCCGCCCTCCAGTGGCGGCGTGAACAGGCCCGCGGCCCCCACGGCGACGTAGGCGAGGGCGACCGTACCGGTACCGGCGAAGGCGAAGACCGCCATGGCCACCGCCGACACCACGGCGGCGGGAAGCTGCACGCGGGGCTGCCCGTGCAGGTCGACCAGCCGCCCCAGCACGGGCTGCCCCACGGCGTTGGCGACGCCGTACACGGCGGCGAGCGCCCCCGCCAGGCTGTACGAGCCGCCCTCCGCCCGCACGAACAGCACGATCGCGATCGCCGCGGTGGCGTTGGGCAACCGCCCCACCAGCGTGCCGACGAGCAGCCGTACGGCGTGCCGCGCCCGGAGTATGTCCAGGTATCCGGCGACCACGACCCACCCCCTTCTCGGGAAGACTCTTGGGGTTTTACGTATAACGTCCGTGGCCATACGTACCATGTCGGCTGTCCACGAGTCCAGACGAAAGCGCAGGCGAACGGTGGCACGAGGCAGCACCCGCCCCACCAGCCGGGACGTCGCCCAGGCCGCCGGCGTCTCCCAGGCCGCGGTCTCCCTCGTCCTCGGCGACAAGTGGCGCGGCCGCGTCTCGGAGCCCACGGCACAGCGGGTCCGCGAGGCCGCCCACGCGCTGGGCTACCGGCCGAACCTCGCCGCCCGCAATCTCCGGCTGGGCCGCACCCGGACGGTCCTGCTGGTCGTCCCGGCGCTGACCACGGAGTTCTTCGCCGGCGTCTACACGGGCGCCGCGCGCGTCGCCGCCGAGCACGGGTTCGGCGTGGTGCTCTACCCCTCCCCCGAGGGCGTCGGCCCCGCCCGGAACCCCTTCGCCTCCGCGCAGGCCGCCCTGGACGGCGTGATCGCGTCCTCCATGGCCGCGGACGCGCTCAGCGCCATCCGGGGCGACCAGTTGCCCCTGGTGATGCTGGACAGCGACCCGGAGGGGAGTCTGGGGGCGGCGACGGTCAACCTGGACATCGCGGACGGCGTCCGCCAGATCGCGGAGCACCTGCTGGGTCTCGGCCACCGGCGCTTCCTCCACCTCGCGGCGGACGTCCCGTCCTGGACCTTCGAGGTACGCGCCCGGGAACTGGCGGCACGGCTGGACGCGGTCCCCGGCACCACGCTGCGCACCGCACGGGCCCGCATCTCGATCGAGGACGCGCTGACGGCCACGGAGGCGGCGCTGGCCGGTCCCGGTCCGCGTCCGACGGCGCTGGTCTGCGACGACGACAAGCTGGCGGCCGGTGCCTACAAGGCGGTCCGGCGGCTGGGGCTCCGCATCCCGGACGACCTCTCGGTCACCGGCCTGGACGACCTCGGCCTCGCCACGGCCATCGACCCCGAACTGACGACGGTCCGCCTGGACGCGGAGCTCTTCGGCGAACGGGGGATGCGGGCTCTGCTGGCGGTCCTGGAGAACCGCACCCCCGAGGCGGGCGACATTCCGGTGACCCTGATCCCCAGAGCCTCCACGGCCCCGCCCCACTGAGGCGCTCCGCCGGCAGCAGTGCGGCCGGCCTGTCCGACGTCACCGGTCCCCCGGCGTGAGTGCGGTGCCCGACGTGGGCACGCGGTCCGGCGTTGCCCGGTTGCCCGCGTGGGTGCGGACGCGGGGTGGGTCGCGCGCCCGGCGCTGGAGAGGTGCCTCCCAGGCCCATCAGGCACTGCGGGAGCCACGGCTGCTCGCAGCCAGGGCGGGGCCGCAGCCAGGGCGGCACAGCGGCCCGCGGCTGCGACGGCGCGGGCGCCGGCGGGACGGCGTCAGCCGAGGCGGGAACGGCGGTCAGCCGGGGGCGGGAGACGACGGCCCGCAGTCGCGTACGGCGGGAAGGGGACGGGTCGGGGGGTGTCCGCCCGCAGCGGTTGGCGCGTCAACGCCG
>NZ_JBIRZD010000015.1:0-230607 GCF_044390505.1 Streptomyces sp. NPDC018947
CTGCCAGTACGCGAACTGCAACGCCGGCACCATCGCCATCGCGATCACCGGCACCGTCAGCACCACCGCCGTCACCAGCCGCTGCCGCAACCCCGCCAGACCGTCCGGCCCGGCCTCCCCACCCGCCGCACCCGCCCCCGGCCCCGACCGCGCACCCGCCGGCTCCGGCTCACGCGCCGTGTACCCGGTCGCCTCCACCGTCGCGATCAACTCCGGCACCGACACACCACCGGAGAAACTCACCCTCGCCCTCTCCGTCGCGTAGTTGACGGTCGCCGACACCCCCTCCATCCGGTTCAGCTTCTTCTCGATCCGGGCCGCGCACGAAGCGCAGGTCATACCACCGATGGCGAGCTCCACCTCGGTCGGTGCACTGGTCGTACTGGTCGTCATGACTGCTCCTGATGCGGGGTCGGCGGCCGGGACCCGGGGTGCGGGTCCCGGCGGTGCGGCGATTACGGCGCCGCGCGGGGGAATGCGGGGAGTGCGTGCCTGTCAGGCGGCGCGGCCGGTCAGTTCGTAGCCGGCCTCGTCGACGACCTCCGCGATCGCGGCGTCGTCCGGCTCGGCGGCCGAGGTGACGGTGACCAGACCGGCGGCCACCCGGACGTCGACGGCGGTCACGCCGTCCAGCTCGCCGATCACCCGGGTGAGCGTGGCCTCGCAGTGCCCGCAGCTCATCCCGGAGACCGCGTAGGTGGTGCTGACGGCGCCAACGGTGGAAGCCATGGGGTCCTCCTGCGGATGAATGCCCCTCCTACGGGGGCCGGGGTATGCCTGCCGAGTCATATATACCCCCGGGGGGTATCGAAAGCAAGCCCGGCCCTCGACTTGACTCGATACCCCTCGGGGGTATGGTGAAGTGCATGAAGAGGCGTCCGCCGGAGCCGGGCGCTCAGTGATCGAGGAGACGACCGCCATGAGTACGGGACTGAACACCGGACTGAGGATCACCGCGTTCGCCGCCGCGCTGGCCGCGACCTTCGGGACGGCGTACGGCGTGGGCAGGGTCGTCGACCCGGTCGTCGCGGACGCCCCGCCCGCGCCCCACGAGAAGCACGCGGACGAGCCGTCGGCCGACGCGGGCGGGGACGGCGGGCACGAGAGCGAGCCGGCCGGCGGCCTGCAGATCTCGGAGAACGGCTACACCCTCGACCTCGCCACCCCGCACGTCACCGCCGGTCGGCGCGCCGAACTGCGCTTCACCGTCCGCGACGACCAGGGCAAGGCCGTCACCGCCTTCAAGCGCGAGCACGACAAGGAACTCCACCTCATCGTCGCCTCACGCGATCTGACCACCTACCGTCACCTGCACCCCACCCGCGCCGCGGACGGCACCTGGAGCACCCCCGTGGACCTGCCCCGGGCGGGCGGCTACCGCGTCTTCGCCGACTTCACCCCGGCGAAGAAGGGCGCCGAGAGCCTCACCCTCGGGGCGGACCTCGCGGCCGGCGGCACCTACCGGCCCGCGACCCCTCCGGCACCGGACCGCACCGCCTCGGCCGACGGCTACCAGGTCGAACTCGCGGGCACCCTGAACCCCGGCAAGGCCGGCGAGCTGAAGCTGAAGGTCTCCCGCGACGGACGGCCCGTCACCGACCTCCAGCCCTACCTCGGCGCCTACGGCCACCTCGTCGCCCTGCGTTCCGGTGACCTCGCCTACCTCCACGTCCACCCGAACGGCGAACCCGGCGACGGCAGGACGAAGCCCGGCCCGGAGATCTCCTTCACGGCCACCGCGCCCAGCGGCGGCACCTACCGCCTGTTCCTGGACTTCCGGCACGAGGGCAAGGTCCACACCGCGGCGTTCACCGTGCGGGCCGGATCGGCACCCGCCGGTCGGGAGTCCGCGCCGGCCGCCACCGAGGGGCACGGCGACGGCCACGGCCACTGACGGCGTCGGCTACGCCAGGACGACCCGGATCCCCGCCTCCTCGAACGAGCGGACGGCATCCGGGTCGGCCGCGTTGTCGGTGACCAGGGTGTCCACCGCGTCCGCGGCGCAGATCCGGGCGAACGCCCGCCGGCCCAGCTTGGTCGAGTCCGCGGCCACCACGACCCGCTCGGCGCGCTCGCACAGCAGCCGGTTGATCGCGGCCTCCGCCTCGTCGTGGGCCGCGGCGCCGTGCGCGACGTCGAAGCCGACGACCCCCAGCACCGCCACGTCCAGCGTGACCTGACCGAGCACCCCGTCCGCGAGCGGCCCGATCAGCTCGTACGACTGCGCCCGGGCCACCCCGCCGGTCACCACGATCTTGAACTGCGGCCGAACCGCGAGCTCGTTGGCGATGTTCAGCGCGTTCGTGACCACGGTCAGCGCGGGCGTGCCGGAGGCCAGGTCCGGACGCACGGCCAGGGCGCGTGCCACCTCGGTGGTGGTCGTGCCGCCGGTCAGCCCGACCGCCTCGCCGGGCGCCACCAGCGCGGCCACCGCCTGCGCGACGCGCTGTTTCTCGGACGCGCGCCGGGCCGTCTTGTACCGCAACGGCAGCTCGTACGACACCCCGTGCACGACCGCGCCCCCGCGCGTGCGCACGAGCATCTGCTGCTCGGCCAGCCGGTCGAAGTCGCGCCGGATCGTCGCCGCCGACACCTCCAGTTCGGACGCCGCCTCGTCGACGTCCAGCCGGCCGCGCTCGACGAGCAGTTCCAGCAGCGCCTTCCACCGGGCGTCGCGCGACATCCGCGCCTCCGTTCCTCGACCTCCGACCGACCCTAGCGCACGACCCCTTCAGCCTGGTTTGCTTGATAGTGCTCGAAAGTTCGCTATATCTTGCAGGAACAATCAAGTGAGTCAGGTCCGTCCAGGGACCGGTCGGGAGTGTGCCGCATGACGTACGTCGAGGACGAGCTCAACAGCCAGCCGGAGTGCTGGATCCGCGCCGCCGAGCAGGCGGCCGGTCACACCGCGGCGCTTCCGGCCCCCGGGGAGCGGGTGGCGATCGTCGGCTGCGGCACCTCGTACTTCATGGCCCAGTCGGCGGCGGCGCTGCGCGAGGGCGCCGGCCAGGGCGAGACCGACGCCTTCGCCGCCTCCGAGTTCCCGCGGGGACGCGCCTACGACCGCGTCGTCGCCCTCACCCGCTCCGGCACCACCACCGAAGTGCTGGAGCTGCTCGGCGCGTTGAAGGGCGGCACCCGCACGGTCGCCCTCACCGCCGACCCCGAGACGCCCGTGATGACCGCCGCCGACGACGTGGTCGTCCTCGACTACGCGGACGAACGCTCCGTGGTGCAGACCCGGTTCGCGACCACCGCGCTGACCCTGCTCCGCGCCCACCTGGGCCTGCACCCCGAGGCCGCCGTCGCCGACGCACGCACCGCGCTCGGGGCCGAGCTGCCCGAAGGGCTCGTGGAGTGCACCCAGTTCACCTTCCTCGGCCGGGGCTGGACGGTGGGGCTGGCGAACGAGGCCGGGCTGAAGATGCGCGAGGCCTCGCTGTCCTGGACCGAGGCGTACCCGGCGATGGAGTACCGGCACGGGCCCATCAGCATCAGCACCTCGGGCACGGCGACCTGGATGTTCGGCGAGGCCCCCGAGGGGTTGGCCGAACAGGTCCGGGACACCGGCGCGCTGTGGGTGCCCTCGGGGCTCGACCCGCTCGCCGAACTGGTCCGCGCCCAGCGGCTCGCCGTCGCCGTGGCCGCCGCCCGCGGCCTCGACCCGGACCGCCCCCGCCAC
Source organism: Streptomyces sp. NPDC018947 (assembly GCF_044390505.1). NCBI lineage: Bacteria > Bacillati > Actinomycetota > Actinomycetes > Kitasatosporales > Streptomycetaceae > Streptomyces > Streptomyces sp. NPDC018947. The sequence continues at coordinate 3,683 of NZ_JBIRZD010000015.1, forward strand.
CTCACCCGCTCGGTGATCCTCGCCCCCTGACACCCGCCCCGCCCGGGCTCCCGCCCCCTCGGGGGCCCGGGCACCCGGCTCCGCCCGGGAAAGGAGACCCCGTGCCCCTCGCCACCACCGGCGACCTGATCACCCGTGCCGCCGCCGCGCGTTGCGCCGTCGCCGCCTTCAACGTCATCACCCTGGAACACATCGAGGCCGTCGTCGCCGGCGCCGAGTCCGCGGGGACGCCCGTCGTGCTCCAGGTCAGCGAGAACGCGGTGAAGTTCCGCTACGGCCGTCTGCTGCCGCTGGCCCGCGCCGCCGTCGCCGCCGCCGAGGCCGCCGCCGTGCCCGTCGCCCTCCACCTCGACCATGTGCAGAGCGACGGACTGCTGCGCCAGGCACCGGACGCCGGATTCAGCTCCGTGATGTACGACGCCTCCCGGCTGCCGTACGCGGAAAACCTCGCGGCGACGCGGGCCGCCGCCGACTGGGCCCACGCGCAAGGGCTCTGGATCGAGGCCGAGCTGGGGGAGGTGGGCGGCAAGAACGGTGAGGCGCCGCTCGACGCCCACGCCCCCGGCGCCCGCACCGACCCCGCCGAGGCCCGTGCCTTCGTCGCCGACTCCGCGGTGGACGCCCTCGCCGTCGCCGTCGGCAGCAGCCACGCCATGACCACGCGCACCGCGAGCCTCGACCACGACCTCCTCAAGGAACTCGCGGGAGGGCTGGACGTGCCGCTCGTGCTACACGGCTCCTCCGGGGTACCGGACGGCGAACTCGTCGCGGCCGTCGCGGGCGGCATCGCCAAGGTCAACGTCGGCACCGCGCTGAACATCGCCATGACCGGCGCGATCAGGGAGTACCTGGCCTCCCACCCGGACGCCGTCGACTCGCGCCGCTACCTCACCGTGGGGAGAGAGGCCATGGTGCGGACGGTCACCGCGCTCGCCCGACTGGTCGCCCGGTCCGGCCCTTGACGGCCTTCAGCACCACGAACTTCCGGTCGCTCGCGACGAGTTCGCTGTTCCCGAACAGCCGCCGCAGCTTGACGTGGTAGCCGAGGTGCCGGTTGCCGACCACCCACAGTTCGCCGCCGGGCCGCAGCACCCGCCGCGCCCCGGTGAACATCCGCCAGGCGGTGGCGTCGGTCGTCGCCTGGTGGGAGTGGAACGGCGGATTGTTGAGGACGAGGTCCACGCTGCCGTCCGGCACCCCGGCCAGTCCGTCGCCGACCCGGAACTCCGCGTGCCCCGGCGCCCCGTTCGCCCGGTACGTGGCCTCCGCCGAGGCGACGGCCTGGAAGGACTCGTCGGTGAACAGCACCTCCGCGCCGGGATCGGCCAGGGCCACCGCAGTGCCGACCACGCCGTTGCCGCAGCCCAGGTCGACCACCCGCCGGGCCTTCCCGGCGGCCGGCAGGTGCTGGAGGAAGAAGCGTGTGCCGATGTCGAGCCGGTCGGCGCAGAAGACGCCTGCGTGGTTGACGACCGTCCGGCCGGAGAGCGTGCCGATCCCGTCGGGGAGCGAGTAGCTGAGCGGCCAGGGACCGGCCGGGCGCTCCCGTGCGGGGTCGGGGGTGCAGAAGACGAGCCGCGCCTTCTTCACGGCGAGCGAGGTGCGGGTCGGGCCGAGGATCCGCTCGAACAGCTGGAGGGTCGAGGTGTGGATCTCCTTGACCATCCCGGTGCCGACGACGACCGTGCCCTCGTGGACGGCGGGCGCCAGCCGCAGCAACTGGTCCTCCAGCAGCGCCAGGCTCTTGGGCACGCGCACCAGCAGCACGTCGATCCGGGCGGGTGGCGGGTCCTGCGTGGTCAGCAGCCGTACCGAGCCGGGCTCGACGCCGTTGCGCGCCAGGTTCGCCCGGGTCGCCTCCTGGGAGAGGTACGAGTCGGTGATCTGCACCGGCCGGTGCTCCGCCAGCGCCGTGACGAGAGCCCCCCAGCGGTCGCCGACGACCACGACCGTGCCGGACAGGGGGACCTCCTGGTCCGCCAGATGCCCGAGCAGATACTCGTCGGAGGCGTCCCAGGCACGCAGCCGGTCGCGCGGGTCCTCGGGGAAGCGGGCCAGCGCGCGCTCGCCCCACGGAGTCGTCATACGGTCGCTGCGGTCGTTCATCGTGCGTCCAGGCTAGCGGAGCCGCAGCTCAGGCCGTGTCGGGGCAGGGGAGCGGGCGGCCGGGGGGGGCGCCGGTACGGCCACGCGGGCGGCCGGGGCCGGCGGCCCGGACGCGCGGCGGGGCAGAGCCGACCGGACGGCCCGACCGGGCAGCGGACACCGGCGGCAGGGACGCGGGCGGCGACGCACGACCGCCCGCGCCGACCCGGCGGCACACCGGACAGCACGGCCGCCGGGCCGGTCGGGCAGGATGGAACACATGGACGCCGAGCTGTTCCCCCGGCCCCGCGCCGAGGTCGCCCCCGGCGCCGTACACCTGCCGGACTGGCTGGACGCCGGAAGCCAGGGCGAGCTGCTGCGGGCCTGCCGCGACTGGGCCCGCCCGCCCGCCGGGCTGCGTACCGTCCGCACCCCGGGCGGCGGCACCATGACCGCCCGGCAGGTCTGCCTGGGATGGCACTGGTACCCGTACGGCTACTCCCGCACGGTCGTCGACGGCGACGGCGCCCCGGTGAAACCCTTCCCCGCCTGGCTCGGCGACCTGGGCCGCCGGGCGGCGACCGACGCGCTGGGCGGCGAGGCGTCCGCGGCGGCCTACGACATCGCGCTGATCAACTTCTACGGCGCCGACGCCCGCATGGGCATGCACCGCGACAGCGACGAGAGGGCGGACGCCCCCGTGGTCTCCCTCAGCCTCGGCGACACCTGCGTCTTCCGCTTCGGCAACCCCGGCACCCGGACCCGCCCCTACACGGACGTGGAACTGCGCAGCGGCGACCTGTTCGTCTTCGGCGGCCCGTCCCGGCTCGCGTACCACGGGGTGCCACGGGTGCACGCGGGCACCGCACCGCCCGAGTTGGGGCTCACCGGGCGGCTGAACATCACGCTCCGGGTCAGCGGGCTCTAGGCACGCCGGGCCCGCGGATCATGGGAGACTCCCCCTCATGAGCGGCAAGGCGGACCCCCGGACGGCGGGGGAAGGGACCACCTCGAGGACGCGGCTGGACCGGGGGCGCGGCGCGCTCGGACCCGCGTTGGAGCTCGTGCACACCGGACGCGCCCCCACCCGGGCCGTCCTCACCGCGGAACTCGGCGTCACCCGCGCCACGGCCGGCGCCGTCGCCGCCGAACTGGAGGCCCTCGGCCTGATCCGGGTCGACGCCAGGCCCGGCGCGGCGGCCGGATCGCAGGGCCGCCCCTCGCACCGCCTCGCGGTCGCCGAGGACGGGCCCGTCGCCCTCGCCGCCCAGGTCCACGCCGACGGCTTCAGAGCGGCGCTGGTCGGCCTCGGCGGCCGGATCGTCGCCACCGCGCCCGGCTGCGAGGTCATCGACGCCGACCCGGCGAAGGTGCTCGGCTCGGTCGTCGAGGCGGGCGCGGAGCTGCTGCGGGAGACCGGGCGGCGCTGCGTCGGCGCGGGACTCGCCGTACCGTCCGCCGTCGCCGAACCGGAGGGCCTGGCCCTCAACCCCCTGCACCTGGCCTGGCCGGCCGGTGCGCCGGTGCGCCGGATCTTCGCCGAGCAGGTGCGCGCCGCCGGCCTCGACGGCCCCGCGTTCGCGGCGAACGACGTCAACCTCGCGGCCCTCGCCGAGCACCGGCACGGGTCCGGACGCGGCGCCCGCGACCTGCTCTGCGTCGCCACCGGCCACCGGGGGGTGGGCGGCGCCCTGGTCCTCGACGGCCGCCTGCACAGCGGCAGTTCGGGCCTCGCCCTGGAGGTCGGGCACCTCACCGTGAACCCCGAGGGCCGCCCCTGCCACTGCGGCAGCCGCGGCTGCCTGGACGTGGAGACCGACCCGCTGGCCTTCCTCACGGCCGCCGGACGCGAGCCCGGCCCCGAGGTGTCCCTGCTCCAGCAGTCCAAGGACCTCATCCGCGACCGGTACGACGACCCGGCCGTCCGTGCCGCCGCCGAATCCCTCATCGACCGTCTGGGGTCCGGGCTCGCGGGCCTGGTGAACATCCTCAACCCGGACCGCATCATCCTCGGCGGGCTGCACCGCGCCCTCCTGGACGCCGACCCCGGGCGGCTGCGGGCGGTCGTCGCCGACCGCAGCCTGTGGGGGCAGAGCGGCAGCGTGCCGATCCTGCCGTGCACCCTGGACCACAACAGCCTCGTCGGCGCCGCCGAGCTGGCCTGGCAGCCGGTCCTGGACGACCCGCTGGGCGCGCTCGCCTAGGCCTGCCGTCCGGATCGGCCCCGCGTCCGCCGCGTGATCCGGACGACGGGTTCCGGACCGCGTCGGATCAGGTCGCCGACTGCTCGCCGCCGTTCTGCGCGCCGCCTAGGTCGACGACGCAGAACCGGTTGCCGTCCGGGTCGGCGAGCACCACGAAGTCGGAGCCGGGCGGGTAGCGGTCCCAGTCGACGGCCTGCGCGCCCAGCCCGATCAGCCGCCGTACCTCCGCCTGTTGCTCCTCCGCCGTGTCCGTGAACGGGTCCACGTGGATGCGGGGATACGGCTCCACGGGGGACGTGCTGTGCATCACGGCGAGGGCCCGACCCGAGCCGTCGGCGTACTCCAGCGTCCGCCAGCGCTCGCTCTTCAGCTCCTTGGAGGGGACCAGATCGAGCGCGGCCGTCCAGAACGCCACCGCCCGGGGCACGTCCGTGACGCCGATGACGGGATATCCGAGTCTCAGCATGGGCCCGAGCCTAGGGCCTGCAGTCCCCTCACGGCGCTCCTGGTGGAGCAGGCTTCACCGGCCCCGCCTACTCCCCGCGCGGTAGGCGCACGGCCGCCGGCCGTACGACGACCCGGACCCCCTGCCGGCGCGACGCTCGGAAGCGACACGAAGGACATCGCAACCGAGGAGCTGGACGACATGCAGACCCTGGCAGACTTCGCCGACGGCGGGCCCGGCCCGTGGATCCTCCTGTTCCCGCTGCTGTGGGCCCTGGTCATCGGCGGCACCGTCACCCTGCTGCGCCGCACCGTGTGGCGCAGCCGCCGCGGCCCCTGGCGGCAGCCCGTCCCGGACGACTCGCCCATCGCCGTACTCGGCCACCGCTTCGCCTCCGGCGAGATCGACGAGGACGAGTACTGGCGCCGGCTGTCCGTGCTGGACGAGCAGTTCGGCCGGACCCGCAAGGGCGGTGCGGCATGACCACGACGACCGCCACCCGTGCCGCCGCCCGGGTCGTCGACGCCGTGAAGGTGTACGGCGGTGGCGGCACCGCCGTACGCGCCCTCGACGGGGTGAGCGTGGAATTCCCGGCCGGGCGCTTCACCGCCGTCATGGGCCCCTCGGGCTCCGGCAAGTCGACCCTGATGCACTGCGCCGCCGGACTCGACACCCTCACCTCGGGCGCCGCCCACATCGGCGACACCGACCTGAGCACCCTCGACGACCGTCGGCTCACCCTGCTGCGCCGCGACCGCGTCGGCTTCGTGTTCCAGGCGTACAACCTGGTGCCGACCCTGACCGTCGCCGAGAACATCACCCTGCCCCTCGACCTCGCCGGCCGCCGCGGCGACACCGAGTGGATCGACGCGCTGATCGACGTCGTCGGGCTGCGCGACCGCCTCCACCACCGGCCCGCCGAACTCTCCGGCGGCCAGCAGCAGCGCGTCGCCGTGGCCCGCGCCTTCGCCGGGCGGCCCGAGGTCGTCTTTGCCGACGAGCCCACCGGCAACCTCGACTCCCGCTCCGGCGGCGAGGTGCTCGGCCTCCTCGGCCGCACCGTGCGCCACACGGGCCGCACGGTCGTCATGGTCACCCACGACCCGGTGGCCGCCGCCCACGCGGACGAGGTCGTCTTCCTCGCCGACGGACGCCTCGTGGACCGTATGCAGGCGCCGACCGCCGACAAGGTCCTGGACCGGATGAAAGCCTTCGAGGTGCCGTCATGAACGCCTCCGTCCGCCTGAGCCTCTCCTCGCTCGGGGCGCACCGACGCCGCTTCGCCGGAACGTTCCTCGCCGTCTTCCTCGGCGTCGCCTTCCTGACCGGCACCCTGGTCATGGGCGACACCCTCCGCGCGAGCTTCGACACCCTCTTCGGCAGCGCCACCAGCGGCACGGACGCGGTGGTCCGCAGCGCCGGCGCCATCACCACACCCGGCGAGAGCCAGGGCGTGCGGCAGCCGGTCCCCACCGGCCTGGCGGGCGCCGTCGAGAAGGTCCCCGGCGTCGCCGCCGCCGCGCCCAGCATCCAGGGCGCCGGCCAGCTCGTCGGCGCGGACGGCGACCCGGTCGGCGGCCAGGGCCCGCCCACCCTGGCCGGCAACTGGATCACCGACCCGCGGCTCAACCCGTACCGCCTCGCCGAGGGCCGTGCCCCGCAGCACTCCGGCGAGGTCGTCGTCAACCGGGGCGCCGCCGAGAAGGGCGGTCTGCGCATCGGGGACACCACCACCCTGCGCACCCCCGACCCGGTCCGGGTCACCGTCGTCGGCCTGGCGACCTTCGGCGGCGAGGACGGCATGGCCCAGGTGACCTTCACCGGCATGACCCGCGCCGACGCGGAGAAGTACCTCACCGCGCGGCCCGGCGAGGCGGCGAGCATCCAGGTACGCGCGGCGCCCGGGATCGGCCAGCGGGAACTCGTCGACCGGCTGACTCCCGTACTGCCCCACGGAGTCGAGGCCATCACCGGACAGGAGGCGGCCGCGGAGAACACCGACATGATCTCCAGTCAGTTCCTGTCCCTGTTCACGACCTTCCTGCTCGTCTTCTCCGGCATCGCGCTGCTCGTGGCGACCTTCTCCATCCACAACACCTTCGCCATCGTCGTCGCCCAGCGCACCCGCGAGAACGCCCTCCTGCGCGCCCTCGGCGCCTCCCGCCGCCAGGTCACCGCCGTCACCCTCGCCGAGGCCTCCGCCGTGGCCCTCACCGCGTCCGCCGCCGGACTCGCCGGCGGCATCGCCATCGCGGCCGGACTCCAGGCGCTGTTCCCCGCGATCGGATTCCCGTTCCCCGACGGCGCCCTCGTGATCGGCGCCCTGTCGATGCTGCTGCCGCTCGCCGTCGGGGTCGTCGTCTGCCTCGGCTCGGCCCTGCTGCCCGCCGTCCGGGCCGGCCGCACCGCACCCCTGGCCGCGCTGCGCGAGACCGCCGTCGACACCTCCGGCGCCTCCCGCCGACGAGCGGTCACTGGCACCGTGCTGATCGCACTCGCCCTCGCGGTGACGCTGAGCGGAGTCCTGATCTCCCCGTCCGTGTGGCTCGCGGGAGCGGGCGCCGTACTGGCCATGGCCGCGTTCGTGGCCCTCGGCCCCGTGGTCTCCCGCACCGCGGTACGCGTGCTCGGCGCGCCGCTGGACCGGCTGCGCGGCGTCCCCGGCGCCCTCGCCCGGCGCAACGCCCTGCGCAGTCCCCGGCGCACGGCCGCCACCGCGGGGGCGCTGATGATCGGCGTGGCCGTCGTCTCGCTGTTCACGGTGTTCGGCGCCTCGCTCAAGGCGACCATGGACCAGACCGTGTCCCGGTCCTTCGCGGGCGACGTCGCTGTCAGCGCCCCGTCGTTCGGCGCGGGCGGCAGCGGGCTCAGCCCCCGGCTCGCCGACGCGGTCCAGCGGCTGCCCGAGGTGGACACCGCCGTCGGCCTCGGCAAGGGCGTGGCCCAAGTCGACGGGCAGGGCAGGGCGTTGACCGTCACCGACCCGGCCGCCCTGGAACGTGCCCTCGACCTCGGCACGGTCCACGGCTCACTCGGCACGCTCGGCACCGACGGCATCGCCGTCACCCGGAGCGAGGCCGACGCGCGGGGGCTGAGCACCGGCGACACGGCACGCCTGACCTTCACCGACGGACGCAGCCGGACCTTCACCGTCCGCGCGGTCTACGGCCGGTCCGAACTCGCCGGCGACTACGTCATCACCCGCGCCGCCTGGGCCCCGCACCGCACCCAGGACTCCGACCGCCTCGTCGCCGTCTCGTTCAAGGACGGCGTGGGCACGGACGCGGGCAAGGCGGCGGTGGAGAAGGTCGCCGACCGGTACGGCAACCCCGAGGTGCAGACGCGCGGGGAGTACGCGCAGTCGTCGGCGGGCGGCATCGACATGATGCTCACCCTCGTCTACGCCCTGCTCGCGCTCGCCGTGCTCATCGCGCTCCTCGGCATCGCCAACACCCTGACGCTGGCGGTGCACGAACGCACCCGCGAGCTGGGCCTGCTGCGGGCCGTCGGGCAGACCCGCTCCCAGATGCGGGCCATGGTCCGCTGGGAGTCGGTCCTGGTCGCGGCCTTCGGCACGGCCGGCGGACTCGGTCTCGGCGCCTTCCTCGGCTGGGTGCTGGTGAAGGCCTCCGACGGTGCCTCGGACAGCGCCTTCGCCTTCGCCGTGCCGCCCGTGCAACTCGCGGTGGTGGCCCTGGTCGGCCTCATGGCAGGGGCGCTCGCGGGCCTGCGCCCGGCCCGCCGCGCGGCACGCCTGCACGTCCTGCGGGCCATCGCCACGGAGTGACGGCCCCGGGGCCGGTCGCCGGCTCCCGGTCTCCGGCTCGGGCGCTGTCCGGCCCGGGCCGGACGCCGCACGCCGGTGCCTCGGCAGTGGCCTCCGAATGGCCCCTACCCGAGCTGCACTCGCGTCTGCGAGGCGCCCCGCGACGGGCGCGCCCGCCGTCGGTGACACCACCGGCGACCGGCGCGTCCGCCCCGCCCGCGGCAGCGAGCGGTCACCGCCCGGTCAGCCGGCAACGGCCGACCGGGCGGGAGCGGGTTGCGGGCCGCCCAGTGCGACGGCGTGGTCGACCTCCGCGAACGCGGCGGCCGGCACCTCCTCGACCAGGCGGCGGGGCGGGCGGGCGGTGACAGTCGGCGCGGGCGCGGCGGCCGGCAACGAGAACCAGACGACCTTCCCGGACTCGCCGTCCGGCCGGGCGCCCCAGCTCTCGCTCATCGCCGCCACCATCGCGAGCCCCCGCCCGCAGGTGGCCAGCGGCGCGGCGTCGTCCACCACGGGCAGCCGCGGATCGTGGTCGCGCACCGAGACCGTCAGGCGGTCCAGGAGCAGCTCTATCTCCACGGTGCACGTCTTGTCGGGTGTGGCATGCAGATGGACGTTGGTCAGCAACTCCGTCACGCCGAGCGCCGCCCGGTCGATCAGGGAGTCCAGATGCCAGTAGCGCAATTGCGCAGATACGATTCTGCGGACCTGGCCGATCCGCGACGGCAGGGCCTGGAGCTCCACCGTGCAGTGTCTGCTTGGGTTGATCACGGCTGCGACTCCCCGACGTAGAGGTCCGGAAGAACACGGAGTTCGGATCCAGCAGGGCGCACGCGGCGCATCGCCGCCTGCTGTCATGGCCGGCGGGCTGGTTCGCAGCGTTATCGCCGGTAAACCCAGAGTGACGTGAAACCAGCGTGACGCAAGGGGTGATGCACCGCAAGTCACGGACATCTCAGGCCGGACGCCCCGCCGCCCGGCGCACGGCCTCGATGAAACGGCGTGCCGCGGGCGGCCCCGGCTCGCCCGGAGCGGGGTCGCGCTCGCCCAGGGTCAGCAGGTAGCGCGTGCCGTTGAGATCGGCGAGCGCCCGGTCCTCCGGGGCGAACCAGGGCCGGGACGCGCGCACCGCCTGCACCGGCGCGCTGTCTATCTCGGAGCCGTAGCTGGTGAGCAACTCCAGCCTGCCGCCGCTGATCCGGACCTGTCCGGCCCGGGTGAGCGAGCGCAGCCGCCTGCCGATCCGCACCCCCGTGGCCCTGAACTCCGGCTCCGCCATGCCGTCGCCCCCCTCGTGCGCGTCGGTGTGCCGGACCGGGCCGCCGCGAGGGCCCCGGTACCGGCTCGTGTCCTGCTCCAGTGTGCGCCCGTGACGGGATCCAGGTCCCGCCGGGTGCAGTGTGCCCGCCCCCGTCGCCGAGCACCAGTACGCGCCGCCGCTTTCCGGGGGCGCCCGGAGCACTCGCGCGCGTGCGCCCCCACCGCGCCGCGCACGGTGCCCCAGCACTGTCTTTGACGCCCCCAAAGGTGTGTTTATGCAGGTGAGAAGCGTGAGGAAGGTGCTTATGATCGGGTGGTCCGGCCGCGCGAGGCGCCGTCGGCGCACAGCCTAAGGAGCCCCGTCGTGAGCACCCCCCAGCAGTCCCGGACCGGCGCCACCCCCGACGTCGACCGCAGCGACGCCGACTACCGGTCGTGGCTGAAAGACGCCGTGCGCAAGGTCCAGGCGGACGCGAACCGGTCGGCCGACACCCACCTGCTCCTCTTCCCTCTGCCGGAACCCTGGGGCATCGACCTCTACCTGAAGGACGAGTCGACCCACCCCACCGGCAGCCTCAAGCACCGGCTCGCCCGCTCGCTGTTCCTGTACGGGCTGTGCAACGGGTGGATCCGGCCCGGCCGCCCCGTGATCGAGGCGTCCAGCGGCTCGACCGCCGTCTCCGAGGCGTACTTCGCCAAGCTGATCGGCGTGCCCTTCATCGCCGTCATGCCGCGCACGACCAGCGCCGAGAAGATCCGCCTGATCGAGTTCCACGGCGGGCAGTGCCACTTCGTGGACGACTCGCGCCGGATGTACGAGGAGTCCGCCCGCCTCGCGGCCGAGACCGGCGGCCACTACATGGACCAGTTCACCTACGCCGAGCGGGCCACGGACTGGCGCGGCAACAACAACATCGCCGAGTCGATCTTCCGGCAGCTCCGGCTGGAACGGTTCCCCGAGCCGGCGTGGATCGTCGCCACGGCGGGCACGGGCGGCACCTCGGCCACCCTCGCGCGCTACGTGCACTACATGCAGCACGACACCCGCATCTGCGTCGCCGACCCGGAGAACTCCTGTTTCTTCGACGGCTGGACGACCGGCGACCCGGACGTCACCTGCGACTGCGGCTCCCGTATCGAGGGCATCGGCCGCCCCCGCATGGAGCCGAGCTTCGTGCCCGGCGCCATCGACCGCATGATGAAGGTGCCCGACGCCGCGAGCGTGGCGGCCGTACGCGCCCTGGAGCGGGCCATCGGCCGCAAGGCCGGCGGGTCCACGGGCACCGGGCTGTGGAGCGCCCTGAAGATCGTCGCCGAGATGGTGGCCGAGGGGCGCCGGGGGAGCGTGGTGACGCTGCTGTGCGACCCGGGCGACCGGTACCTCGACAAGTACTACTCGGACGCGTGGCTCGCCGAACAGGGCCTGGACATCGCCCCGTACACCGAGGCGATCGAGACACTGCTGAGCACGGGCGCCTGGCCCGAGTAGCCGCCGGGGCCCGAACCGACGGACGGCCGGGCGGACCGGTCGCCGGGCCGCCCGAGGGGTCAGTCGACGCTCTCCGGCTCGCCCGCCACGATCAGCCGCAGATGCTCCGGGATCTCCGCCCGCGCCTCCGCGGGCAGTCCGCCGTCGGTCACCAGCGTGTCGACCTGCTCCAGAGCCGCGAACGAACTCAGGCCGACCACACCCCACTTGGTGTGGTCGGCGACCACCACCACGCGCCGGGCCGACTGCACCAGCCGGCGGTTGGTCTCCGCCTCGGCGAGATTCGGCGTCGACAGACCGGCCTCGGCCGATATCCCGTGCACGCCGAGGAACAGCACGTCGAAGTGGAGCGCGGCGATCGCCTGGTCGGCGACCGGCCCCACCAGCGAGTCCGAGGGGGTGCGCACACCGCCGGTCAGCACCACCGTGGCCGTGCCCTGCCGCGTGCCCGAGGTGCGCTGCGCCACGTGGAACACATCGGCGACCCGCACCGAGTTGGTCACCACGGTGAGGTCCGGCACGTCCACCAGCCGGTGCGCCAGCGCGTACGTCGTCGTACCGCCCGACAGGGCGATCGCCGCGCCCGGCGCGACCAGCTCGGCCGCGGCCCGCGCGATGTCCTCCTTGGCGGTCGGTTCCAGACCCGACTTGGCCTCGAACCCCGGTTCGTGCGTGCTCGCCTCGACCACCGGCACCGCACCGCCGTGCACCTTCTCCAGCACGCCCTGCCGTGCCAGCGCGTCGAGGTCGCGGCGGACCGTCATGTCCGAGACGCCGAGCTTGCGGGTCAGCTCGTTGACCCGGACACCGCCCCGGCGGCGCACTTCGTCGAGGATCAGGGCGCGCCGCTGCTCCGCGAGGAGGTTCGGATTCTCACTCACGTACGCTTCGGTCCTTTCGCCGCAAAACCGTCCGACACGCCCCCCGCACCCGCTCCGACGGGGAAATCCCGCCATCTCGGTGCATGGGCGTCCCATCCTCGCACGCCCCGCCACGGCCCGCGCCACCGGCCGCCGGACGCGAACATGCCACTTTCCGGACCGCTTCCGGGGCCGTCCGTCACACGGCTCGGGGAGATTCCGTGCCGAGGGGTGCGCGCCGGGCGGGAAGTCGGGATCCTTGTGCCGGCACGGACACAGCCGACGGCGCGTCACCGGGGGAGCAGGGACAGTGGAACAGACGCAGGAACGGTCCGGAGCGGACGGCGGCACCGGCGGCGCCGTCCCCGGACCGCGGCCCGGGGAGACCGGCACCGCTCTGGAACTCCTGGTGCACGGCGTGGGCGGTACGACGCCTGCCGAGATGCTGGACGACCCGCGCACCGTGCGGATCACCGGCGACCACGTCGCCGCCGTCTTCCGGCGCACCGAGGACGCCGACGCCGAGTCCCGCCCCGAGGACTACCGGGACCGCCCGGTGCCCGAGGCCTACGTCTGGTGCAACCTCACCTCCGGCAACGGCACCCGCGCCCTGTGGCTGCTGCTCCTGCCGTTCATGGTGGTCAACCTCGCGCACTGGATGCGTCCCACCGCGCGTGGCCGGATCCGGACGGTCCGTCTCTACGGGCTGCTGGTGCGGCTCACGGGACTGACCCTCACGGTGCTGCTGGTCGCCGCGGCCTGCGAGGTCGCGATCGACCTCGTGGCCTGGCAGTGCGCGGGCACGTCCGCGTGCGCCGAACGGCACTCCTGGCTGGGCTTCCTGTCACCGGCGGCGTCCGACGGCGGCTGGTGGAGCACGCCCGGCCGCAGGCTCGCCCTCGCGGCCGCCGTGCCCGCCGCGCTCACCGGACTGCTCTGGTACCTGTCCCTGCGCACCTGGCGGGCGTACGAGTCGCAGCAGCCGATGGACCGCTCCACCGACCCTCAGGAGGACGCCGGCCGCACCGCGCTGAACCGGCCCGGCTTCTGGTACGGGCGGCGGCTGGTGGCCCGGCTGCGCGCCGCGCACACCGCGGCGGGCCTGCTGACGGTCGCCGCGGCGGTCGGTGTGCCGGCGGCCCGCTTCGACCGCGCGCCCGGCGGGCCCGCCCTGCTGGACACGCTGGGATGGCTCCTGGAGGCCGCCCTGGCCGCCGGCACGATCGCGGTGGTCGGCGTCACCTGCCGCCGGGGCCGCAGCGAGAACCGCCTCGACCGGGAACTCGACCGGCACCTCGTACGACGCCTGCCGCTCGCGGCCCTCGTCCTGCTCGTCCTCACCCTCGTGTACGCCGGCTGGTCCCGCCCCGGCTGGACGTCCGCGGGCCGGCTGCCCGGGGACGCGACCTTCGGCGCCATCACCCTGGTGCAGGGGCTGCTGGTGATCGCCCTCGCCGCGACCGCCCACGCGCTGCACCGCACCCTGCCCGGTGCCCGCACCGCGATCCGCGGCCTCGGCGGACCCGCCGTCGCCATGCTGGCCTGCGCGCTGGGCGGCGTGATGACCGGCGGGGTCGCGCAACGGGTGTCGGACTGGCTGGACGGGACCGGGGCCTTCCTCGACGGCCCGCCCGTGCTGCTGACCTGGCAGGCGTCCGTCATCCCGCCGCTGCTCGTCGTCGTCCTGCTGCTGTGCGCAACGCTCGCCCGCCGCACCTGGCGACTGGCCCGGGCCGAGCGGGCCGCCGTGGAGGACGAACACCCGGGCGAGACCGGGGACCCGGCCCGCACCCGCCGCATCGCGACCGCCCGCGCCATGGCCGGGCTCACCGACCAGGGCCCCCTCATCGTCGCCATCGTCTCCGTCACCACCCTGCTGCTGGGCGCGGCGGCCCTGGTGGGCGCCCTGACGACCGACCGGGCACCGGCGGACGCCGCCCGCGGCACGTACCCCGTCGTCCACGGCGCCGCGCAGACCGCGCAGGCACTGGGCTCCTGGCTCATCGGCCTAGGCTTCATCCTGTTCGTCACCTGGGGCAGGCGCGCCTACAAGGACGCCTCCGCACGGCGCACCATCGGCATCCTGTGGGACGTCGGCACCTTCTGGCCCCGCGCCGCCCACCCCTTCGCGCCGCCCTGCTACGCCGAGCGCGCGGTGCCCGACCTGACCTGGCGCATGGCGACCTGGACCCGGGCCACCGGCGGACGGCTGGTCATCTCCGGCCACTCGCAGGGCAGCGTGCTCGCCGCAGCCGCGGCCTGGCAACTGGCGCCCTCCGCCCGCCGGCGCGTCGCCCTGCTGACCTACGGCTCCCCGTTGGAGCGCCTGTACGGCCGCTGGTTCCCCGCCCACTTCGGGCCCGACGCGCTCGGCTCCCTGCACCGGGACGTCGACTGCTGGCGCAACCTCCACCGGCTCACCGACCCCATCGGCGGTCCGGTGCGGCTGCCCGGCGACAGCGGACCGGCCGTCGACCGGGAACCGCTCAAGGACCCGCTGACGTACGGCCGTACCGAACTGCACCCGCTGCCCGCGCCGATCCTCGGCCACTCCGACTACCAGGCCGACCCGGCCTTCGCCGAGGAACGCCGACGGCTGCTGGCCCGGCTGCGCCCCGAGGTCCCCACGGCGCGGCCGGCCGGGCAGGCGCGCGTACCGGGAGCGGACGGCGGCCCCGCCGACTGCTAGGGCCCGGCGCCCGCCCTCACCGTCCGGGCAGCTCGGGCAGGTCCTCGGCGTAGAGCAGCGTCAGGTCGTCCGTGCTCGGGTCCGGGAGCTGGGCGACCCGGCTCGCGTGCCGCTCCACCATCGCCTCGAAGGTCTGGCGGGCGGTGCGGCCGTTGCCGAACGCCGGGCCCTTGGGGATCGCCGCGAAGTACCGGGTCAGCGCCTCGGGCACGCCCGGCGCCAACCGGTACTCGTGCTCCTCGGCCTGCTGCTCCACGATCCGCAGCAGTTCCTCCGGCCCGTAGTCGCCGAAGGTGATGGTCCGCGAGAAACGGGACGCCACGCCCGGGTTGACGGACAGGAACCGCTCCATCTCCGCCGTGTAGCCCGCGACGATGACGACGACGGCGTCCCGCTGGTCCTCCATCAGCTTCACCAGCGTGTCGATGGCCTCCTTGCCGAAGTCCCGGCCCGCGTCCTCGGGGGACAGCGCGTACGCCTCGTCGATGAACAGCACACCGCCGTGCGCCCGCTGGAACGCCTCCTGGGTGCGGATCGCCGTGGAGCCGATGTGCTCGCCGACCAGGTCGACCCGGGACACCTCGACGAGGTGGCCCTTCTCCAGGACGCCGAGGGAGGCCAGGATCTCGCCGTACAGCCGGGCGACCGTGGTCTTGCCGGTGCCGGGGGAGCCGGTGAAGACCAGGTGCCGCTTGACCGACGCCGCCTTCAGCCCCGCCTGCTGCCGGCGCCGGCCCACCTCGATCATGTCGGTCAGCGCCCGGACCTCCCGCTTGACGCTCTCCAGGCCGACCAGCGCGTCCAGTTCACCGAGGACGGCCTTCGAGGTCCGCGCGGGCTCCTCGGGCGCCGGGCCCGCTATCAGCGGCTCCTGCTCGGTGCTGCGCTGCCCGGGGATCGAGCCCAGCAGGCCCAGGGAGGGGCTCACCGTCTGCACGGCCGTCTCCCGCGCGGGGGGCGGCGCGATGCCCCCGCCGCTCTCGTCGCTGGCGCAGTCCTCGACGAGCGGTCCCGTCTCGGACGACCCGTCCGGACCACCGTCCGCGAACTCGAAACCGCCGCGCGCGCACCGCTCGGTGCGGCACTTGCGCAGCGTCGTGCGACAGCCGTCGATCACGTGGAAGCCGTAGCCGGCGCTGCCGGTCACCCGGCAGTTCACGAAGCTGCCGCGCCCGCCCGCCGACACGTACACACCGGCCTCCGAGGGGGAGTCGACCGTGCAGCGCTCGATGGTGGGGTCGGCGCCCTTGGTGACGATCACGCCGGTGCGGTTGCCGTCCAGGGTGCAGTTGTTCAGCGTGCCGCCGCTGCCGTGGTCGCGGAACCAGGCGCCCGTCGCCGCGTCCCGGATGCGGCAGTCGTCGAGCTGAGCGGTGGCGCCGTCGCTGACCGACACGGCGGTGTTGCGTACCTGCGACAGGTCGCTGTCGACGACGTCCGCGCGGGAACCGCGGTCCAGGACGAAGAGCGCGTCCGGCACGTCGTGCACCCGGCAGGAGTCGAGGACGGCGGTGGCGCCGTCGCTGACCCAGACCGCCGGGTAGTCGCCGGTGCTGTCGAAGATCTCGCACTGGTTGGCGTCCACGCGCGTGCCCGGGTCCCACACCGACAGGCCGTTGCGCCCGAACTGCCGCACACTGGTGCGGGTCAGGGTGAGCACGGAGCGGGAGCGCAGGTCGACCGCGTTCTCCGGGATGTCGTGGATGCGGCAGTCGGCGAGCGTGAGCACCGCGTCGGTGTCGAGCGTGACGCCGTCGCCCGTGGTGCGGTGCACGTCGCAGTCGGTCAGGTGCGCGGTGGCGCGGCCGGTGATCTGGACACCGCTGCCCCGCACCTCGTAGATCTCGCACCCCACCGCCTCCAGGGCCGAGTGCTCGCCGGTCGCCGTCAGGCCGGAACCCGCCGCGTGATGGATCCGGCAGCGCTCCAGCCGGGGGTGCGCCCCGGAGCGCACGGCGACACCGGCCTGGCCGGCCGAGACGACCTCGCACTCCTCGAACACCCCGCCCCCGCCGTCGAGGACGGCGATGCCGATGCCCGCCGGATTGTCGACGGAGCAGCGCCGCACCGTCGGACGGGCGCTGCCGCGGACCTCGATGCCGGACGCGGAACGCGTGACGACCCGCACGCCCAGCAGCTCGGGGGTGCCCTCCTCGACGAGGAGGGCGGGCGCCGCAGCGTCCTGGCCCTCGACGTACAGGTCCTGCACGACGGCCGAGGCGCGCAGGGTGAGCGGCACCCCGTCGACGGGCGCGATCCGCACCGAGCCCTGGGCTCCCTCGGGCCCGCGCAGGGTCACCGCCCGCTGGACGACGAGGTTCTCCCGGTAGGTCCCGGGGGCGATGGTGAGGACGTCGCCCTCGGCCGCGGCCTCCAGGGCGGCGGCGAGCGAAGCGTACTCACCCGTGCGGCGCCGCCACCGCGAGGTTCCGGTGTGCGTCACCTGGACCGTGCCCTGTGCCATGGCGTTGCTGTGCCCCCACCTCGTCGTACTGATCGCTCGCGCGGGATGTCGCCGATCCGTTCGGCCGGTCCACCGTAGCGTGCGCGCGGACGGTGAGTTGACCAGAGGAGGCGGCCCGTCAGCTACCGGTGCCGGTCCGGCCCCAGTCCGGACCCGCCCGGTCCCACTCCCGCCCCCAGCGGTCGTGGCGCCGTCGGACCATGCGCCACACGGATATCCGCCGCACGCCCTCGATCACGGCCGCGGCCAGCAGGGCGGCGCCGACCCCGGCGGTCACCGCGTGCGTGGTGGCGGTGGCGGGGTCCAGCGGGCCGGCCACGATCCGGCCCCCTTCGTCGGTCCACATGCGGAACCGGTCCCCGGGCGCGGGGTCCTGAAGGGTCGTCAGGACGTCCTCGCGGTGCTCCGAGCCGTCCGGCGCCGTCCACCGGGCGAGGACACGGCTGCGTCGCTCCGGGACCACGACGACCTCCGGCTCGACGGCCGGCGCGGACCGCTCCAGCTCACGGACGACGGAGGCCGTCACCCGGTGGCGCGACTCGTGCTGGTCCCGCACGGACCGCTGAAGGGCGTCCTGCGCCGCGCCGCCCACGAGCACGCCGGTCAGGGGCGCCAGGGTGAGGATCAGCAGCAGGGCGGCCAGCGCGACCCAGCCCTCGGCGAGGTCGGTGGGGCGGCACAGCGGGTTGTGACGCCAGCGCCAGAGCCCCTTGATCGCCCGCACCGTCCGACCCCCTTCCCGCTCCCGCGGCCCCGTCGACACGTCCGGCCCGGAGCCGGCCGGGCAGGACCTGACGGTGCCTCACTCGGCTTGCCCGGCCGCCTCTTTCTCATCCTCGTCTCATGAAGTCCAACGCCGGGACCGCGGAGCGGGTTCCCCTCCTCGGGGATGCGGGCGTGTCTGGTGCGTCACTCGGCGATCGTCACCGGGTCGCCGACCCGTATCGTGCCGGGCCCGAGCGGCACCAGGTTCTGTCCGAAGACCAGCTTGCCGTCGATGCGGCGATGGCGCCCGAGGGTGTGCAGCGGCTCCTTGCCGCGTTCGGCGGAGTGCTGGTCGGTGGTCGTGACCACGCAGCGTCCGGACGGCTTGGCGACCCGGAAGGCGACCTCGCCGACGGTGACGCGCGACCAGCCGTCCTCGGCCCAGGCGGCGGTGCCGGAGACGACCAGGTTCGGCCGGAAGCGGTTCATGGGCAGCGGCCCCTCCGCCGCGTGACGGCCCTCGGCGATCAGGGAGTTGAGGGCGTCGAGCGAGGCCGTCGTGGTCAGCAGCAGCGGATATCCGTCGGCGAAGGAGACGGTCTCGCCGGGCAGTGCGTACCGCGGGTCGACGGGCCGGCGCGTGGCGGGCTCGTCCAGGTGCACCAGCCGCACCCTCGCCCCGAGGTAGGCGCTGCACCAGGCGTGCGCGGCGTCGTCCCGCGCCGGCACCGCCTCGACCTTGTCGCGGAAGATCTCCACCGGGACCGTCTCCGCCGGCTGCGGCACGGGCACGGTCAGCGGTGTGCGTCCGGGCGCCGAGAGCCGAATGCCGCCGCCGGGCAGAAGCTCGGCGGCGGCAAGGGCGAGACGCGGCTGCTCGCGTTGAGTGACGACCTTTCCCCTGTCGTCGACCAGCATCCAGCGGCGGTCTCCGGCCAGCCCCCAGGGCTCGACCACGGCCCGGCCGGGCGCGAGGGCCCGGAACGCCTTGACCGGATGGACGTGGATCGACTGCAGTCGCGTGTTCCCCATGGGGTCATGGTGCCAGGCGGCGCCGGACCCCCGGGGAACGGATCAGTACCCGGGGTACTGCTGGCTGTTGTACGGGTCCTGATAGGGCGCCGGGGCGGGCCGCGGTGCCGCGGGACGCATCGCCTCGTACCCCGCTGGGCCGGGCGCGGCCGGGCGGGGCGGCTGCGGCTGCTGCTGGGGGCCGGGGTATCCGCGCGGTGCGCTCGCCTGCTGCGGGATGTACGCGGCGGGCGCGTGCTGGAGCGGTGCGGGCTGCGGCATCTGCTGCTGCGGATAGCCGTAGGCCGGCTGGGAGGGGGCCGCCGGAAGGGCGGGCAGGGCCGAGGGGAGCGCCGGCAGATGGCTGCTCGGAGCGTCGTACGCGGCCGGAACCCGGATCGGGGCGATCTGCGGGGTGCCCCGCTCGGCGACGAGCGAGTCGTAGATCGGGGTGTCCGGGAACGAGGCGGAGTAGTAGCCGCCGCCATAAGAGGAGCGGGGGGAGGTCATGGCCATAAGTTAAGCCCACGATGTGCTGGTTGGGGAGACCGATAAGAGGGTTGTTTTCCGTGCTCGCAGTGACCTGACATCCCCAATCCGAGCGAAATCGGGGAAATGGGGCGGCGTGAAACGTGTTTTTGGTGTAAAGCCCAAGTTCCAGGCGGGTTACCGGTGGTTGACCGGACCTCTTCGGTACTCCCCGCGAGCGCCGCGCGGACGGGAGAATAGGTTGGGCGGGGAAACTCGACGGAACCGCCGGGGCCCGGCCCGGCGCCGTGACACGTGATGGGGGCGGACATGTCAATGTCGAAAGGCCAGAACACCCCGGTGCCGACAACGGCGCTGCGCGTCGAACTGGGCTGGCGGTCCGGCCCCGGTGTGCCCGACGCCGACGCCTCGGCGCTGCTCCTGGTCGGCGGAAAGGTCCGCTCCGACGCGGACTTCGTCTTCTACAACCAGCCGGCGCATACCTCCGGCGCGGTCCGCCACGAGGGCAAGCGGGACACCGGCGGTCAGGTGACCGACAGCCTGCTGGTCGACCTCGCGCTCGTGGAGCCCCAGATCGAGACCGTCGTCGTCGCCGCCTCCTCGGACGGCGGCTCCTTCGGACGGGTCCCCGGCCTCCGCGTCGAGGTGCGCGACGCGGCGCACGACACCGTGGTCGCCCGCTTCGACAACCCGGGTGCCACCGTCGAAACGGCTTTCGTGCTCGGCGAGTTCTACCGCCGGCAGGGCGCCTGGAAGTTCCGCGCCGTCGGCCAGGGGTACGACAGCGGCCTCGAGGGCCTGGCCACCGACTACGGCATCACCGTCGACGAGCCGCAGCAGACGCCCCCGGCCCCCGCGGCCGCCACGCCCCCGGCCGCGCCGCCCGCCGCGCCCTCCGTGACGCGGCCCGCGGCCACCCCGCCGCCCCCGGCGACGGCGCCCGCCACGCCCCCGGTCCGCCTGACCAAGGTC
This sequence comes from Streptomyces sp. NPDC018947, assembly GCF_044390505.1. Lineage (NCBI taxonomy): Bacteria > Bacillati > Actinomycetota > Actinomycetes > Kitasatosporales > Streptomycetaceae > Streptomyces > Streptomyces sp. NPDC018947. The sequence continues at coordinate 24,125 of NZ_JBIRZD010000015.1, forward strand.
ACGCTCACCAAGGCCGCGCCCTCCGTCTCCCTCACCAAGCAGGGCGGCACCTCGGGCGCCATGCGCGTGAACCTCAACTGGCAGGTGCGCAAGCAGTTCTCGGGCTGGGCCCGCAAGCTCGGCCGCCCGGTCGCCATGCACGACGACCTCGACCTCGACCTGTGCTGCCTGTACGAACTCGGCGACGGGAGCAAGGGCGTCGTCCAGGCACTCGGCAACGCCTTCGGCGCCCTGCACCGGCCGCCGTACATCCACCTCGACGGCGACGACCGCACCGGCGCCGTGGCGGCCGGCGAGAACCTCACCGTCAACCTCGACCACCAGAGGGACTTCCGGCGCATCCTCGTCTTCGTGACCATCTACGAGGGCGCGCGCTCCTTCGCCGACCTGCACGCCACGGTCACCCTCCAGCCCCAGTTCGGCGCCCCGATCGACTTCTCCCTCGACGAGTGCACGGTCCCCTCGACGGTGTGCGCCCTCGCGCTGATCACCAACACCGGCAACGACCTGGTCGTCCAGCGCGAGGCCCGCTACCTGGTGCCCGAGCGCGGGGTGAGCCCGCAGCGGACGGTCGACCACGCCTACGGCTGGGGCATGAACTGGACCCCGGGCCGCAAGTGACGCCACCCGGCGCGGGTCCTCAGCCCTCGTCGGGCACGGCGCCCGGACGGGTGTAGGTGCGGCCCTTCCAGGCCGCACCGCGCCCCCGGTAGTGCTGCACCGCGGAGTCGACGGTCATCAGCAGGTACAGGAACGCGGTGAACGGCAGCAGCGGAGCGAGCCACGGCGGCTGCCGGTAGTACCGCAGCATCGGGAGGTACGTCCCCGCCATCACCAGCCACGCGCCGGCCCCGCACGCCGCGGTCGCCGCGCTCCCGGCCGCCACGCCCGCGGCCACCGCCGCCGGCGGCACCAGGTACACCAGCACCAGCCCGGCCACCGTTCCGGCGAGCAGCAGCGGGTTGTGCCGCAACTGCGCGTAGGCGCTGCGCGAGACCATCCGCCACAGGTCGCCCAGCCGCGGGTACGGTCGCACGCTGTCCACCCCGTCGGCCAGCCCCAGCCACACCCCGCCGCCGCTGTCCTTGACCGCGCGGGCGAGTGCCACGTCGTCGATGACCGCGTGCCGGATGGCGTCGGGGATCCGCGCCCGCTCGGCCGCATCGGCGCGCAGCAGCACGCAGCCGCCCGCGGCGGCCGCCGTCCGCGTCCCCCTCCTCCCGATCCGCCGGAACGGGTAGAGCTGCGCGAAGAAGTAGACGAAGGCCGGCACCACCAGCCGCTCCCACGCGCTCTCGACGCGCAGCCGTGCCATCTGGGAGACCACGTCGTACCCGCCGGTGCGGGCGGCGGCCACCAGCCGGCGAAGGCTGTCGGGGGAGTGCGCGATGTCGGCGTCCGTCAGCAGCAGGTACTCCGGCTCCCGCGCGCCTGCCAGCGCGATCCCGTGCCGCACCGCCCAGAGCTTGCCCGTCCAGCCCGCCGGCGGCTCCCCGGGCGAGGCCACGGTCAGCGGCAGGCCCCCGTGCCGCCGGGACAGGTCTCGCGCCAGGTCACCGGTGCCGTCCGTGCTGCCGTCGTCGACCAGGAAGACCTCCGCCCGCCCCGGGTAGTCCTGGGCGAGCAGCGACGGCAGGCTCGCCGCGAGCACCGCCGCCTCGTCGCGCGCCGGGACGACGGCACACACCGCGGGCCACCCGTCCGGCTCCGCGCGCCGGGGCAGTCTGACGTCGGTGCGCCAGAAGAAGCCCTGGGCGAGCAGCAGCCACAGCCAGGCGGCGAGGGACAGGGCGGACACGACGGTCGTGACGGAAGTCCACACATCGGCGCTCACGTGCGCAGTCTGCCCCACGACGCGGCGTGTGCGGGCCCATCGTCTATCGTGGCCTGGTGAAGATCGCGCTCATGGACTCCGGAATCGGTCTGCTGGCGGCCACCGCAGCGGTACGGCGCCTGCGGCCGGACGCGGATCTCATCCTCTCCCTGGACCCCGACGGCATGCCCTGGGGCCCGCGCACCCCCGAGGACCTGACCCGGCGGGCCCTGGCCGTCGCCGAGGCCGCCGCCGAGCACCGCCCGGACGCCCTGATCGTCGGCTGCAACACCGCCACCGTGCACGCACTGCCCGCCCTGCGCGCCCGCTTCGAGCCCGGCCTGCCGGTCATCGGCACCGTCCCGGCGATCAAGCCCGCCGCGGCCGGCGGCGGCCCCGTGGCCATCTGGGCGACGCCCGCCACCACCGGCAGCCCCTACCAGCGCGGACTGATCGAGGAGTTCGCCACCGGCACCGAGGTCGCCGAGGTGCCCTGTCACGGTCTCGCCGAGGCCGTCGAGCACGCGGACGAGACGGCGATCACCGAAGCCGTCGCCGCCGCTGCGGCGCTCACGCCCTGCGACGTGACGACCGTCGTCCTGGGCTGCACCCACTACGAACTCGTCGCCGAACGCATCCGGGCCGCCGTGCAGCGCCCCGGAGGCCCGCGCCTGGTCCTGCACGGCTCCGCCGGGGCGGTCGCCGCCCAGGCACTGCGCCGGATCGGTGCGAGGCCCGACCCGGGAGCCCCGGCCGAGGGCACCCTCACCGTGCTGCTGAGCGGACGCGAGGGCACCCTGCCGGCGCCCGCCTCGGCCTATGAGGAGGGCCGTCTGATGCGGACGGCCACCCCCGCGGGCTGACCTCACGCCCGCTCGGCCCAGTCACCCTGTGCGACGAGGTACCCGCGCAGCGAAACCTGAGTAACCTCATATCCATGAGTCAGCGCCCCGGCGAGAGCACCCCCGCACCGGACGTCTGGACCGGACGAGCCACCAACCGCGTCCAGTGGCTGCTGGCGCTCATCGGTGCCGCCTGCATGGCGCTCGGCATCGCGCTGGCCGTCGACTCGGCGTGGGAGTCCGGCATCGCCCCGCTGACCATGGCCGTCGTCGGCTGCATCGCGGCCGGGCTGCTCGTCCTCTTCGGCACGCTGGCGTTCGTGCACGTCGCGCTCAGGGTCGACGAGGAGTGCCTCGAGGTGCGCTGCGGCCACATCGGCCTGCCCCGCCGCCGCATCCCCCTCTCTCACGTGGTCGGCGCCGAGTTCGTCCCGCACGTCACCCCCCGCCACTGGGGCGGCTGGGGCTACCGCTGGCGGCCCGAGAAGGGCACCGCCGTCGTCGTACGGCGCGGCGAGGGCGTCGTGCTGCGGCTGTGGGACGGCCACACCTTCACCATCACGGTGGACGACGCGGAAGCCGCCGTCCAGGTCATCAAGGACCGCCTGCGTCCGAAAACCCCCGGCCCCGCTCACTGACGCACTGTTTACGGGGCCCGGCGGGCGTGCTGTGCTGTCCCCATGGACCAGACCAATGAGCTGAGCGGAGCGCCGGCCGCCGCGCCCGCCCACCCCACTGTTCCGCACCGGCCGCTTGCCGTACCGGCCGGGGAGGCCGAGGCGCGGGCCCGTACGTTCCACGAGGTGATGGCCCGCCGCCGGACCGTGCGCGACTTCTCCGACCGCCCCCTGCCCGAGGGCGTGGTCGAGTGGGCGATCCGCACCGCCGCCACCGCGCCCAGCGGCGCGAACGTCCAGCCGTGGCGCTTCGCCGTCCTCACCGACCCCGAGCGCAAGCGCCGGCTGCGCGAGGCCGCCGAGGCGGAGGAGCGGGAGTTCTACGGCCGCCGCGCCTCCGCAGAGTGGCTGCAGGCCCTGGCGCCGATCGGCACCGACTGGAGGAAGCCGTTCCTGGAGACCGCGCCCGTGGTGATCGTGGTCTTCGAGGTCCACAAGGGACCCGGCTCCCCGCGCCCCTACTACACGAAGGAGTCGGTGGGGATAGCCGTCGGACTGCTGCTGGCCACCCTCCACCAGGCGGGACTGGCGACCCTCACGCACACCCCCAGCCCCATGCGCTTCCTCAACGACGTCTGCGACCGCCCGCCCGAGGAACGCGCCGCCTACGTCATCCCGGTCGGCTACCCGGCCGACGACGCGCGGGTGCCCGACATCCGCCGCAAGGCACTGGAGCAGGTGATGGTGCGGCTCTGACGGTCCCGGGGCACGGCTTCACCCCCCGTATTAATTCGCTGGCACGCGGGCCGGGGCCGTGGTTAGGCTCCCGGCGAGTCCTGTCGACCTGCGCTGGGCGCGCCGCGCCCTGGAAAAGAGACTTTATGCCCCGGCCCGCGCTGAGCGCGCCTCGCTCCGTCTGACCGTCCGATCCCCGAAGGCCGTCCCCGGCCGGTGACCGGACGTGTTCTCGGCGGTCCTGATCCAGCCCACGCCACCGTGTCCCGCGCTCATGCCGCGGCGCGGGGGTGGGCCTCCTCGTCGAGGCCGCTCGGCCTGCTCTTGCTGTCCTCACAGACCACTCAGCAAGGAGCACTCCGGGTGTCCAGCACCAAGAAGACTCTCCCCAGCACTCCCCGCAACGTCCTGACCGGCACCTTCGTCTGCGCGTGGTGCGGTCTGACCGTGTCCGCCGCCGCCGGCGACGGCACACGGCGCAACCACTGCCCCTCCTGCCTGCACTCCCTGCACGTCCTCGACCACGTCGAGGGCGGCCCGAGCGACTGCCACGGCCGGATGTCCCCCATCGCCATCGCGGTCCTGCGCAACGGCGACTGGATGGTCGTCCACCGTTGCGTGCGCTGCGACGAGCTGACCTCCAACCCGGTCTGCACGGACGACAACCAGCTCATCCTGATGCGCATGGCCGTACGGCCACTGGCGCAGCCGCCCTTCCCGCTCGAAGTGTTCGGCGAGCTCTGAGCCGGAAGGAGGGACGATCATGCCAAGACGCGGCAGAAAGCCCCGCACGCGCGCTCAGGCACCACGGCGCCCGCAGCGGCACAAGGACGTCCTCCACCGCCAGGGAGGACACCGGGCGAACGATTTCCGGTGCGTGGGCTGCCGGCTGGACGTGTCCCTGGACGCACCCGGCACCACGCACCGCAACCACTGCCCGAACTGCCTGGTCAGCCTGCACGTCGACCGCCGGGTCCCGGGCGACAGGGCCGCGGACTGCCGCGGGCGCATGGAGGCGCTGAGCGTGTCGGCACGGCCCGACGGCGAGTGGATGATCATCCACCAGTGCCTGTCCTGCGGCGAGCTCAGCGCCAACCGGATCGCGGGCGACGACAACGCCCTGGTCCTCGTGCGCCTGGTGCTCAAACCGCTCAGGGACAACAGCATCGCCCATCGCGTCCTGCTGACCCTGTGACCGGTTGCCCCGTCGGACAACCCGGCCGGGCCTGACGGAACGAGCGGACCGCCGCCCCCACCCGAGGAGGCGGCGGTTCTCTCGTACGGCCGGGCGCCCCCGAACCGCGATGCGGGTGGCGAGGACACGCGCCGTACACTCCGGGGGGTGACCGTCACCGCAACCTCCGTCGACGAGCCGGACCGGCTGAAGCCGCAGGCCACACCCGCCTCGCGCCTCGCCGCGCGGCTGTATCCGGCCGCCGCGGCCGCGCTCTCCGGAGTGCTGCTCTACGTCAGCTTCCCGCCGCGCACCCTGTGGTGGCTGGCCCTGCCCGCCTTCGCCGTCCTCGGCCTGGTGCTGCGCGGACGCGGCTGGAAGGCGGGCCTCGGTCTCGGCTACCTCTTCGGGCTGGGCTTCCTGCTGCCGCTGCTGGTGTGGACCGGCGTGGAGGTCGGCCCCGGCCCCTGGCTCGCCCTGGTCGCCATCGAGGCGCTCTTCGTCGCGCTGGTCGGCGCGGGCGTCGCCGCGGTGTCGAAGCTGCCGGCCTGGCCGGTGTGGGCGGCCGCGGTGTGGATCGCCGGGGAGGCGGCACGCGCGCGCGTGCCCTTCCACGGCTTCCCCTGGGGCAAGATCGCCTTCGGGCAGGCGGACGGCGTGTTCCTGCCGCTCGCCGCGGTCGGCGGCACACCGGTGCTCGGCTTCGCGGTCGTCCTGTGCGGCTTCGGCCTGTACGAGGCCGTCCGCCTGGCGGTGGCGACCCGCCGCACCCGCACCGTGAAGAGGGGAGCGGCGGCAGCGGCCCTGCTGAGCGTCGCCGTCCCCGTCGTGGCCGCCGTGGCCGCCCGCCCGCTGGTCAGCGACGAGGCGGAGGACGGCACCGCCACCGTCGCCGTCGTCCAGGGCAACGTGCCCCGCGCCGGACTCGACTTCAACGCCCAGCGCCGCGCCGTGCTCGACCACCACGCGCGCGAGACGGAACGCCTCGCCGCCGAGATCGAGGCGGGCAAGGCCGAGCGGCCCGACTTCGTGCTCTGGCCGGAGAACTCCTCCGACATCGACCCGTTCGCCAACCCCGACGCCCATGACGTCATCGACCGGGCCGTCAAGGCGGTCGGCGTGCCCGTCTCGGTCGGCGGCGTCGTGGAACGCGACGGCAAGCTGCTCAACGAGCAGATCCTGTGGGACCCGGACAAGGGCCCCGTCGACACCTACGACAAGCGGCAGATCCAGCCCTTCGGCGAGTACCTGCCGCTGCGCTCGCTCATCGGGGCGATCAACGACGAGTGGACGTCCATGGTCAGCCGGGACTTCAGCCGCGGCACCGAACCCGGCGTCTTCACCATGGCCGGCACCCGCGTCGGCCTCGTCACCTGCTACGAGGCCGCCTTCGACTGGGCCGTGCGCTCCGAGGTCGCCGACGGCGCCCAGCTCATCTCCGTGCCCAGCAACAACGCCACCTTCGACCGCAGCGAGATGACCTACCAGCAGCTCGCCATGTCCCGCATCCGCGCGGTGGAGCACAGCCGGACCGTCACCGTGCCGGTCACCAGCGGCGTCAGCGCGATCATCATGCCGGACGGCCGGATCACGCAGAAGACCGGCATGTTCGTGGCGGACTCCCTGGTCCAGGAGGTGCCGCTGCGGTCCTCCGAGACGCCCGCCACCCGGCTGGGCACCGCCCCGGAGATCGCCCTGGTGCTGGTGGCGGCCGGCGGGCTCGGCTGGGCCGTCGGCGCCGGCGTGCGCGGGCGGCGCGCCCGTGACGTGTAGCCGTACGCCCGTCGCACGCCCCGTGAAGTCGCCGGGAGCGGCCCCACCGGCCCGTTAAGGTCGGGCGCATGGCTACTCCCGACTTCATCCGCGATCTTCGCGCCTCGGCCGGACACCAGTTGCTGTGGCTCCCCGGGGTCACCGCCGTCGTCTTCGACGACGAGGGGAGGGTGCTGCTGGGCCGGCGGGCCGACAACGGGCGCTGGTCGCTGATCGGAGGCATCCCGGACCCCGGGGAGCAGCCGGCCGCCTGCGCCGTGCGCGAGGTGGAGGAGGAGACCGCCGTGCGGTGCGTCGTCGAGCGGCTGGTCCTCGTCCAGGCCGTGAACCCGGTCACGTACGAGAACGGCGACGTCTGCCAGTTCATGGACGTCACCTTCCGCTGCCGTGCCGTCGGCGGCGAGGCCCGCGTCAACGACGACGAGTCGCTGGACGTGGGCTGGTTCGCGGTGGACGCCCTGCCGGACCTCGGGGAGTTCGGGCACTTGCGGATCAAGCAGGCGCTGGCCGACGCACCCGCATGGTACGAACCCACTGGTTCCATCTGAAATATAGGTCGTGCCCACATGGGGCGGGGCAGGGGCGCTGCCTAGGGTCGAAGGCATGACCTCGTCCAGCGCCCTCCCGCCCCCGCACGTCACGCCGCTCGACCTCGGTGGCCGCACCGCCCTCGTCACCGGCGCCGCCGGCGGCATCGGCCGCGCCTGCGCACTACGGCTGGCCGCCGCCGGCGCCAAGGTCAGAGCGGTGGACCGGGACGCCGCTGGGCTGGACGCGCTCGCCGAACGGGCCGGCGGCCTCACGGGCACCGTCGAACCCCACGTCCTGGACCTGACCGACCTGGACGCCGCCGAGCACGCCGCCGCCGGCACCGACGTCCTGGTCAACAACGCCGGACTGCAGATGGTGCGGCCCCTCGAGGAGTTCCCGCCGGACGTCTTCCACACGGTGCTCACCGTGATGCTGGAGGCGCCCTTCCGGCTCATCCGCGGCGCCCTGCCCCACATGTACGGGCAGGGCTGGGGCCGCATCGTCAACATCTCCTCCGTGCACGGCCTGCGCGCCTCCGCCTACAAGGCGGCCTACGTCTCCGCCAAGCACGGGCTGGAGGGGCTCTCCAAGACCGCCGCCCTGGAGGGGGCCTCACACGGCGTCACCTCCAACTGCGTGAACCCGGGCTATGTGCGCACCCCGCTCGTGGAGAAGCAGATCGCCGACCAGGCCCGGGCGCACGGCATCCCCGAGGAGCAGGTGCTGTCCGAGGTACTGCTGCGGGACAGCGCGGTCCGCCGGCTCATCGAACCGGAGGAGGTCGCCGAGGCCGTCGCGTACCTGTGCGCCCCCCAGGCGTCGTTCGTCACCGGCACGTCCCTCGTCCTGGACGGCGGCTGGACCGCGCACTGAGCGGCAGGAAGGCCCGCGCGCCCGGCCGTGCCGTCCCGGCGGCCGAGGTTGTCCACAGGGCTGCCGGGACGACCGTGCGATGGGTGATCCTGTGTCCATGCCCCGTGATCACGCGCAGTCCGCCGAGCCTCTCGACCCGGGCGCCCGGGCGCCCTCCCCGCGGGCCGCGGACCGAACGCCCGGCGAGGCCGAGACGCCCTTCCTGGAACTGCTGGCCAGAGGCGCCTCGGCCGACGCCTACGAGCAGCCGGTGCTGCTCGCCCGCGCGGAGGGCGGCCCCGCCGAGCGGATCGCCGCGCTGGAACGGGCCAAGCTGCTCGCCCTGCGCGTCCGCTCGGAGCTGGAGGGCCGACGCCGCCGGGAGGCCGAGCTGTCCGCGCTGTTCGAGACCGCCCACGACCTCGCCGGGCTGCGCGACCTGGACGCCGTGCTGCGCGCGATCGTGCAGCGGGCCCGCTCGCTGCTCGGTACGGACGTGGCCTACCTCAGCCTGAACGACCCGGCCCGCGGCGACACCTACATGCGGGTCACCGAGGGCTCGGTCGCGGCGCGCTTCCAGCAGCTCAGGCTCGGCATGGGGGAGGGGCTCGGCGGACTCGTCGCGCAGACCGCCCGGCCCTACGTCACCGACGACTACTTCAAGGACGCCCGCTTCCAGCACACCCACAACATCGACGCGGGGGTGCGGGACGAGGGACTCGTCGCGATCCTGGGCGTCCCCCTGATGCTGGGGCACCACGTCATCGGCGTGCTGTTCGCCGCGGACCGTCGTGCCCGGGTCTTCGAACGCGAGCAGATCGCCCTGCTCGGCTCCTTCGCCGCCCTCGCGGCCGCCGCCATCGACACGGCGAACCTGCTCGCCGAGACCCGCTCGGCCCTCGCCGAGCTGGAACGGGCCAACGAGATCATCCGGGACCGCAGCGGCGTCATCGAACGCGCCTCCGACGTCCACGACCGGCTCGCCGAACTGGTCCTGCGCGGCGGCGGTGTCCACGACGTGGCCGCCGCGGTCTCCCAGGTCCTCGCGGGCACCGTCGAGTTCACCGAGGCCGCCGCGGCACCCGCGGGGGCCCTGGAGTCCTCCCACGCCGAAGGACACGCGGTGCGGCACGAGGACGACTGGATCGCCGCGGTCTCCGCCGGCGGCGAACTGCTCGGCGCCCTCGTGCTGCGCGGCCACCCCGGACTCGACCCGGTCGACCAGCTCACCCTGGAACGCGCGGCGATGGTCACCTCCCTGCTGCTGCTCGCCCGGCGCTCGGCGGCCGAGGCCGAGCAGCGCGTACGCGGCGAACTGCTCGACGACCTGCTCGACGCCCGCGACCGCGACCCGCGCCTGCTGCGCGACCGGGCCGCCCGGCTGCGCGCCGACCTCGACGCCACGCACGTCGTCCTCGCCGCCCGCCTCGACGCCACCGCGCCGGACGCCGACCAGGAGGCGGACGCCCGCCGGCGTCTGTGGGCCGCCGCCTCCCACCTCGCCGCGACCCGGCACGGACTGGCCGCCGCCCGCGACGGCGGCACCGTCCTGCTCCTGCCCCTCGACGCCCGGGGCACCGCGACGGACCTGGCCCGCCGCACCGCACGGGCGCTGGGCACCGCCGTCCACGAAGCGGTCACCGTCGGCGCCTCCGCCCCCGTCGGGGATCTCGCGGCCCGCCCCGAGGCCGTGGCCGCCGCCTACGCCGAGGCCAGACGCTGCCTGGACGCGCTGCGCCTGCTGAACCGCTCCGGGGACGGCGCCGCCGCCGAGGACTTCGGCTTCCTCGGTCTGCTGCTCGCCGGCGACCGGGACATCGCGGGCTTCGTCGACCGCACCATCGGCCAGGTCGTGACGTACGACGAGCGGCGCGGCACCGAACTGCTGCGCACCCTCGACGCGTACTTCGCCTGCGGCATGAGCCCCGCCCGCACCAAGGACGAGCTGCACGTGCACGTGAACACCGTCGCCCAGCGCCTCGAACGCGTCGGCCGCCTCCTCGGCGACGACTGGCAGAGCCCCGCCCGCGCCCTGGAGATACAACTGGCCCTCAGACTCCACCGGTTGTCGGGCCCCGCACAGCACTGACCCCCGCACGCGAGGGCGTACGGGGGTCGGGCGGCGGGGAGGCGTCAGGCGGTACGCGCACCGGTGGCGGGGGAGTCGGCCGGCTCCTCGGCGGCCCGGTCCGCCGGAGCGACGTCGCTCAGATCGCGGTGGCGGGTCTCCTTGGCCACCCACACGGCGACCAGCGTGAGGAGGGCCGAGGCGATGACGTAGAGGGAGATCGGCGTCGAACTGTCGTACTCGGACAGCAGCGCGGTGGCGATCAGCGGCGCGGGGGCGCCCGCCGCGACCGACGCGAACTGGGCGCCGATGGAGGCACCGGAGTAGCGCATCCGGGTCGCGAACATCTCGGAGAAGAAGGCCGCCTGGGGCGCGTACATCGCGCCGTGCAGCACCAGGCCCACGGTCACCGCGAGGAGCAGGCTGCCGAAGTTTCCGGAGTCGATCAGCGCGAAGAACGGGAACATCCACAGCCCGACCCCGGCCGCGCCCAGCAGGTACACGGGCCGGCGGCCGATCCGGTCCGACAGCGCGCCCCAGGCCGGGATGACCGCGAAGTGCACGGCGGAGGCGATCAGCACCGCGTTCAGCGCGGTCTGCTTGGAGACGTCGGCCGCGGTGGTGGCGTAGACGAGGATGAACGCGGTGATGACGTAGTAGCTGATGTTCTCCGCCATGCGGGCGCCCATCGCGATCAGCACGTCGCGCCAGTGGTGGCGCAGCACGGAGACCAGCGGCAGCGACTCGGCGCCCGTCTTGCGCGCCTCCGCGTTCGCCAGCGCCTGCTTGAAGACGGGGGACTCGTCGACGGACAGGCGGATCCACAGGCCGACGATGACGAGCACGCCGGAGAGCAGGAAGGGGATGCGCCAGCCCCAGCTCGTGAACGCGGCGTCCGACAGCACGGCCGTCAGCAGTGACAGCACACCGGTCGCCAGCAACTGGCCGGCCGGCGCGCCGGTCTGCGGCCACGACGCCCAGAAACCGCGGCGCCGGGCGTCGCCGTGCTCGGAGACGAGCAGCACGGCGCCGCCCCACTCACCGCCGAGCGCGAAGCCCTGGACCAGCCGCAGCACGGTCAGCAGCACGGGAGCGGCCGTGCCGACGGTCGCGTGCGTCGGCAGCAGCCCGATCGCGAAGGTCGCCCCGCCCATCATCAGCAGGCTCAGCACCAGCAGCTTCTTGCGCCCGAGCCGGTCTCCGTAGTGGCCGAAGACCAGAGCGCCCAGCGGACGCGCGGCGAAGCCGACGGCGTACGTCAGGAACGACAGCAGGGTGCCGACCAGCGGGTCGGAGTCCGGGAAGAACAGCTTGTTGAAGACGAGGGCGGCGGCGGAGCCGTAGAGGAAGAAGTCGTACCACTCGATCGTGGTGCCGATGAGGCTGGCGGCGACGATGCGCTTGAGGTTGTTCGGGGCTGGCGGAGCGGTCGCGGGCGACGACATCGGCACCACTTCCTGACGTTCGACGGGGACGTTTGCGTGTCGCCATACCGTAGGAACGGGCAGGTCAGGGGCGTATGTGGTGGGACAACATAGTTCCGGGCCAGGATGTGTCAGACCTTGTAGTAGTCGCGCAGGTCGTCCATCACCCTGGAGAACGTCTCCCGGGCCTTCTTCTCGGGGTCGCCGGGCAGGCCGGGCCGCCGGCCGGGCAGGCGGATGTCGACGAAGTACCGGCCCACGGAGCCCCGTGCCTGGTAGCCGGCGCTCTCGCCCCGGCTCAGATAGGCCGAGCAGAACCCTTCTCCGTCGGCGTAGCCGAGGTACAGACCGGGATCGTCGCGGGTGGTGGCGCAGGACCGGCGTCTGAGGGCCTCGACCGCTTCCGCGCTGTCGCCGACGGTGACTTCCATGGAGAACGGCGTCCACCAGTCGCGCTCGTCGTTGGCACTCACCCGGCACTGGCCGCGGCCGTCCTTGTGCCACGCGCCCTGGGCCTCGGCCTCGGTGCCCTCCTCGAAACGCAGATCCAGGGAGCCGGCGGAGATCCGCCCGCCGCAGCGCTCGGCCAGGTCCTTCTCCACCGCGCCGGGTCCCTCGTCCCCTCCGCAGGAGGTCAGGGTGGCGGCCAGCGCGAGAGCCGCACCGGCCGCGAGGATCGCGTGTATGCGTCGTGTCACGGAACGTAGCGTACGAGTGATCGCCGAGGTGTCAACACGGTGGCGTACAAAGGGCGTTGCAGAGGGGACGAGGTGCCCCTCGTAGCCGGGTACCTCGTGGGGCGGGGCCGCCGGGGGACGGGGAACGGCACGCGTGCCGCTCCCCGTGCGACGGCTCCGTTACCAGCCGGCCTTCACATTGCCGTACGACTGCCGGCAGGTGGCGTTGGTCGCCTCGACGGACAGCTTCTCCATGGCCTTGCTCCAGACCTTCTTGGCCACGGTCTCCAGACCACGGGTCTCCGTGGGAAGGGTCGGGGAGTACTTCTTGAACGTGCCGATGGCGGCGGTGGTGAACTTCGTGCAGACCAGGCCGTCGGTGGTCTGGTAGCGGCTGTCCAGGTCCCGTGCCACGGCCGCGCCGTTCGCGGTGGCCCACGTGTTCCAGGCCGCGCACGCGGTCTCCGTGAACGCCTGCTGGTCGGCCTCGCCGAGCGCGGCCAGTTCGTCGAGGAGGGCGTTCTTGGCCTTGTCGGGGGCCGTGAACTGCTGGACGGGGAACTTGCCCTGGAACTCCAGGAGGGCCGACTGGCAGGCGCGAGGCAGCTCCACCGCCTGCGCGGGGGAGTGCGCCGTCAGCAGCGAGGCGGACATCACGGCGGCGACGGCAACGCGCCGGAAGACACGACGGACGGTCATTGCGGGGGGTGCTCCTTGTGAGGACGACGGTGTCCGGAAAGGGCTCAAACAGCGGCCCACTCACGTAAACGGCCGAAGTCCCCGCAGGTCACGCGCCTGTTCACCGGGCAGGGGCGCGGTGGGCGCCGAGATCCCGTCGTGATCCTTCGCGCCCGGGCGCTGCGCCGGGGCGTACGCCGACGGACGCGCGCAGACCTGCCGCACGCACCACGCCACGCGCCCCGTCACGCCCGCCCGCCGCCGGTGCCGGACGCCTCCACGAGGACCTCGCCCGCCGCCGTCCGGACGTACAGCACCGACCGCCCGGACCGGCGCCGCTCCACGAGTCCCGCGTCCAGCAGCACCCTCAGATGCCGGCCCACCGACCCCAGGCCCTGCCCGGTCACGGCCACCAACTGCGTCGTGCTCAGGGGCGTTTCGAGCAGCGCGAGCACTCCGGCCCGGGCGGTGCCGATCAGCGCCCCGAGGGCGGCGGGGACGGGCCGGCGGTGGTGGTCGCCGGCGAGCACGCCGAGGCACGGGTAGACGACGGCGTAGCGCTCCCCTCCCTCCCACGACACCCACCCGGTCCGCGGCGTCACCGGCATGAACAGCAGCTCGGCGCCGGCGGCGATCCGGCGCGGTGGATTCGCGTGCGCGTTGACCTGGAACCGGCTCTCCCCGAGCCACCGGACCCCCGGCTGGAGCGAGTCCAGCACGGCCGCCCAGCCGCCCCGGCTCACCCGCGCCGTACGCGCGACGACGTCGGCCTCCAGGACGCGCCGCCGGTGTTCCCAGTACGGCAGTACGGTCTCCTCCCACACGTACGCCAGAAGCGCCGCCGCCCGCTCGGGCAGGTCGTCCCGCTCCAGGACGGCGGGCAACCGCCCCCGCAGGGACACGCGGAGGTCGGCCCGCGCCTGCCCGGCCCCGGCCGCCCGCACCCGGGCAAGGGTCTCCTCGAAGCTCTCCCCCTCGCACGAGGTGGGGCAGAAGAAGTCGGCGATCCAGGAGGTGCCGAGCGCCGCCCGCACGAGCGGCGCGGACACGGGGTCGGCGGCGAGACGCGCGCGGTAGCCGGGCAGGTGGACGCGCAGCCAGGACTCCTCGCCCGGATGCGCTCCGGTGCCGGTGTGCAGCAGCTTCAGGCCGGCGAAGGTCTCGGCGAACGGGGAGAGCACGAACCGGCTGCGGGCCAGGGTGTCGGTGCCGATCTGCCACAGGCCCATGCCTCACCCACCTTTCGCGTGTCGGCGAAACAGTAACCACGGCCCGCCGGCCGCGCCGAGACTGCGGCGCATGCGCAGCTACCGAACCCTGTTCCGCACCCCGGAGTTCACCCCGTTCCTGCTCTCCTTCGCCGGCTCCGCCGCGGCCCAGACGATCGGCGGCCTGGCCCTCGGCACGCTGGTCTTCCGGGCCACCGGCTCCCCCTTCCTGTCGGCGGTCAGCATGTTCGGCCCGCAGCTCGCGCAGTTGCTCGGGGGCGCGTTCCTGCTCTCGGGCGCCGACCGCCTGCCCCCGCGCGCCGCCCTGTGCGGCCTCTCCCTCGCCTTCGCGGCGGGCACCGCGGTCCTGGCCCTGCCCGGCCTGCCGGTCTGGGGCGTCTTCGCCGTCGTGCTCGTCCAGGGCCTGGTCGCGTCGCTGGGCGGCGGAGTGCGCGGGGGGCTGCTGAACGAGATCCTGTCCAAGGACGGCTACGTACTGGGCCGTTCCGTCTACAACATGCTCTGGGGCCTGACGCAGGTCGCCGGGTTCGCGACGGGCGGCGCCCTGCTGACGCTCCTGTCCCCGCGGTCCTGTCTGCTCCTCGCGGCGGCGCTGTACGCCCTGTCGGCCCTGGTCACCCGGCTCGGCCTCACGGCCCGCCCGCCCCGGTCCTCCGGCCGCCCGTCGGTCTCGGCGACCTGGCGCACCAACGCGGTCCTGTGGTCCTCGCGCCCGCGCCGCCTGACGTACCTCGGGCTGTGGGTCCCCAACGGTCTCGTGGTCGGCAGTGATTCGCTCTACGTCTCCTACGCCCCCGAGGCCGCCGGGACGCTGTACGCGTGCGGGGCGCTGGGCATGTTCGCCGGTGACCTGGCGGTGGGCCGCCTGGTGCCGCCCGCCGTGCGTGCCCGGCTCGCCACCCCGCTGCGCCTGCTGCTGGCGGCGCCCTACCTGTTCTTCGTGCTGCGGCCGGGAGTGGCGCTGTCGGCCGTCGCCGTCACCGTGGCCTCCGTCGGCTTCGCCGCGAGCCTGGTCCTCCAGGAGCGGCTGATGGCGCTCACCCCCGACGACCTCACCGGGCAGGCCCTCGGCCTGCACGCCACCGGCATGACCGCCCTGCAGGGCGTCGGCGCCGTCGTGGCGGGCGCGCTGGCCCAGGTGACCTCGCCCGCGACGGCGATGACGCTGATGGCGGCGGCGTCCATCACCGTGACCCTGACCCTCGCCCGGCTGGGCGGACGAGGCGACGCGCGCCGTCCGGCCGTCGCGGGCCGGCCCACGGACACCACGGCCGCGGACGGGGCGGGCTGACCCGGCCCGGGCATGTCCGCACGCCGTACGGGCCGCCTCAGCCGAACGTGAAGCGCACCGGCGTCCCGACCGCCGCCTGGGCAGCCGCGGCGAGGGCGGACTCGGCGACGACCGCGATGACCGGGTAGCCGCCCGTCGTCGGATGGTCGTGCAGGAACACCACGGGACGCCCGTCCGGCGGGACCTGCACGGCACCGAGGACCATGCCCTCGCTGGGCAGTTCGCCCTCCGTCGCCCGCCGCAGCGCCGGCCCCTCGGTGCGCAGGCCGATGCGGTTGCTGTGCGGGGAGACGCGGTACGTCGCCGCGGTGAACGTGCCGAGCGCGGCCGGGGCGAACCAGTCGGCGCGCGGGCCGGGGCGTACCGGCAGGACCAGCTCGGCGGGCGGTCCGGGCCAGGGCGCGGCGACGGGCGGCGCCACCTGCCCGGCGGGGGCTCCCACGGGCAGGACGTCGCCGTCGCGCAGCGGCCGCGGGCCGAGCCCGGAGAGCAGGTCGGTGGAGCGGCTGCCGAGCACCGGTTCGACGGCGATGCCGCCCGCGACCGCCACGTACGCGCGCACGCCCGCGGTGACGGCTCCCGCGTCCAGAACGGCGCCCGCCGGAACCCGTACCGGCGCGCCCCAGGGCGCAGGCCGCCCGTTCACCGTCACCGGGCAGGGGGCGCCGCCGACCACGGCGGTGACGTCGCGGTCGGGCCGCAGGGCGCAGCCGGTCAGGGTGGTCTCCAGGACGGCGGCGTCGGGGTGGTTGCCGAGCAGCCGGTTGGCGAGCCGCATGGCGTCCGCGTCCAGCGCGCCGGAGCGGGGGACGCCCAGGTGGGCATGGCCGCGCCGGCCCGCGTCCTGCACGGTGGTCAGGGCGCCGGCGCGCACCGTCGTGAGCCCGGCCGTCATGCCGCGCCCTCCTCGTCCGGCACCGGGACGAAGCGCACGCGGGTCCCCGGGGTGAGCAGCGCCGCCCGCTCCCGCGCCGGGTCCCACAGCTCGCCCGGGTCCGGCATGGTGCCGATGAGCTGCCAGCCGCCCGGCGTGGAGCGGGGGTAGACCGCGCTGTACGGGCCGGCCAGCGCGACCGCCCCGGCCGGGACGCGGGTGCGCGGGGTGGCCCGGCGCGGCACGTGCAGGGCTTGGGGCAGCCCGGTGAGATAGCCGAAGCCGGGCGCGAAGCCGCAGAACGCGACCCGGTAGGTGTGCGACGAGTGGAGGCCGGCGACCTCGCCCGGGGCGACGCTCCACAGGGCCGCCACGTCGGACAGGTCCGGCCCGTCGTAGCGCACGGGGATGTCCACCGTCTCCCCGTCGTCCGCCGTCCCCGGTGCGATGTCCCAGCCGGCGATCCGGCGGGCCAGCGCCTCCGGGTCCGGCACCCCGTCCAGGAGCACGGTCCGGGCGCCGGGCACGATCTCCTCCACCGGCGGCAGCGTCCCCGCCGCGCGGCGGCGCAGCAGCTCCGCGTGGAACGCCGCGGTGCGCTCGGCGTCGGGCAGCTCGACCAGCAGGGCGTGGTGCCCGGCGGGACGGATGGTGAGCGCCGGGGTGGGGTCCGTGCGCGGTGGGGCGGGGGGCGTGGACGCCGGGGCGCGGTCGGTGAGCGGAGGGGCGGGGGGCCTGGACACCGGGGCGCGGTCGGTGAGCGGTGGGGCGGAGAGCGTGGAGACCGGGGCGCGGTCCGTGCGCGGCGAGGCAGGCGTGGACGCCGGGGTGCCGCTCATGCGAACGCCCCGACCCCGACCCCGGCCGCCTCCAGCGCCTCGCGCACCCGTGCCGCGATCCCGGCGGCGCCCGGGGTGTCGCCGTGCACGCACAGGGAGCGGGCGGCGACCGCGACGGTCGTCCCGTCCACCGCCTCGACGGCGCCGTCCACCGCGAACGCCACCGCGCGCCGCACCACCGCGTCCCCGTCCGTCACCACCGAGTCCGCCGCGCGGCGCGGGACGAGCGTGCCCCCGGGCGTGTAGGCGCGGTCAGCGAAGGCCTCGGGGACGCCGGTGAGGCCGGCGTCCCCCGCGGCGGCGAGCAGCCGTGAGCCCGGCAGTCCGAGCACGGGCAGCGATCCGCCCGCGAGACGCACGCCCGCCACCACGGCGCGGGCCTGCCCGTCGTCGTGGACGGTTCGGTTGTAGAGGGCGCCGTGCGGCTTCACATAGGCCACCTCGGCCCCGGCGGCCTCGGCGAAGACCCTGAGGGCGCCGATCTGGTAGGCGACCTCCGCGGCCAGTTCCTCCGCGGGGACGTCCATGGCGCGCCGTCCGAAGCCGGCGAGGTCGCGGTAGGAGACCTGGGCCCCGATGCGCACTCCGCGTTCGGCGGCGAGGTCGCAGACGCGCCGCATCACGGAGGGGTCGCCCGCGTGGAATCCGCAGGCGACGTTGGCACTGGTGACGACGGAGAGCAGGGCGTCGTCGTCGGTGAGGGTCCAGCGGCCGAAGCCTTCACCGAGGTCTGCGTTGAGGTCGATCACGCCCTGAACGTAATGGATTGTTGAACGATTCCACAAGAGTCGAGGATCTAGCCGTCACCTCTTGTTAGATCGTTGAACGATCGTCTAGTGTCCGTGCATCTACCACGTACCCGGGTGGCGGTCCGAGACCGCCGAAGCGCCGACTGAGCAGCTCCCGGGGCCGTGTCCTGCCCCCGATGCCTGAAGAAGGCCACCGAATGATCGTTCTGCTCGGTGTGGTCGTGGTGATCCTCGGATTCGTCACGCGCCGCAACCCCGTCCTCGTGGTGGGTGTCGCCGGTATCGTCACCGGACTGCTCGGCAAGATGGACCCGATGGAGGTCCTCGCGGCCTTCGGCCGGTCCTTCGCCGACAGCCGCTCGGTCACGGTCTACGCCATCGTGCTCCCGGTGATCGGCCTGCTGGAGCGCTACGGCCTGCGCGAGCAGGCCCGCACTCTCATCGGCCGCCTGGGCAAGCTCAGCGCCGGCCGCTTCCTCACCGTCTACCTGCTGGTCCGCCAGGTCACCGCGGCGTTCGGCCTGAACAGCATCGGTGGCCCCGCGCAGACCGTGCGGCCGCTGGTGGCACCCATGGCCGAGGCCGCCGCCGAACGCTCCACGGGCGCGAAGCTTCCCGACCGCCTGCGCGAGAAGGTCCGCTCCTACTCCGCGTCGGCCGACACCGTGGGCGTCTTCTTCGGAGAGGACTGCTTCATCGCGATCGGCTCCATCCTCCTGATCACCGGCTTCGTCAACTCCACGTACCACCAGGAGATCGAACCGGTCCAGCTCGCCCTGTGGGCGATCCCGCTCGCCGTGTGCGCCTTCTTCATCCACGGCGCCCGCCTGCTGCTCATGGACCGGCAACTGGAGCGCGAGATGGCGCTCGCCAAGGCCGAGCACGAACTGCCGCTTCCCGAGGGGGCCGAGAAGTGATCAAGGTCGAATGGCTGTACTGGCTGATAGGCCTCGTCTTCGTCGTCATGGCCGTGCAGATGGCCGGTGACCGCAGCAACCCCAAGCGGTGGACGTCCGCCGCCTTCTGGGGCCTGCTCGGACTCACCTTCCCCTACGGCACCGGCGTCGCCAACGCCACCGCGGACAACGGCGGCTGGACCCTGCCCGCCGAGCCGCTCGGCGTCGCCGTCCTCGCCCTGATCGTGCTCGCCGGGTTCAACTTCCTCGGCAAGGGCGTCCCGGTCACCACCACCGGCGAGCAGCGGGAGGCCTCCGCTGCCAGGCTTGGCAACAAGATCTTCATCCCGGCCCTGACGATCCCCCTCGTGGCGATCGTCTGCGCCTCCGTGCTGGACGAGTCCGGCCTGTTCGAGACCGGCAAGGCCACGCTCCTCGGACTCGGCCTCGGCTGCGTCGCCGCCCTGGTCGTCGGCATGGCCGTCACCGGCGAGAAGAAGGTCTCGGTTCCGGTCCACTCCGGCCGCTCCATGCTGGAGGCGATGGGCTCCGCCCTGCTGCTGCCCCAGCTCCTGGCCGTGCTCGGCTCGATCTTCGCCGCCGCGGGCGTGGGCGACCAGGTCGGGGACCTGGTGAACGAGGTCCTTCCGGACGACTCCAAGTACCTCGCCGTCATCGCGTACTGCGTCGGCATGTTCCTGTTCACCGTGATCATGGGCAACGCCTTCGCCGCCTTCCCGGTGATGACCGCGGCGATCGGCTGGCCCGTGCTGATCCAGCAGATGCACGGCAACGAGCCCGCCGTCCTGGCGATCGGCATGCTCGCCGGCTTCGCCGGCACCCTCTGCACGCCGATGGCCGCCAACTTCAACATCGTCCCGGCCACCCTGCTCGAACTGAAGGACCAGTACGGACCGATCAAGGCCCAGCTCCCCACGGGGCTCGCGCTCCTCGTCTGCTGCACCGTGATCATGGCGGTCTTCGCGTTCTGACCCGCCGCGAACCGGCGCCGGGCCCGCACCCTCCCCGTAAGGAAGTTCCTTGACCCGCGTCCTCATCACCGGCTTCGCCCCCTTCGGCGGCGAGGAGGTGAACCCGTCCTGGCGGGCGGCGTCCCTGGTGGCCGCCGAACCGCCCGAGGGGCTCTCCGTCACCGCCGTCGAACTGCCCTGCGTGTTCGGCGAGTCCCTCGACGCCCTGCGCGACGCCGTCCGCGCGGCCGGCCCCGACCTGGTGCTCTGCCTGGGCCAGGCGGGCGGGCGCCCCGGCGTCACCGTCGAACGCGTCGCCGTCAACATCGACGACGCCCGCATCCCCGACAACAAGGGACGCAGGCCCATCGACGAACCCGTCGTGCCGGGCGGCCCCGCCGCCTACTTCTCCACCCTCCCCGTCAAGGCCTGCGTGGCCGCGATGCGCGAGGCCGGAGTCCCGGCCGCCGTCTCCCACACCGCCGGCACCTTCGTCTGCAATCACGTGGCCTACGGACTCGGCCACCTCATCGCCACCGAGTTCCCGCACGTCCGGGGCGGTTTCGTGCACGTCCCCTGGGCGCCGGAACAGGTCACCGACGGCCATGCGCCGTCCCTGCCGCCCGCCACCGTCGCCCAGGGCCTGCGCGCCCTGCTGGCCACCGCCGCCCGCACCCCCGCGGGCCACGACCTCAAGGTGACCGGAGGAGCCACCCACTGATGCCGCTCAGCACCCACGCGACCGCGTTCGCCCGCCTCGCCCTCACCAACATCACCCGCGAGTACCCCAACTTCCCGGCCCACCTGACCGCCTCCGCCGACGAGCGGACCGAGCCGAGCTCCCTGCACCCGGCCTTCTACGGCGCCTACGACTGGCACTCCTCGGTGCACATGCACTGGCTGCTCGTCCGCCTGCTGCGCCGCCACGGCGGCACGCCCGCGCTGGTGGACACCGGGCCGGCCGTCGAGGTGCTCGACCGGCACCTCACCCCGGACAACCTCGCCGTCGAGGCCGCCTACCTGCGCGACCGCCCCTCCTTCGAGCGGCCCTACGGCTGGGCCTGGCTGCTCGCGCTCGCCGCCGAGTGCCGGGCACACGGGGGAGAGGCGGGCGCCCGCTGGACCGGGGCCCTGACCCCGGCCGTGGCGGTCGTGGACCGGCTGCTGGCCGACTGGCTGCCGAAGGCCACGTACCCGGTGCGCCACGGCAACCATCCCAACAGCGCGTTCGCGCTGGGCCTCGCGCTCGACTCGGGAGAGCTGTCCGCCGCGACCGACCAGGCCGTACGGGAGCGCCTGCTGTCCTGGTTCGCCGACGACCACGACGCGCCCGCGCACTGGGAACCGTCGGGACAGGACTTCCTGTCCCCGGCCCTGAGCGAGGCCGACGCGATGCGCAGGGTGCTGCCCCGGGAGGGCTTCGCGGCGTGGCTCGACCGCTTCCTGCCCGCGCTGCGCACCGGCGGCCCCTGCGCGCTGCTGGACGTACCGGTCGTCTCCGACCACGCCGACCCGCAGATCGGCCATCTGCTGGGGCTGGCCCTCTCCAGGGCGGCCGCGCTGCGCTCCGTCGCGGGCGCCCTGCCCGACGGCCCGGTCCGCGACCGCCTGGGCGCCGCGGCCGAGGCCCATCTCGCGGCAGGCCTGCCGGCGGTGGAGCGCGGCGACTTCACCACCGACCACTGGCTGGCGACCTTCGCCGCACTGGCCCTCGACCCCGTCGCCGGCCACTGACACCGGCCCCGTGCGGTCACCCGGTCCCGCCGGGCGGGCCGGACGGGGAGGTCACCGCTCCGGCCGCACCGGGTGTCCGCTCATGGTGGACACCCGGTTGAACGCGTTGATCGTGACGGCCACCCAGATCACCGCCGAGATCTGGTCGTCCGTCAGCACCTCGCGGGCGGCCCTCGTTGCGGCCTCGCGTGCCGCCGTGTCGGCCGGGGCGGTCGTCGCCTCGGCCAGGGTCAGCGCCGCCCGCTCCACGGGCGTGAACACCTCGGTGTCCCGCCAGGCGGCCAGCACGCCGAGGCGCTGCGTGGTCTCGCCCGCGCGCAGCGCCGCCCGGGTGTGGAGGCTCAGACAGTACGCGCAGCCGTTGATCTGGGAGACGCGCAGATTGACCAGCTCCACCAAGGTGCGGTCGAATCCCACCGCGGTGGCCGTCGCGCGGACCGCCTCAGACACCCCGAGCAGGGCCTGGTAGGGCTCGGGACTCTGCTTGTCGATGAAGATCCGCCGGTCCTCGGACTTCTGCTCTGGGCTGCTCAACCTGGGGCTCCTTCGGACGCGACCGCCATGGTTCACCATTGCGGATAGTTGAAAATAAAAATATCATGAGCGTGGGAGGTGCTTTCCATGAGCAATACTGAGACAAGCCCCGTGGAAGTCCGCTGTGGGGCGGCCGACGACGGCGAACGGGACGGCGCGGCACGCGTCGAGGTGCTCACGCCGCGCGACGTGCCGCTGGGCGGGCCGCGCGCCATGACGGTCAGGCGTACGCTGCCGCAGCGGTCCCGGAGCCTCATCGGCGCCTGGTGCTTCGCCGACCACTACGGCCCCGACGACGTCGCGCTCACGGGCGGCATGGACGTCGCCCCGCACCCGCACACCGGCCTGCAGACGGTGAGCTGGCTGTTCAGCGGCGAGATCGAGCACCGCGACAGCCTCGGCAGCCACGCCATGGTGCGGCCCGGCGAGCTGAACCTCATGACCGGCGGCCACGGCATCAGTCACTCGGAGGTCTCCACCCCGCGCACCACGGTCCTGCACGGCGTCCAGCTCTGGGTGGCCCTCCCGGACGAACACCGGCACACCGCACGGGACTTCCAGCACCACGTCCCCGAGCCCGTGCGGATCGACGGCGCCGTGATCAGCGTGTTCCTGGGCTCCCTGGCCGGCACCGTCTCGCCGGTGCGGACCTTCACGCCCCTCCTCGGCGCCGAGATCACCCTCGAACCGCACGCCACGCTCACCCTGCCCGTCGACCCCGGCTTCGAGCACGGGCTCCTCGTGGACCGCGGGCACGTCCGGCTGGCCGGCACCCCGCTGAAGCCCGCGGAACTCGGCTACGTGGCCCCCGGCACCGCGACGCTGACCCTCCGCAACGACTCCGACGAGCGGGCGCGCACGGTGCTGCTCGGCGGGCCGCCGTTCGAGGAGGAGATCGTCATGTGGTGGAACTTCATCGCCCGGACCCACGAGGAGATCGTCCAGGCCCGCGAGGACTGGATGAAGGGCAG
The DNA here is from genome assembly GCF_044390505.1 of Streptomyces sp. NPDC018947. Classification (NCBI taxonomy): domain Bacteria; kingdom Bacillati; phylum Actinomycetota; class Actinomycetes; order Kitasatosporales; family Streptomycetaceae; genus Streptomyces; species Streptomyces sp. NPDC018947. The sequence goes on from NZ_JBIRZD010000015.1 coordinate 47,397, forward strand.
CCGTTTCGGTGAGGTCGAGGGGTACGACGGGGCTTCACTGCCCGCCCCGGAGCTGCCGAACGCACCGCTGAAGCCGCGGGGAAGGGCGCGCTGACCCGCGGACGCACGGGTCCTGAACCACGGGGCCGGTGACTGCCGCCACGCCCCGCCCGGCGCGCCGCGCACGTTCCGCCGCGCCGGGCCTCGGCACGTGCCGGTCAGTCCACGTGACAACGCCCCGCGCTGAGTTCCCGGACCGCGGCGCGGACGCGGTCCTGGGGGAGGCCGTCGGCCGGGAGGTGGATCTGCAGGGCGCTGCCCTGGTCGGCCGCGAGCCGGGCCATGAGAGCGGCACGGAGGAAGCCGCCGCCGCGCCGGTAGCGGTCCGGGTCCCGCGGCAGGACGTACAGGTAGTCGAACCCCCCGCCCCCGAGCCGGGCGATCCACAGGCGGTCGACCTCCGACCACGGCACGAGCACCTGGCGCCGGTCCCAGGCGAAGGCCTTCAGGCGGACACCGTCCGTGGTGAACGCGGGGTCGCCGCCCCGCATCGCGGCCGCGGCCAGCGCGGAGGCGAGCAGGAGGGCCGCGGCGCACGCACCCGCCGCCGTGCTGCCGGGCACGTGGAAGACCCTCAGCACGACCGAGAGCACGCCGCACCCGGCGCAGAGCCCGAGGAACGCCGACAGCCTCCGACGGGGCGACTTCCCCCGTGGGATTCTCATCTCGAGCCGCGGCACGTCGACCACCCGATCCCCCTTCGCCCGTTCGGCGTCGAGGATCTTAGCCGTGTTCCGGCCGCCGCTGCGAGCACGGGGGGAAGCGGGCGGGCCCGCCGTTCCGCGCCCGCCTACCGGCTCTTCGCCAGCCGGGACCCTTCGGGCGTACGGCGGTACAGCACCGATCGGCCGGACCGGGCGCGGACGACGAGGCCCGCCCGGTGCAGCACACCCAGGTGGTAGGAGACCGTCGCCGGGCTCAGGAAGTGACGGGCCGCCAACTGCGCGGTGGAGGCGGGGTGTGTCAGCGCGGCGAGCAGCCCGGCGCGGGTCGGGCCGAGCAACTGGGCCATCTCGACGGAAGGGGCGGCCGGGGCGATGGTGCCGGCGATGGCCCCGGCACGTACGGGACAGACCAGCGTCGGGGGCCGGCTCTCCTCGCGCGTCGGGTCCACGCCCACGCCCGGCCGGGGCGCGACGAGCGACGGCACGACGACCACCAGGGGCACCGGCAGCGCGATCCGCAGACGGCTCTCGACACGCAGGGTTCCGTCGGCCCACGCGATGTCGGGATGCAGGGAGTTGAAGAGCCGCGCCGCGCCGTGCCCGGCCAGGACCCCGGCACAGCGGCCGACCTCCGCGTCGAGGGCGGCCTTGGCGGCCTCCCAGTGCGGGGCGAAGACGAGTTCCCAGTAGCGCCGCATCTCCGTCGCGGCCTGCCGGGCCACGTGCGCACCGCCGCGCGCCATGGCCCGCCGCACGCCCGTCGGCAGCTCGGAACCGGCGAGACCGTTCAGCGGCCGCCCGACGCGCAACGCCTCCAGTTCGCTCAGGACGCGCTCGGGCGGGGTGCACCGGACCTGCTCCAACTGCTCCTCGACCGTCGGGGAGGGCCCGGAGGGATGCGGGCTGAGGAAGTCGGGCACGTATCCGGACCCGTCCAGGGCCAGCTCGGACAGCAGCGGCAGGCGGGCCCGGCGCAGTACGCGCCGCGCGCGGGCGACCCACGGATCGGCGTCGGGGGACGGCTCCAGGCCCCAGGGCAGCAGCGTCGCGACGACCTCGTGCAACGGCGAGACGGCGAGGCGGGAGCGCGCGAGCCCCGCGGCGTCGACGGTGAGCTCGATCATGACCCTCCCGCTGCCCGGTCGCGCCGGCCCGCGACCCTCCCCTTCGAACCTGGTCGAATCGTGGCACAGAACGTCGCCCCGGCAGGCCCGATCGGCCCAGGCCGAGGGAGCGCGGGCACAGGGCCGCCGTGCCGAAGACGGCCCGCCCGACCGCCGCCCGCGCCCGCCCGCGACGACGAGCACGGGGCGTCGGACCGGCCGGCGAGCACACCTCGTCGCGTGGATCCCGTCCACAGACCGACGACCGGACTCACGACCTCACTCAGGCCCCATGTCCGCTCCAACGGCCGTCACCAGCGCTTCTCCTGACCGGAGGAGCCGGCGTCGGCCCCGGCGGCCGCGTCCCCCGCGGATACAGGGGGCGTCGGGGCCTGAGCGATCGGTTCGCGCGGTCCCGGGCGCGCGTCACAGGGGCCCGGAGTGCGCCGGCGACGGGCCTTCGGGGCCCCGGGCGAGCGGACCTCCGCCGGTTCCGTGAAGCTGGAGGGGTGGGCGTCCGCCGTCGCGCCGGCTCCCTGGGAGCCCTCGGCGGCGATGCCTCCCCTGCACCTCGGACCATCAGCGAGAGGGTGAGGAACGAGATGAAGGGTTACGTGTTCCACGGTCCCGGGAGCTCCGCCTGGGAGGAAGTGCCCGACCCGCAGCTCAAGGAGGCCACCGACGTGGTCGTCCGGGTCGACGCCGTCACGATCTGCGGGACCGACCTGCACATCCTGAAGGGGGACGTCCCCGAGGTCCGTCCCGGCACCGTCCTCGGCCACGAGGCGGTCGGCGAGGTGGTCGAGGCGGGCGGCGACGTGCGCACCGTGCGCCCGGGGGACCGGGTGCTGGTGTCCTGCATCACCGCCTGCGGCAGGTGCCGCTACTGCCGGGAGGGCGTGTACGGCCAGTGCCTGGAGGACGGCGGCTGGATCCTCGGACACCTGATCGACGGAACCCAGGCGGAGTACGTCCGCGTTCCGTACGCCGATCTCTCCGTGCACCCCCTGCCCAGCACGGTCACCGACGCGGACGCCGTGCTGCTCGCGGACATCTTCCCGACGGCCTACGAAGTGGGTGTCCTCAAGGGAGGCGTACGCCCCGGGGACACGGTCGTCGTGGTGGGCGCCGGGCCCGTGGGACTGGCCGCCGTCGCCACGGCCCGCCTGTTCGCGCCGGAACGCGTCATCGCCGTGGACGTGGCCCCCGCCCGGCTGGAGGCGGCCAGGAGCCTCGGCGCGGAGGCCGTGGCCGACACCCGGGAGGCGCCCGAGCAACTGGTCATGGACCTCACCGGGGGACTCGGCGCGGACGTCGTCGTCGAGGCGGTGGGCGTGCCGGAGACCTTCGAGACGTGCACGCGCATGGTGCGTCCCGGCGGACGCGTCGCCAACGTCGGTGTGCACGGCAAGCCGGCGACGCTGCACCTGGAAGACCTGTGGATCAAGGACGTGACCATCACCACCGGTCTCGTCGACACCCACTCCACCCCCACGCTGCTGCGCATGGCCGCGGCCGGCCGGCTGCCCCTCGCCGAACTGGTGACCCACACCTTCCCGCTCGAACGCATGGAGGAGGCCTACGACGTCTTCTCCCGCGCCGCCGACACCGGCGCCCTCAAGGTCGTACTGGGCGGCCCCCGGCGGGACCTGGTCGCCACCGGCACCGGATGAGACGCCCGAGGTCCGTCCGTGGGGTCCCCGCGGCGCCGCTCAGCCGGATGCGGCGGGCGCCACCCGTACGACGACGAGGGGGCACCGCGCGTGGTGCAGGAGCGCGTGGCCGACCGACCCCAGGAGCAGGCCGGCGAAACCGCCCCTGCCGCGCGCGCCGACGACCATGAGCTGGGCGTCCGCGCTCGCGTCGATGAGGGACCGGCGTACGTGACCCACGAGCGGCAGGCGACGCACGGGCACGTCCGGATACCGGTCGCGGGCTCCGGCCAGCGCGGCGTCGATCACGTGCTCGGCGTTCGCGCGGAGGCGCCTCTCGTCGCGTGTCACGAACGGCGGGTCGGCGGGGCCGTCGTAGGCGTCCGGATCGCCTTCCCCGGTCACGTGCGCCGCCAGCAGGTCCGCCCGGCGCAAGGACGCCTCGGCGAAGGCGAACCCCACGGCGGCCGCGGAGGCGGATCCCTCGTCGACGGCCACCAGGACGGGCCCGTCCGGGTCGTCCCGTCCCCGGACCACCAGGACCGGGCAGCGGGCGTGGGCGGCCAGGTGCCCGGCGGTCGAGCCGAGCAGCAGGCTGCCGAAGGTGCTCAGCCCACGGTTGCCGACCACCACGAGGGACGCCGTGCGCGAGGCGATCTCCAGCACCGTCAGCGGCTCGCCCACGGTGACCTCGCGGGACACCTCGACCCGCGGAGCCACCCGGTGCGCCAGCCGTTCCGCCTCCGTGAGGGTGCCGTCCACCAGCTCACGCGTGCCCGTCGCGCCGGGATGCCAATGCGGGGCGCCGGGAGTCACGTGCGGGACGGCCCCGCCGAAGGCGTGCACCAGCCGCAGTTCCGCGCCGCGCAGTGCCGCCTCGTGCGCCGCGAACCCGACCGCCTTCCGGCTCGACGGGGAGCCGTCGACTCCCGCCACCACTGGTCGCGTCATGACCGTGCCCCTTCCTTCGGAGCGGCCGACCGGACGTCCCGTCGCGCCCACGGGTACCCACGTCCGCACCGGGGTGCCCCGCGACCGCCTCGCGGTGCACCCCGCTCAGCTCGCCGCCCGCCCCCACAGGGACCCGATCCGCTGCCACTCGTTCTCCCAGGTGCCACGGCGCCGCCGGTCCAGCACCACCCGCGCCCCGTAGTACCCGGCGGCCGCCGCGGCCACCACGGCGACGGACGAGGCGGCACCCATGAAGGCCGCGTCCACCTCCGCCTGGGCCGCTGTGGGCGGCGCGGCGGCCAGGTGGCCCCGCTGGTCGATCCACACCGTCACCCGCGAGCCGGCCTTCAGCCCCTCGTCGACCGAGGCCCTGCCCGAGTGCCGGGTCCCGTCGGGCGCCGTCCAGCGCACGGTGGCCCCGGCACGGTCCCCCGTCGCCGCGCCGACCCTGCCGTGACCGACGGCGTCCGCGGCGAGGGTGGCCGTGACCTCGTGGCGCTCCGCGCGCCGCTGTGCCGCCGCGCTCGCGGTGGCCTGGGATCCGAGCACTCCCGCGACGGGGCCCGCCACCACGACGACGAGCCAGGTGATCAGCAGGATCCAGCCCTCGAGCACGTCCTCGCGGCGGCGCAGCGGATTGCGGCGCCACCGCCACAGGAACCGCCGCATCGTTGTGTCCTCACGCATCGTGCCCACCTCCGGCCGTCGTCTCCAGCCTGGCGCCGGGACGGGCCGGGGTGCAGGGGCCGTTCGGGCACGGTTCACGGTCCGTCCGGGCCGATCGGCCCCGGTCCGGGCGTGCCGGGGGACGGCGGGGCGGGCGGCGGGAGGGATCAGTGCGCCGGATCCTTCTCCTGGCGGACGACGACCACGGGACAGGCCGCGTGCTGGGCGCACCGCTGGCTCACCGAACCCAGCATCGCCCTGGCGAAGGCGCCCCGGCCCCGACGCCCCACCACGAGGATGTCGGCCCCCTCCGACGCGCGGATCAGCGCCTCCGAGGGGTCGCCCTCGACGAGGACTTCCTTCAGCCCCGGCGGCCGCTCGTCCGGGAAGACCGCGCCCAGCTCCTCCGCGAAGCGCTCCCGCGCCTGCTGGAGGTCGAAGTCCGGGTCGATGGCCGGTCCGGTGAAGCCCGCGGCGGACGGGGTGTCCCAGACGTGGACCGCCTCCACGACGCCGCCGACGGTCCGCGCGTAGCGGTCCGCCCAGCGCAGCGCGGCGTGCGAGGACGGGGACCCGTCGACACCGACGACCACTCTTGGTACCGCCTCGGAGGACTGCATGGTCACCTCGCAGAAGTGTGGGCCGTGTGTCCACGCTGCCCGGCGCCGCCCGGCCGCGCCAGTCGACGGGCGGGGGAGGAGCCCGCCCACGGCCTCCTGGCGGACGATCCGGGCCGCCCGGGCGAGGCCCGCGCCGCGGCGGGGGGAACGCGGATGCTTCGGCGGCAACACCTTCGGTACTCGTGCCCCGGGCCGAAGGTCCCGCACAGGGGCCTGATCGCCTCTGCCGATACGGGCGGCCGCGGTGGGACCGTGAAGGGACAGCCCCTTCCCGCACGAGGTGACAGAGAGAAGGCGGTGGGGACGATGACACTTCCCCTGGTCGTGGGCGTCGACGGGTCGGACGGCAGCCTCCGGGCCGTCGACTGGGCGGTGGACGAGGCCGTGCGCCGCGGCCTTCCGCTGCGCCTGGTCTACGCGTCCCTGTGGGAGCGGTACGAGGGGGCGCTGCCGAGCACGGGCCAGGGGCGCCCGGCGGAACGGGTGATGGCGGACAACATCCTCGGCTCCGCCGTGGAACGCGTCCGGCACCACGAACCGGCCCTGAAGGTGTCCACCGCGACGGTGCCCGCCGAGGCGGCGTCCGCACTCCTGGACGAAGGGCGGTACGCCACCGCCGTGGTCACCGGCTCGCGCGGCCGCGGAGGACTGAAGGGGGCCCTGCTCGGCTCGGTCGGCCTGGCCGTCGCCGCCCGCTCCTCCTGCCCCGTGGTGGTGGTCAGGGGCGACCGGGCCGCACTGTCCGGCTCCCACGAGCGCGTCCTGCTGGGCGCCGGGGACCCCGTGACGAGCCGGGAGGCCGTCCGGTTCGCCTTCCGGGAGGCCGACGCGCGCGGTGGTGAACTGCACGTCGTACGCGCCTGGAAACGCCCGGTGTACGAGGCCGCCGACCCCGGTGCGCCGGGTGAGGGCACCGGGCAGCAGCACGAGGAGCGCGCTCAGGCCGTGATCGACAAGCTCGTCGCCGAGGCGGCGGCGGAACACCCGGACGTACGGCTGCGCACGGCGGCCGTCGAAGGGCCTGCGCGCAGGGTGCTGGTGGACCGCTCGGCCGCCGCCGACCTCGTCGTCGTCGGCACACGGCGCGGGCCGGGGCACTTCGGCCTGCAGCTCGGGCGCGTCGCCCACACCCTGCTCCAGCACTCGGCCTGCCCGGTGGCGGTCGTCCCGCAGGTGTGGTGACGCCGCGGGCCGCCCGCGCACACCGGGGCCGGACCCGGGCCGCCGGCGTCGCACCGGCGGAACAGGCGGAGTACGCGGACACCCGGTGCGCGCCCACCGCGGCCGGGGCGCAAGGAGGACACCATGGCCCGGATCCACCTCGACGAGAAGACGGTGACCGCGTTCGTGGCCGAGGCCACCGCCGCGCCGTCCATGCACAACGCCCAGCCGTGGCGCTTCCGCTACGTGGCCGCCGAGCGTCTGCTGCTCCTGTACGCCGACCCGGAGCGGGCCATGCCCCGGTCCGATCCCGGCGACCGGGCGCTGCACATCGGCTGCGGGGCGGCGCTGTTCAACCTGCGCGTCGCCGCCGCGCACGCCTCCTGCGCGCCGCGGACCCGGCTGCTTCCCGACCCGCGGGACCGCCTGCTGCTCGCCGCCGTGCGTCTGGCCGACCCGGGGGAGGCTTCGCGCGACGAGGACCTGCGGCGGCTGCGCGCCGCGATCCCGCAGCGGCGCACCAGCCGCCACCCCTTCTCCGAGGAGGACGTCCCCGAGGACGTCCGGGCCGCCTTGCGGGAGGCCGCGGCGCGGGAGGAGGCGGTGCTGCTCTTCCCCGGCCGCTGGCATGTCGAGACCCTGCTCGATCTGGTCCGTGACGCCGAGAGCCGCGACCTGATGAACCCGGCCGCCGACGAGGACCTGGTGCGCTGGACGAGGACCGGCAGCGAGGCCGCCACGGCGTCGGACGGTGTCCCCGAGTACGCGTTCGGGCCGCGCAGGAGGGACGGCAGGGCCCCCGTGCGGGACTTCGCCGGGCGGGCGCCGGTGGCGGACCGCGGCAGCACGGTCTTCGAGCGCACCCCGCACCTGGCCCTGCTCAGCACCCGCGGCGACGGTCCCGCCGACTGGCTCAGGGCCGGTCAGGCACTGGAGCGCGTCCTGCTGGAGAGCACCCTGGCCGGACTGTCCACCTCCCTGACCTCGCACCCCCTGGAGGACCGGGAGCTGCGCCTGCTGGCCCGCGATCCGCGGGCGGGCATGGGCCACGTGCAGATGGTGCTGCGCCTCGGCTACGGACCCAGGGGCCCCGGCACACCCCGCCGGCCCGTGCGGGACGTACTCGAGATCACCTGACGGCCGCCCCGGCGTCGGCCGTCGAGCCGGACTCCCCGGGCGGAACCGGGGACGGCGGACGGAGGGACACGAGGTGATCGCCCGCCGGGGCCCGACGGTACCGTTGAGGGAGCGCCGCAGCCGGTGCCGGCCCGCGTGGACGGGGGGACCCGGAGGACGGCGGAAGAGGGCCGACCGGCCCTGGTCACAGGTCCCGTGTTCCGGGAAGAATCCCTCGCTGGACCCGATCCCACCGACAAGGAGCACATTCGATGGCGGACCGAGAGCAGGCCGGCCCCGACACCCCGATCCGCGTCTTCCTCCTCGACGACCACGAGGTGGTACGCCGCGGGGTGCACGACCTGCTGAGCGACGAGCCCGACATCGAGGTCGTGGGCGAGGCCGCCACCGCCGACCAGGCCCTCGCCCGCGTCCCCGCCCTGCGTCCCCACGTGGCGGTGCTGGACGTGCGGCTGCCGGACGGCGACGGCGTCACCGTCTGCCGCGAACTGCGCTCCCGCCTGCCGGAACTGGCCTGTCTGATGCTGACCTCGTTCGACGACGAGGAGGCGCTGCTCGACTCGATCATGGCGGGTGCCTCCGGCTATGTGCTCAAGCAGATCCAGGGCTCCGACCTGGTCTCCGCCGTGCGCACCGTGGCCCGCGGCCAGTCGCTGCTCGACCCCAGCGCCACCACCAAGCTCATGGCCCGCCTGCGGGGCGGACAGCCGCAGGAGGAGCCGGACACGCTGCCGGGCCTCACCGACCGGGAGCGCGAGATCCTCGCCCTGATCGGCGAGGGACTCACCAACCGGCAGATCGGCCAGCGCCTCTACCTGGCCGAGAAGACGGTGAAGAACCACATCTCCCGCCTGCTCGCCAAGCTCGGCGTGGAGCGCCGCATCCAGGCCGCCGTACTGGCCACCCAGGCCCGCGACCGGGCACGCGGCGAGAGCCGCTGACCTCCGGCCCCCTCGGACCCGTCCCGCGGTCGTACCGCCCCCGCCACCGCGACTCCCGCCGTGCCCGCCCCCGGCCGATACTGTGACTGGTGAACGGAACGGCGTTCCCACACCACAGGGGCTTGGAGGATCAGCAGTGGAAGGATCCGAGGCGGGAGAAGCCCGGATACGGCTGCCGCAGTTGCGGCTGGACGAGCTGCTGGACGAGGTGCAGGCACGCCTGGACGCCGCCCGCGGCACCCGGGACCGGGTGCGCAGCCTGCTGGAGGCGGTGCTGTCGGTCGGCCGCGAACTGGACCTGGAACAGGCGCTGCGCCGCATCGTGGAGGCCGCCGCGGTCCTGGTCGACGCCGAGTACGCGGCGCTCGGGGTGATCGGACCGGACGGCAAGAGGCTGTCCGACTTCCTCACGGTCGGCGTGAGCGACGAGGTGGCCGCGCGCATCGGTTCCTACCCGGAGGGCCACGGCATCCTCGGCGAACTGATCCGGCACCCCGAGCCGCTGCGGCTCGCCAAGCTGTCGGAGCACTCGGCGTCGTACGGCTTCCCCGCCCACCACCCGCCGATGAACACCTTCCTCGGCGTCCCCGTCCTCGTCCGGGACCAGGTGTTCGGCAACCTGTACCTGACCGAGAAGCGGGGCGGCCAGGAGTTCGACGAGGACGACGAGTCGGTCCTGTCCACCCTGGCGGTGGCGGCCGGCGTGGCGATCGACAACGCCCGGCTCTACGAGGACTCGCGGCTGCGCGAGCGCTGGCTCCAGGCCAGCGCGGAGATCACGCACAGCCTGATGTCCGGTGCCGGACAGGGGCAGGTCCTCAAGCTGATAGCGGAACGGGCGCGGGAGATCACGGGCGCCGCGCTCGCCGCGATGTCCACGCCCGTGCAGGACACGGACACGCTCACGGTGGAACTCGCCATCGGACAGGGGGCGGACGCCCACCGCGGGCTGGTCCTTCCCCTCGAGGGCACCCTGACGGGCGAGGCGTTCGCCAGCGGTGCGCCCGTCAGCAGCCAGGACGTCTCCCGCGACCAGCGGGTGTCGGCCGGGCCCACGAGGTTCACCGGCCTCGGCCCCGCCGTCGCCGTGCCCATCGGCGCCGGCGAGCACATCCGCGGCGTGGTCCTGCTCGCGCGGGAGGCGGGAGCCCGGGACTTCTCCGACAAGGAACTCGATCCCCTCAAGAGCTTCGCCGCGCAGGCCGCCCTCGCCATGGAGCTGGCCGAGCGGCGGCAGGACGCGGAGCAGATCGCCCTGCTGGAGGACCGCGACCGGATCGCGCGGGACCTGCACGACCTGGCCATCCAGCGGCTCTTCGCCACCGGCATGACCCTGCAGAGCGCGGGCCGCTTCGTCGAGCACGCCGGGGCCAAGGAGCGGGTTCTGCGGGCCGTGGACGACCTCGACGAGACGATCAAGATCATTCGCTCGACGATCTTCGGTCTGCGCACCCGTGACGACGAGACGGCCCCCGGTCTGCGGGCACGCGCGGTGCGGGTGATCGGACAGGCCGCACCGGTGCTGGGCTTCGCGCCGAGCGTGCGCATGGAGGGCCTGCTCGACACCCACGTCACCAGGGAAACCGCCGATCACGTCGTGGCCGTGCTGTCGGAGTCGCTGACCAACGTCGCCCGGCACGCCCGGGCGGACCGTGCCGACGTGACGCTGGAGACCGACGGCAGGAGCGTCCGCCTCACCGTCACGGACAACGGCGTCGGCATCCCGGCCGGGGGCCGCCGCAGCGGTCTGGCCAACATGGCCGAGCGGGCCCGCAAGCTCGGCGGCGACCTGGAGTGGAGCTCGCCCGACGGCGGGGGGACGAGGCTGGTCTGGCACGCGCCGGTGGGCGGGGCGCAGGCGTGACGGGGCGGCGCCCCGGCTCCCGCCCCGGGCGGGCTCGCTACGTCGCCGCCGCCCCGCTGTCGTCCACCCGGTAGGTCAGGAAGCTGACCACGCCGACGACGCCCTCCACGCGCCACGACGAGTAGAGGGCCCGGGGCACCTGGGTCCGCAGTTCGACCCGGCCCCGCAGGGTGACGAGACCGTCCCGGACGTGGACCGCGACCGCTGCGGGCTCCGGGCTCGGTTCCTCGGCCATGAGCGCGTGCAGGACCTCCAGCCGGATGTGCTCGTCCGAGCGCAGGAAGACCCGGAGGAGATCACGGCGGGTGACGATGCCGACGAGCCGGTCCTCCTCGTCGACGACGGGCAGCCGCCCCACGCCCTGACGCTCCATCAACCGGGCCGCGTCCGGGACCTTCTGCTCGGGGTGGACCGTGATCGCCGGGGACGTCATCAGGTGCTGGGCCGTGACGGCGGGGCCCCGGCCGCCGCCGGCCCCCTCCACCCGCATCCGCAGCAGGCCGGTCCGGGAGATCACGCCGATCACCTTGTCGTCGTGGTCGACGACCGGGAGCCCGCTGATCCGGTGCCGGTCCAGCAGCCGGACCGCCTTGTCGAACGAGGTCGTCCGACGCGCCCGGACGACCTCGGGCGTCATCACGTCGCCCACACGGTGCGAGTTCACGACCCGGCCCCCGCGCCGTCGCGGACCGCGATCCGGCGCAGGCGCCGCCGTCCGGGGCCCCGCCCGCCGTCACGGCCGGGGGCGGTCGTGCAGCCGGGGCGGTACGCCGGGAAGGCCGGGCCCGGCCGCCAGTGGGGGAGGCACCCCGCGACGCCGGGCAGCCGGCCCGCCGTACGCGCCGGCTCCCGCCCGGCCCGGGTACGGCCGCCGAAGTCCGTGGCACACATGGGTCTGTCCTCCTCGCGTCGAACCACCGGATCCCCAGGCTGCCCCGCACGACGCCCCCGGCCCAGGGCCGCCCGGTCCGAGTACGGGGGCCGGGAGTCCCCGCGGCCGTCCCCCGCCCCGGCCCGGGACCACCGGGCCGAGCAGGGGGGCCGGACGGCCCGTGGCCACCGCGGTCAGGGGGACGTACGGCCCCGACTCCGGGGCCGTACGTCCCCGATCGGGGGCGAGAGCCGCCGCGGGGGCCCGGAGGACTGGTAGACGAAGGGAGTTGCGATGTGTGAGCAGCGCCCCCCGACCTCCCTACTCCCCGAGGAGACCCATGCTTTCCCCCGAGTCCGCCGCCGTCGTCCACGCCACCCTGCCCGCCGTGGGCGGAGCCCTCGACGAGATCACGGCCCGCTTCTACGGCACGATGTTCGCGGAACGGCCGGAACTCCTGGACGGGTTGTTCAACCGCGCCAACCAGGCCAACGGTGAGCAACGCAAGGCCCTGGCGGGCTCCATAGCCGCCTTCGCCCAGGCGCTGCTCGCCGACCCCGACGCCCGCCCGGACGCGCTGCTGTCCCGGATCGCGCACAAGCACGCTGCCCTCGGCGTCACCGAGGACCAGTACACGATCGTCCACAAGTACCTCTTCCGCGCCATCGGCGACGTCCTCGGGGACGCCGTCACCCCTGAGGTCGCCGGCGCCTGGGACGAGGTGTACTGGCTGATGGCCGGCGCGCTCATCGCCCGCGAGGCCCGCCTCTACCAGGAGGCCGGCGTGGACCCGCGTCACCCCTGGCGGCAGTGGACCGTGGTCGAGCGCCGGGAGGAGACCGACGACGTGGTGTCGTTCCTGCTGCGCCCGGCCGACGGCGACCCGGTGCCGCCGGCCAGGGCGGGCCAGTACGTCAGCGTCCGCGTCCCGATGCCCGACGGCGTCCACCAACTCCGTCAGTACAGCCTCTCCGGCGCCCCCGGCGACGCCCTGCGCCGCATCACCGTCAAGCGCGTCGAGAGCGTGGCGGACGCGCCCGAGGGCGAGGTGTCCAACCAGCTCCACCGCACGGTGCGCGCCGGTGACGAACTCACCCTGTCCGCCCCGTTCGGCGACGTGGCCCTCGACGACTCCGGGGCGCCGCTGCTGCTGGTGTCCGCCGGCATCGGATGCACCCCGATGACCGGGATGCTGGAGCACCTCGCGGCCATCGGCTCCGACCGTCAGGTGTGGGTCCTGCACGCGGACCGCTCCCCGGCCCACCACGCCCTGCGCGCCGACACGCACCGCCTGGTGCGCGAACTGGTCGACGCCCGCGCCGAGTTCTGGTACGAGCGGGACGCCGGTGCCGAACCCGGCGCCCACGAGGGGCTGATGGACCTGAACGGCCTCGACCTGCCCGCCGACCCCGACGTCTACCTCTGCGGGCCCCTGCCCTTCATGCGCGCCGTCCGCACGCAGCTCCTCGCGTCCGGCGTCCCCGCCCGGCGCGTCCGCTACGAGGTCTTCGGCCCCGACCTGTGGCTGGCCCACACGGAGGACTGACGCCCGCTCACGGAGGCCCCGGCAGCCGTAGCCCGCTGCCGGGGCCGGCCCCGCCCGGGCCGAAGGTCCTCGCCGACCGTCCCGGGCAGGGACCAACGGCCCTCAACCCAGGGCCCGTTCGGCGTCGCGGGGACACCGTCGGCTCGGGCATGCTGATGTCGATCGAAACGGACGCGGCGCGGGTGCGAGAGCGCGCGGTGGCGGCCGGGCACCCCGCCGTCCCGGGATGACGGACACGCCGCGCGTGCCGCTCCGGTTCGATCGCCGTCCGGCCGCCGGTCACGTCTGCCCTGACTCACGGCGGCCGGACGTATGCCCGCGGGCACCGGGCCCGTACGGGCGCCGGGGCCGGAGCCTCGGCACCCCCGGCCGCGGTCAGCCGGTGCCGGCCAGCTCCCGGCCGGTGACCATCGCCGCCTCGATCCGCACGAAGACGTCGTCCTGGATGGGCATCCACGACCGCGGGCCGGTGCGCATCAGGCGCTCGTGCTCGGCCGGGTCGGTGACGACGGTGGCCTGCCCGGTGACGACGACGCTCCAGCCGGACCGGCTGGCGGCGTCGAAGTCGTCCGCCTCGAAGGCGACCACGAATCCGTCGACGGCACGCACCAGCTCCGACCCCGCCGAGGTGCGCAGCACGACGGAGGAGTCCGCGTCCAGGGCGAAGTTCACCGGCAGCACCGCCGGCAGCGCCTGCAACGTGTACACGACACGCCCGACGGGCGCCTTCGCCAGCAGACGCAGGCACTCGTGCCGGTCCATGGCGCGAAAGCCGTCGTTCTTCAACATTCCTCCATCGTTCCCCGCCGCCCGGTACTTGGTTAGGGCCGGTCGGCCCCATTCCCGCCCGGTGGGCGGGGCGCCGTCGCCGCCGGCGGTCCGGCCGATATCCGCTGTACCGGGGCTCCCGCGCCCGTGAGACTGCCCGGCATGGAGTTCTTCTGCTACCACCGCGACCGGCCCGGATCCCTGCCCCTGCGCAGGGAACTGCTCGAACGTCACTGGTCCTACATGGACGGGTACGCCTCCCGGATGATCGCCCGCGGGCCGACGCTCGCGGGGCCCGACGACGTGCCGACCGGCAGCGTGCACATCCTCGGCCTGCCCGACGTGGCCGCCGCCCGCGCGTTCGCCTTCGACGAGCCCGGCTACCAGGCCGGCGTCTACCGGGACGTCATCCTGCGGCGCTGGCGCAACCTGCTGGGGCGCACGATGGGGGAGTTCCCCGGGGGCCGGACCGGCGGCGACAGGTTCCTGGTGCTCGGCCTCGGCTCGGGCGAGCCCGTGGACGCCGCCGTGCCGCCCGGCCGCGACGACCTGATCGCCTACGGGCCGTTGCTCTCCGACGACGCGAGCGCGTGGCTGGGTACGGCGGCACTCGTCAGGGCCAAGGACGCACGGGCGGCGCGCTCCGTCCTGGCCCCGGGGAGATACGCGGACGTCGAGGTCCACCGCTGGCGGTTCGGCGGCCGGCCCTCGTGACCCGAGCCCACTGCCGGACGCGCCTCGTGCCCCGAGCCCGCTGAGGTCGGCCGCCGTGCCCAGAGCCCGCTCCCCGGTCTTCGCTGCCCCGAGCCCCTCGGGCCGGTCTTCGTGACCTGCCTCCGTTCCCGGCCGGCCGGGCTGTCGCCGCCCGCCGACGGGCCCGCCGTCCCCGCGCGCCGATGGGGTCCGTCGGGCCCGGCCGGGGACCAGTGGCCCCTGCCCCGGGCACCGGCCGCGGGCGATGCTCGAAGCAGACCGCCAGACACGGGAGGTGGGCGACATGCCCCGCACCATCACCGTAGGACTCGACGGCTCGCCCGAGAGCCGGGCCGCCGCCGAGTGGGCCGCCCGGGAGGCGGCACTCCGCGGCCTGCGGGTGCGGCTGCTCCACGTCCGGCAGCCCGATCCGGAGCCCGTCGCCCGGGCCCCCTTCCTCGGTGCCGAGACGCTTCAGCACTTCTCGGAGCGCGTCCCCCGCGAGACCGCCGAGGGACTGGGGCTGCGCCACCCCGGCGTCGAGGTGATCATCGAGCAGCGCACCGGCGCACCCGCCGACGTCCTGGCCGACGCGGCGGACGGGGCCGAGCTGCTGGTCCTGGGCTCCCGGGCGCTCGGCCGGCTCGGGGGCTTCCTGGTCGGTTCCGTCGGGCAGTCCGTGATCGCCCGGACGGACGTCCCCGTCGTCCTGGTCCGGGCCGGGGAGACGGCGTCCGACGAGCACGTGGCGGACCCCACCGGCATACCGTCCGCGGCGACCGCGTTCCGGCCCGTCGTCCTCGGCCTCGACACGGCGAGCCCCGACGACACGGTCATCGCCTTCGCCTTCGAGGCGGCACTCGGCCGCGACACCGCCCTGCACGTCGTCCAGGGCTGGAGCCTGCCCCCGTACTACCTGTACAGCCTGGCCGCGGGAGTCGACACGAGCGCCGACGTCGCCGCGCAGCAGGCGGCCGAACTGGCCGCCGTCCTCCGGCCCTGGCGGCAGAAGTACCCGGACGTCGAGGTCGTCGAGACGTCCCGCCTCGACAGCCCCGCGAACCTGCTGATCGACGCCTCCCGCGACGCCTCGCTGGTCGTCGTCGGACGGCGCGTGCGCCGCCGCCCCTTCGGCGTGCACATCGGCGCCGTCACCCACGCGGTGCTGCACCACGCCACCGCACCCGTCGCCGTCGTCGCGCACGGCTGACCCGGCCGCGCGCCAGCGGACAGGGCCGGCTCCCCCGAGCCGGGCACGGAAGGTGAGGACGATGTACCTGCCGGTGGTCGTCGGCGTCGACGGCTCGGAATCCAGCCTCGGGGCCGTCGACTGGGCGACCGGAGAAGCCGACCTGCACGGGGTCGCGCTGCGGATCGTGTACGCCTCCCTGTGGGAGCGGTACGAGGGCGCCGCCTTCGCGCGGGAGTTCGGCGGACCCGCCGCCCAGGTGACCGCCGAGGACGTCCTCGCCGCCGCCGTCCGCCGCGCCCGGCGCGCCCGGGGCGGCCTGCCCGTGACCACCGCGGTGGTGCGCGAGGAACCCGAGTACGTGCTCCTGCGCGAGAGCCGCAACGCCTCCCTCCTCGTCGTCGGCTCCCGCGGCCGCGGCGGATTCGCCGGACTGGTCCTCGGCTCCGTCGGCCTGACGGTGGCCACCCGGGCGGACTGCCCGGTCGTCGTGATCCGCGACGACCACGACGACGCGGCCGTCACCGGCCGCCACGGCCGCATCGTCGTCGGGGTGGCCGACACACCGACGGCGGCGGTGCGCTTCGCCTGCGCGGAGGCGCGTCGGCGCGACGCCGTGCTCGAAGCCGTACGGGCCTGGCGGGGACCCGCGCGGGAGACGGCCGGCCACCCCCCGCTCACGGGCGGGCCCGAGCGGCTGTACGAGGAACGGGCCGCCAAGGAACTGGACGCCGCTCTCGCCGGCGCTCCGGGCGACGTGACCCTGCGCCGGCGCGTCGTCGAGGGCCCCGCCCGCCGGGTGCTGCTCGACGTCGGCGCCGACGCCGACCTCCTGGCCGTCGGCCGGCGGCGCAGCAGGCATCTCGGCCCCCATCTCGGACGGGTCGCCCACACGGTCCTGCACCACCGCGGCTGCCCGGTCGTGATCGTGCCGGACGACGACTGAGCTCCGGCGGCGCCGGCGGAGCGGAAGGAGACGGACCATGAAGACGCGGAGAAGCGTGCTGGTCGCCTACGGAACGGCCAACGGATCGACCGGGCGGATCGCCGAGACCGTCGCCTCGGTCCTCCGCTCGCGGGGCCTGGCGGCCGAGGCGCTGCCCGCCCGGACCGTGACCGACCTGACCCCCTACGACGCCGTGGTCGTCGGCGGCGCGCTGTACGGCGGTCGCTGGCACAAGGACGCCCGCCGCTTCGTACGGCGTCACCGCGGGGAACTGACCGGCCGGCCGGTGTGGTTCTTCAGCAGCGGCCCGCTCGACGCCACCGCCTCCCAGCGCGACATCCCGCCCGTCCCCGGCGTCAGGAGGGCCATGGCCGACGCGGACGTCGACGAGCACGTCACCTTCGGCGGCTGTCTCACCGACGGCGCCGGCGGACGGATGGCCCGCATGCTCCTGCGCAACGGGAAGGGCGGGGACCACCGCGACTTCGCCGCCGTCGAGACATGGGCGAGGCGCGTCGCCGGGGACCTCGGCGGCACGCCTCACGGGTGAAGGGGGGCGGCGCGGGAGCGCGGCCTCAGTCGCGGCTCCCGCTGCCGTTGGCGCTCAGTCGCGGCTCCCGCTGCCGTTGGGGCCGTACAGGTCGAGCAGCCGGACCCGCG
The DNA here is from genome assembly GCF_044390505.1 of Streptomyces sp. NPDC018947. NCBI lineage: Bacteria > Bacillati > Actinomycetota > Actinomycetes > Kitasatosporales > Streptomycetaceae > Streptomyces > Streptomyces sp. NPDC018947. Next base: position 64,869 of record NZ_JBIRZD010000015.1, read on the forward strand.
CGGCGTGCAGCCGGTGCGCGACCACGGAGCCCACCCAGACGGCGACCGCCCGGCCGAACTCCGGATCCTCTTCGCACATGGCCCGTACGTCCGCCGCGTCGAACTCCCAGGCGCGCACCGGGCTCAGCGTCTCGGCGCCCAGGTGCCACTGGTAGGGAGGGTAGAGCCAGGACCAGCCGAGGAGCTGTCCGTGGCCCAGCGACTCGATGACCGCGGGCCGGCGCCCGGGTACGTGGAGATCGAGCGTGACGGTGCCGCTCTTGACGACCCAGAACCGGTCGGCCCGCCGGCCCTCCTCGAACAGCCTGGTGCCCGCCGGGAAGGACACCTCGCGGGCGATCCGCATCATCCGGTCGCGGTGGCCGATCGGCAGCGCCGCGCTCATCGTGGTGATGGTCATGGTTCCGGTTCCTTTCCGCGATTCCGCGGTCTGCGGCCGTCGGTCGGTCACACGGTGCGGTCGGTGGGTTCTTCTGCCTCCAGCGTGAACCTCCTCGCGCGTGCCGGCCACGGGCCGCACGGGCCCGGGCACGGGTCGTTCGGCCCCATTCCCACGGCGCCGCCGACGCGGACGCCCCGGGGCTACCCCGGCGAGCGCCGCGCGGGAACGCGCGCGTCGTCCTGGAGGCGCTCGGTGTTGAGGTCGTCCACCGCGCCGCGCGCGTCCCCGACCGTGGCGTAGTCGACGGCGATGAAGTTGACGGGCCTGCCGCGCCGCAGCTCGCACTCGTGCGCCCGCTCCAGCACCCGCTGCCGGGCGTTGACCGTGCCGGCGTCCAGGCGCCGTCCGCCGCCGGCCGTGACGAAGTGGTTGAGCAGGAACAGCCGTTTGTCGGTGCCGCCCCGGTTGGGCAGGCAGTTCATCTCGCCGGGGCTGCGGAAGGCGAACGGGGTCTCCATGCCGTACCGGTAGAAGTTCGGGTACCACGGCGCCGGCCCGTCCCCCTTCTCCGCGAACACCACCAGGCGCCGCCCGCTGTCGATCATGTCCTTCAGCTTCGGCCACGGACGGTCCGGGTCGGGGTCCGGCACGTACAGCAGGCCGGCGAGTCCCGCCCGTTCGAAGGCACGCCCGGTCGCCACCGGGTCCACACCGTCCTGCACGATCAGCGTCACGACCTCCGTGGGATGCGCGCGCAGCCAGTCGCCGATCTGACGCAGCGTGGGCGTCAGCTCCAGCGCGCCCGCGCCGCACACCGAGTGGCACAGCCACAGGCCCAGATGGGGCGGATTGACCCGCTCCAGGATCCCGGTGAGCCGCCGCCTCAGCTCCGGGGAGAACTCGGAGGTGTTCAGCCGCTCCGCGACCTCCTCGGGCCGCTCCCAGTAGTGCGTGTCGAGCAGCAGCGCGCGCACCCCGGCGTCGAGCTGGCCGACGAGGTCGGGATCCTGGAGGGGGCCGATGAAGCGGTCCGCCGTCGTGGCCATCGCGTTGTGCGCCGCGAGCTGGGCGATCTCGTCGTAGCGGGCGTCGCACAGCTCGGTACTGCCCTGGCAGATGCGCGGTGAGGGCCCCGTCAGCGCGACCGGCGCGAACACCGTCCCGGCCAGCGCGCAGGCCGACACGACGACGGTCAGCGCCGGACCGTGCCGGGGGTCGGTGAACGCCGGGACCGTCGGCCTGGTCTGCCACACCCAGGCGACGGTGATCAGCAGCGCCCCGGCGGCGAGCAGGATGACGGCGACGACGGTGGCCGTGGTCAGCAGCCGGTCGAGGGCGGTGGCCTGGACGTCGGCGAGGAGGCGGGCGGCCGTCGGGGGCCAGGAAGGAGGCGCGCGGAACAGCGCGTCGCCGAGCGTGAGCCGCAGCAGGAACACGGCCAGCGCCATGAGGGACGCGGCGGCGGCCGGTACCCAGCCCAGCGGCGTCAGCCGCCGCTTGACGGGGGAGGACGTGGTGAACCACAGCAGCGCCAGGGCGGTGGCGCACAGGATCGCGGCGGCCGGCTCCACCACCTCCTGGAACAGCCGGGTGACCGCACGCGCCCGCTGCACGGGGGCCAGCTCGTCGCGGGACGGGTCGACGCGGACGGTGATGACCCAGGTGCCGTCGCGCGCCTCCCGCAGGAACTGCGCGGCGGTCGCCCGGACCTGGTCCGTCAGCGCGACCGGTGTGAGCGCGGCCAGCGCAGCGGCCACGTCGCCCCGGTCCAGCGCGGCCTCCAGCGTGGGTTCGAGACCGGGCCGCGCCTCATGCGGCACGAGCCGGAGCAGGGCCTCGGTGGCCGCGGCGGCCTGGGCGGGGGAGAGCGGCAGGGTCGGCAGGTCGTCGAGCGGGGCCTCGCCCGCCACGACCTGCGCGGCCACGTCGGACAGACGCTGGACGAAGGCCCGGAAGTCGGGCTCGGAACGCTGCTGGAGGGCGGCGACCGCGTCGCCGAAGTAGGCCTGGCTGAGCCGCTCGAGGTTGGCGACGACGGGTTCGAGGTCCACCGTCACGCGCAGTCCGTCGCCCTCGCCCGCCAGGTAGTGGATCACCTCGGCGATCTGGCGGTCGCCGAGGGTCCGCAGCGTCTCGGGCGGGATGACGACCTTGATGTTCGAGGTGATGGTGGACTGCGGCACGGGCAGCCGGTCCAGCAGCTCCTGGGTCAGCGGCGTGCTGTGCGGATCGACGAGTACCTCGTCGTAGAAGCGCTGGTAGGCGTGCTCCTCCTCCAGCGCCCGGCCGTAGAACGAGGGGTCGAGCACGGTGGCGCGCACGACGGCCGCCGCGGCGAGGACGGTCAGGCTCAGCACGGCGACGCTCCAGGCCAGGACGCGGACCCACGCCGAGCGGTGAACCAGTGCGTCCATGGCCCCATTCTGGTCCCCGCCGGCTCGGTACCGGCCACAGGCACCGCCGCGGGCGCCCGGCGGGCACCGTCCGCGGACCCACGGACCGGCCCCCTCCCCGTTCCCCGAACGGCGGGCAGGTCACCCCACCCGCCGCTCCCGACCCCGCCCGGGGCCGGATCCGAACGACGGGCCCTGGCCCTCGGAAGCCGCTCACCGCGGCCTCCGCCCGGGCATCGGCGGACTGCGGGTGCACGCAGTGCCGGCGATGGCCGCCGGGGCCCTCCGTCGCCGCGGGGAACGCGGTGGCGCACGCGTGACCGGGAACGCCCGAGGGGCGGCGGGAGACGGACTCCCACCGCCCCTCGGGCGTCGTGCGCCGCGGCGCTCGGCTCAGACAGCCGGGGCCGGGTAGGTCGGGTACTCCACCCCGGAGACGTGCTGGACGACGCGGACGACCTGGCAGGAGTAGCCGAACTCGTTGTCGTACCAGAGGTAGAGGATCGCGTTGTCGCCCTCGACCTTGAGCGCGCCGGCGTCGACGATCGAGGCGTGGCGCGAGCCGATGAAGTCGCTGGAGACCGCGTCGGGGGCGCTGATGAAGTCGATCTGGCGCTTGAGCGGCGAGGTCAGCGACACCTCGCGCAGGTGGTCGAGGACCTCCTCGCGGGTCGCCTCGCGGGCGAGCTGGAGGTTGAGGATCGCGATCGAGACGTCCGGCACCGGGACGCGGATCGAGCTGCCGGTGATCCGGGCCTTGAGGTCCGGCAGTGCCTTGGCGACGGCCGAGGCGGCACCGGTCTCGGTGATGACCATGTTGAGCGGCGCGGAACGGCCGCGGCGCTCGGACTTGTGGTAGTTGTCCAGCAGGTTCTGGTCGTTGGTGAACGAGTGGACGGTCTCCACGTGGCCCCGCAGCACGCCGTACTCGTCGTCCATGGCCTTCAGCGGCGGCACGATCGCGTTGGTGGTGCAGGACGCGCACGACAGGATCTGCTCGTCCGGCTTGATGGTGTCGTGGTTGACGCCGTGCACGATGTTCGGGACGTCGCCCTTGCCCGGCGCGGTCAGCACGACCTTGTCGATGCCGGGGCGCAGGTGCTTGGACAGGCCCTCGCGGTCGCGCCACTTGCCGGTGTTGTCGATGAGGATGGCGTTCTTGATGCCGTACGCCGTGTAGTCGACCTGCGTCGGGTCGTCGGCGTAGATCACCTTGATCGCGTTGCCGTTGGCGAGGATGGTGCTCGTGTCCTCGTCGACGGTGATCGTGCCCTGGAACTGGCCGTGCACCGAGTCGCGGCGCAGCAGCGAGGCCCGCTTGACGAGGTCCTGCTCGCCGCCGCCCCGCACGACGATGGCGCGCAGGCGCAGGCCGTTGCCCGAACCGGCCTTCTCGATGAGCAGGCGGGCGACGAGCCGGCCGATGCGGCCGAAGCCGTACAGGACGACGTCGCGCGGCTCGCGGCGGTCGATCTTGTTCGCGCCGGTGGCGCCCGCGACCGCCTCGGCGGTGAACTCGGCCACGGTGAGGCCGCGGTCGTCCTCCTTGTAGGTCGACGCCAGCATGCCGATGTCGATCTGCGAGGGGCCGAGGTCGAGCGTGGTGAGGGCCTGGACGAAGGGGAGCGTCTCCGTGACCGACAGCTCCGCGCCGGCGATCTGCCGGGCGAAGCGATGGGTCTTCAGGATGCTGACCACCGACTTGTTCACCAGGGAGCGGCTGTGCAGCAGGACGGTGACGTCCCGCTCGCGGTGCAGCTTCCCGATCATCGGGATCATCGACTCCGCGATCTCCTCGCGGTTCTTCCAATTGGTGAACGAGTCCTCGTTGACAGTCACGTCTCTATCTTTCGAGCTAGGCGGCGCTCATATGCTAACCCCATCGGCTCTCTGATCGATCAAGTGGGTGACGCACCTATCACATGAGACCGATTCCGCCGTGCGCACGACAGGTGCGGCCCCGTGCGGGCCGGGCCGTCGGAGGCCGGCCCGCACGGGCGGCGCCGCCCCGGTCAGCGCGCCGCGCCCCAGGAATGGGCGACGTCCACCACCACACGGCCGTCCAGGACCAGCACCCGGAAGGGCAGCCGCGCCCGGACCCCCAGCCCGAACTGCGTCTCCCCCTCGAAGCTGCCCGCGTACCGGGTGTTCCGGAAGGCGCTGTAGCCGGTGAGGTCCACGCCCGGCAGCGGGCGTCCGGCCCGCCCGGGGTACGTGGGGGCGCCGGTCTCGGGCCGGTAGCCGGGGGCGGCGACCCGGATCTCCAGGACGGCGCCGCCGCCGACCGCGATCGTGCGGCCCGAACCGTCCTGGCGGAGCCGGTCGACGTACCGGACCCGGTGGCCCAGCGAGGCGGCGCTCGCGCCCGGCACGTGGACGACGAGCCGGTCGAAGCACGCGTGGCGGCCGGTCCCGACGTCCCGCACGGGCACGGTGGTCGCCGCGGCGCGGGCCTCGGCGAGGCTGCCCCAGCCGGTGGGGCAGGCCGTCGCCCGCGTGGCGGAGGCGGGGGCGGCGTCGGCCGTGACCGCGGCCGTCCCCGAGGCGGTGGTCGCGAGCACGACCGCCATCAGTGCTGCTCTGCTGCGTCGCATGATGCCCCCCGGGGCGAGTTCTTCCGTTATCGGATGGGACGAGCCGATTGCCCGAAAGGTTGCGGTGGTCCGTCCCGAAGACGCCCGGACGGTCCCCGGCCGGGCTCGTGTGCCCGCCTCGGTCGCACGGACTCCGGGCCGTCGAACAGGGTTGCGCCGAGTCCGATCGGGTACGCGAGGCTGGACCGCGCCCGCGCCGATCATCGTGCGGGCCCTGTACCACCGCCGCTACCAGGGAATCTGCCATGGAGACACCCGCGAACGAACACCGCGTCACGCCCGCCCAGCGGGCGCTGGACGCGCTCGCCGAGAACACCGAGGACACGGCGGCGCTCGACACGCTCGCGAGCAGCGACGTGCTCGTCCCCGTCCCGGACGACGCGAACGACCAGGACGCCGCCGACCCCGGGATGCTGGCCCTGCCGGTGCTGGAGCAGCAGGGCGGCCGCCAGGTGGTGCCCGTGTTCACCTCGGAGCTGGAGATGGCAGGCCTGCTGCCGTACGTCTCTCGCTACCGCATGGTGCCGCTGGGCGCGCTCGCCGCGCAGTGGCCGGCCGACGACCTGTCGCTGACCATCGACGCCGGCTCGGAGCACCGGCTCACCCTCACGTCGGACGGTGTGCGCACCCTGCTCGCCCGTCCCTAGCCAGGATCACGGAACCGGCCCGGGCAGCCGGGCCGGACCTCTGCGCCGTACGGCCGGAGCCGCCCTACGGCTGGTGCTCGCCGAGCATCCGGGCCAGCACCTCCCGCTGCAGCGGCAGCACCTCGGCGTGCAGTGCGCGCCCCCTGCCGGTCAGCGCCACCCACACACCGCGCCGGTCCTCCGCGCACATGGAGCGCTCCACCAGCCCGTCCTTCTCCAGCCGGGCGATGAGGCGGGACAGCGCGCTCTGGCTGAGGTGCACCCGGCCGGCCAGATTCTGGACCCGGCACTGGGCGCCCTCCCCGGGCCCCTCGGTCACCAGGATGTCGAGCACCTCGAAGTCGCTCGCCCCCAGCCCGTGCGGATGCAGCACGCGATCGATCTCGCACATGGTGCGGGCGTGCACCGAGAGGATCTCCCGCCAGCGCTCCTCGAGCCGGGCCCCGGCCGTCTTGGCTGCCATACCTGCACGGTAGCACCGGACAAACGTTCGCCTGAGCGGGCAACGAGCGCCTCCTCCCGAAGTGACCCGGCCCTCGCCCCGGCGTTACGCTGACCCCTGGCCGCGGCCCTTGAGCCCGGCGCGGCGGTGGGGCCCGCCGTACCCGAACCGCGGCACCGGTGCCGCCGACGGTCCCTGCTTGCGAACCAGGGCACCCCCCTGCCCGGCGAGTAGGAGACGTACGACGATGACAGCCCCGCGGACCGAGAGCTTCGGCGAGGTGCGGGCGGCCGCCACCGGACGGAGGGCGTGGCGCGCACAGGCACCGGTCGTCGCGGTCGTCGCCCTCGGCGGGGCGACCGGCGCCTGCGCCCGCTACGCGGCGTCCCTGTGGTGGCCGGCCCGGCCCGGCGGTTTCCCGTGGACGACCTTCTGGGTGAACATCACCGGCTGTGCCGTGATCGGCGTGTTCATGGTGGTCATCACCGAGGTGTGGGCCGCCCACCGGCTGGTCCGGCCCTTCTTCGGCACCGGTGTCCTCGGCGGCTTCACCACCTTCTCCACCTACGCCGTGGACAGCCGGCACCTGCTGGCCGACGGCCGGGTCCCCACGGGCCTGGCCTACCTCGCCGCGACCCCGGTGGCGGCACTCACGGCGGTGTGGCTCGCCGCATGGGCGGCCCGCCGCGTCCTGAAGTGGAGGCAGCCATGACGAGGCTGACCGGCAGCGCCCTGCGCGTGACCGTCTTCGTCGGCGAGAACGACACCTGGCACCACCGCCCCCTGTACTCGGAGATCGTCCACCGCGCCCACGCGGCCGGCCTCGCGGGCGCGAGCGTCTTCCGCGGGGTGGAGGGCTTCGGCGCCTCGTCCCGGGTCCACACCACCCGGCTGCTGTCCCTGAGCGAGGACCTGCCGGTGGCCGTCGTCATCGTCGACACCGAGGAGCGCGTGCGCGACTTCCTGCCGCAGCTCGACGAACTCGTCACTGAGGGCCTGGTCGTCCTCGACGACTGCGAGGTCATCAGGTACGCCGGCAGGACGGACGCCAGGGGCGGGGGAGCCTCGTGAACTGGCTGCTCGTCGTCGCGGGCGGCATGATCGGTGCCCCGCTGCGCTACCTCACCGACCGCGCGGTGCAGTCGCGGCACGACTCGGTCTTCCCCTGGGGCACCTTCACGGTGAACGTCGTCGGCAGCCTGGTCCTCGGCGTGCTGGCCGGCGCGGCGCTGTCCGGGGCGGCCGGCTCCCGCGTCCAGCTGCTGCTGGGCACCGGTCTGTGCGGGGCGCTGACCACGTACTCGACGTTCTCCTACGAGACGCTGCGGCTGGCCGAGGCGGGAGCCCGCCTCGACGCCGCAGTCAACGTGGCGGCGAGTGTGGCGGCCGGCCTCGGCGCGGCCTTCGCCGGGGTGGCACTGGCCCACGCGCTCCGGTGACACCGCCCGCCCGTACGCGGCTCAGCGCGCGGCGCGCAGCGGCTCCCCGACGCTCCTCATGTGCCGCAGGGCCTCGCGGTGCGAGGCGAGCAGCCCGGTCTGGTGGTACGGAACGCCCAGTTCGTGGCAGTACCGCTCGGTGATGACCTGGGCCTCGGCGAGGGCGGGCGTCGGCATGCTGGGGAAGAGGTGGTGCTCGATCTGGTAGTTGAGGCCGCCCATGAACGCGTCGACGACCGCCCCGCCGCGCACGTTGCGGGAGGTGAGGACCTGCCGGCGCAGGAAGTCGAGCCGGGTGCCCTCCTCGATCATCGGCATGCCCTTGTGGTTGGGCGCGAAGACCGAGCCCAGGTAGATCCCGAACAGGCCCTGGTGCACGGCGACGAAGGCGAGCGCCTTGCCGGGGGAGAGGACGGTGAACAGTCCGCCGAAGTACAGCGCGAAATGCGCGACGAGCAGCGTGCCCTCCAGCACCGGCCGCTTCATGGACGGGCTGCGCAGCGCCTTGAAGCTGTTGAAACTCAGATTGAGGCCTTCCAGCGTCAGCAACGGGAAGAACAGGGCGGCCTGGTGCTTTCCTATGAAACGCGGAATTCCCTGCGCCCTGCTCGCCTGGCGCCGTGACCACACCAGGATGTCGGGGGAGACGTCCGGGTCCTTCTCCTCGTGATTGGGATTGGCGTGGTGACGGGTGTGCTTGTTCATCCACCAGCCGTAGCTCATGCCCAGCAGCAGATCGGCCACCAGCAGACCGCCGGCCTCGCTGGGGCGCCGGCGCGAGAAGACCTGGCGGTGGGCGAGGTCGTGGGCCGCCAGCCCGAGCTGCCCGAAGACGACGGCCAGCCCGACCGCGACGAGGAGCTGGGCCCAGCTGTCCCCCAGGGCGAGGAAGGCGGTGACACCGCCCGCGAGCGCCAGGGCGACGAGACCGAAACGCACCGTGTAATACAGCGGGCGCCGCCGCAGCAGCCCCGCTTCTGAAATACGTCGTGAGAGTTCGGAGAAATCGCTCCCTCTGTCCCGCTCCTTTTCCTGTCCGGGCGTGGCTGAATCGACGACGAGCACCGTGGGATTGGCCATGCGCTCCAGTATGTGAACCGGCGCCGGCCCGCAGAATGACGCTTTCCCCCGAAGCGGGGTGGAGCCAGCCCCACCCCCCGTACGCCGGGACGCACCCGGAGGGAGCAGGGAGGATGGCCACCATGAGCACGACGAAGACCTTCCAGTCCGTCCTGGACCGCATCGCCGAGGAGATCGCGCGGACGCCCGGCAGCGGCCGCCCCGCCGACTACATCCCGGCGCTCGCCGCCTGCGATCCGCGCCGCTTCGGCATGGCCGTCGCCGAGCCGGACGGCACGGTGTACGGCGTCGGGGAGTGGAGGGAGCCGTTCTCCGCGCAGTCCATCACCAAGGTCTTCACCCTCGCCCTCGACCTGGCCCTGGAGGGTGACGACCTGTGGGAGCACGTGGGCCGGGAACCGTCCGGCAACCCCTTCAACTCCCTGGTGCAGCTCGAGTACGAGAACGGCATCCCGCGCAACCCGTTCATCAACGCGGGCGCCCTCGTCGTCACCGACCGGCTGCACACCCGTACCGGCGACGCGGCGGGTGAACTCCTCGCCTTCCTCCGCGCCGAGAGCGGCAACCCGGAGCTGACCTTCGACGAGGAGGTCGCCGCGTCCGAGACGGCGCACGGCGACCGGAACGCGGCCCTCGGACACTTCATGGCGTCCTACGGCAACATCGACAACCCGGTGCCGGTGCTGCTGGAGCAGTACTTCCGCCAGTGCTCCGTCGCCGCGTCCTGCGCCGACCTCGCCCTCGCCACCGGGTTCCTCGCCCGCCACGGCGTCCGCGCCGACGGCTCCCGGCTGCTGAGCCGCAGTCAGGCCAAGCAGGTCAACGCGGTGATGCTGACCTGTGGGACGTACGACGCGGCCGGCGACTTCGCCTACCGGGTGGGTCTGCCGGGCAAGAGCGGGGTCGGCGGCGGCATCGTCGCGGTGGTGCCGGGCCGCTGCACGCTGTGCGTGTGGAGTCCCGGTCTGGACGAGCGGGGCAACTCGGTCGCCGGAGTCGCGGCGCTGGACCGCTTCACGACGCTGACCGGCCTGTCGGTCTTCTGACGGGCGCCCGCGTCCCCGCCCCGCCCGGTCAGACCCGCTCCACACGGCCGAACATGAGCCGCAGCACCAGCGCCACGGCGCCCGCGCCGAGCCCGGCGGCGCCCAGGATCGCCCCGGACTCGGGCCAGCCGGGCTCGCGCGGCCCCGGTCGTGCCGCTTTCACGGTCACGGGCTCGGGGCCGGGCCGCGGGCGGGGGCGGGCGGGCCGGGGCGCCAGCGAACCCACCGGTTCGACCCGGCCGGCCGCGCCGAACCCCCAGTCGAGCAGCGCTCGGGCCTCCTCGTACACGGCGAGGCCGCCGCCCTCCTGAGGGTTCATCACGGTCACCACCAGCGTCCGCCCGTCCCGCCGGGCGGCGGCGACCAGCGTGTTGCCGGCGCTGCTGGTGTAGCCGTTCTTGATGCCGATCAGACCCGGGTACGGCTCCACCCCGTCCTCGCCGGTGAGCAGCCGGTTGGTGTTCCGGATCCCGTACGGCTCCCCGCCGTCGCCCGGGAACATCGCTTCGATCCTGGCGCAGTACCGCGCGAAGTCCGCGTTGCGCAGCCCCGCCCGGCCGAAGACCGCCAGGTCGTACGCGGAGGAGACCTGGCCGGGGGCGTCGTAGCCGTCGGGGGAGAGCACACGTGTGTCGCGGGCGCCGAGCTTGCGGGCCTCGGCCTGCATGCGGGCGGCGGTGGCGCTCCAGCCGCCGGTGAGGCCGGCCAGCACGCGCACGGCGTCGTTGCCGGAGTGGAGGAACACCCCGTTCCACAGGTCGGAGACGCGGTACGTGGTCCCCTCCGCGACACCGACCAGGCTGCTGCCGGGCCCGATCCCGGTCAGCTCCTCGGTGCCCACCCGGTGGCGGATGCCGCCGGGCAGCACCGGCAGCACGGTGAGCGCGAACAGCGTCTTGAGGGTGCTCGCCGGCGGCAGCCTGCGGTGCGCGTCGTGCGCGGCCAGCACCGCGCCGCTGCCGGCGTCGGCCACCACCCAGGACAGGGCGGAGACACGGGGGACCACGGGGGCGCCGGGGCGCGGCCGGACCTGGGTGCCGGAGCGGTACAGCGCGGACGGCTGCGGTTCCGTCGCCCGTGGCCCGCCGGGCCCGCCGGGGTCCGGCCGCGCCGGACGGGCGGCCGCGGCGACGGGCATCAGCGTCAGCAGGCCCGCCACACAGAGCACACAGGTGGAACGTGTCGCTCGGGCCGAGAATCCGATAGTCATACCGCAAACGTAGGAACGTGGCCCCGCCACGCCACGCTGCCCCGGCCGGAAGGGCGCCCGCGAGCACCCGGATGCCGTAGGGGACCCGTCAGCCGTCGGGGAGGGTCGGCTGGACCTGCCGCAGGAACGCGGCGTTGTCCGGCGTGCGGCGCATCCGGTCGAGCAGGGTCTCCATGCCGGACTGCGCGTCCCGGGTCACGAGGGCGCGCCGCAGACCGCGTACGGCCGTCGACTCGGCGGCGGAGAGCAGGAGTTCCTCGCGGCGGGTCCCGGAGCCGGTCACGTCCACGGCCGGGAACACCCGGCGGGAGGCGAGTTCCCGGCTGAGCCGCAGCTCCATGTTGCCGGTGCTCTTGAGCTCCTCGAACCAGAAGTCGTCCGCGCGCGAGCCGGTCTCCACCAGCGCGGTGGCGAGGATGGTGAGGGAGCCGGCCTCCTCGGTGTTGCGGGCGGCGCCGAAGAGGCGCTTCGGCCCGGTCAGCGCGCGGGCGTCGACACCGCCGCTGAGCGTACGGCCGCCGGACGAGGCGGCGTTGTTGTGCGCCCTGCACAGCCGGGTGAGGGAGTCGAGGAGGACGACGACGTCCTCACCGGCCTCGACGAGGCGTTTGGCCCGTTCGATCACCAGCTCGGCGAGGGCGATGTGCTCCCCGGCGTTCCGGTCGAACGTCGAGGCGTACACGTCGCCCCGCACGGAGCGGCGCATGTCGGTGACCTCTTCGGGCCGCTCGTCGAGCAGCATCACCATCAGGCGGGCCTCGGGGTGGTTGCCGGCGACGGCGGCGGCGATCTGCTGGAGCAGGACGGTCTTGCCGGTCTTGGGCGGGGCCACGATCAGCCCGCGCTGCCCCTTGCCGACCGGGGCGATCAGATCGGCGACGCGGCCGGTCAGGGCGGCTGCCGGGTGTTCCAGGCGCAGCCGCTCGCAGGGGTGCAGCGGGGTCAGGTCCCGGAAGTGCCGCCGGTCGCCCAGCCCGGCGGCAGCGCGCCCGTTGACGCGGACGACGCCGGTGAGGGTGCGGCGGTCGCCGCGTACGCCGTCGACCAGGTCGCCCCTGCGCAGGCCGTGACGGCGGATCAGCGCGGGGGACAGGGACGGGTCGGACGGCTCCGGCAGCAGGCTCGTGCCGCGCAGCCGGCCCTTGCCTCCCGCGTCGATGTCGAGGACTCCGGAGGCGATCTCGGCGGGCGAGTGTCGCACGGAGGGGTGTTCGAGTGTGGCGGTCATGGTGATCGGGTCCTTTCACGGACGCGGGCATGAGACATGCGGAAGGAAGAAGGAAGGGGGAGAGAGGCCGCGGGAGGGGCCGGACGGCGCCCCGGGGCGGCGGGGAACGGCGGCTCGCAGGCGACGGGAGGGACCCTGCTCGCGAGGTCGCGCCGAGAAGCGGACGCGCCGGTCGGTCACGACGGGCGGGTCGGCTGAAGGGAAGATCGCACCGGCGCCCCGAATGAGGGGGCGTACACAGGTGCACAGGCAACGTACCACAGTGTGCGGTGGAACGGCGGCGGGACGGTCGTCCCGCCCCGCGCCGGGACGACGGGCGCCGCGGCTCCTCCGGCTCTCGGGCGCCGGGCCGGGCGCCGGCCGTCAGGGCTTTCCGGCCTCCTCGGCGATCCGCTCGAACTCCTCGGCCATGGCCGCCTGAAGCGCCAGTGCGCCGGACAGGGGACGCACCATCACGGTGAACTCGGCGATCCGGCCGTCGTCGTCGAGGCGCAGGAAGTCGCAGCCGCCGATGTCCCGGTCGCCGACCCGTGCGCTGAACACGAGCGCGTGGTCCCGGCCGCCGGCCTCGCCGATGACCCTCTCGTACCGGAAGTCCTCGAAGACGCGCTCCACCGCGCGCAGGATCGCCGTCGTGGTCGCCTTGCCGTGGTACGGCCGGAAGACGACGGGGCTGCTGAAGACCACGTCGTCGGCCAGCAGCGCCTCGACGGCGTCGAAGTCGTGCGCCTCGACGGCCGCGCGGAATGCGTGCATCGCTCGCCCTCCTATTAAACTATTTGAATAGGTGCGGAGTAGAGTAGTCATCCCTTGCTAGCGTGTCGACATGTCTCTCAAGTACGCCGTCCTGGCCGCCCTGCTGGAGGGGGAGGCGTCGGGCTACGAGCTGTCCAAGGTGTTCGACGTGTCGCTCGCCAACTTCTGGCCCGCCACCCCCCAGCAGCTCTACCGGGAGCTGGACCGCCTCGCGGGCGACGGACTGATCGAGGCGCGGACGGTGCCGCAGGAACGCCGGCCCACCAAGCGCGTCTTCTCGCTGACGCAGGCCGGCCGGGAGCAGTTGAGCGCCTTCGCCGCCGAGCCGACCCGGCGCCCCGCCGCCCTCCGCGACGAGTTCCTGATCAAGATGCAGGCCATGGACGGCGTCGGACCCGAGGAGGTGCGCGCGCTGGTCGAGGAGCGCCGGTCCTGGGCGCTGGGCAAGCTCGCCCGCTACGAACGCGTCCGCGAGGGGCTGCTCGACGGCCGCACCGAGGAGGAGTACCTGCGCGGGGCGGACCGCGTGGGCCCCTATCTCACGCTGGCCGCCGGGATCACGTACGAGCAGGAGAGCGTCCGCTGGTGCGAACGCGTGCTCACGGTGCTGGAGCGGCGCGCTCCCGCGCGGCCGGCCCGGCACGCCACGGCCGATTGAGCCCGATGCCGTGACGGTGGGGAAGGGCGCCCGTCGGCCCGGGTTGCGCGGACGAGCCCGGGCGCCCTGCTCAGAGGGCCTGCTGCCTCCGCTCCGCCGCCGCCTTGATCCCGTTCAGGGTGGCGTGCATGCCCTCGCGCAGTTCACGGAGGCGGTGGGCCACGAGATGCTCCTCCTTCTCCGGCATCCGGTCGATGGCGGCGCTCAGCCCCGAGCGCCCCGGCCCGATGCGCACGGTCTGCCGCAGCAGGGTGCCACCGGCCTGCGGGGCGAGCGCGAAGCGCCATGTCGCCATCGGCTCGGCCGGGTCCGGCGCCGCCGTGCCGAAGCGTCCGTCCGCGTCGAGGACGCACCAGGCGAACGCCCGCTCCGGGTCGAGTTCGGTGATCTGCGAGACCGTGCGCCAGGTACCGAGCACCGGGTGCTGGTTGTGACCCGCGAAGCGTGCCCCCGGCGCGGGAGCCACCGCGCCGTCGAGCCACTCCGTACGGCGCAGCTCGGGACTGAAGTGGGCGGGGGCCTCGATGTCGGTCACGATCTCCCACACCAGCGCCGCGGCCGCCGCGACGAAGACCTCGCACCGGGTGGCCGGTGCGTCCGTGTACCGCATCTCGTCTCCTGGATCGTCCGGTGCCGGCAGGCACCCTGCCGCTCTGGGTGGGAAGCGATCGGCGGGGCGGGGCGCCCCTCCGGTCAGCACGTGGCCGAGCCGTCGGGCCCGACCACTCGGAAGCGCTGGGCGACGACGGGGGTGTCGTCGTCGACGACCGGGGTCCGCCCCAGGAACTCGCTCACGCCCTCGCTCCGGAAGAAGTCCTCGTGGGCGGCCCGCCACTCGGCCACGTCCGCGTAGCCGCGCCCCTCGGCGCGCGCGAAGTCGTCGTCGATCTCCTTCATGGGGACCACGCGTACCTCGACGAGCTCGATGGTGACGGCCGGGCGGCCCTCGGAATCGAGCACCGAGAAGCGCTGTCCGGCCACCGGTACCTCCTCGCCGGCGTGTTCGTAGATCTCCAGGAGGCCGGTGAGCGCGGTTTTGAGGCCGTCGGTGATCGCGGCCACGCCACGGTCGCGTTCCGGGCCGGGGAAGGCGAGTTCGAGAGCCGGAAGGCCGTCGTGGTCCCCCGGCCGAGGGTGCGCGTCCGGGCTCGTGTCCATCAGGTGTCACCCCTGCCTTCGGCCAGCTCCCTCACGAGCCGCTCGGCGTGTGGCACCCGGATGCCGTGCCGTTCGGCCGCCCGGAGCAGGGCGCCGCCGACCGCGTCGAGCTCCAGCGGGCGCCCCGCCTCCGCGTCGCGCTGCATGGACGACCTGGTTCCCGCCGGGAAGGCGTCGTACCGGCCGAGGATCTGAGCGGCGTCCGTCCGTGCTCCGCAGGCGCGGGCGACGGCCGCGGTCTCCTCGACCAGGGCCGCGAGCTCTTCGCGCCGTTCGGTACGGACACCGCCGATGGTCAGCCGGTGGCGTGTGGTGAGCAGGGCGAAGGGAGCCAGGAAGGCCAACTTGGCCCACAGCACGGTGTTCTCGTCGGGCACCACGCGCGTCTCGACACCGGCCGCGGTGAGCCGTGCGGCAAGTCCGGCGAGCCGGGCCGGCGGACCCGCGAGGTCGATCTCGGCGAAGGGGCTGCCGTGCTCGATCACGCCCGGGGCGGAGCGGGTGGACTCCACGCGGATCACGGCCGGGACCACCCGCTGTGCCCCGTAGCGGGTCCGCAGCGCTGCCACGTGTTCGACGCCGTTGAGGAGAGGCAGCAGCAGGCCGCCGTCCAGATGGTGGGCGGGAACGCGGCGGAGTGCCGCGTCGAGCGCGGTGTGCTTGACGGTCACCAGGCACAGCCCGACCGGCTCGCGCAGCGCGGTGTCCGCCTCCACCGGGGCGGTGAAGTCCCCGAACCGTTCACTGCGCACACTGATCCCGTCGCGGCGCAGCTCACCGGCGGTCTCCTCGCGTGCGACGCAGATCACGCGGTGGCCGGCCCGGGAGAGCAGCGCCGCGAGCAGGCCGCCGACTCCTCCCGGGCCGAGCACGGCCACCGTCGTGGCGGGAGGAGGGGAGGAGGCGGGGTCGTCCGCGGACACGGGGTGCTGCACGGGTGGTTCCTCTCAGCTCGGTGGTCGGCACCCGCCCCGCCCTTCCCGCCACGTCCGGACGTGGCGGGCAAGGCGGGGCAGGGTTGCCGCCTGGGCCCGCGGTGATCCTCGACGAGGACCAACAGGCAAGTCAATCCTCGGGCTTGCTTGGAAAGCCCCCAGTCACAGCTTGGGTCACACCCCGGGCTACCGTGGTGCGCGTGCCGATGACCCTCGACGACCTGCGCGTGTTCGTGGCGGTCTGCCGGGCGGGAAGCCTGAGCGCCGTCGCCCGCGAGCTGTCCTGCACCCAGTCCGCGGTGAGCCAGCACATCAAGCGGCTGGAACGGACGACCGGGGTCCGGCTGCTGGAACGCAGGGCCCGCGGTGTGGTGCCCACCCCGGAGGGCCTGGTGCTCCAGGACGCGGCGCAGGAGGGGATCACCGGGCTGGACCTGGCCCTGCGCCGGCTCGGCGAACTCGCGCGCGGCGAAGCCGGATCGGTCCGCGTGACGACGGGCGCGACGACGGTGCGGCACTTCATGTCCGAGGCGGTCGTCGACTTCCGGGCACGGCACCCCCGGGCCAGCCTGGAGTTCCGGACGGAGACCGCCACGCGCGGCTGCTTCGACGCGCTCGCGGCGGGCGCGGTCGACCTGGCCTGGGTGACCGTCGGTCCTCCGGTCCCGGGCATCGAGCAGAGCACGGTCGTGGAACTGCCGTGGGTGCTGGCGGTACGGGCCGACGATCCGCTGGCCCCGCGGACGCGGGTGACGGCCGCCGACCTGGTCGGCGTCCCGCTCATCCGGCTCCCGGCCAACTCCTCCTCCCGCGCCCACCTGGAGACCGCCCTGGCACGTCTGGGTGTCCGCCCGACGTCCGACACCGGCGTCGCCGACTGGGACACGGCGATCCTGCTGGCCGGGCTCGGTGTCGGACGCGCCGTCGTGCCCGCTCTGCCCGGACAGGTCTCCGCGCAAGCGCAGGACGGTCCGTTGCGGTTCCTTCCGCTGCCGGACCTGCCGCCGCTCCCGGTCGGATGGGCGGTCCGCCGTGGGGACGCGCTGACCCCGCTCTCCCGCACCTTCGCGGACATGGTCCGGCGGCACTGCCGGGCTGCCCGCGAGGCGACCGACGGGCCCGGGTGCTGACCGGGGCGCACGCCCGGGCGAGCGCATCCCCTGCGGTGGGCAACCCGGCGGGGTATCAAGGAACGAGGTCCTCCGCACCGAAGGAGCAGCGCCCCGTGCCCTACGACCGCACCGTCCGCCTGTCCACCACCGACTTCGCCGCCGCCGTCGCCGCGGTCCGCCGGGCCCTGGCCGACCAGGGATTCGGTGTCCTCACCGAGATCGACGTGAGGGCCACCCTGAAGACCAAACTCGGCCACGACATGGAGGACTACCTGATCCTCGGCGCCTGCAACCCGTCCCTGGCCCACCGCGCGCTGGAAGCGGACCGCTCCATCGGCCTGCTCCTGCCGTGCAACGTCGTCGTCCGCCCCGAGGGCGACCACATGCTCGTCCAGGCCCTCGACCCGGGCACCATGGTCACCCTCACCGGCCTCGACGCCCTCGGGCCCGTCGCCGAGGAGGCCACCGCCCGACTGGACGCCGCGCTGAACGCCCTGTCCGTCACCTGACCCGCCGGCGGGGGGCCGGGCACGGCGACCGGCAGCGGTGGGCCGGAGCGGGGAAGGCCACTAGGCTGGCGGGATGTTCAGCCCCGAGGGCCCCAGCCTGCGCGAACTCGCCGTCCAGGCGCTGTCGTCGGTCGAGCGCGGCTACGACCTGCTCGCCCCCAAGTTCGACCACACCCCGTACCGCACGCCGGACCGGGTGCTGGACGCCGTGGCCTCGGTGCTGGAGCCGATGGGGCCGTTCGGCGCCGGACTCGACCTGTGCTGCGGCACCGGCGCGGGCGTGCGCGTCCTGGCGAGGGTGTGCCGGGAGCGGGTCACGGGGGCCGACTTCAGCGCGGGGATGCTCGCGGTCGCCCGCGAGCGCCCCGTCCCCGCGGGGCCGGCGGTCTCCTGGGTGCGCGCGGACGCCCGCGCCCTGCCGTTCGGGCCCGCCTTCGACCTCGTGGTGAGCTTCGGGGCGTTCGGCCACTTCCTGCCGCGCGAACTGCCGGGCCTGTTCGCCCAGGTGCGCTCCGTGCTGCGGCCCGGCGGCCGCTTCGCCTTCCCCGTCGGCGCCCCGCCGCGCCCGGGCTCCAGGGCGTACTGGGCCCTGCTGGGCTTCGACGCGGCGATGCGCGTGCGCAACGCGCTGTGGCGGCCGCCGTTCGTCATGTACTACCGGACGTTCCGTCTCGGCGACGTGGGCCGCGAGCTGGCCCGCGCCGGCTTCCGCGTGGAACTGCACCCCCTGCCCGGGTTCGGGGACCGCCCCGACGGCAGCCCCCGCGCCCGTCTGGTCGTGGCCCGGCGCCTGCCGTGAGCGGGGCCGCGAAGTCCTCGGGCTCGGCCGACTCGCCGCGGTAGGTGGGCAGTTCGTCGAGCGGAGGGTCGAACAGGCCATCGGGAACCGCCTACGCGGGGGACCGGGCCTGCCGTCCGGGTCAGTGCGGTGATCACGCCATCACGCCCGGCGGTGGGTCCACTGCGGTTCCGTGCGTTCCCAGTCGCGTTCCCATTCGGCCATGCGGTGCCGCAGTGCCGTCCGGCGCACGGCGCAGTGCGCGGCGAGGACCGTGCAGGCGGCGCCCAGCGACGTGCAGGCGCCGACCGTGACCGTGTTCTGCCAGATCGCGGTGTCACCGGCCGGCGGCGGCACGCTCCGGCCCCGGTCGTCGAGCCACAGGTCGATCACCTGGCCGGTCCGGGTGCCGGCGGGCACGAGGGCCGAGGTGGTCCGTGCCTCCCCGCCCGGCGGCGTCCAGCGCACCGTCACCCGGTACGCGTGCTGCCCGCCGCCTTCGACCGACGGCACCGCCTCGGCGGCCCGGGAGACCACCGTGGCGTGGACGCGGTGGCGGTCGGCCCGCTGCTGGGCGACGGTCGCCCGCGCCTGGCCCTCGGCCCACGAGGCCGACATCGCCCCCAGCAGCGGGGCGCCGACGAACAGGAGCACGGCGACGACCAGCAGCGTCCACGCCTCCACGAGATCCGACCGGCGCCGCAGCGGATTGCGCCGCCAGCGCCAGCCGCGCACCCGGGTTCGCATGTCGACCTCCTCGCGATCACCGCGACCGGGGGCGGCGGGCGGCCCGTGAGCGGGCGGGGCCGCCCTCGTCTCCGCGTCGCGTCACGCGTGCGAGTGCCCGCACAGACCTGGGTACCCCGTCCCACGGACCTGCTCACCGGATCGCGGGGCGGGCTCCCGAGGTGCCGTGCGGGTCAGCCGAAGCGCTCGATCCGGATGCGGTCCACCGGCTGTCCCCCCGCCACCAGCAGCCGCGAGGCGTGCTCCGCGAACGCGTTCGAGCCGCACACGTACGCCTCCCAGCCCCCGGCGGGCGGGTCGGCGAGCAGCGGCGCCAGGTGGGCGGCCGACAGCCGTCCCACCGGCGTTCCGTCCGGGGCGCTCCGGGTGAACACGGGTGTCGTCTCCGCGCCGAACTCCCGCGCGTAGATCAGGTCCTCCGGGCTGCGCGCCGACACCAGCAGCCGCAGCGGCACCGACAGGCCCCGCGCCCGGTGGTGGCGCACCATCGACATCAGCGGCACCACCCCGGAGCCGGCGCCGAGCAGCAGCGCGGGCCGGTCGCCCGGCCAGGCGAAGAACCCGCTCAGCGGCCCGCGCACCTCGATCCGGTCCCCGGGCCGGGCCACCTCGTGGAACCAGCCGGACACCTCGCCGCCCTCGGCGTGGTCGAGGGTCAGCTCGATGTGCCCCGAGCCGTCGGGCGCGGACGCCAGCGAGTAGTGGCGCTGGGCCGCGTACCCGTCGGGCGCGGTCAGCCGCAGCATCAGGTGCTGGCCGGGCAGGTGGCCGGCCCAGCCGGGCACCGCCAGCCGGAAGGTGGCCGCGCGGGGCGTCTCCCGGCGGATCTCCGTGAGCGTGGCCGTCTGCCACCGTCCCGCCACGCGGCCGCTCACCTCGATGCGTCCGGGCACCGCGAACGGCGTCGGGGGAGTGAAGGTGCGGGCACCGTGTGTCGTCGCCGTCTCAGTCACCGGAGTACCGCTGCTCCTCCCAGGGGTTGCCGCGCGCGTGGTAGCCGTTCTGCTCCCAGAAGCCCGGCTCGTCGTGGTCGAGCAGCTCCAGGCCCGCGATCCACTTGACGCTCTTCCAGAAGTACAGGTGCGGCACCACCAGCCGCGCCGGGCCGCCGTGCTCGGGGCTCAGCGGCCGCCCGTCGTACTCCCTGACGATCCAGGCGCGCCCGCCGGTCAGGTCCGCCAGCGGCAGGTTGGCGGTGTAGCCGGTGTGCGCGTAGGCGACGGCGTGCGTGGCGGACGGCAGCGGGCCGGCCGCGTCCAGGAACGCGTCCAGGGACACGCCGGCGAACCGGACCCCGAACTTCGACCAGCCGGTGACGCAGTGGATGTCGCCCGTGTACGCCGACGCGGGCAGCCGGTCCAGGTCGGCGGCGTTCCAGGTGCGGGGCTCGGCCACCAGTCCGCCGACGCGGAAGGACCAGTCGCCGGGGGCCAGGTCGGGGGTGACCTCGGCGGACAGGACGGGCCAGTCGTCGCCCGCGTCGTACTGGCCGGGCGGCAGCCCCGGCCGGGCGGCGCGCGGGCGCCCGGTGAAGCCTCGGGTGGTGTTCATGCGGTCGGGCCTTTCGGACCGGCGGGGCGGGCGGCCCGCGCCGGCGTGATCGGTGCGTACGCGGTCCACCGTACGTGTCCGCGAGGGGCCGCTCAGTCCCGGTCCGCGCCGGGGCCGGCCTGCGGCCACGCGTTGTACCGCTCCAGATACGCGGCGAAGCGGATCAGGTCCTCCTCGGGCCAGTGCGCGAGGCGTTCCCGGAACGCCGCGCGGCGGCTCTCCGTGACCTGCGCGAGGATGCGCCGCCCGGCGTCCGTCAGATGCAGCACCTGGACCCGGTGGTCCTCCGGGTCGACGCGCCGCTCCACCAGGCCGGCGCGCTCCAGGGCGGCCACCTGGCGGCTGACGGTGGACTTGTCCAGCGCGTAGTGGGCGGCCAGGTCGGTGGCCCGGCAGCCGTCCCGCTCCTCCAGGTGCCCCAGCAGCGTGTACGACACCAGCGACAGCTCCGGGTGCATCCGTCCCGCGGAGGCGCGGGCGCGGCGCGCGAAGGCCGTCATCTCCCGCTGGATGGTCTCCACGGCCGCGTCCGCCGCCTGGCGGGCACCGGGGGTGACAGTCGTCTCTTCGGGCATCTCGGCCGCCGTCACGGATCCTCCCTCTCTTGGTTGTATAGTACAACTTGATAGAGAGTTGTATAAGCCAACCATCGGAGTGGGCCGATGAGGTCGCACGCCCTGCGCCACGTCCTCACGCACCTGATCACTCCGCTGTTGATGTGCGTCGGCATGGGGCTCGCGTACATGGGGGCCTTCGTCACCCCCGAGCCGAACCACCTGCCGGTCGCCGTCGTCGGATCCGGTCCCGAGGCCAAGGTGCTCGCCCAGACGGTCAAGGACGCGGGCGGCGACGCGCTCGACGTCCGGACCGTCCCCACCCGCGCCGAGGCCGTCGACCTGCTCCGGCACCGCGACATCACCGGGGCCTACGTGCCCGGCGGCGAGGACCCCGAGGTCGTCGTGGCCACCGCCGCCTCCGACATGGGCGCCCTGGCCGCCGAGAAGGTCTTCACCCCCCTCGCCGAGGACCGGGGGGTCCCGTTGAAGGTGACCGACGTCGCCACACCCGTCGACGACGACCCCACCGGGCAGGGCCTGTTCTTCCTGCTGATCGCCGTCAGCATCGGCTCCTACGCCTCCGTGGCCGCGCTCGGCGCCGCCGGGGCGGCGCTGCCCATGCGGATCCGCGCCCTGCTGACGCTCGGCGTCTCGGCCGTCGTCAGCGGCATCGGCGCCCTGCTCGCCGGGCCCGTGTTCCACCTCGCGCACCACGACCTCGCCGGACTGTGGGGCATGGCCTGGCTCTACGCGGCCGGCATCCTCTTCCTCGGCGTCGGCCTGCACACCTTCCTCAAGCGCTGGACCACCCTCGCCATGATGGTGCTGTTCGTGATGCTCAACTTCACGAGCTCCGGCGGCCTGTTCCGTCCCGAGCTGCAGAGCGGCTTCTTCGGCACCCTGCACGCCTTCTGGAACGGCGCCGGCTTCGTCGAGGGCGCCCGCAGCCTGCTCTACTTCGGCGGCGACGGCCTCGGCCGCAACCTCTGGACGCTGGCCGCCTGGCTGCTGCTCGGTCTCGCGGTGACGGGCGCCGCCGCCCTGCGCGAGCGGTCCACCGGGCCCGTCTCCGCCCCGGCGCGGCCCGCGGGGCCGAAGGGGGCGAACGCCGGACGGGACGCCGTGACGGAGGCGGAGGAAAGGGCCGGGAAGGAAGCGGAGACGGAGGCGGAGGAAGAGGCCGAGGAGAGCGTCGGCGTCTGATCGTCTGGGGTAGGGTGGCCCACGGCCGCGGACCGTCCCGGCCGCCGGACATCCGGGAGGTGAGACCCATTACCGCTGTGTCGGCCCGGGTGCTCTCCCCTCTCGGCAGTGCGGTCACCGGCGACAGGTGACCCGGAGAGCGCCCTTCGGTTCTCGAAAGGCTCTCGGCCTCCATGCCTCCACTGTCCCCCGCCTCCCCCTTCGGCTCCGCACGCCCGTCCCGCGAGTCCGTCGTGACCGCGCTCCGCGCCGCCGGCTGCGTCTTCGCCGAGGACGAGGCGGAGCTGCTCCTCGCCGCGGCGCGCACCCCCGCGGAACTCACCTCCCTGGTCGGCCGCCGCGTGGCCGGCCTGCCCCTCGAACTCGTCCTCGGCTGGGCCGAGTTCCGCGGCCTGCGCATCGCCGTGACCCCCGGGGTCTTCGTCCCCCGCCGCCGTACCGAGTTCCTCGTGGAGCAGGCCCTCGCCCACGCGCCGGACGCCTCCGTCGTGGTCGACCTGTGCTGCGGCTCGGGCGCCGTCGGCGCCGCCCTGGCCGCGGCCCTCGGCCGGCCCGAGGTGCACGCCGCCGACGTCGACCCGGTCGCCGTGCGCTGCGCCCGGGGCAACCTCGCCGCCGCCGGCGGCCGGGTGTACACCGGCGACCTGTTCGAGGCGCTGCCCACCGCCCTGCGCGGCCGGATCGGCATACTCGCCGCCAACGTGCCCTACGTCCCCAGCGGCGAGGTCCCGCTGCTGCCCGCCGAGGCCCGCGACCACGAGCCGCTGGCCGCCCTCGACGGCGGCGCCGACGGCCTCGACGTGCTCCGCAGGGTCGCCGCCGAGGCCCCCGGCTGGCTCGCGCCCGGCGGCTGCCTGCTGGTCGAGACCGGCGAGCGCCAGGCCGCCGCGGCCGTCGACGCCTTCACCCGCAGCGGCCTGACGGCCCGTCTCGCGGTCAGCGAGGAGCTGTACGCCCACGTGGTGATCGGGAGCAGACCGACCGCGTGAGGGCGCGGCCCCCGTCTACTCCGGTGGCGTGGCCCGGGCGATCAGCAGGGCCACGTCGTCGGAGTTCTGCGGCTCGTGCAGCGTGCGCAGCAGCAGGTCGCAGATCTCCTCCAGGGGCCGCTCAGGGCCCTCGAGCAGCGCCAGGAGCGTGGACAGCCGCTCGTCGATCGCGTGCTGCCGCGTCTCCACCAGGCCGTCGGTGTACAGCACCAGAAGGTCGCCCGGTTCCAGGTCGACGGCGGTGGTGGAGAACGGGACACCGCCGACCCCGAGCGGCACCCCGGTGGGCAGGTCCAGCAGCTCGGGCGGGCGGCCGGCGCGTACCCGTACCGGCGGCAGATGCCCGGCGTTGGCGATGCGGCACTGCCTGGCGTGCGGATCGTGCACGGCGTAGACGCAGGTGGCGATGGCCTGGTCCAGGCCGGCCGCGGTCCGGTCGAGGTGTTCGAGCAGCACCGCCGGATCCAGGTCCAGCGAGGCCAGCGTGTTGGTCGCGGTGCGCAGCCGCCCCATGGACGCCGCCGCCGTGATGCCGCTGCCCATCACGTCCCCGACGACCAGCGCGGTCTTGCCGCCCTCCAGCTCGATCACGTCGAACCAGTCGCCGCCGACCTCGCTGGTGGCCTCGGCCGGCTGGTATCGGGACGCGACCTCCAGGCCGCCCGTCACCGGAGGGTGGCTCGGCAGCATGCTGCGCTGGAGAGTGAGCGCGGCGTCGCGGGCGTTCTGGTACCAGCGGGCGTTGTCGATCTGGAGCGCCGCGCGCGCGGCCAGCTCACGCGCCAGCAGCAGGTCGTCCTCGCCGAACGGCAGCGGATTGCGGATCCGCTTCAGATCCAGGGCGCCGAGCACCTCGCCGCGGGCGATCAGCGGCACGGCCAGGTACGAGTGCACACCGGCCCGACGCAGCATCGCGGCGGCCTCCGGCGAGCGGGCTATGCGGGTCAGGTCCTCGTCCGTCACCCGCGCCACCATCACGGCCTCGCCCGTGCGGACGCACTCGGTGACCAGGCGGTCCGGTCCGTACCGGGCGACCTGGCCGGGCGGGTCGGCCGCCTCCAGTGCCTCGGGGGCGGCCTCCGCCTGGACCGCGAGGGCCCGGATCACCGCCGGTTCGGCCGGGCCGAGGGTGCTGCGCCGGCCCTTGACGACGGACTCCAGGAGATCGACGGCCGCGACGTCGGCGAGGTCCGGCACGGCCACGTCGGCCAGCTCGTGCGCGGTGCGCTCCAGCTCCAGCGTCGTGCCGATGCGCGCGGAGGCGTCGGCGACGGCGGCCAGCCGGCGCCGCGCGGTCTCCGCCGCCACGCCCGCGCGGTACTGCTCGGTGATGTCCACGATCGACACGGCCACGCCGAGCACGGAACCGAAGGAGTCCTCCAGCCGGTACAGCGAGACCGACCAGGCGTGGTCCTCGTCCGGGTCCGCGGGGGTCCGCCCGATCGCGGGCACGTCGATGACCGGCCGTCCGGTCTCCAGGACCCGCAACGCCTGCCCCTCCATGCCTTCGTGGTCCGCCTCCGGCAGCACCTCGCGCACCGTGCGGCCGATGTGGTCCTCGGCGGGCAGGCCGTTCATCCGCTCCAGCGCGGGGTTGACCGAGACGTAGCGCAGACCGGTGTCCAGGACGGCGAGCCCGATGGGGGACTGGTTGATCACCCGTGACGACAGCGCCACGTCGCGCTCCAGCCGGAGCACGGTGGACCGGTCGGCGGCGAGCCCCAGCGCGTAGACGTCGCCCCGGTCGTCGAGCAGCCGCATGTTGCGGAACTCCACCAGCCGCGTGTCGCCGTTCTTGCAGCGGACCGGAAAGGCGCCGGCCCAGCTCTGGCCGGTCCTCATGACGTCGGTGAACAGCTTCACGACCAGGTCGACGTTCTCGTCGTGCACCATGATCCGGGCGGCGCGCTCGCCCAGCGCCTCCTCGGCGGAATAGCCGAACAGCTCCTCGGCCTGGGGGCTCCACAGCACGATCCGCCCGTCGGAGTCCAGCACCACCGAGGCCACGTTGAGCACGTCCAGCAGCCCGCTGGGACGCACCGGCCCGCGTGGCGGCTCGGCGCCCTCGAACCCGGCCGACCCGGCTGCACTCATCCCACGCCCCGCCTTCGCCGCTGCGCGCGGCACGTCTCCCGATGCCGACTCCTGTTCTACCGCGTTCCACCGTGCACAGGGCCGTTTCCCGCTGGCCCCGGACGGCTCCCTCCAGCATCTCCCCGCACCGCGCCGCGCGCCGCACGGGACGGCCCGACTCCGGTCCGCCGACGACCGTCGGCTCTCGTCGGTGGTTCAACCGGCCCTCGCCGGTCCGTGCCGGTAGTGCTCCGCCCGAGGTGGTGCTTTTCTAGGGGTACGCGGCATTCGCGGGGCGGCCACGCCGTGGCACGGCCCGCGGAACGCAGCGCTGCCAGGAGAGGAGCGATCACGATGGCCGGTGAGCGACTGCACCCGGAGTCCGTCTCGGTGGAGCTGAGCGCTTGCAGCAAGGAGGACGCCCGGACCGTGTTCGACGCCCTGTGCGCGTGCTTCTCCTCCGACCGGCACGCGGGCGACGTGACCCGGGAGTACGACGAGGTGCGCCCGACCGTGTGGCTCGGCACCTTCGACGTGGCCGACGCCCGGGGCGGCGAGTGCGGGCCCGCCCGGCTCGCGCGGTCCGTGGAGGCCGACGTGCAGGGCGGCTACTGGGCGATCGAGCGGTTCCGCAACACCCTCGACTCCCTGTTCACGGTGCAGGACCTGAGCATGGCCTCCGGAGACCAGGAACGGGAGCTGCACGTGCGGCTGGAGAGCCGCTGAGACGGGCCCACCGGGCCCTCCCTGTGTGCGACGCCACCTTATGCAACTAGTTGCAAAAGATGGTGGTCGTCCTCTAGAACTGAGGCACGACACCGCGCACGGAGGGCCCGATGAGCCGTTACCCCCACCTGCTGAGCCCGCTGGACCTGGGCTTCACCACCCTGCCCAACCGGGTCCTGATGGGCTCCATGCACGTGGGCCTGGAGGAGGCCGAGCGCGGCTTCGAGCGCATGGCCGCCTTCTACGCGGCCCGCGCCCGCGGGGGAGTGGGCCTGATCGTCACCGGCGGCATCGCCCCCAACGACGAGGGCCGCCCCTACCCGGGAGGTGCCCGCCTCACCACCGGGGCGGAGGCCGAGCGCCACCGCACGGTCACCGACGCCGTGCACCGCGAGGGCGGCCGGATCGCGATGCAGATCCTGCACTTCGGCCGCTACGCCTACCATCCCGACCTGGTCGCCCCGAGCCCGCTCCAGGCGCCGATCAGCCCCCACGTGCCCCGCGAGCTGACCGGCGCCGAGGTCGAGCGCACCATCGACGACTACGCCCGCACCGCCCGCCTCGCCCGCGAGGCCGGCTACGACGGCGTCGAGATCATGGGCTCCGAGGGCTACCTGATCAACGAGTTCATCGCCGCGCACACCAACCGGCGCACCGACCGCTGGGGCGGCTCCTACGAGAACCGCATGCGCTTCCCCGTCGAGATCGTCCGCCGCGTGCGCGAGGCGGTCGGCGAGGACTTCATCGTCATCTACCGCCTGTCCATGCTCGACCTGGTCCCCGGCGGCTCCACCCTCGACGAGGTCGTCACCCTCGCCAAGGCCGTCGAGGCCGCCGGTGCCACGATCATCAACACCGGCATCGGCTGGCACGAGGCCCGCATCCCGACCATCGCCACCTCCGTGCCGCGCGGCGCCTACACCTGGGTCACCGGGCGGCTGATGGGCGAGGTCTCCGTGCCGCTGGTCGCCACCAACCGCATCAACACCCCCGACCTGGCCGAGCGGTTGCTCGCCGAGGGCACCGCGGACATGGTGTCGATGGCCCGCCCGATGCTCGCCGACCCCGACTTCGTCGCCAAGGCCGAGGCGGGCCGGCCCGAGGCCATCAACACCTGCATCGGCTGCAACCAGGCCTGCCTGGACCACACGTTCAGCGGGCAGATCACCTCCTGCCTGGTCAACCCGCGCGCCTGCCACGAGACCGAACTGGTCCTCTCCCCGACCCGGCTGCGCAAGCGCGTCGCCGTCGTCGGCGCCGGTCCCGCCGGACTGGCCTGTGCCGTCGGCGCGGCCGAACGCGGCCACGAGGTCACCCTGTTCGACGCGGCGGACGAGATCGGCGGCCAGCTCAACGTGGCCCGGAAGGTCCCCGGCAAGCAGGAGTTCGACGAGACGCTGCGCTACTTCCGTACGCAACTGGAGGCGCACGGCGTCGACGTACGGCTCGGCACCCGCGTCGGCGCGGACGACCTCGCCGGCCACGACGAGGTCGTGGTCGCCACCGGCGTCACCCCCCGCACCCCGGACATCCCCGGCGTCGACCACCCGAGCGTCCTCGGCTACCTGGACGTCCTGCGCGACGGCGCCCCCGTCGGCGACCGCGTCGCCGTCCTCGGCGCGGGCGGCATCGGCTTCGACGTCGCCGAGTTCCTCACCGACGGCGGTGACAAGGCGCACGAGGATCCCGGGACGTACTTCCGCCTCTGGGGCGTCGACACCGACTACCGCGCGCCCGGCGGCCTCGCCGCGCCCGAGCGCCCCGCACCGCCGCGCACCGTCCACCTGCTCCAGCGCAAGACCACGAAGGTCGGCGCCGGCCTCGGCAGGACCACCGGCTGGATCCACCGCACCGAGCTGAAGCACCGCGGCGTCACCATGGTCCCCGGCGTGCGCTACGACCGGATCGACGACGCCGGCCTGCACATCACCGTGGGCGACGAGTCCACCGTCCTGGAGGTCGACACGATCGTCCTGTGCACCGGTCAGGAGCCGCGCCGCGACCTGTACGACGAGCTGGTCGCCGCCGGCCGCAGCGTCCACCTCATCGGCGGCGCCGACGTGGCCGCCGAACTGGACGCCAAGCGCGCCGTCAAGCAGGGCACCGAGCTGGCGGCGACGCTGTAGGAGACCTGGGGCGGGGCCCGGGCCGTCCCTAGGATGAGCCCATGTCTCTCCCGCACGCGATCCTCACCGCCCTGGTCGAAAAGCCGTCGTCCGGGCTGGAGCTGACCCGCCGGTTCGACAAGTCGATCGGCTACTTCTGGTCGGCGACGCACCAGCAGATCTACCGCGAGCTGGGAAAACTGGAGGCGCAGGGGCTGATCCGCGCACTGCCCGCGGAGCAGCCCGCCCGGGGGCAGAAGAAGAGCTACGAGGTCCTGCCCGCGGGCCGCGACGAACTCGCCCGCTGGGCCGCGACGGCACAGGACCCGCGGCCCCTGCGGGACACGATGCTGCTGCGCCTGCGCGCCGCCGCCGTGGTCGGCACCACCGGGATCGAGGACGACCTGCGGCGCCATCTGGAGCTGCACGAGCGGCAGTTGGCCACGTACGAGGAGATCGAGGAGCGGGACTTCCCGCCGGAGAAGGACAGCACCGAGGACCGGCTGCGCCACTTGGTGCTGCGGGCCGGCATCGACCTGGAGACCTTCTGGACCCAGTGGCTCAGGCACGCGCTGGACGAGTTCGCCGAGCTGCCCGGTGACGGGAGGACCTGACGGCGCGGCCCGGCGCGCTCAGAACCGGTACGGCTTCGAACGCCGGCGCAGGCACCAGGCCGCGGCGATGACGCCCGCCCCGACCAGCGCGCCGCCCGTCACGAGGGTGGCGGTGCCGTAGTCCTGGACGGCCCCGCCGACCCCGCCCAGCACCCCGCGCGGCGACGCGGAGGGCGAGGGGGAGGCGGAGCGGCCGGGGGACGCCGAGGGGGAGGGCGCCGAGGAGACGATGACGGTCTGGGTTCCGGCGGTGCTGTTGTTCGAGCACATGACGACGACCGTGTACGTGCCCGGGGAGATGCCCGACCATGCGGCGGACTGGCCCGCGGCGGTCCCCGACAGCGCGACCTGGCGTCCCTCGGCGAAGCTGCCCTGACTGGCGGTGAGCAGCGAGGCCGTGCCCCAACTGCCGTTGAGCTGGGCGCAGGCCGTGGTCGTGACCGACACCGTCGTCCCGGTGGTGCTCACGGAGATCCCCGGGCCCGCGGCGGCCGGCCCCGCGGCCAGGGCGACGGGCAGTGCCGCGGCGGCTGCCACGATCGGGCCGGAGCGGAGAAGTGGCGATGAGATGCGCATGTGGACTGCCCTCCGGCGGCACGGTTGGCGGACATCCCTCGCGCCGCCGACATCGGATCGCCCGTGCCCCCTCCAAGGCAGCCAACAGGGCGGCGGCGGGGCCCGCATGCCGAGTGCGACCGGCCAGGTGACGCCCTCAGCGGCCCGCCCCGCCGGTCGTCACCGTCCGTTCCGCCGAGAAGCCGCCCCAGGTGCCGTCGGGCAGCTTGGCCCGCACCCGCACGCGGTGCGTGACACCGGCCTCCCGGCCCGCGTAGAAGCTGTACTCGGCCCGTTCGCGGGGCGCGTCGCCGCCGTACACGAGCGAGGTGGCCTTCGCGCCGTCCAGGTGGATCTCGTACTCGACGACCACACCGTCCGTGCGCGGCGGGACCCAGTCGAGATCGATGTGGAACGCCCCGTCGGCGCGGTGGGTCCGTGCGCGCAGGGCGGTGGGAGCGGAGGCCCGGCCGTCGTCGGAGCCCGGCGTGGTGAGGCGGACGGCGCCACTGGCGGGGGAGAGGTTGTCGGCGGCGTCGCGCGCCCGGACGGTGAAGGAGTAACGGGTGCCGGGGCGCAGACCGGTCACGACGGCGGCCGTCTGGGTGCCGCCGACACTGTGGATCTTGGTGTCTCCCTGGTAGACGTCGTACGAGACGACGCCCCGGTCGTCCTCGGCGGCGGTCCAGGTGAGCTGGACGGCCCGGCTGCCCGCGGCCCGGCCCCGGGCGTTCGCCGGGGGCGTCGGGGCCGAGCGGTCGGCGGCCGCGGCGGCCGGGGTCGTGGCGCGGACCTTCTCGCTGTCCGGGCCGCGCCGCCCGTCGGCGTCGCGCGCCCGCACCGTGAACACGTAGGCCGTCGAGGGGGTCAGGCGGGTCACGTCCACCATGCGGTGGGCGGCGGGGACCTCCTTCACCCTGGTGGTGCCGCGGTAGACCTCGTAGACCTCGGCGCCCTCGACGGCGTTCCACATCACGTGCACGCTCGTCGCGCTGCCGGCCTCGGCGGTGACGCCCGTCGGCGTCCCGGGCGGACGGCCGCCGCCGTCGCCGCCCGTGCCCCAGCCGCAGGACGCGACCAGGGTGACGGCGCCGCAGAGCAGGGCGACGCGGCGCGGGACGTGGTGGCGGGTGGAAGAGGGAACGCCTCGCACGGTGCTGCCTCCGGGCGGCCAGACGGCAATGGTCCGGACCAATATGCCGTCGTGACGCGATCACATCAAGAGGGGGCCGTCAGGGTTGCGGGCGGGGGCGGTCCGAGCGGGGGCGGAGGAGCGGCCGGGGGGTGGCCGTTCCCGATCACCCGTACGGGTTACGTATGCTGAGTCCCCTCGCGGCCGAAGTCCCCTGACGCTCAGGGGAGTTGCGGCCCCAGGCGCGGACTGCTGTCGTCGCTGCCGCCGCGCCGGCGCGGGCGGCCGGGCGGGCCGGATCCGGTGCAGGGCACGGCCCGCCCGGCCCCGGTCGCACGCCCGGGCATGCGCCGTCTGGCCGTGTCCTGGTGGTCCTCGCGGGCAATTCGGGGACAGATGGGCCCGAATGTCCGTCCCCGCCCCCCAGGAGAGGCCACCACGTGCGTGTCCAGTCGCTGACACTGGCCGCGGCCAGCGCCGCCCTGCTCGCCCCCGCGACGTTCCTCACCGCCCCGTCGCCGCGTCCGGTCCTGCTCGCCCAGGCCCGGCCCGCGCCCGAGGCCGTGCGCTCCCCGGCCCGCCCGCTGCCCGTCATCGGCCCCCGGCTCACCGACCGGGTCGCGCGGGACGCCGGTGCCCGCGCCCGGCTCCGGCCCGAGGCCGACGCCCCGGACGAGGACCGGAAGGCGGAGAGCGACACCGGGGGAGCCGTCAGCGCCGCCGACCTGCTGGCCAGGACCCGGGACTGCGAACCCGTGTCGCACGGCCGCTACCGCAGCGACGCCGGGACACCGGCCCGCATCCCCGTCTGCGGCACCCGCGACGCCGTGTTCTGGAAGGCCGACCTGGACGTCGACTGCGACGGCCGGCCCGGCGAGCGCTGCAACTCCCGCACCGACCCGCACTTCACGGCCGCCACGGCGTACACGCAGTCCGACGGCGGCCCCCTGGACGCGGAGAAGCTGCCCTACGTCGTCGTGCCGCAGCCCAGCGGCGTCTGGGACCACCGGGAGGACGGCGTGCACGGCGGATCGGTCGTGGCCGTCGTCCACGGGGACCGGGTCGGATACGCCGTCGTCGGCGACGTCGGCCCCCGCGACATCATCGGCGAGGCGTCCTACGCCGCCGCCGAGTCGGTCGGCGTCCCCGCCGACCCGGTCAGCGGCGGGGCCGCGTCCGGGGTGACGTACATCGTGTTCAAGGACAGCGGGACCGGTCCCGTCGAGGACGCGGCCGCCACCGAGCGCACCGGGGAGAAGCTGGCCCGGGACTTCGTCGACGGCGACTGAGCGGACCGGCCCCGGCCCCCGGCCCCGGATCCCGTGCCGCGGCGGACGGAGACGGGCGCCGCCCGGCACACCGCCCGCCCGGTGGCCGGCTACGCCTTCCGGTACGAGTACGCCTCCGCCGCCGCCGCCTCCACCGCGTCGAGATCGGCCCCCGTCGCGGCCGTGACGACGGCGGCCACCGCGCCCTCGAGGAACGGGGCGTCGACCAGGCGGGTGGCCTCCGGCAGCTCGTCACCCTCCGCCAGCAGGGCCTTGACGGTGAGCACCGCGCTTCCCAGATCGGTGAGCACGGCGACCCCCGCGCCCCGGTCCACCGACGCGGCGGCCGCGGAGACCAGCTCCGAGCTGGTGCCGAACCCGCCGCCAGCGGTGCCGCCCGCGGCCGCGACGGGCACCGCCACCCCACCGCCCGACAGCGCCTTCGCCAGCTCGGCCACCGACGCCGCCACCTCGGCGCTGTGCGACACCAGCACGATCCCGACCAGCCGCTCGTCACTCACCGGACGCCTCCTGAAGTCCCTCGATCAGCAGTGCGGACGAGGTGGCACCGGGATCCTGGTGCCCGATGCTGCGCTCGCCCAGATAACTCGCCCTGCCCTTGCGGGCCAGCAACGGCGTGGTCGCCTCCGCACCCGCCAGCGCGGCGGCGCGGGCCGCGGCGAAGGACTCGTCCAGGGCGTCCACGGCCGGCACCAGGGCATCGATCATCGTCTTGTCGCCGGGCGCCGCGCCGCCGAGCGTGCGCACCGCGTCCACCCCCGTCCGCAACGCCTCCGCGAGCTGCTCCCGGCTCACCTCGGCGGCGTCCCCGAGCGCCTTGCCGGTCCGGCGCAGCAACGTCCCGTACAGCGGTCCGGAGGCGCCGCCGACGGACGAGATGAGCTGCCGTCCGGCGAGCGTCAGGATCGCCGAGGGCGTGCCGGGCGCCTCCTTCTCCAGCGTGGCCACCACGGCCGTGAACCCGCGCTGGAGATTGCTGCCGTGGTCGGCGTCCCCGATCGGCGAGTCGAGAGCGGTGAGCCGCTCCGCGTCGCGGTCGACCAACGCGGCGGTCGCCGTCATCCAACGGCGGAAGAAGTCGGCGTCGAGCACTGGATCTCCTTGCCTGGTAGGTATGTCGACGATCCCTTCCCCGTCCGTGCTCAGATGCCCCACCTCAGGCCGGGCGTGCTCACGGGCGCGTCCCACAGCCCGAGCAGCTCCTCGTCGACCTCGCACAGCGTGACCGAGGCGCCCGCCATGTCGAGGGAGGTCACGTAGTTGCCGACGAGGGTGCGGGCGACGGCCACGCCGCGCTCGGACAGGACGCGCTGGACCTCGGCGTTGAAGCCGTACAGCTCCAGCAGGGGCGTCGCGCCCATGCCGTTGACGAGGACCAGGACGGGACCGCGGGGACCGCGGTCGGTCAGCACCGCGTCCACGGCGGCCTCGGCGATCTCGCCCGCGGTCATCATCGCCCGCCGCTCCCGGCCCGGCTCGCCGTGGATGCCGATGCCGAGCTCCAGCTCACCGGCGGGCAGGTCGAAGGTGGGGCTGCCCTTGGCGGGCGTGGTGGAGGCGCTGAGGGCGATGCCGAAGCTGCGGGAGTTCTCGTTGACCCGCCGTGCGACGGCCTCCACCTGCTCCAGCGGACGGCCCTCCTCGGCGGCGGCGCCCGCGATCTTCTCCACGAAGAGCGTGGCGCCCGTTCCGCGCCGCCCGGCCGTGTAGAGGCTGTCCGTCACCGCCACGTCGTCGTTGACCAGCACCTTGGCGACCTGGATGCCCTCGTCCTCGGCCAGCTCGGCGGCCATGTCGAAGTTCAGGACGTCGCCCGTGTAGTTCTTGACGACGAACAGCACCCCGGCGCCGCTGTCCACGGCCGCCGCGGCCCGCACCATCTGGTCCGGCACCGGCGAGGTGAACACCTCGCCCGGGCAGGCGGCCGACAGCATCCCCCGCCCCACGAACCCGCCGTGCAGCGGTTCGTGCCCCGACCCGCCGCCGGACACCAGGGCGACCTTCCCGGCCACGGGCGCGTCCCGCCGCACGATCACCCGGTTCTCGACATCCACGATCAGCTCGGGATGGGCGGCGGCCATCCCCCGCAGGGCGTCCGCCACCACGGTCTCGGGGACGTTTATGAGCATCTTCACGGGTACCTCCTGGGAAGCCTGACGGATGGGTCTTCGACCTGCGTTTGTGCTGCTCAGAGTAGGTATGGGCGGGTCTTGGCCCGGGCGGTCAGCGGTGACC
Organism: Streptomyces sp. NPDC018947; assembly: GCF_044390505.1. Taxonomy (NCBI): domain Bacteria; kingdom Bacillati; phylum Actinomycetota; class Actinomycetes; order Kitasatosporales; family Streptomycetaceae; genus Streptomyces; species Streptomyces sp. NPDC018947. The sequence goes on from NZ_JBIRZD010000015.1 coordinate 99,012, forward strand.
CGGGGCGGGCGGCGGCGGAGTCGGTGCCGACTCGGTGACTCTCTCGGCAGTATCGGCCCTGTGGCGGCGAAGGTCACGTGCGGGGACGTCCCAGGCGTGACGCGGGCCCGGGGCGGGGGCCGCCGGCCTCGGCCCCGCCCGGGCGCTCGCCACCGCCGGCCACCGGCCCCGGGTCACCCTTCCGGCGGAGCCCGGACCCGTCCCGCCCGACGTCCCCGTCGGCGCCGGAGCGGACGGAGGGGCGGGTGGAGCCGTACGGAAACTCGCTTCACCTTTGCACGGTTGCCGTGCGACAGTCGGCCGGTGGTCACCGCCCCGAACGCATCAGCCCCGCGGCACCGAGTCGACCTGCTGCGCTGGCAGTTCGACCTGACCTGGTCGCTGTTCGAATATCACCTCGAACGACTCGGCCCCGACGACTTCCTGTGGGAGCCCGCCGCGCTGTGCTGGACGGTGCGCCGGTCCGAGGACGGGGCATGGGTGCCGGACTGGGCCGAGACCGAACCCGACCCCGTCCCCGTACCGACCATCGGCTGGCTGAGCTGGCACATCGGCTGGTGGTGGAGTGTGGCCGCCGACCACGTCCACGGCAGGGCGCCCCGGGAGCGGGGCGACATCACCTGGCCGGGCGCGGGCCGGCCGGCCGTCGAGTGGCTGCGGCGTCTGCGTGCGGACTGGCTGGAGGCCCTCGACCGTCTCACCGACGACGAGCTGGAACCGAGCGCCCCGTTCCCCTGGCAGGACGACCCCCGGCACACCGTCGCGCACATGCTCGCCTGGGTGAACGCCGAACTGATGAAGAACGCCGCGGAGATCGGCCAGCTCCGTCTCCAGCGGGCCGCCGGCCGCCCGGCGGCGGTCACGGGCCGAGGTGCGGCGGGCGAGGCGGCCCAGGCCGGCGGGTACGGGGAATGAGCGGGGAGGGAGTGGTCGAGGTCCCGCGGTCGCTGGCAGCGTCGTACGCCAGGAGCTTCGGCGAGGCGGGGAGGGTGTGGATCGCGGGGCTGCCGGCTCTCGCCGCGGAACTCCTGGACCGCTGGGAGCTGCAACGGGACGGCGCCGCCGGGGCCGGACAGGCGTCGCTGGTTCTGCCGGTGCTGCGCCGGGACGGTACGCGCGCGGTCCTCGGACTGCAGATCCCCCGCGAGCAGACCACCGCCGCGCTCATCGGGCTGCGCACCTGGAACGGCGAGGGAACGGTGCGCCTGCTCGACCACGATCCCGGCACCGGCGCCATGCTCCTGGAGCGGCTGGACGCCACGCGCACGCTGACCTCGATCGAGGACGACGACGTCGCGCTCGGCATCCTCGCCGGACTCCAGGCCCGTCTGGTCCGCGTGCCCGCGCCGCCGGGGCTGCGCGGCCTCGGCGACATCGCCACCAGGATGCTGGAGGAGGTCCCCCGGGCGGCCGGGGCGCTGGCCGACCCGGCGGACCGGCGGCTCCTGCGCGACTGGGCGTCGGCGGTGGCCGAACTGGCCGGCGAGCCCGGAGACCGGATGCTGCACTGGGACCTGCACTACGACAACGTCCTCGCCGCCGAGCGTGAGCCGTGGCTCGCCATCGACCCCGAACCGCTCGCCGGCGATCCCGGCTTCGACCTCTGGCCCGCGCTGGACAGCAGATGGGACGACGTCGTCGTGAAGGGCGGCGCACCGCGCGTGGTGCGCCGCCGCTTCGACCTGCTCACCGAGGTCCTCGGCCTGGACCGCGCCCGCGCGACCGGCTGGACCCTCGGACGGCTGCTGCAGAACGCCCTGTGGGACATCGCCGACGGCGAGACCACGCTCGACCCGGCCTCCGTCACGATCTCCGAGGCACTGCGCAACCGGTGACCGGCCCGCCGCGCCCTCGACTCACCCGCGGGCGGCGCTGCTTGCAGGGATGTGCGGCAGGCCGCCCCCCGCCCCGCTCCTCGCCCTGGGGCGCTCCGGGACACACCGCGCGGCGCCCGGGGCAGGCCGCGGGCCGGGCACCGGACGTGTTACGCCGAGTGGCTGTCCGTGAACGGCGTGCGGCCCACCGCCGGGCGATGGTGGGGGACGTGGTGCACGAGCCGGGGCCTGGCCACGGCGGCGCGCCGCCCGTGGGCGCGCAGACGGACGTCCGGAGCGGACGGCGACACGGCGGACGGCGGACAGCGAAGGCAGGGGCGATGGCGGACGACCGGCAGGAGCCGCGCGGGGGCGACGCCCCGCAGGGCCCGGGCACCCCGCCGGAGGTGGAGCCGTACATGTCGCTGCTCGACCTGCCGCTCACCTCCGACCTGAACCGCATCGGCGAACAGCTCCACGCCCTCGCCCGTGCCCAGAGCACGCTCCAGGAACTGCTCCAGGCGGTCGTGAACATCACCGGCGAGCTGGAACTGCCGATGGTGCTGCGCCGCATCGTCCGCACCGCCATGGACCTGGTCGGCGCCCGCTACGGCGCCATGGGGGTGCTCGACGAGGAGGGAAGGTACCTGGAGGAGTTCATCCCCCTCGGGCTCGGCGCGCGGGAGCTGGCCGACCTGGAGGGCGTGGAACTGCCCCGCGGGAGGGGCCTGCTCGGACATCTGATCCACCACCCCGAGCCCTTGCGGGTCAAGGACATCGCGCGCCACCCGGAATCGGCGGGCTTCCCGCCCGGCCACCCGCCCATGCGCAGCCTGCTCGGGGTGGCCATCAGCGTGCGCGGACGGATCTACGGCAACCTCTACCTCTCCGAACGCAAGGACGGCCGGCCCTTCGACCGGCACGACGAGGGGGTCATCCGGGCACTCGCCGGCACCGCCGGGGTGGCGATCGAGAACGCCCGCCTCTACCAGCAGGTCCGCAACAGCGCCGAGCAGTTCCAGCGGCTGCTGCTGCCCCGCCTGCCCGACCTGCGGCCCTTCACCGCAGGGGCGGCCTACCGCCCGGCGAGCGCCCCGGCGGCCGTCGGCGGCGACTGGTACGACGCCATGCTGCTCCCCGACGGAGCCTGCGCCGCGGTCATCGGTGACGTCGTGGGGCACGACCTGCGGGCCGCGGCGGACATGGCCCAGATCCGCAACATGCTGCGCGCCCTGTACTTCGACCGCAACGCCCCGCCCAGCTCCTCCCTCGCCCGGCTGGACCGCATCATGGACGCCGCCCTGGAGCAGGCACCCATCGCCACCGCCCTCCTGGCCCGTCTGGAACCCGTCGAAGGGGCCTGGCGACTGCGCTGGTCCAGCGCGGGACACCCGCCCCCGCTCCTGCTGCTGCCCGACGGACGGGTGCACTACCTGGAGACGGATCCCGGAGTCCCGCTGGGCGTGGCGGCCGGCCTGAACCGCCCCGACCACTGCCAGGCGGTACCGGTGGACAGCACCGTCATCCTCTACACCGACGGCCTGGTGGAGGACCCCGGCCGGCCGCTGGACCGGGGACTGGACGCCCTGGCCGTCACCGCTTCCCGGTACGCCGGGCATCCACCGGAGGAACTGTGCCGGGCACTGGCCGACCACCGGCCCGGCGACGGCCACGACGACAAGGCGGTCCTCGCCCTGCGCACCCCTCCCCTCACGGGCTACGCCCGCTCCTGACACCGCCCGACGCGCACCGGCACCACCGGGCGACGGGGCGAGGCCGCGGCCGCCCGGCGTGTCGTGATCCCCGTCAGGGGCACTGGGGGAGCATGGGGGTTCCCCGGGCAGACACGGGACCGGCCGGACAGGGAGGGGCGCGTGCACCAGCGGGTCACACAGGAGGCGACGGGCGGACCTCACCCGGCCGGCACCGACGGCAGCGACGCCGGCCGGCACCGGGAAGCGGTGGACACCCGGCGGCGCATTCCCCGCACCGACGCCGTCCTGCGGGACCCGAGACTGGCCGAGGCGGTGCGGCGGCTCGGTCCCGAGGCGGTGAAGTCGGCCGTCCGGCGGGCCCAGGACAGCGCCCGCCGGGGCGAGGTCCCGCCCGAGGACGTGACGGACACGGCCGTCGCCCTGCTGCCGTCCACGGTCGGGGGACTGCGCCCCGTCATCAACGCGACCGGGGTGCTGCTGCACACCAACCTCGGCCGCGCCCCCCTGTCACGGGCGGCCCGCAGCGCCGTGCGGGAGGCCGCGGGACCCACGGACGTCGAACTCGACCTGGCCACCGGCGTACGCGCCCGCCGGGGACGCACCGCGCTCGACGCCCTCGGCGCACGGGTGCCCGCGGCCCGCGCCGTCCACGTCGTGAACAACGGGGCCGCCGCGCTGGTCCTCGCCGCCACCGCGCTCGCCGCAGGCCGCGAGATCGTCATCAGCCGGGGGGAGATGGTGGAGATCGGAGACGGATTCCGGCTGCCCGACCTGCTGGTGTCCACCGGGGCCCGGCTGCGCGAGGTCGGCACCACCAACCGCACCTCCGTCGCCGACTACGCCGACGCCCTCGGCCCGCGGACCGGCTTCGTCCTCAAGGTCCACCCCTCCAACTTCCGCATCACCGGCTTCACCCGCGCCGCCGGAACCCGTGAACTGGCCGCCCTGGGCGTGCCCGTCGTCGTCGACATCGGCTCCGGGCTGCTCGCCCCCCACCCGCTGCTGCCCGACGAACCCGACGCCGAAGGCCAACTGCGGGCCGGTGCCTCCCTGGTGACCGCGAGCGGCGACAAACTGCTCGGCGGCCCCCAGTGCGGACTGCTGCTCGGTGACGACGCCCTCGTACGCACCCTGTCCCGGCACCCCCTCGCCCGCGCCCTGCGGGTGGACAAGCTGACCCTGGCCGCCCTGGAGGCGACCCTGACCGGCCCCGGAACCCCGACGGCCGACGCCCTGTCCGCCGACCCGGCGCGCCTGCGGCACCGGGCCGAACGGCTGGCCCGCGCGCTGAGCGCCGACGGCGTCGACGCGCGGGCCGTGCCGAGCGAGGCGACGGTGGGCGGCGGCGGGGCCCCCGGCGTGACGCTGCCGAGCGCCGCCCTGTCCCTGCCCCAGACGTACGCCACCGCGCTGCGGACCGGCCCCACTCCCGTGGTGGGACGCCTGGAGGGCGGCCGGTGCCTGCTCGACCTGCGCGCCGTGCCGGCCGAGGACGACGAACGGCTGGCCGAAGCCGTACGGGCCGCGTCGGAAGGGCGGGCGTCATGCGGGTGATGGCCACCGCCGGCCACGTCGACCACGGCAAGTCCGCCCTGGTACGGGCGCTGACGGGCATGGAACCCGACCGCCACGAGGAGGAACGCCGCCGCGGCCTCACCCTGGACCTCGGCTTCGTGTGGACCCGCACCGGGGAGGGCGAGGACCTCGCCTTCGTGGACGTGCCCGGACACGAGCGGTTCGTCGCCACCATGCTGGCCGGCGTCGGACCGGTGCCCGCCGTGCTCTTCGTCGTCGCCGCCGACCAGGGCTGGCAGCAGCAGTCGCAGGAACACCTCGCCGTCATCGACGCCCTCGGCGTACGGCACGCCGTCCTCGCCGTCACCCGCAGCGACCTCGCCGACCCCGAGCCCGTACGCGCCGACGCCGTCGAACGCCTCGCCGCGACGTGTCTCGGCAAGGTGCCGTCCGTCGCCGTGAGTTCGGTGACCGGGGCCGGACTCGACGAGTTGCGCGCGGAGCTGGGACGCATGGCCCGCTCCCTGCCCGCGCCGCCCGCCGACGCCGACGTACGGCTGTGGCTGGACCGCGCCTTCACCGTGCGCGGCCGCGGCACGGTCGTCACCGGCACCCTCGGCGCCGGCACGCTGCGCGTCGGTGACCGGCTGCTGACGGGAGACGGCACGGGGGAGCTGCGGGTGCGCGGGCTCCAGTGCCTGCACGAGGAACACGGCTCGGTGAGCGCGGTGGCCCGCGTGGCGGTCGACGTGCACGGGGCCGCCGACGGCACCCTGCGCCGCGGCCAGGTCCTGCTGACACCGGACCGCTGGCTGCTCACCGAACTCACCGACGTCCGCGTCACCGGGGAACCGGTCGCCGCGCTGCCCCGGGCGTCGACCCTGCACATCGGCACGGCCGCGGTGCCGGTGACCGTCCGCCCGCTCGGCGAGGACACCGCCCGCCTGGCCCTCGGCCGCCCACTGCCCCTGCGCGTCGGCGACCGCGCCGTCCTGCGCGAACCGGGCGGCACCCGCGTCCCCCGCGCGGTGACCGTCCTCGACGTCCGGCCGCCCGGCCTCACCCGGCGCGGAGCCGGCCGCGCCCGCGCCGGGGAACTGGCCGCCATGACCGGACGCCCCGACGGCACCGCCGAGCTGCGCCGGCGCCGGCTCGCCCGGGGCGCCGAACTGCTGGCGATGGGCGTGGACCCGCCGGCCGCCCCCGTCGCCGGGGACTGGCTGGCCGACCCGGACCACTGGGCACGGCTGCGCGCCCGCCTCGCCGAGGAGGTGGAACGGCACGCGCGCCGGCACCCGATGGAACCCGGCCTGCCCGCCGAGGCCGCACGCCACCTGCTCGGCCTCCCCGACCGCGTGCTGATCGACGCCCTCGCCCGGACCCCCGGCGACGGGCGACTCCACTGCCGCCGGGGACGGCTGTACGGATCCGACCCCACACCCACCCTGCCGCCGCCCCTGCACGCGGCCGTGGACGCCGTACGCCGCGACCTGAGCCGCGCCCCCTTCCGCGCACCCGACGCGGACCGGCTGGCGGAACTCGGACTGAACCGCAAGGCCCTGGCCGCGGCCGTCGCCGCCGGTGCGCTCCTGCGGGTCGGCGACGGTGTCGTGCTGCTGCCCGGCGCGGACACCGAGGCCGCCGCCGTCCTCGCCCGCCTCCCGCAGCCGTTCACCCTGAGCGAGGCCCGCCGCGCCCTGGACACGACCCGACGCACGGCCGTACCGCTGCTGGAGCACCTGGACGCGCGGGGCCTGACGGAGCGGCTGGACGACCACCACCGGCGCTGCCGGCCGGCCGGCGGAAACGGAGGCGGACAGGAATCGAACCTGCCTGCCCGAGATCCTCGGACACCTCGGTTTTGAAGACCGGGAGGGCCACCAGGCACCCACACGCCTCCACCGCCCGGCCAGGCTACACGGACACCCCGCCACCGTCCCGTCACCACCAAGGAGCAGCGGCATGACATCGACGCCCGAGACCGCCGTACGCCTCACCCAGTACGCCCACGGCGGAGGCTGTGCCTGCAAGATCCCGCCCGGGGAACTGGAGGACGTGCTCGGCCCGTTGGCCGGCGCCCGGGCCGCCGTGAGCGACACGCCGCTGCTGGTGGGGCTGACCACCGGGGACGACGCGGCCGTCGTCGCCCTGCCCGCGCCGCCCGGCGGGGCCGCGCAGGCCATGGTGTCCACCGCCGACTTCTTCACCCCGGTCGTCGACGACCCCTACGACTGGGGGCGCATCGCCGCCGCCAACGCGCTCTCCGACGTGTACGCGATGGGCGGACGGCCCGTCCTCGCGGTCAACCTGCTGGCCTGGCCCCGCGACGTGCTGCCCTTCGAGCTGGCCCGCGAGGTGCTGCGCGGCGGGCTCGACATCGCCGCTCGGGCCGGCTGTCACGTGGGAGGCGGGCACAGCGTCGACGACCCCGAACCCAAGTACGGCATGGCCGTCACCGGGCTCGCCGACCCCCACCGGCTGCTGCGCAACGACGCCGGCCGGCCCGGCGTGCCGCTGTCGCTGACCAAGCCGCTCGGCCTGGGGGTCCTGAACAACCGTCACAAGGCCACCGGTGAACGGTTCGAGCAGGCGATTGCCACCATGACCGCCCTCAACCGGGACGCCGCCGCGGCGGCCCTGGACGCCGGGGCGGTCTGCGCCACCGACGTCACCGGCTTCGGCCTCCTCGGCCATCTGCACAAGCTGGCCCGCGCCTCGGGAGTGACCGCCGTGCTGGACACCGCCGCCGTGCCCTACCTGGACGGCGCCCGCGAGGCGGTGCGCGAGGGCTACGTGAGCGGAGGCACCCGGCGCAACCTGGAGTGGGTGGCGCCGTTCACCGACTTCGGGGACACCGACGCCGACACCCGCCTCCTGCTGGCCGACGCCCAGACCTCGGGCGGGCTGCTCGTGGCCGGGGAGGTGCCCGGGGCGCCGGTGATCGGCGAACTGGTCGCCCGCGGGCCCCACTCGGTCGTCCTGCGCTGACCCGGGCGCGCCCGCGGACCGTCCGTCACAGCTCCGTGCCCGTGTGCGCGTCGATGCCCGCGCGCGCCCGGTACTCGCGCACCAGCGCCACGGCGGCCGGGCCCCGGGGGCGCCGCCCCGGACGGATGTCCACGGCGAGCGCCTTCGCCTCCTGGATGTGTGTGTTCGGGTCCAGGGACAGGTGCAGCAGCTCGTTGGCCGCGTCGCCCGTGCTGTAGCCGTTGGGGCCCCAGTGGTAGGGCAGCCCCACCTGGTGCAGCGGCCGGCCGTGCACGGTCAGCGGCGCCATCCGGTCGGTCACCAGCACCCGGGCCTCGATCACCCCGCGGGCGGTGACGATCGTCGCCCAGCCGGTGTGCTCCAGGGCCCGCTCGGCGGCCAGCTCGGGCGAGACCTCGCAGAAGAACTCCGGCTGCAGCTCGGCGAGATACGGCTGCCAGCGCGACATGCCGCCCGCCGTGTGGTGCTCGGTGAGCCGGTACGTGGTGGCCACGTACGGGAACACCTCGGAGCCGGGAGCGCCCGCGCTCGGCTGGTAGCGGTTGTCCGGGTGCGGGGGCGGCAAGTGCCGTACCGGGTTGCGCTGCCTGTCGTACAGCAGGTTGGGGAAGGGGGAGTCCTGCGGTTCGTAGTGCGCGGGCAGCGGGCCGTCGGTGAGTCCGGAGGGCACGTACAGCCAGGCCTTTCCGTCGGCCTGCATGATGAACGCGTCGGTGCCCGACAGGGCCTCGGGCCCGGTCGCGTCCGGCGGCGGCACATGGTCCGGGGACTTGCCGGCGGGGAAGTCCGGGACGTCGTGCCCCACCCACTTCTCCTGGTCCTCGTCCCACCACACCAGCGCCTTGCGCTCGCTCCACGGCCTGCCGTCCGGGTCCGCCGAGGCCCGGTTGTAGAGCACGCGCCGGTTGGCCGGCCACGCCCAGCCCCACTCGGCCGCCACCCAGTCCTGCCGGCCGCCGGGCTTGCGGCGGGCCGCCTGGTTGACGCCGTCGGCGCGCACCCCGCAGTAGATCCAGCAGCCGCAGACCGTGGAGCCGTCGTCGCTGAGCTGCTCGTACGAGGACAGCGGACGCCCCTCGGCGTCGTGCCCGTTGATCTCGGCGAGGACCGCCTCCGCGACGGGTTCGCGCAGGTCGCCGCTGACGGGGTAGTCCCACGCCAGATCGAGGACCGGCCGGTCCATCGGGTCCGTCGACCCGGCGAGCTTGCGGCGGATGATCCGCCCCAGGTGGTAGGTGAACCACAGGTCGCTGCGCGCGTCGCCGGGCGGCTCGACGGCCTGGTGGTGCCACTGGAGCAGGCGCTGCGTGTTGGTGAAGCTGCCGTCCTTCTCGGTGTGCGCGGCGGCCGGCAGGAAGAACACCTCGGTGCCGATGTCCTCCGTGCGCAGCTCGCCCGTCTCCGTCTCCGGGCCGTCCTTCCACCAGGTCGCCGACTCGATGAGCGAGAAGTCCCGCACCACCAGCCAGTCCAGGTTCGCCATCCCGAGCCGCTGGAGTTTGGCGTTGGCCGAGCCGACCGCCGGGTTCTCGCCCATCAGGAAGTAGCCCTTGCAGGTCCCGTCCAACTGGGCCATGACCGTCTCGTACGTGGAGTGCGAACCCGTCAGCCGCGGCAGGTAGTCGAAGCAGAAGTCGTTCTCCGCCGTCGCCGCGTCACCCCAGTAGGCCTTCAGCAGGCTCACCAGATAGGCGCGCATGTTGCCCCAGTAGCCCTTGCGGGCCGCGTCGCCCCGCACGAACGCGTCCAGGTCGTCCCGCTGGTGCGCGTGCGGCATCGGGATGTAGCCCGGCAGCAGGTTGAACAGGGTCGGGATGTCCGTGGAGCCCTGGATGGACGCGTGTCCGCGCAGCGCGAGGATGCCGCCGCCCGGCCGGCCGATGTTGCCGAGCAGGCTCTGCAGCACGGAGGCGGCGCGGATGTACTGCACGCCCACCGTGTGCTGCGTCCAGCCGACCGCGTAGGCGAACGCGGTGGTCCGGTCGCGGCCGGAGTTGTCCGTGACCAGCTCGCACACCTGCCGGAACAGGTCCTGCGGCACCCCGCAGATCCGCTCGACCATCTCGGGCGTGTAGCGGGCGTAGTGCCGCTTCAGCACCTGGAAGACGCAGCGCGGGTGCGTCATCGTCTCGTCCCGCTCGACCTCGCCCTCGCCGATGGCGGCGCCGCCCGACCCGTGGGCCTCGCCGCGCGCCGCCTCCGTCACCGAGGAACCGCCGCCCGTCCGGGTCTCGAACTCCTGGTCGCGCTCACCCGAGGCGGCCTGCATCTCCGTGCCCTCGTACTGCCAGCTGCCGTTGTCGTAGCTGCGGCTGTCGGGATCGAGGCCGGAGAAGACGCCGTCGAGGTCCTCGGTGTCGCGGAAGTCCTCGCGCAGCACCACGGGCCCGTTGGTGTAGGCCACCACGTAGTCGTGGAAGTACTTGCCGTTGCCGAGGACGTAGTTGACGATCCCGCCGAGGAAGGCGATGTCCGAGCCCGCGCGCAGCGGCACGTGCACGTCGGCCAGCGCGCTGGTGCGGGTGAACCGCGGGTCGACGTGGATCACCTTCGCGCCGCGTGCCTTGGCCTCCATCACCCACTGGAACCCGACCGGATGGCACTCGGCCATGTTCGAGCCCTGGATGACGATGCAGTCGGAGTTCTGGAGGTCCTGCTGGAAGGTGGTCGCGCCGCCGCGGCCGAACGAGGTTCCCAGACCGGGAACGGTGGAGGAGTGTCAAATACGGGCCTGATTCTCGATCTGCACCGCTCCCAGCGCGGTGAACAGCTTCTTGATCAGGTAGTTCTCCTCGTTGTCCAGCGTCGCGCCGCCGAGACTCGCGATGCCCAGCGTGCGGCGGGTGCGGGTCTCGTCGACCTCCCACTGCCAGCCCGCGCGCCGCGCCTCGATCACCCGGTCGGCGATCATGTCCATCGCCGTGTCCAGGTCGAGCCGCTCCCAGTCGGTGCCGTGCGGGCGCCGGTACAGGACGTGGTGCTCGCGGGCGCCGCCCGTGGTGAGCTGGAGGCTCGCCGAGCCCTTGGGGCAGAGCCGGCCGCGGGAGATCGGCGAGTCGGGGTCGCCCTCGATCTGGGTGACGCGCCCGTCCTCGACGTACACGTTCTGGCCGCAGCCGACGGCGCAGTACGGGCAGACGGACTTCACGACGCGGTCCGCCGTGGCGACCCGCGGGGTGAGCCGGGCACTGGTCCCGCTCTTGGCCGCGGCACCACGGCCCAGGGGATCGGTGCCCTTGAGCTGGCGGTAGACCGGCCAGGAGTCGATCCAGGTGCGTACGCCCATACCGTCCTCCGTCCTTCCCACGGTGTGCTCTGCCGCGCCGGGTGTCCCGTTCCCGGCGGTCCAATCCTCGTCCGGCGCCGCATGCAGGCGGACCGCTCACCCCGCCCCGCGTGCCAGCCGCTCGCGCTGGGGCACGACCGTGTACGCCGGGTCCTCCGCGGAGGCCACCCCGGCGTGGAACACCCCGAACCTGAGGGCCGCGGACCCCGCGAGCAGCGCCGTCCCGGCCACCGCTGCCGCGCCGCGGCGCCGGCCCGCCACGGCGGCCAGCGCGGCGCCCCCGGCGGTCAGCGCCTCCGCCGCGCGCAGCAGCCCGCGCGCCCTGCCCCGCCCGAAGGGCTCCGCCACCATTCCCATCCGGCGCTTCATCAGCCGGAAGGCACCCAGTTCCAGCGCCGCGCCGAGCACCGCCGTCCGGCGCGCGGGTCCCGACTGCGCGGTCGGCACACAGGCCACCGCCAGCCCCGCGGCCGCGCTCGCCGCGGACCCCGCGAAGACGTACGGCAGTTCCCGGTGCCCCTCGTGCCAGGAGGGCACCGCCGTGTCGGACAGCAGCACGGCCGTGTACGTGGCGACCGCCGGGCCGAGCACGGCCGCCGCGGCCGTGGCGGCGGCCCCGGCCGGACGCCACCGGCCGGTCAGGTCGGCCGCCGCGGCGGCCACGGTGAGCGGGGCGTAGCCGGCCAGCAGCCAGGAGCCCGTGCTCATCGGCGAGGTGGGCTTGAAGACGCGCAGCATGTTCAGGAAGCGGGCGGGCCGTCCCAGGTCGTGCACCAGCGCGGCCAGCGACAGCGAGACGCCTCCCGCCGCCCCCAGCTTCGCCGTCCGCGCCAGGGCCGTACGCCCCGTGACGTGCCCGCCGGCCGCCAGCGGCGACGACGCGCCCGCGAGCCCGCCGAGGAACAGATAGCCGGCGATGTCGAGCGCCGCCCACGTGGGCTTGTTCAGCACCGGCTTGCCGTAGTACGAGGAGAACTCGGCCCGCGGCACCACCGGTTGCTCACCGCGCTCCCGGCGGCGCCGGCGGCGTCCGGTGTGCGCTCCCGTCGGGGCGTCGCGCCCGGGGCGCGCACCGCCGACGCCGTCGCGGTCGACGGGGGAACCGCTCATCGGGGCCTCCTCGCGAAACCGGCGACGGTCATCACGGCGAGCGAGGCGGCGGCCACCGCGGCGTGCCGCCACATCGAGGGCAGGTCGCGGGTGGTGACCACCGGGTCCGGCGGCAGCCCGTACACCTCCGGCTCGTCCAGCAGCAGGAAGAAGGCGCCGTCGCCGCCGACGCCGTCGTCCGGGCTCTCCCCGTACAGGCGCGCGTCGCTCACCCCGGCCGCCTGCAACCGGGCGAGGCGGGACGCCGCCCGCTCCCGCAGCTCGTCCAGCGGCCCGAACTGGATGGAGTCCGTCGGGCACGCCTTCGCGCAGGCCGGTTCCATGCCGACGCCGAGCCGGTCGTAGCACAGCGTGCACTTCCAGGCGCGCCCGTCGTCCCGGCGCTGGTCGATGACGCCGTACGGGCAGGCCGGCACGCAGTAGCCGCAGCCGTTGCAGATGTCCTCCTGCACGACGACCGTGCCGAACTCGGTGCGGAACAGGGAGCCGGTGGGGCACACGTCCAGGCACGCGGCGTGCGTGCAGTGCTTGCAGACGTCGGAGGCCATGAGCCAGCGCAGCTCGGTGCGCCCGTCCGGCGCCACCGGCGGGACCTCCCCGGCCGGGGCCGCCGCCGGGGCCCCGTCGGGGGGCGGGGCGGTGGCTCCGGGGCCGGGGGAGGAGGGCGAGGTGCCCAGGGTCCGGGCGGCCTCGAAGACGTCCACGTCCTCGTGGCCGACGCCCGGCTCCTGGCCGCCGAACGGCTTACGCTGCTCGATGAAGGCGACGTGCCGCCAGGTGTCGGCGCCGAGCCCCTGCGTGTTGTCGTAGGACATGCCGGTCAGCAGCAGGCCGTCCTCGGGGACGGCGTTCCACTCCTTGCAGGCGACCTCGCAGGCCTTGCAGCCGATGCACACGGAGGTGTCGGTGAAGAAGCCCACCCGGGGCGGCGGATCGACGTGTCCTGCCCCGGCCGCCACGTCCGGCTCCGGACCGGACCACCGGTGGTCGTGCGCGCGGTGCCCGGTGCCGGCGCTCCCCTCGGTCATGCCCACCTCCACGCCGTTCGCGGCCCCCGGATCCTCAGCCTGGCACGGGTGCCCCCGGCCCGCGCGCCCGAAACGGCCACCGGGGCGCCCGCACGGGGACGTTCAGGCGACGGAGGGGCCGGTGACCGGCCGGCCCCTCTCGTCGTAGGGCCAGACGTTCGTGGCGCAGCCGTGGAGTCCCTTGATCTGCTGCATCATCACCGGCGCGGGCCGCCCCGGCCCGGGACAGCCCTCGTGCCCGTGGCCCAGGAAGTGCCCGACCTCGTGGTTGACGATGAGCGCCCGGTACGACGTCACGTCGTCCGCGTAGTACTGCGTGGCCAGCAGCCACCGTTTGAGGTTGACCATCACGTCCTGGCCGACGTTGCAGTTGACCTCGCCGCCGGTGTCCAGGCCGTACTGGCCGCAGATCCGGTCCACCGTCGCCGCCGTGGCGAGCCGCACCCGGAAGTCGGAGGCGCCGCCCGGCACCCGGCGGAACCCCACCTCGCCGTCGGCCGTCCAGCCCCGCTCGTCGGCGAGGATCCCCTCCACCTCGACGGCGACGTCCCGCGCCGACAGCCCGATGCCGTCCTCCACCTGGACCACGTAGGTCAGCGTGCGCCCGCTGCCGCCGACCCGCTCGCCCCCGCCCCCGGCGGTGGTGAACGTGCCCGGCCCCGAGGACGGGATGGCGGCCGGACTCCCGGAGCGCGCCGGCGGATTGTCCTTCTCGCGCCCGGCGCCGGAGTCCGGCTGCCCGGCGGTGGTGTCCGGCGCGGGCCGCCCGGCCCGCGACGGGGCGGCGCCGGACGGCTCCGTCTCCTCCGTCGGTACCGGCGAGGCCGCGCCGGCGGGGGCTTCGGAGCCGGAGGTGACGCCCTTCAGGACCAGACCGCCGGCGAGCGCGAGCGCGCCGCCGGCCGCGAGTGCCGCCCACAGCACCGGTGTCCTCCGCCCGCGCCTGCGTCGGGCCCGGCTTCCGCGACGGCGCCTGCGGGCCCTGTCGGGGGACGGTGAGGACGTCGATCGGTGCGCGTTCATGATCACGCAGCGTGCCCCGGCCGTGTGATGGCGGGTGGACCGCAATGGGACCGGTCTGTAACAGCCGCCCACCCGTGCGCGAACACCCGTTCGCCTCCACGCATACTGAGACTCATGCCACGGGTCCTGATCATCGAAGACGACCGCGCCGTCCGGGAGGGCGTGCGACTCGCCCTGCGCCGCCAGGGACACGAGGTCGCCGCGGCGGCGACCGGCGAGGACGGCCTGCGGGAACTGCGCACGTTCCGGCCCGACGCCGTCGTCCTCGACCTGATGCTGCCCGGCATGTCCGGACTGGAGGTGTGCCGCCGCATCCGCGACCAGCACCAGGTGCCCATCATCATGGCCACCGCACGCGGCGACGACACCGACGTCGTCGTCGGTCTGGAGGCCGGGGCGGACGACTACGTGGTCAAGCCCGTCCGCGCCCGCGTCCTGGACGCCCGCATCCGCGCGGTGCTGCGCCGCGCCGGGGGCCCGCCGGACGACCGGGGCGGGCCCCGGACCGAGCACCACGGCGACCTGACCATCGACCGCGCCGGACTCACCGTCACCCACCGGGGGCGGCCCGTCGCCCTCGCCCCCTCCGAACTGCGGCTGCTGCTCACCCTGTCCGCCTCGCCCGGTCAGGTGTTCAGCCGCCAGCAGCTCCTGGAGGCCGTGTGGGAGCACAACTACCACGGCGACGCACGCCTCGTGGACGCGTGCGTCAAACGCCTCCGCTCCAAGATCGGCGAGCCCGCGGGGCAGCCGCGCCACATCCACACCGTGCGCGGCTTCGGCTACCGCTTCGGCACCCGGTGAGGGTCCCGCGGCTCCTGCGCGCGTTGGGCGGCCTGCGCGTGCGGCTGGTGGTGGCCTTCGCCTTCGTCGCCGCCACGGCCACGGTGACCACCGGCGCGCTGACCTTCCGCGAGGCGCGGACCGGGATCCTCCAGCAGAGCCAGGACACGGTGATCGAGGACTTCCGCGACCGGGTCAACATCCTGGTGCCCAACTACCGCTTCCCGCCCGACGGGAGCGACCTGGAGACCTTCGCCACCGACGTCGCCCGCGGCGGACGCTCCCAGAACTGGCGGGTGCTGGCCGTCTACCGGGAGCTGAGCGCGACCTCCGTTCCCGCGGACGCCTTCCGCGAGCTGTCCCCGGGCATGCGCGAGTCCGTGCGCTCGCGCCGCGCCACGGTCTTCCAGCGGGTGACACGGGACGGCCGGTCCTCCCTCGTCGTCGGCATGCCCGTCACCTTCGCCGGGCCCTACGGCACCTCCGGCCGCGCCTCCGGCCTCGAGGTCTACCTGACCGTCCCCCAGAGCGAGGAGCAGGGGTACGTCGACGCCCTCGTCACCGCCACCGAACGCGCCACCGTGCCGGCCCTCGCCCTGGCCGTCCTCCTCGCCCTGCTGGCCGCCCGCGGGGTGCTGCGGCCGGTCAGGGAACTGCGCCGGGCGACCCGCAGCATCGCCGAGGGCCACCTCGACACCCGGCTCACCGTCCAGGGCACCGACGAACTCGCCGACCTCTCCCGTACCTTCAACGAGACCGCCGAGGCCCTCGAGGGCTCGGTCGCGGAACTGCGCCGCATGGAGGCCGGCGCCCGGCGCTTCGCCGCGGACGTCTCCCACGAGCTGCGCACCCCGCTGGCGGCGATGTCGGCGGTGACCGACGTGCTGGACGAGGACGCCGCGGGCCTCGACGAGGACACCGCGACGGCCGTACGCCTCATCAGCGAGGAGACCACCAAGCTGGCCACCCTGGTCAACGACCTCATGGAGATCTCCCGGTTCGACGCGGGCGCCGCCGCCCTCCACCTGGACGACATCGACCTCGCCGAGTCCGTACGGCGCACGCTCGCCACCCGGGGCTGGACGCACACGGTGGAGACCCTCCTGCCGGAACCCGGCACCCTGCGCGCCCGCGTCGACCCGCGCCGCCTCGACGTCGTCGTCGCCAACCTCGTCGCCAACGCCCTCCGCCACGGCCGCCCCCCGGTCCGCCTGCACCTGCGCCGGCAGGACGGCACCGGCGGGGAGGGATCCGCGGTCATCGAGGTCGAGGACAGCGGGGACGGCATCCCCGACAGCGTCCTGCCGCACGTCTTCGACCGCTTCTACAAGTCCGACTCGGCCCGGGCGCGCAGCGAGGGCAGCGGGCTCGGGCTCGCCATCACCACGGAGAACGTCCGCCTGCACGGCGGTACCGTCCGGGCGGCCAACCACCCGGACGGCGGCGCCGTCTTCACGGTCGTCCTCCCCCTGCGCCAGGACGGCACCGCGCGGGGGGCGGGCCACCCGGCGAAGGAGGAGGACCGGTCATGAACGTCCGCCGTGCGCTGCCCGCCCTGCTGACGGCGGCCCTCGCGCTGTCGGCCTGCGACATCCCCGCGACCGGGGTGGTCGAGGCGGGCGAACCCGCCACCGGCGTCCTCGAACCGCCCGGCAGCACCCCCGCCCCCACCGAGACCCGGGCCCTGCCGTTCACCACGGTCCCGCTCTACTTCCTGGACGACGGCTCCCTGGTGGCCGTGCCCCGCACCGTGCCCGGCCCGGCCGAACTCGGCACCACCGTGCTGATGCTGTTCAAGGGCCCCGACGCCGAGGAACGCGGACGGGGACTGACGACCGGGCTGCCGCGCCTGAGCACCGTGCCCACCCTGCGCACCGACGGCGCGAGCGTCACCGTCCAGCTCCCGGAGGCCGCCGCGGGACTGAGCGACACCGCCGTCGACCAACTGGCCTGCACGGTCGCCGGCGCCCGGCTGCACCAGGACCCCGAACTGGGGAGCGTGCAGGTGACCGTGGAGCAGCCCGGCGGCCGGCTCGCGGGCCGCTCGAGCGACGACTGCCCCGGCCCGGCCACCGCCACGCCCGCGGTCCCGAAGCCCACGGCCTGACCACCTCCGCCCGATCCCCGCCCGTCCCCCGTGCCACGCCCGACGCGCCGTCAGGGAACCCCCACCCCCCGGGTGGCCCACCCCCACCGTCCCCCGCCCGGCGCCGGCTCGCACCGTCTGAGCTGGGACGACACCCCGGCGGCGGGTTCCGCGCCGTAGCCTGCGAGGATGCCCCGCGCCGCTGCGGCGTGGCCCTGCGACTGACGCCCGGACCCCTGGGTACCCTCCGCCGCATGGCGGTGGACGAGAGGACCGAGCCGCCGCGCCGGGCACCGGCGCGGCAGCGGACGAACCGCACGCTCGGGCGCGTACTGGTGCGGTGGGCGACCACGACCGATCACAAGGTGATCGGCAATCTCTACATGACGACGTCGTTCACGTTCTTCCTCTTCGCCGGCGTCCTCGCCCTGCTGATGCGCAGTGAACTCGCCCGGCCCGGGCTGCAACTGTTCTCCGCCGAGCAGTACAACCAGCTCTTCACCGTGCACGGCACCATCATGATGCTGCTGTTCGCGACCCCGCTGTTCGCCGGATTCACCAACGCGATCATGCCGCTGCAGATCGGCGCCCCGGACATGGCGTTCCCCCGGCTCAACGCCCTGTCGTACTGGATGTACCTGTTCGGCGGCCTGATCGTGGTGTCCGGCTTCCTCACCCCGGGCGGGGCGGCCTCCTTCGGCTGGTTCGCCTACGCGCCGCTGAACAGCGCCAGGTTCAGCCCGGGACCCGGCGGCGACCTGTGGACCATGGGCCTGGTGGTGAGCGGTGTGTCCACCACGCTCAGCGCGGTCAACTTCATCACCACCATCGTGTGCCTGCGCGCACCCGGCATGACCATGTTCCGGATGCCGATCTTCACCTGGAACGTGCTGTTCACGTCGATCCTGGCGCTGCCCGCGTTCCCCGTGCTGACGGCCGCCCTGTTCGCGCTGGAGGCCGACCGGAAGTTCGGCGCGCACATCTTCGACGCGCCGAACGGCGGGGCACTGCTGTGGCAGCACCTGTTCTGGTTCTTCGGCCATCCGGAGGTGTACATCGTCGCGCTGCCGTTCTTCGGCATCGTCTCCGAGATCATCCCGGTCTTCAGCCGCAAACCGATCTTCGGCTACGTCAGCCTCATCGGCGCCACCATCGCCATCACCATGCTGTCCGCCGTGGTGTGGGCCCATCACATGTTCGCCACCGGAGCCGTGCTGCTGCCGTTCTTCTCGGTGATGTCGTTCCTCATCGCGGTACCGACGGGAGTGAAGTTCTTCAACTGGATCGGCACGATGATCCACGGCTCGCTGTCCTTCGAGACACCGATGCTGTGGTCGCTCGGCTTCATGGTGACGTTCCTGCTCGGCGGCATGAGCGGTGTCATCATCGCCTCGCCGCCCCTGGACTTCCACCTGACGGACTCGTACTTCATCGTCGCCCACCTGCACTACGTGCTGTTCGGCACGGTCGTGTTCGCGATGTTCGCCGGCTTCTACTTCTGGTGGCCCAAGTTCACCGGCAGACTCCTCGACGAACGCCTCGGCCGGATCCACTTCTGGACGCTCTTCGTCGGCTTCCAGACCACGTTCCTCGTCCAGCACTGGCTCGGCGAGCAGGGGATGCCGCGCCGCTACGCCGACTACCTGGCCGCCGACGGTTTCACGGCGCTCAACACCGTCAGCTCCATCGGCGCGTTCCTGCTGGGCACCTCGACCCTGCCGTTCCTCTACAACGTGTGGCGCACCCACCGCCACGGCACCCCGGTGGAGCACGACGACCCCTGGGGCTACGGCCGTTCCCTCGAATGGGCGACCTCCTGCCCGCCCCCGCGCCACAACTTCACGTCCCTGCCCCGGGTGCGTTCCGAGTCCCCGGCGTTCGACCTGCACCACCCCGACATCACCCGACACGACCAGAGGCACGTGCAGTGAGGACCGAAGCCCGTCTCTTCACCGGTGTGGCCGCCTTCTTCGCCGTCACCGCCGCCCTGTACGGCTGGTGGTCGGCCGAGCCCGCCGGCACCGTCGCCCTGACGGTCGCCTTCCTGATGGCCTCGCTCGTGGCGTTCTTCTGCCGCGTGCAGCACCACAAGCGCGGCATGCGCGCCCAGGACCTCGCCGACGCCGAGGTCGCCGACGGGGCCGGCCCGCTGGACTTCTTCCCGCCCCACAGCCCGTGGCCGATCACCGTCGCGCTGGGCGTGGTCCTCCTCGCCCTCGGCATCGTCTTCGGCCTGTGGCTCGCCCTGATCGGCTTCGGCGTGCTCGTCCCCGCCGTGTTCGGCCTGGTCTTCCAGTACGCCGGCCGGGGCGTTCAGCGCTCCACGTCGCCCGGGGAAGGCTCCGGTTCCGTCTCCTCCCCGCCGGCGTCGACCCGGTCGTCGTAGTACCACTGGCTGAGCGTCGCCCGCAGCCGGCCGACGTGCGGTGCCTCCTCGCCGGGCGCGGTCCGGGCGAGCGGCGCCGGCTCCCTGCGCGACCGCAGGACGTGGCGCTCCTCCGCGCCGAGCGGCTCGTGGCTCTCGGCGTAGCCGCCCGCGAGGGTCTGCCGCAGCTCGCCCGTCTCCTCGCCCTCGGCCAGCCGGTCGCGCTCCGACTCCTGCATCGCCAGGCAGACCCGCTTGGTCACCGCGAAGGCGGCCGGCGGCAGCACCACCAGGGAGATGCGGAACACCCAGGTGAGCACGTTCAGGGAGACGTCGAAGGTGTGGGCGATGATGTCGTTGCCGCCCGCGGCGAGCAGCACGGCGTAGAAGACGATCGCGGCGACGCCCAGACCGGTCCGCACCGGCATGTCGCGGGGCCGGTCGCACAGGTGGTGCTCGTCGTGGTCGCCCGTCACCCACCGCTCGAAGAACGGGTAGGCGTACAGCACGGCGAACAGGGCGAGCGGCAGCAGCACCGCCGGGACCAGCACGTTCCACATCAGGGTGTGCCCGGCCACCGTCGTCTCGAAGGGCGGCATCAGGCGCAGCGAGCCCTCCAGGAAGCCGACGTACCAGTCAGGCTGCGAGCCCGTGGAGACGATGTCGGTCCGGTAGGGGCCGTACGCCCAGATGGGGTTGATCTGCGCCACCGCCGAGAGCACGGCCAGCACCCCGAACACCATGAGGAACAGGCCGGTCGAACTCGCCGCGAACTGCGGGAACATCGGCTTGCCGATCACGTTGCGTTCGGTGCGGCCCCGCCCCGCCCACTGGGTGTGCTTCAGGTAGAAGACCAGGACCAGGTGGAGGGTGACGAGCGCCAGCAGCAGGCCGGGGATCAGCAGGATGTGCACCGAGTACAGCCGCGGGATGAAGTCGTGGCCGGGGTACTCGCCGCCGAACACGAACATGCTGATGTACGTGCCGACCACGGGGATGGAGAGCATGATGCCCTGCGCGATGCGCAGCCCGGTCCCGGACAGCAGGTCGTCGGGGAGCGAGTAGCCGGCGAAGCCCTCGGCGAGGGCCAGCGTGAACAGGGTGACGCCGATCAGCCAGTTGACCTCCCGGGGACGGCGGAAGGCGCCGGTGAAGAAGATCCGCAGCAGATGCACCCCGATGGCCGACAGGAACACCAGGGCCGCCCAGTGGTGCATCTGGCGGATCAGCAGCCCGCCGCGCACGTCGAAACTGATGTCCAGCGTCGAGCTGTACGCCTCCGTCATGCGCACCCCGAGCAGCGGCTCGTACGAGCCGTTGTAGACGATCTCCGTCATCGAGGGGTGGAAGAACAGGGTCAGCCAGACCCCGGTGAGCAGCAGGACGACGAAGCTGTAGAGGGCGATCTCGCCCAGCATGAACGACCAGTGCTCGGGGAAGGCCTTGCGCAGCAGCCCGCCGCTCTCGGACACGGGGAGGCGGCCGTCGGCCCAGTCGACGGTGTGTTCGGCCGCGCGACGGGCCCGCGCGCCAGCGCGGGCCCTTCTCTTCTTCAACAGCACGGCGCATGGGTTCCCTGCCGTCCGTGCCGGAAACTACGCTCCTCCTACATCCGCACTACGTACGGTCACCCTTCGGCCTGCCGCGCTGGTCGGGGGTGCCGTGCGGCGGTGCGCTGAACGGCTGCGGGGACGTCGCGGGGGTCACGGGCGAGCCCTTGCGTCCCTGCCCCTGCTCCGGGCGCAGCGCGCCCGGGTCGCCGGAGGACGGCTGGGCCCCGGACCTCAACTGCTCCAGGCGGGCACCCAGCATCTCCGTCACCGGGAGCCGGTGGGCGTGGGACCGCTCGTACGCGAGCAGTTCCTCCACCTGGTCCGCGTCCAGGGACCGGATGCGGCCCTCCAGCCCGCCGATCGGCAGGTGGTCGTAGTCGGGCAGCGGCAGGGTCTCGCGGGCGTGGTCGGCCATGGTTCTCACTTCCCTGTGTGCGACGGCGTGTGCGTCGGTGTGTACGTCGGCCCGGCCGGGGGCGGGCCAGCGTCCGGCGGGTCAGCGGGCGCCGCCCGGCCCGCCGCCGCCGAACGAACCGCTGCTGCCCTCGCCCCAGCGCGGCCGGTCCTGGCCGGACGCGGTGCGGCTGCCCTGGTGCCTCAGCTCGTGCGGCAGGGTCCGCTCGTCGCTCCTCGGCATCTCCTCGGGCTCCCTGTTCTCCCGGACCTCGCGGACCGGTCCGCCGTCCGGCATCCGGGGCTGCTCCTCGGGCAGCGGAGGCGGTGACTCCCTGCGCTTGAGGCGGCTGCCGAAGGCGAAGGCGCCGATCAGGACCGCCACCACCACGACGGCCGCCACCACCAGCCAGACGCCGGCGGCGCCGGAGCCCGCGGCCATGTCCATCGATGCGCTAGTCATGGAGCGCGGGTACCCGTCGGTCCCGCGGCCAACCTGATCAGCCCGACCGGGCGGCCCGCGTCCGCGAACGGTTCGCCTTGCGGATCGCGGCGAGCAGTTCCGGCTTGCTCATCCGCGAGCGCCCCGACACCTCCAGCCGCTTCGCGATGCCGTACAGGTGCTCCTTCGAGGCGCTCTCGTCCACGCCCTCGCCGCTGCGTCCGCCCTGGCCGCGGGGCCGGGCCGACTGCGGGTCGGAGGGTCCTTTCCGGCCGCCCTCCTTGCGCTCCCAGTGGTCGCCGACCTTCTCGTACTTGTGCTTCAGCGCCCCGTAGGCCACCCGGTGGGCCCGCTCGCCCTCGCCGTACTCCTCGACCGCCGAGTCGTGGGCCTTGATCCAGGTGCGCCGGGCTTCCTCGGGGGACCGTTCCAGGGTCGACGGCAGTTCCTCTCGTCCCGGCATGGGTGCACACCTCCGTGCGTCGTCGGGTTCCTGCTTCCGGAGGGCTCCCGGGTGCCCTCCGGACCCCCGGGAAAACGGGCCCGAGCCCTTGGGAACACCGGCCTCCGGGGTTTGGCGGCGGACCCGGCGGCAACCCGCGAGGTGTGACACCGACGACTTCCCAGCAGGAACTGTTCCGCTTCCTCGAGGACCGCTTCGCCTGCGCGCAGGCCTGCGCCGAGTGCGCGCGGGCGTGCGCGGTGCGGGCGAGCCTCGTCGACCCGGACGGGACGGAGTACCAGGAGCTCGTGCGACGCAAGGGCATCATGTGCGCGGAGGTGTGCGACGCGACCTGCCGGGTGCTGTCCGAGCAGAACCAGGTCGACGAGGCCGCCATCCGCGTCCAGGTGGAGTGGTGCCGCCAGGTGTGCCTGGAGAGCGCGCACGTCTTCGACAAGCAGCAGGGCGCCGAGGAGAGCGCGGAGGCGTGCCGCGCCTGCGCCCGGGCCTGCGGAGAGTTCCTCGACACCTTGCGCTGACCCGGGCGGGTCCGGTGCCGCCGGTCCGGGCGGGCGGGTGCCGGACGGCCGTACGGGGCCGCCGCCGTGTCGAGACCGTGGGCGCCCCGCGTCACGTCCGGCCCGGCGGCCTCCACCAGGTCGGCGATCTTCCGGGCCGACCGGTGCTCCTCGTAGGCGGTCTCCGGCTCGGCGTGCAGGCTGTGGCTGAGGGCGAGGACGTCGTCCTGGCGGCGGGTGGCGTCGGCACGGGGGCGTTCGCGCAGGGGTTCCAGGCGCACCGCCCTGCTGATGCGCACCCACCGGCGGGCCGGCCTCCCCGTGCGCCCCGCCGGGGGGCCCACCGGCCGTACCCCTGACCGGACCCTGGCCGCCCGGCGACCCCTCGTGCTACCAAGAGCCATGACCCCGCCCCGCGCCTCCCGCGCCTACGACGCCGTCATCGTCGGCGGCGGCCACAACGGACTGGTCGCCGCCGCCTACCTGGCCCGAGCGGGGCGCTCCGTGCTGGTGCTGGAGCGGCTCGGGCACACCGGGGGCGCGGCCGTGTCCACCCGCCCGTTCGCCGGGGTCGACGCACGGCTGTCCCGGTACTCGTACCTGGTCAGCCTGCTGCCCCCGAAGATCGTGCGGGACCTGGGCCTCGACTTCCGGGTACGCGCCCGCACCGTCTCCTCGTACACGCCGGCCGAGCGGCACGGGCGGCCCACCGGTCTGCTGGTCGGCGGGGACGAGCGGCGGACCAGGGAGTCCTTCGCCGCGCTGACCGGGGCGGACCGGGAGTACGCCGCCTGGCAGCGCTTCTACGGCATGACCGGTCACGTCGCCCGCCGGGTCTTCCCGACCCTCACCGAACCACTGCCCACCCGGGACGAGCTGCGCCGCCGGATCGACGACGAGGACGCCTGGCGGGCCCTGTTCGAGGAGCCGGTCGGCGTCGCGATCGAGGAGCACTTCGCGGACGACCTGGTACGGGGAGTGGCCCTCACCGACGCGCTGATCGGTACCTTCGCCGACGCCCACGACCCCACGCTGCGGCAGAACCGCTGTTTCCTGTACCACGTGATCGGCGGCGGCACGGGCGCCTGGGACGTCCCCGTCGGCGGCATGGGCGCCCTCACCGACGCCCTGGCCGGTGCGGCGCGCGCAGCGGGCGCCGTGCTCGCCACCGGGCACGAGGCGGTACGCGTCGACACGGACGGGACGACGGCCGAGGTCACCTACCGGACGGCCGACGGCGAGGGCGTCGCCGCCGCGCGCCACGTCCTGGTGAACGCCGCGCCGCGCGAGCTGGCCGCCCTCGCCGGCCAGGCGCCGCCCGCGCCCGCAGAGGGCGCCCAGCTCAAGGTCAACATGCTGCTGACGCGGCTGCCGAGACTGCGCGATCCCGCGGCCGACCCGCGCGAGGCCTTCGCCGGGACCTTCCACATCGCGGAGGGCTACGAGCAACTGGCCGCCGCCTACGCCGACGCCGCGGCCGGCGAGCCGCCGGCCGCGCCGCCCTCCGAGATCTACTGCCACTCGCTGACCGACCCCACGATCCTCGCCCCCGACCTCGCCGAGCGGGGCCTGCACACCCTCACCCTGTTCGGTCTCCACACCCCCGCCCGGCTCTTCGCCCACGACAACGACGCAGTCCGGGACGAGCTGCTGAAGGCGACGCTCGCCCAGCTCGACGCCCATCTGGCCGAGCCCCTCGCGGACTGCCTCGCCACCGACGCCGACGGACGGCCCTGCATCGAGGCCAGATCGCCGCTGGACCTGGAGCGCGACCTGCGGCTGCCCGGCGGCAACATCTTCCACCGCGAGCTGTCCTGGCCCCATGCCGCCGAGGGCACCGGCCGCTGGGGTGTGGAGACCGGGCAGCCGAACGTCCTGCTGTGCGGGGCGGGCGCGGTGCGCGGGGGAGGGGTGAGCGGGGTGCCGGGGCACAACGCGGCGATGGCCGTCCTGGAGCACGGCTGAGAGGGGGACCGGACGCATGTGTCGGGCCGGTCCGGGTACCGCGACATAACGGAAATTCCGGACGCATGATCCGTACGACAAGGAGCCCGTCATGGCGGACCTCAGCCCCATCGACCTGCAGAAGGCCCTCAGCGGCATGGACTACCCGGCGGACAAGAAGGCGCTCGTCGACTGCGCCCGCAGGAACAAGGCCGACGACAAGGTCGTCAGCCGTCTCGACGGCCTGAAGGAGAACCGCTTCGACGGGCCGAACGAGGTGCAGAAGGCCGTGTTCAACGGATAGCCCCGCCCCCGTGGGCCGGCCCCGCCGCGGAGGCCGGCCCGGGCCCGGTCTAGTCGGCCGACGGCGTCCAGCCCACCGCCTCGATCCGCGCCGCGTCCGCCGGACGCGCGCCGTCGAACAGGACGCCGTCGGCCGCCTCCAGGCGCAGCCCGTCGACGTACGCCCCGCGGCCCACGTACAGCCGGTCGGTGGTGTACCGCCAGCGCAGGACGAGCCCCCGCGCGGCCGGCAGCTCCGCCGTCAGCCGGTGCCACGCGCGCCCCGACCACCCCGAGACCGCGCCGGCCGGATGCGCCTCGGGCTCCCCGCCGCGGCGCGTGGTCGTGAAGGGCACCGGCCGCCAGGTGGCGCCGCCGTCCGTGGAGGCCTCCAGGGCGAGCGGGTCCGACCCGGGCTCGGTGTCCCACCACAGCGCGCACCGCAGCCGCGCCCGCCCGGCGGAGGTGTCCAGCGCGGGCAGCGTGAGGGTGGCCGACGCGGAGTTCGCCGTGCCCGAGAACCAGGCGGTACGCCCGTGCGCCGGGCGGACGGGCACCGCACGCGCCATGTTGGTGCCGGCGGCGACCCGGGGGGCCGACCCCGAACGCCAACTGCGCACCGGATGGACGGAGTTGCCGAGAACCACCAGGAACGAGTCGGTCGTCGGGTCGAGCACCAGCGAGGTGCCGGTGAAGCCGGTGTGCCCGGCCGTGCGCGGGGTGGCCATGGCGCCCATGTACCAGTGCTGGTAGAGCTCGAAGCCGAGGCCGTGCTCGTCGCCGGGGAAGTCGGTGTTGAAGTCCGTGAACATCAGCTCCACCGACTCGGGCCGCAGGATCCGCGCCCGCCCGTAGACGCCGCCGTTCAGGAGGGTACGGCCGAGCACCGCGAGGTCCCACGCGCAGGAGAACACCCCCGCGTGGCCGGCGACCCCGCCCAGGCTGAAGGCGTTCTCGTCGTGCACCTCGCCCCACACCAGCCCCCGGTCGAGGCCGGACCAGGGCCGCCGGGCGTCCTCGGTGGCCGCGATCTTCGGCCGCCAGGAGGCGGGCGGGTTGTAGCGCGTGCGGCGCAGTCCGAGGGGGCCGGTGACCTCCTCGCGCAACAGGACGTCCAGCGTGCGGCCGGTGACCTCCTCCAGCACCAGTTGGAGCGAGATCATGTTCAGGTCCGAGTAGAGGTACGCGGTGCCGGGCGGGCTGACCGGCGCCTCGTCGAAGACCAGTCGGACCTTCTCCTCGTACGTCGGCGCGCTGTAGAGCGGGATCCACGCACGGAAACCCGAGGTGTGGGTCAGCAGGTGACGTAACGTCACGTCCCGCTTGCCCGCACGCCCGAAGTCCGGCAGGTACGAGGCGACCGGCGCCTCCAGCTCCAGTGCTCCCCGCTCGATCTGCTGCACGGCGAGCAGCGAGGTGAACAGCTTGGAGATCGACGCCAGGTCGAACACCGTGTCCTCGGCCATGGGGATCTGCTGCCCGGCCGGGAACTCCACGCCGGTGTCGGTCGCCTCGTCGTACGCCCGGTAGCGCACCGCCATGCCGATCGGCTCGTGCAGCGCCACCGTGCCGCCGCGCCCGGCGAGGAGCACGGCGCCCGCGTACCACGGGTGCTTGGGGGAGGGGCCGAGGAACGCCTCGGCGTCGCTGACCAGTTGGCGCAGGTGTCCGCGCAGCAGCCCGGCCCGCTCCGCCGAACCGCGGCTCAGGGTCGGGTGGCCGGACCTGTCCGCGGCGGCCCGCGCGGGTCCGGCCGCGAACGGGGCGATGGCCAGCGCACCGCCCAACGCCAGGGCCCCGGCGCCCAGTTGCCGTCGGCTGAATCCGCTCGTCCCCTGACCGGCCATCGAAGAGCCTCCCGCCGCCGAAGCTGAAAGTATCTTTCCCGGATCGCCGTGCGGAGTGAAACTTTCCTGTCAGTGACGGGTCGTGTCAATGGGTCGCGCGGGACCCGGGGGGCCGTGGGCGCACGGTGCCCGCCGCACGGGCGGCGGGACGGCCCGGCCCGGCGCACCCCCTCGGCGTGGGGGACGACGGGACGTCCCGCTCCCGACAGCGCGACGTGACCCGCTTCCGACCGGCCCGGACGTTCCGCGCCGGGTGGCTTGACCCGCCCAGCCGCCCGGCCCAGGATCAGCTCATGAAGCCCGGACACCGCAGCACGGTCGACGGGGTGCTGCGACGCAGCGCCCGCCGCACCCCCGCACGCGTCGCGGTGGAGTACCGCGACCGCACCTGGACGTACGAGGAACTCGACACCGCGGTCTCCCGCGCGGCGAGCGTCCTGAGGGAGCGCGGACTGGCGCCCGGCGACCGGGTCGGCGCCTACGGGCACAACTCCGACGCCTATCTGATCGCCTTCCTCGCCTGCGCCCGCGCCGGCCTCGTGCACGTCCCCGTCAACCAGAACCTCACCGGCGACGACCTCGCCTACCTCGTCGGCCAGTCCGGCAGCGCGCTCGTCCTCGCCGACCCGGACCTCGCCGGACGCCTGCCCGAGGGCGTGCCCGTCCTGCCGCTGCGCGACGCCGACGGCTCCCTGCTCGACCTGCTGGCCGCGGCACCCGCGTACGACGGGCCCGAGCCCGACGGCGAGGACCTGGTGCAGCTCCTGTACACCTCGGGCACCACCGCGCTGCCCAAGGGCGCGATGATGACGCACCGGGCCCTGGTGCACGAGTACCTCAGCGCCATCACCGCGCTGGACCTCGCCGCGGACGACCGCCCCGCGCACGCGCTGCCCCTCTACCACTCGGCGCAGACGCACGTCTTCCTGCTGCCCTACCTCGCCGTCGGCGCGACCAACGTCATCCTGGACGCCCCGGACGGGGACCGCCTCCTCGACCTGATCGAGGCCGGCCGCGTGGACAGCCTGTTCGCGCCGCCCACGGTGTGGATCGCCCTCGCGGGCCGCCCCGACTTCGCCACCCGCGACCTCGACGGCCTGCGCAAGGCCTACTACGGGGCGTCGATCATGCCGGTGCCCGTGCTGGAGCGCCTGCGCGAGCGCCTGCCGCACCTGGCGTTCTACAACTGCTTCGGCCAGAGCGAGATCGGTCCCCTCGCCACCGTCCTCGGCCCCGGCGAGCACGAGGGCCGCATGGACTCCTGCGGCCGGCCCGTCCTGTTCGTCGAGGCACGGGTGGTCGACGAGGACGGCAAGGACGTGCCCGACGGGACCCCCGGCGAAGTCGTCTACCGCTCCCCGCAGTTGTGCGAGGGCTACTGGGACAAGCCCGAGGAGACCGAAGCGGCCTTCCGCGACGGCTGGTTCCACTCCGGCGACCTCGCCGTGCGGGACGCCGACGGCTACCTCACCATCGTCGACCGGGTGAAGGACGTCATCAACTCCGGCGGCGTGCTGGTCGCCTCCCGCCAGGTGGAGGACGCCCTCTACACCCACGAGGCCGTCGCCGAGGCCGCCGTGGTGGGGCTGCCCGACGAACGCTGGATCGAGGCGGTCACGGCGGTCGTCGTCCGCCGCGGCGAGGTCACGGAGGACGAACTGATCGCCCACACCCGCGACAGGCTGACGCCCTTCAAGGCCCCCAAGCGGGTCCTGTTCGTCGACACCCTGCCCCGCAACGCCAGCGGCAAGATCCTCAAACGGGAGCTGCGCGACCGCTTCGCCGGTTCCTGAGGACCGCGTGCGGCCGCGCCTGCGCCCCCTCCGATAGGGTCCGGCGGGTGACAGCGCTCGACGCACTCGTCCGTATGTGCCCGCCGCCCACCGGGCCGCCGCCCGCCGTGGACTGGGCCGGGGCCGAACGGGCCCTGGGCACGGCGCTGCCCTCCGACTACAAGCGGCTCGTGGAGACGTACGGCGACGGCGTCTTCGACGAGATGGTCTGGCTGCTCGTGCCCGGCTCCGCCCACGACGACTGCGACCTGCTCGCCCGGACCGCCGAACAGGACGGGACACTCGCCCGGTTGTGGGGCGCGGGCGAGGAGAGGCCCGCCTGCCTGCTGGAGGAGGGCGCGCGTGTCCTGCCGTGGGCGCACGAGGAAGGCACGGGCGCCTTCCTGTACTGGCTGGTGCTCCCCGGGCGGCATCCCGACGACTGGACGGTCCTCTGCAACGAGGGCCGCGGCCCCCTGTGGGAGCACCACGACACCGGATGCCTCGCCTTCCTTTCGGCGGTGCTCGGCGGGACCGCGCAGACGGAGTACTTCGGCCACCTCCACGAGGCGCTGGAGCCGTCCGCGCACCGCTTCACCCCGGCCGGCGAGATCCTCGGATCCTGACGGCGGCGGCGCGGCAACCCCGTTGCGGCGCGATGCGGGCGGCGGTCATGATCGACGCCATGCCGATCTTCACCGCGTACGACGGGACCCCGCTCGCCCACCACGTCCGGGGCGAGGGGGAGCCCCTGGTCGTCCTGCCGGGCGGCCCCATGCGGGCCTCCGCCTACCTGGGCGACCTCGGCGGTCTCGCGGACCACCGGCGCCTGGTCCTGCTCGACCTGCGCGGCACCGGCGACTCCGCCGTCCCCGCGGACCCGGCGACGTACCGCTGCGACCGGCTCGTGGACGACGTGGAGGCACTGCGTGTCCACCTCGGCCTGGAGCGCATGGACGTCCTCGCGCACTCGGCGGGCGGCAGCCTCGCCCTGCTGTACGCGGCCCGTCACCCCACCCGCGTCCGGCGGCTCGTCCTGGTCACCGCCACGCCGTGGGCGCTCGGGATGCCCGCCACCGCCGAGGACCGGCTCGCGGCGGCGCTGCTGCGCGAGGACGAACCCTGGTTCGAGGAGGCGTACGGGCCCTTCCGGGCCTGGCCGGCCGGGACCGGCGACTACGACCCGGCCTTCGCCCCCTTCTTCCACGGGCGCTGGGACGACACCGCCCGCGCCCACGAGGCCCGCGGCGACGAGGAGACCAACGACGAGGCCGCCGACGTCTTCCTGTCCCCGGAGGCCTTCGACCCGCCCGCCACCCGCGCCGCCCTCGCCCGCTGCACCGCCCGCGTCCTCGTCCTCGCGGGCGAACTCGACGGCGGGCCCCGTCCGGAACTCGCCCGGCGTGCCGCCCGCGTCCTCCCGCACGCCGAGGTCGCGGTCCAGCAGGGAGCCGGGCACTACCCCTGGCTCGACGACCCGCGCCGCTTCGTCCACCGGGTCGCCGCCTTCCTCGGGGACGGCTGAGCCGTCCGGCACCGGGAAGCGGGGGCGCGGATCCCCCGAAAGGAGCCCCTCGTGCGGCCTGTCGGCCGTCCGGACCGGTCGCTAGGCTGGCCCGCGGACGACGACAGAGGGAGGAGCACGGACGTGGCCGACAGCACCACCCACCAGCGCCCGCTCATGGGCTGGCACAAGCCGGAGCTGGATCTCAGCAACGCGCAGTGGCAGTCCAGCAGCCGGGGCCTGGGGGATGTCCAGATCGCCTTCGTCGAGGGGTTCATCGCCATGCGCAACAGCGGCAGCCCGGGCAGCCCCTCCCTGATCTTCACCCCCGCGGAGTGGGGCGCGTTCGTCTCCGGAGCGCGGGAAGGGGAGTTCGACCTCACCTGACCCGGCGGGGCGAGGAACCGAGGCCGGAGCCGTCCGGCCGATCCGGGGGTGTTCCGCCCCGTTTTCCGGACACGCGACCGTGAGCGCCCCGTCGGGGCCGACGCCTGAGCGAGGCTGGCGTCCGAGGGGGGAAGGTCGTACTCCCGGAGGTGAGGAACCCATGAGCACCCTGCCGGTCATCGCGGCGGTCGACGGTTCGCAGGACAGCCTGCGCGCCCTGGACTGGGCCCTCGACGCGGCCCGCGGGCGCGGGGCGCCGCTGCGGGTGGTGCACGTACGGCAGTACGCCGCCTGGGCGCAGACCGACGTGCTGGTCGCGGGCCCACCGGACACCGGCGAGGACCCGGTGCTCGAGGAGGCCCGTGCCCACCTGGGCGAGCGGGCCGGCGCGCCGCGGACCGAGTACCTGAGCATGGAGGGCGTACCGGGCGCCGTCCTGCCCGAACTGGGCGCCGACGCCCAGTTGCTGGTGCTCGGCTCCCGGGGCCGCGGCGGCTTCGCCAGCCTGCTGCTCGGCTCCAACGGCATGGCCGCCGCCCGGGACGCCGAATGCCCCGTCGTCGTGGTGCCCCGCCCCGGCCGCGAGGTGCACGGCGAGCCACCGGCCGAGCCCGGCCCGAGGGTGGTCGTCGGCCTGCTCGTGGACAGCCCCGACGACGCGCTGCTGTCCTTCGCCTTCGCCGAGGCCGAGCGGCGTGGCGCCCGCCTCCAGGTCGTGGCCGCCTACCCCTGGCCGGTGCAGACCTGGGCCGCCGCGGGCCAGATGATGCCTCTGGTGATCGACGAGGTCTCCGTCGAGAGCGAGACCCGTGTCCTGGCCGACGGCTGCCTCGCGCCCTACCGGGGACGCCACCCCGGCGTCCGCGCCGACACGTCCGTCCTGGCCGGGGACGCGGCGGGGCACCTCGTCGCCGCCTCCCGCGACGCCGACCTGGTCGTCGTCGGCCGGCACCGCCGCCGGCTGCTGGCCCCCGCCCGCATGATGGGGTCGGTCACCCACGCAGTCCTGCTGCACGCGGCGTCCCCGGTCGCGGTGGTGCCACCCGCCCCGGCGCAGGAGTGAGCGCGCACGGCTCGCCGGCGACCCGGCGCACCCGCCGCCGGGCACCGCGCGCACCGGACGCCCGCCCGCACTCCGTCCGGGGGGCCCGGCCACGTACCATGGCGGCATGTCGTTCCTCCGCCGCCGCAGTGCCACGCCCGCCGGGCCCGACTTCGACGTACTGGCCATGGACCCGGGTGACTGGCCCGGGAACCTGGGCGCCGGACTGCTGCCCGCCCCCGACGGGAGCTGCCAGGGCGTCTTCCTGCGCTACGACCTGTTCGGCGGCCGCGGCCCCGCCATGATCATCGGCAATCTGCCGGAGGGCTCCCCGGCCCGCGACGTCCCCGAGGGCGAGATCCCCTTCGAGGTGGGCCAGCTCCTCCTCGCCCTGGAGAACGACGAGGAGATCACCGTCGTCGGCACCGAGGACGTCCCGGTGATGCAGGGCGACAACCTGCTCATCGTGCGCCGCCTCAAGCTCTCCGAGAGCCGGATCTCCTGTGTGCAGTTCGACCGCAGCGACGGCGTCCTGGTGACCATCGCCGCCTGGGACCGCCCCATCACCGACGACCTGTACGCCCTGCTGAAGCCGCTCCCGGCGGAGCTTTTCCAGCAGGGCTGACCGGCGGCTACCGCGCGGGGACGAGCGTGACGTCGGCGGCGCGCACGTACGCGACCCGGTGGCCGTACTGGATCTCGTAGTACAGGTCCTGGCCGGTCACCACCCGGTGGTTCGCCTCGTCGAAGGTGACCGCGTAGAAGTACTCGCCGGGCACCTTGTCACCGGCCACGTACTTCTGCCCCTTCGGCAGCGTGTACCGCAGCGGTGACACGGCCTGGGCGGGCACTCCCGCCGGATAGGCGGCCTTCTCGGGATAGGCGCGCCCGTACACCGGCACGCTCTCCAGACCGGCGCGCGGGGTGATCAGCCGGCCGGACGCGGGAACCGCCGCCGGGCTGCGCCCCGGGTTGTGGAACCAGGCCTTCTGCCCCAGGTACCAGATCGCGGTCCAGTCGCCCCACCGGTCGGCCACCGCGAACTGCTGGCCCGTGGAGACCCGCGAGGACAGGTCGTTCACGCCGGTCGTCGGGGCGGAGCCCAGGCCGATGTCCTTGATCAGCGGCGCGTTCACGTCGTGGTCGGAGTACAGCCGCACCTCGCTGGAGCCGTGCGCCGCGCAGGGCTCGCCGGCCGTGTCGCAGCCGGTGTACTCCGGGCGGTTCGCCGCGTAGTCGGGCCGGATCGTCACCATGGGGGAGTTCGGTCCCGCGGTCGGCTCGAAGGGGCGGCCCAGAAGCCGGAAGTAGTGCCGCCAGTCCCAGTACGGGCCCGGGTCGGTGTGCATGCCCGGGACCGTGGACGTGGTCGGGCCGGGCACGTTGTCGTGGCCCAGGATGTGCTGGCGGTCCAGCGGGATGCCGTACTTCCGGGCGAGGTACTTCACCAGCCGGGCCGACGACCGGTACATCGCCTCCGTGTACCAGGCGTCCGGCTCGGCGAGGAAGCCCTCGTGCTCCAGGCCGACGGAGTTCGCGTTGACGTACCAGTTGCCCGCGTGCCAGGCCACGTCCTCCGCCTTCACGTGCTGGGCGATGTGGCCGTCGGTGGAGCGCAGCGTGTAGTTCCACGACACGTACGTCGGGTCCTGCACCATGTTCAGCACGCCGTCCCAGGCGCCCTCCGTGTCGTGCACGACGATGTACCGGATGCGCTGGGAGGCGGGGCGGTTCCCCAGGTCGTGGTTTCCGTAGTCGCCGTCCCCGAACTCCTCGTACGGCGCCGGGATCCACTCGCAGGACACCGACCGCGGGCACTCGGTGCCGGCCGAGGCGGCGGCCCGCAGGCCGGTGCGCGCGAGCTGCGCCGTGTCCGGCGCCACGTCCGGGCGGGCGGCCAGCGCGACCCGCTGGCCGGCGTCCGTGGTCCGCCGCTCACCCGTGCGGATCACCTCGAACACGTCGTTCGCGTACGCCGCCGCCGTCGCGGAGTCGTCGGCGCCGGAGAAGCGGGCCACCGCCCCGTACCAGTCCGCCGGGTCCGCGCTGAGCGGCTCGCCCGCCTCCCGCTGCGCGGCGGCGAGCAGGGCGGCACCGCCCGCCACGTTCGCGGCCGGGTCGGTGCGCAGTTCCCCGGGGCTCAGGCCGGTCAGCTCGGCCGCCCTCGGCAGCGTGGTCAGCCGGGCCGGCAGCGCACCGGCCGCCGGGGGCCGCGCCTCACGCGGGCGCAGCGGGGGGCGGGCGTCGTCGCCGCGCGGATCCTCCGTGCCCTCGCTGTGGTGCGACGCCCCGGCCAGCGCGGTCCGGGCGTCCGTGAGGTGCATGGGGCCGTAGCCGCCGGTCACGCTCGGCGCCCCGGCGTGCGCGTCCCAGCGGGACTGGAGGTAGGAGACGCCGAGCAGGACGGACTGCGGCACGTGGTACTCGGCCGCCGCCGCGGCGAACGCCCGCTGGAGCCGGTCCGGGGCGGGCGGCGCCCCTGCCGGCTCGGCGGGCGGGGCCGCGCCGAGCAGCGGCAGCACCAGTGCCGCGGCGGCCAGGGCACCCGCCGTCGCACGGAGGCGTCTGCCGTCGGGAGAGGGCTGGGGAACGGTGGCGGATCCTCGCAAAGCGGCCTCCTGTGACGGTCGGGCGTGACGGGGCGTGCGGGTCCGGACGTGGGGTCAGTGGTACCCGCCGGTCCGACGATCCGTCAATCATGCCGACCGCGGGGTGATTTCCCATGTCAGCTGGGGGCGCGGCGAGTTTCGCGGCGGCGGCACGCGGGCCTGCGGGGCGTCACTGGCGTACACCAATGACCCTGGCGGACCGTCCCGGACAGACGAAATCCGCGGTGCGCCCTCGAGGGCGCACCGCGGATTCCCGTCGCGCGCTTCGCCGCCGGCCGCGTCAGCGCGTGCCGACCGCCGCGCGTACGGCCCGCCGGGCCAACTGGCAGTCGTCGTGCAGCCGCCGCAGCAGCAGCCGCTGCTCCTCACCGGACGGCACGGCGCCCGCGGGAGCCGGCGCCGCCTCCTGCATCGACCGCTGCACGGCCGTCTCGTACGTGCGGATCTCCCGCGTCAGCACGAGCATCAGGTTCACCAGGAACGCGTCGCGCGCCGCGGTCCCCTGGGCCTGGGCGATCTGGCTGATCTGGCGGCGGGCCACCGGGGCGTCACCGAGGACCGACCACAGGGTCGCCAGGTCGTACCCCGGCAGGTACCAGCCCGCGTGCTCCCAGTCGACCAGCACCGGACCGGCCGGCGACATCAGGATGTTGGACAGCAGCGCGTCGCCGTGGCAGAACTGCCCCATGCCCTGGCGCCCCGCCGCGTGGGCGATGCCGTGCAGCAGCTTCTGGAGGTCCCCCAGGTCCCGGTCGGTGAGCAGCCCCAGTTCGTGGTAGCGGGAGATCCGCGCCGCGTAGTCCAGCGGGGCGTCGAAGGTCCCCGCCGGCGGGCGCCAGGCGTTGAGCCGGCAGATCGCCCCCAGCGCCGCCCTGATGTCCGTCCGCGGCGGCGCCTCCCTCGGGTGCCGGTGCAGTGCCGCGGGACGCCCCGGCATCCGCTCGATCACCAGTGTGCCGTTGTCCGGATCCGCCGCGATCAGCCTCGGCACCCGCACCGGAGGGCGGAGCCGGACGAACGAGCGGTATGCCCCTATCTCGTGCCGGATCCGCTCCGACCACGCGGGGGAGTGGTCCAGTAAGCACTTGGCCACCGCCGTGCTGCGTCCGGTCGTGCCGACCAGGAGGACGGACCGCCCGCTGCGGCGCAGCACCTGCACCGGGGTGAACTCGGGGCAGATCCGGTGCACGGAGGCGATCGCCGTGCGCAGCTCGGCACCCTGGGCGCCGGACAGGTCGATTCTGCCGCTGAGCGGCTGCGCGCCGGCTCCCGGGCCCCGACGTGCCCTGCCCGCCCCGAGCACCGGGGCCGCCGGACGCGCGGGGGCGAGGTAGGGGCCGCCACCCGCCGGGCGGGGGTGGAGCGATCGCTGCGGGGCGGCCACGGAGGACGATGCTGCGTACATGGGCGATACAGATCCCTTCGTGTGCCTGCTGTGCCTGTCTGGAGGCGCCGCCCGCCGGAACGGGCGCGCCTTCCGAGAAGCCGTCGCGCCACCCGCCCGGCCGCCGGAGGCCACCCTGGGGAGTACCCCCGCGGTGACCGGGTCAGGTGGCGCATTCCTACCTGACACCCGGCCGCCCGTGGCACACCATCTGGCGCACCCTGGCGAACGGTGGCGAATAGTCGCCCGGCAACCCCCACCGGGCTACTGTCAACTCAGCCGAGAACCTGGGGGCTTGACGTGAGCGGAGAACCCAACACCCGTCTGTCGGACCTGTTCGGCCTGGCCGGCTGGTCCAAGGGCGAACTCGCGAGGCTGGTCAACCGGCGGGCGGCGGCCATGGGCCACCCCCAGCTCGCGACCGACACCTCGCGGGTGCGGAGGTGGATCGACATGGGAGAGATCCCGCGCGATCCGGTACCGCGGGTGCTGGCGGTTCTGTTCACCGAGCGTCTCGGCCGTGTCGTGACCATCGAGGACCTGGGTCTGGTCCGGCACGGGCGTGCGGGGAAACGGCAGCCGGACGGCGGGAGCGAGCAGCATCCCGACGGCGTGCCGTGGGCGCCCGAGCGGACAGCGGCGGTCCTCACCGAATTCACGGGAATGGACCTCATGCTCAACCGACGCGGCTTGGTGGGCGCGGGTGCCGCGCTCGCCGCGGGATCAGCACTCAGCAGCGCCATGCACGACTGGCTGCACACCGACCCGGCCCTTGCTGCCGAAGCCCCCCACTCCACCGACCCCCTGCACGCGGACCCCGCCGGGTTCGACCGGTACGAGGCCGCCCCCGTCGGGTGGCAGGAGATCGAGGAACTGGAGCGCTCGGTGGAGGTGTTCCGCGCCTGGGACGCCGCCCGGGGAGGCGGGCTCCAGCGCAAGGCGGTGGTGGGCCAGCTCAACGAGGTGGGCGGCATCCTCGCCTACCACCACCCGCCGCATCTCCAGCGGCGCCTGTGGGGCGTCGCCGCCAACCTCGCCGTCCTCGCGGGCTGGATGTCCCACGACGTGGGCCTGGAACCCACGGCGCAGAAGTACTTCGTCATCGCCGCGCACGCCGCCCGCGAGGGCGGCGACCGTCCCCGGGCCGGGGAGGCCCTGTCCCGGGCGGCCCGCCAGATGGTGCACCTGGGCCGGCCCGACGAGGCGCTGGACCTGATGAAGCTCGCCCAGTCCGGCTCCGGCGACCGACTGCTGCCGCGCACCCGGGCGATGTTCCACACCATCGAGGCGTGGGCGCAGGCGTCGATGGGCAAGGGCCAGGCGATGCGCCGCACGCTCGGGCAGGCCGAGGACCTGTTCGTCTCCGACCGGAACGACACCGAGCCGCCGGACTGGATGCAGACCTTCAAGGACGAGGATCTGTACGGCATGACGGCGCTCGCCTACCGCACGCTGGCGGAGTTCGACCCGGGCGCGGCGGTGCACGCCCGGCACTACGCCGAGAAGGCGCTGGAGCTGCGGGTCGACGGCCGCGAGCGGTCGAAGATCTTCGACCATCTGTCCATGGCGTCGGCCTGCTTCATCGCGGACGACCCGGAACAGGCGGACCGCTACGCCCGGCTGGCCCTGATGTCG
Organism: Streptomyces sp. NPDC018947; assembly: GCF_044390505.1. Lineage (NCBI taxonomy): Bacteria > Bacillati > Actinomycetota > Actinomycetes > Kitasatosporales > Streptomycetaceae > Streptomyces > Streptomyces sp. NPDC018947. The sequence goes on from NZ_JBIRZD010000015.1 coordinate 136,479, forward strand.
ATGGGCTCCAACTCCTCCCAGCGGACCTGGGACCGGCTGCGCGAGATGTACCGGCTCACCGCCGAGTACGCGGGCTATCCGAAGATCCAGGAATTGCGGGAGGAGATCGAACTCGCGCTGCCCAGGGCGAGGTCCGCCAAGGGCTCGTCCAAGGCTGCGGCCAAGGGCTCGCCCAAGGGCGGGCAGAAGGGCGGCCGGACGGCACAGGCGTAGCGCCGGAGCCGCTGCTACGCGGTCACCCGCGCGACCAGCAGGCAGGCGTCGCCCTCACGCACGGGTGTGCCGAACTCCTCCGTCAGGATCCGTACGCCGTCCCGCGCCGAGCGCACGTCGGCCAGTCGCGGGGCGAGGGCGAGGAGCCGGTCCCGTCCTGCCCGCGGGTCCTGTCCCCGCCGCCCGGGCACCAGGCCGCGGGTGTGCAGGAGCAGCAGGTCACCGGTCTCCAGGGTCTCCCGGGTCCGCCCGCTCAGCGCGCGCCCCGTCCCGTCGCGGAACAGCAGCGGGACGGGGTGTCCGCCGTGCGCCCACGTCAGGGTGCGCGTGCCGGGCCGGTAGCCGCAGCACAGGACGCCGGCGAGGGGCGGCAGCGCGGTGTCCTCGAGCAGCCTGCCGAGCAGATCCGGCACGTCCTCGGGCGGGGTGCCCGCCGCGGCCAGGCCGCGCAGGGCTCCGAGCAGCAGGTGGGTGCCGTCGGGGGCGGAGCCGGCGAGTTCGCCGACGCTGAGCAGGGTCCCGTCGCCGGCGAGCGCGCACGCGTCGTACCAGCCGCCGCCCCCGGGGGCGCCGGGTGCGGGCAGGTGCGCGGCGGCGAGGTCCAGGGCGGGCCGGTCCCGCGCGGGGAACCGCAGGAGGGCGCGCCAGGAGCGCGGCACGGCCTCCCGCGGTTCCGTCGCGGCCCGCCGCTCGTCGCCCGCGGGCCACGGGCGGCGGTGGAGCGAGTCACGGGTCTCGCTCACCGCCCGCTGGCTGCGGCGCAGTTCGCTGACGTCCCGCAGCACCGCCCACATCGAGGCGGTGCTGCCGTCGGCGTCGAGCACGGGCTCGCCCATCATGTGCACGGTGCGCACGGTGCCGTCGGGGCGTACGACGCGGAACTCACCGTCGACGGGCCGGGCGTCCACGAGGCAGTCCGTGACCATCGCGGTCAGCTTCGGCCGGTCCGCGGGGAGCACCCGGGACGGCAGTTCGTCGAGGCCGAGCGGGGCGGTGGCGGCCGGGTCCAGGCCGAGGATCCGGTACAGCTCCCCGGACCAGTCGGCCTCGTCGGTCAGCAGGTTCCACTCCGCGCTGCCGACCCGGCCGATCAGTGATCCGCTCCGGGGCGCGGGCGCCGGGCCGTCCCGCAGTTGTGCCAGGTGCGCGTCGAGGTCGCTGAGCTGATGCAGCGCCAGCTCGTACAGCGCTCGCTGCCATCGTCCCCGTGGGTCCGCCGTGTCGCACCGCATTCCCCGCCGTACGGCGTCCACGTCGCCCCGCAGCCGCCGCGCCTGAGTGATCAGTGCCTCGACCGAGCCGCGTTCCGGCGGTGGGGCGGCCGGGCGGTCCGCGGAGAGGGGAGACGACATGACGCACTCCGGTGTGCTGACGGTCGACCAGGGCGGGACCGAAGGGGGGCGTAACGACCGCTACGACTGTTGCACAGCCCACGACGCGCCGTAAGGGATTTGGCAGCACACGATCCGGTGGTGCTTCCGGCATATGCCAGTGTCCTGCCGAAGTGGCCCGGGCGCGTTCCCGGTGTACGCGCTCGGCGCATCAAGTCGTAGCTCATCTACGCGAGTTGGGGGTCCTCGGCGCTCCGGGGCATCGTCGCCCGGACGTTCGACGGATCCCTGTTCTAGGCCGGGGAGTGCGGCGCCGGGCGGGGAGCCGTCTCGACCACCGTGCGGACGCCCGTCTCCAGGGCCCGTACGCCGGCCTCGGCGACCACGGAGGCCGCGTATCCGTCCCACGCGCTCGCCCCCGTGACCCGCCCCCGCCGGGTGGCGTCGACCCAGGCCCGCACCTCGCGGTCGTAGGCGTCCGCGAACCGCACGAGACAGTCCTGCGGCACCTCCTGCCCGGCGCCGCCCGCCCGGGTCACCGTCATGGTGCGCGCCTCGCCGATCCGGGCGCTGCCCGCCTCGCAGACGGCCTCGCAGCGGACCTCGTAGCCGAAGCCGCAGTTGACGAAGACCTCCACGTCCACCAGGGCGCCCCCGTCGGTCTCGAAGACCACGAACTGCGGGTCGAGCAGCCCCGCGGGCGCGCCCCCGGACGGCCGCGGCCGCAGCACGGTCACTGCGGTCAGCTCTTGGCCCAGCAGCCAGCGGGCGGCGTCGATCTCGTGCGACACGGAGCTGTTGACCAGCATCGCCGAGGTGAAGTCCGGCGGGGAGGAGACGTTGCGGTGCACGCAGTGCAGCATCAGCGGCCGGCCCAGCCGCCCGCCGTCCAGCAGCAACTTCAGTTCCCGGTACTCGGTGTCGTAGCGCCGCATGAAACCGATCTGCGCCAGCCTGCGGCCGAGCCGCGCCTCCGCCTCCACCACGCGCAGCGCGCCCGCGGAGTCGGGCACCATCGGCTTCTCGCACAGCACCGGCAGACCCCGTGCGAAGGCGGCCAGCAGCGCCTCCTCGTGCGCCTCGCCGGGCGAGGCGATCACCACGGCCTCGACTCCGGGCGCGTCCAGCGCGGCCTGCGTCTCCGCGTGCACGAGGACGCCGTCGATCCCGGCCACGGCCTCCTTCGCCCGCTCCGTGTCGGGGTCCGCGACGGCGGCGACCCTGGCACCGCTCACCCTTCGGTCGAGTCGTCGTATGTGATCGGCGCCCATGTGGCCCGCGCCCAGGACCGCCACACCCAGAAGTCCGCTCACGCTCCGGCCGCTCCTCCCTGTCCGCCGCGCACCCCGGAGTCGGGTACGTGTACGGCGAACAGGGTTTCACGGCCGTCAAGGGCGCCCGCGCGGACGGCCGCGGAGGGTCAGTACCGCAGCACCGCGGCGATGCCGTCCACGTCGCCCAGCGTGCCGTCCGGGACGAAGCGGACGTCGGCGCCGGTCTCCAGGCACTGCTCGACGATCTCGTCCACGATGTCCTCGCGGGCGTCGAGGTCGCCGCTGTCGGCGGGCGTCAGGTGCTCGCCGTCCTCGCGCATCGTCACCCGGAAGTTCTCCTCGACGGCGAGCAGGCGGACCCGGCCGGTGTGCGCGCTCTCCCACAGCTCGTCCACGCCGGCCGCGAAGTCCTTGCGCCCGCGCGCGGCCACCAGTTCCCTGGCGACGGCCTCGACGGCGCCGCGCGCCTCGTCGTCGAGCACCGGCCGCACCGCCTGCCGTACGGCCTCGGCGGTGCCGTGGGCGAGGCCGCCGTGCGGGACGAGCACCGCGTTCGCGGCGATCGCGCCGGCCTCCTCGAACAGCGACAGCGCTGCCTCGGGCCCGGTGACGTACAGCGGTCGGGGGTGGGCGCGCAGCACCTTCTCCATGGCGGCGTCGGCGTCGCGCAGGAACCGGCGGGTGCCCTCCTCGCGGAAGCTGCTCGGCGTGTCGCCGATCCGCTCCTGGCGCTCCGGGTCGAAGTCCTCCGGCGGCCGGTCCATCGGGAAGCCGCCGCTGCGCTCCTCGACGACCCGGTCTCCGCCGCCGTTCCACAGCGTGACGCGGTCGGCCGCGACCGACAGCACCCAGAACGGCCGTTCGGCGGCGTGGGCGGCGACGAGGTTGCGGGTGAGGAAGGTGTCCGAGAGCACCACGCGCTCGGGCACGGAACGGGCCAGCGTCCAGACCTGGTGCTCGCCCGGGGCGGCGAAGATCGCCAGGCCGTCCTCGGCGTGCGCGAGGTCGACCTCGGCGAGGGCCCGGTCCAGTTCCCTGGCGACCTCGATGCGCCGTTCCCGGGTGACCGCGGGATCGTCCTCGAGTTGTTTCTTGGCCTCGGCGACCACGTTGCGCAGGCGGACCGGGTCCTGGGCGTTGTCCGGTTCGCGGCGGTGCGTCGGCGTCAGCACGGACACCGCCGGGTACGGGCGGGGGCGCCGCAGCTCGGCGAGGGTGGCGGGACTCAGATCGTGCTCCATGTCAGCACCATAGAGCGAATGGACGTATCAGGCATTCGGGGCAATCGGTGTCACCCGGATGGACTGCGCCCGCTCCACGGGACCGGCGGCTCAGCCGGCCTGGTCCTCGGCGCCGCAGGAGCTGCCGTCGGGCGGCAGGGAACCGTAGAGCAGGAAGTCGTCGACCTTGCGGTGCACGCACTCCGAGGAGGCGTAACCGGTGTGCCCCTCGCCCTTGTTGTCGAGCACCACGGCCGAGGGGCCGAGCCGCCCGGCCGTCTCCTCGGTCCAGCGGTACGGCGTCGCCGGGTCGCCCCGCGTGCCGACCAGGAGCATCTTCGCGGTGTCGACGTCGCGCACCTCGTCGCGTATGTAGTCGGTGCCCTTCGGGCGGCCGTAGCACATCAGCACCTGCGTGAGCCGGTAGCGGCCGAAGACCGGCGAGGCCTCCTCGTACCGCTCGCGCAGCCGCCCCAGGGACCGGGTGACCTGCTCCGCGCCGGGGCGGTCGGGGTCGTCCGCGCAGTTGATGGCCATGAGGGCGGCCGGCAGGTTGTCCAGGGGGACGTCCTCCTCGGCGGTGAGGCCGCCGCCGTCCCGGCGGTTCTCGCCGCGCACCGGGAAGGTCACGCCGCCGGTGGTGAAGCTCTCCAGGCCCCGGGTGTCCCCGTCCTCCAGCAACTGCGCGAGGGCGCGCTCCAGCAGGGGCCACAGCTCCCGGCTGTAGAGCGCCTGGCCGACGGCGCCGACCAGGTCCTGCCCGGAGAACGGGTCGCCGAAGGCCGACGGCACCGGATTCTCGTCCATCGAGGCGATGAGCCGGACGATCTGGCCGCGGGCCTCCCGGGCGTCCTGCCCGAACGGGCAGGCGATGTCCTCCGCGCACCAGGCGAGGAAGTTCTCCAGCGCGGTCTGCTGCCCCCGCGCACCGGCCAGGCCCTGCTCGGCGAGCGGTTCCGTCAACGTGTCCACGCCGTCGAGGGCGACCCGGCCCACCCTGTCGGGGAACTGGGCGGCGTAGACCGCGCCGAGCCGGGTGCCGTAGGAGAAACCGAGGTAGTTGAGCCGGTCGTCGCCGAGGGCCGCGCGCATCACGTCCATGTCCCGGGCGGCGTTGACCGTGCCTATGTGGGGCAGTACGGGACCCGAGTGCTTCGCGCACTCGGCGGCGGCATCCCGCAGGTGCCGCAGCACGTCCCTGGGCTCGGCGATCTCCTCGTCGCCGTCCGTCGCCTCGATGATCCGCATCGTGGCGGGACCGCAGGTCACCGGTGAGGACCGGCCGACGCCGCGGGGGTCGAACGTCACCACGTCGTAGCCGTTGGTGAGGTGCATGAACTCCTTGCCCGCGGCCGCGAGCTCGCTGACGCCGGAGCCCCCCGGCCCGCCGAAGTTCAGCAGCACCGAGCCCCGTGCGTCACCGGTCGCCCGGTACCGGGCGAGGGCCAGGTCCAGCGTGCCGGCGCGGGGCCGTCCGTAGTCGAGGGGGACGGTGACCTTCCCGCACTGGAGATCCTTCGGCATGTCCATGCCTTCGCAGGCCGACCAGGTGACGTCCTGGTCGTAGAACCGGGAGAGGTCCGGTCGCCGGGAGAGGTCCGGCTGCCCGGACGCTGCGGGGTGCCGCGCCAGGTCCGGTCGCGGGGACCGGTGCGGTTGTTCGGTGCCGGTGGCGGTCGCGGCGGGCAGTCCCGCGCCCAGCAGGGCGAGCCCGAGCGCCGCGGTGACGGCGCGGCGCCGGACCGACGGCCGATTCGACAGCTTGGCCAGCATCGATGCCTCCCGGGGCGCCCCGTCGCGGGCCGGTGGCCGGCGCCCTCGCTCACCATAAGCGGGCCTCGGGCGGCTCGCCTCCGGGCGGTTTCGCGGGCCCGGAGGGGGCCCGGGGCGCCCATGGGCGGTTGTTCGATGAACCGGTCACTCGACGGAGTGAAAGGCTGATAAGCCATAACTCGGATGGTGCGCCCGCGTTTTAACCGGTGCGGGCGAGCGCCCGCCACGATGTCTGGAAGGCAGGGAACTCATGAGAAGGGTTACCCGAAACGGTGTCTTCGCTGTCGCGGCCTCCGGCGCACTGGCCGTGACGCTGCCGGCGTACGCGGCGTTCGCCGCCGACGGCGCCACCGCGGACGGCTCCGCGGCCGGTTCCGCGGGGGCGGTCTCCGGCAACACCGTCCAGGTCCCCGTGAGCGTCCCGGTGAACGTGTGCGGGAACACGCTCAACGTGGTCGGGCTCCTCAACCCCGCCGCGGGCAACGGCTGCGCCGTCACGGGCACGGGCGGCACGGCGAGCGGGGAGGCGGACGCCTCGTCCGGCACGGCCGGCCCGTCCGGCGCCGAGGTCGCCGGGGGCGGGACGCAGGACTCGCCGGGCGTGCTCTCCGGCAACGGTGTGCGACTGCCGGTCGAGGTTCCCGTGAACGTCGGCGGCAACAGCGTCAACGTCGTCGGCATCGGCAACCCGGCCACGGGCAACGAGTCGGTGAACGGCCCCGGCGAGCGTCCCGAGGAGCCGCGGCAGCCCGAGAGGCCGGAGCCCACCGCCCCCGTCGAGGAGCCCGAGCGGTCGGAACCGTCCCCGCGGCAGGCGCCGCCGCGGACCGTGGAGGCCCTCGCCCACACGGGCGCCGACGCGACCCTCCCCGCCCTGGCGGGCGGAGCCGCGCTGGTCCTCGGCGGGGCGGTCCTGTACCGGCGCTACCGCCCGGGGGCGCGGGCCTGACCCGGCCCCCGGCCGATACACCGTTCGCCGCCCGGCCCCGCCACGGTCCGGGCGGCGGTCACCGGGCGGCCCGGCCTCGCCCACGGCACCCGCCGGTGCGGCGCGCGCCACAGGCGATCCCGGCGAGAGGCCGTACCGGCCTCGGACACCGCCGGCCCGGTGAGGACAGGCACCCACCGGCCCGGCGGGGCCAGGGCCCGCCGGCGCCAACCGGCCCCTCTGCGAGGGCCTACCGGCCGGGATCCGTCGGCCCGGAGAGGGCGGCGCCCGGCCCGGTCCGCGCCAGTCCGTGCGGTGACCGTCGCATCGCGGGTCCGGGTGAGGGTCGTACGGCCCGGTGAGGGCGGCACCCGCCGTCCGCGACGGGCGTGCCGTCCTCGCAACCAGCGGCCCGGCACCGGCGTGCCCGTCCAACTGCCCCCGGCCATCGCCCCGCACCCACTGCACGGCACGGCCGACGGGCGTAACCTGGAAGTGCGGCCAGGTGTATGACGGCGTGGGTCCGATCATGAGCAGTCTCATCGAGGACTACGCCCTCCTCAGCGACCTGGAAACCGCCGGAATGATCGGCAGGAACGGGTCCGTCGACTGGCTGTGTCTGCCCCGCTTCGACTCGCCCGCGTGTCTCGCGGCCCTGGTGGGCACCGCCGACAACGGGTTCTGGCGGGTCGCCCCCCGCGGAGCCACCCGACCCTGCACGCACCGCGCCTACCGGCCCGACACCCTCGTCCTGGACACCGAGTGGCGCACCGCCTCCGGCACCGTGCGCGTCACGGACTTCATGCCGCCCCGCACCGAACGCCCCTGCCTCGTCCGCGTGGTGGAAGGGCTGTCCGGCGCCGTCACCGTGCGCAGCGAACTCAGGCTCCGTTTCCACCAGGGCCGCGTCGTGCCCTGGACCCGCGGCAGCGAGGGCCGCAGCGTCGCCGTCGCGGGGCCGGACGCCGTCTGGCTGGGCGCCGACGGACCGGTGACGCAGCGTCCGGAGGCGGGCACCGCGGTCGCCGACTTCACCGTCACCGCCGGCCGGCGGCTCGCCCTCACCCTCGTGTGGGCGCCGTCCCACCGCGCGAGTCCACCCTCGGCGCTGTCCGTGCCCGCCGAGACCGCCCTGAAGGAGAGCGTCGCCTTCTGGCGCGGCTGGGCCGCCCAGTGCCGCTACGAAGGGCCCTGGCGCGAGGCCGTGGTGCGCTCCCTGATCACCCTCAAGGCGCTCACCTACGCACCCACCGGCGGCATCGTCGCCGCCCCCACCACCTCGCTGCCCGCCCGCATCGGCGGCACCCTCAACTTCGACCACCGCTACTGCTGGCTGCGCGACTCCACCCTCACCCTCTCCTGCCTGCTGCGCAGCGGCTACCGCGAGGAGGCCACCGCCTGGCTCGGCTGGCTGGTCCGCGCGGTCGCCGGGGACCCCGCCCGCCTCCAGACCGTCTACGGCGTCGCCGGCCAGCGCCTGCTGCCGGAGTCCGAGGCCCCCTGGCTGCCCGGGTACGAGGGCTCGCGCCCCGTCCGCTTCGGCAACGCCGCCGTGAGCCAGCGCCAGCTCGACGTGCACGGCGAAGTGCTCGACACCCTCTGGCTGTCCCTGCGGGCCGGCATCGACGTACCCCCGCACGTGTGGAGCCTGGCCCGCTCCCTCATGGAATACCTCCAGGAGCACTGGCGCGAACCCGACCAGGGGCTGTGGCAGGACCGCGGCCCGGCCCGGCAGTTCGTGCACTCCAAGGTGATGACCTGGGTGGCCGCCGACCGGGTGCTGCGCCTCGGCGCCCTGCTCGGTGCAGACGTGCCCGACGCCTGGACGGCCCTGCGCGACGAGGTGCGCCGGCAGGTGTGCCGGTTCGGCTGGAGCACCCGCAGGGGAGCCTTCGTCCAGGCCTACGGCTCGACCCGGCTCGACGCCTCCGCCCTGCTCATGCCGTCCCTGGGGTTCCTGCCGGCCCGCGACGCCCGCATACGCGGCACCGTGCGTGCGATCGGCTCCCTCGAACACGGCGGCTTCGTCCGGCGCTACCAGCACCTGATCGGCGCGCCCGACGGAGAGGCGACGTCCGTGGCCTGCTCCCTGTGGTACGCGGACGCGCTCGCCGCCGTCGGCGAGCCGGGGCGGGCCCGGGACGCCTTCGAACGCGTACTGGCGATCCGCAACGACGTCGGTCTGCTGTCGGAGCAGTGGGACCCGGACGAGGGCCGCCAACTGGGCAACACCCCCCAGGCGTTCAGCCACCTCGCACTGGTGCAGACCGCGTTCGCCCTCACGACCCGGACGCCGTCACGGCGGTGAGCAGCACCATGCCCGAGTCCCCGTAGTCCGGCAGGGTCGGATCGGAGTCGATACGGGTCACTTCCAGCTCCTCCGTCAGCGGCGCGAACACCTCCTCGACCGTGCGCGGGTCCACGGGACAGCCGGGCCAGCGGGACGCGGAACCGATGCGGTACGTCGGCATGTTCTCCATGAAGGCCGCCACCAGGAACCCGCCCGGCACGACACAGCGCGCGAACGCCCGGCAGAACTCCGCGAACTCGCCGACGTCCTCGGTGGCCCCCTCCGCGACGAAGTGCATCGACGCCAGCCCGTACGTCCCCGGCGGCAGCGACCGGACGTCACCGCGCACCACCTCCACCGGCGCGAGGGCCCCGGCCAGCGTGTCCGGCACCGCGGGGTTGAGCCGCCGGCACAGTTCGTGGAAGGGCAGCCAGCTCTCGTCGGGACGGACCGTGAGCTGACGCTCCAGATAGGCCACGTTGCCCGCCCCCGTCTCCACGGCGTCCACCCGGCGGCTCACCCCCGAGGCGAGGATCAGCGGATACAGGTTGGGTCCCGCCCCGAACTCCACCGAGCGCTCGATGCTCCCCGGCGGCAGGCGCCGGTAGAACGCGGAGTGGTGGGCGATGACCGCGGCGTCCGAGGGATGCAGGGCACGGTAGTTCTCTTCGAGGTAGTCGGCGACCGGCCAGCGGTCCCAGTCCACGTCGTCGTTGTAGGTCGGCACCGTGCCCTCACCCCTTCGCCCGCAGCGGGAAGCGCGCGGCCAGCCGCGTCAGCGTCCCGTTCAGCCGGTCGATGTCCTCGTCCGAGTTGGCCGTCGTGATCTGGACGCGGAAACCCACCCGGTTGCGGGGCACGAGGGGATGCGCGGCCAGCGTGACGTAGATGCCCTCGTCCCACAGGAACAGCCCGACCGCGTCGAGGTCGTCGGGATCGGCCAGCGGGATCTCCACGATCGGCAGCCGGTCCCGGTTCAGGGTGGCCACGCCCAGGCCGTCCAGGTGGTCGAGCACCCGGACCGTCCTGCGGTACAGATCGGCGCGCAGGGCGTCGCCCCGTCGGTCGTTGACGTCCAGCCCGGCCATCGCCGTGGCCAGCGACGCCGTCGGTGACGGGCCCGAGTACAGGTAGGGCGCCGCCGCGGTCTTCAGCCGCTCCTTCATCGCCCGGGGCAGCGCCACGAAGGCCAGCAGCGACGAGTACGCCTTGGAGAACCCGCCGGTGAGCACGATCCCCTCGTACGACTCCCCGGTGTGCCGCACGATGCTGTTGCCCCGCAGGCCGTACGGGCACGGCTCCTCGGGGCCGCGTTCCCCGATCACACCGAAGCCGTGCGCGTCGTCCACGTACAGCGTGGCCCCCCGCGGGCGGCAGACCGCGGCCAGCGCGGACAGGTCGGGCACGTTGCCGGTCATGCTGTCGACACCGTCCAGGCACACCAGCCGCGGACCGGTCCCGGTCGCCGAGGACAGCAGGGCGGCCAGCTCGTCCGGACGGTCGGAGTGGAAGCGGTGCAGCGTCGCGCCCTGACCGCGCGCCATCAGGGCGCCGTCGTACACCGTCCGGTGCGCCGTCGCGTCGACGAAGACGTGGCCGTCCTCGGCCAGCGCCGGGATCACCGACGAGTGGATGAGGGTGAGCGTGGGCAGCAGCAGCGTCTCCTCGGAGCCCAGCAGCGCGGAGAGCCGCTCCTCGATCTCCGGGTACAGCCGGGGACTGCCCAGCATCCGCGACCAGCTCGGATGCGTGCCCCAGCGGCGCACGGCGGGCTCGACGGCGGCGCTGATCTCCGGGTCCCAGTCGAAGCCGAGGTAGTTGCAGGACGCGAAGTCGATCAGCCAGTGGTCGCCGCTGCGGATGTGCCGGCCGCGTACCTCGTCCAGGACCGCGTCGGTCATGGGACTGGTCCGCTGCAACTGCTCCAGGTCCGCGGTCCGGCTCGCGCGCCCGCGGCCCGGCGGCCGCTGTGCCTCCGATGCCCGCTCGACGCCCGGCGGCCGTTCGCGGACCGGCGCTCGCTCCCGCTCCGGCGGCCGTTCCCGGTCCGTCGCTCGACCTCCGTCCGGCGGCCGTTCGCGGTCCGGAGCTCGTTCGCGCTCCGGTGGCCGTCCCCGCTCCGCTGGCCGCTCGCGCCGCTCGGCCGTCGGCGGCCGGTCGGCGGCCGGTGTCCGCGACGCGCCGTTGGTCCGCCGCAGCACGCCCGCGCTCTGCCCCACCGTCATCGGGCGGGCGAACAGGAAGCCCTGCCCGAACCTGCAGCCCATGCCGGCCAGCAGGTCCCGCTGCGCCGGGTGCTCGATGCCCTCGGCGATCACCTGAAGCCCCAGCGTGTCGGCGATCCGCACGATGCCCTCGACGAGCGCCATCTGCCTCCGGTCGTGCGGGATGTCGTCGATGAACGTCTTGTCGATCTTCAGAACGTCGATGGGGAAGTCCCGCAGGTACCGCAGCGAGGAGAATCCGGTGCCGAAGTCGTCCACGGCGATGAGCACCCCGAGGTCCTTGAGGGCACGCAGCACCGTCCGGATCCGTTCGTCGGCGCGCAACAGCACCGTCTCGGTCAGCTCGAGCTGGAGGGAACCCGGCGCCAGTCCCGGGGTGCGCAGCGCCTGGCCGACCTGGTCGACGAAGCCGTTGTCCCGGAACTGGCGGGCGGAGACGTTGACGCTGATGTACGGCGGGCGGCCGGAGCCCGGCAGGCGCTGGAGCCCGGCCACGTCGTTGACCGCGTTGCGCAGGACCCACGACCCGAGCGGCGCGATGTGCCCGGTCTCCTCGGCCAGGCTGATGAACTGCTCCGGATCCACCAGCGGGTCCGGCGGGTTGGGCCAGCGGACCAGCGCCTCGAAGCCCACCACCTCACCGGCGGTGATGTCCACGACGGGCTGGTAGCGCAGGGCGAACTCGTGGCCGGCCACCGCCCGCGCGAGTCTGCTCTGCAGGTCGTGCCGTTCCGCCATCCGGGTGTGCAGGATCTGCCGGAAGCGCCGCCACTGCCGTTTGCCGGCCGCCTTGGCCGCGTACAGCGCGAGGTCCGCGTGGCGCAGCAGCTCCTGGGCGTCCGCGCTGTCGCGGGCGGTGGCCACACCCACACTGGCGGAGACGGTCACCGACTCGTCGGCCAGCTCGAAGGGCCGGGACAGCGTCTGGATGATCTGCGCCGCGAGGAGTTCCGCGTCCAGCGGCTCATGCGCGTTCTCCATCAGCACCGCGAACTCGTCGCCGCCGAGCCGCGCCGCGGTGTCGGAGCGGCGCAGCGTCCGCGACAGCCGGTTGCCGACGGCGGACAGGAGACGGTCGCCGACCGCGTGCCCCATCGTGTCGTTGACCAGCTTGAAGTCGTCCAGGTCGATGAAGAGCAGACAGGTCAGGGACGGCTCGCGGCGGCCTCGCAGCATCGCGCGCTCGACCCGCTCCAGCAGCAGCGTGCGGTTGGGCAGCCCCGTCAGCGAGTCGTGGAAGGCCCGCTGCGTCAGCTCGTGCTCCAGCCGGCGCTGCTCCGTGACGTCGCGCAGGGTGACCACGATCCCCGACACGGTGGGCTCGTCGCGGAAGTCGCTGAACCGCGCCTCCACCTCGACCCGGCCGCTCCCGCGGGGTACCCACCAGTGGTCGTGGGCGTCCCGCGGGCCGCGCTCGCGCACCGCCCGCATCCCCTCGGACGCCCGCCCGCGGTCCCGGGGGTCGAGCAGCGCCGGCAGGGAGCGGCCGGCCAGGTCCGCGGTGCCGAACACGGACTCGGCCGAGGGACTCGCGTAACGGACGGTGTCGTCGTCGTCCACGATGAGGATGACGTCCGACGTGTTGCGCACCAGGGTGCGGAAGTAGGCCTCGCTCTCCCGGCGGATGACCTCCTGGCGCAGGGCCACGCGTTGCATCGCCAGTCCCGCGTGCGAGGCGAGGATCTCCAGGGAGCGCCAGGTCTCGGTGAGCGGTCCGGCGGGCCCGGCCACCAGCAGGACACCGGGGCCCTCCCCGGCCGCCCGGCCCGGCGGTGTCATGGGGCACACCAGGACGGCGGGTGCGCCGGACAGTTCGGCGGCGAGCGGGGGACCGAGGCCGGCGGGGTCCGTCAGACGCGTGTGCAGCAGGCCCGGTTTCGTCGCTTCCGTGGCGCGCTCGGTCGGCAGCAGCAGCGTCCGGTGCCCGACCGCGGGCCCCAGGAGCCGGTCGACGGCCGCCTCGCAGGCATCGACGATCTCCTCGCGCCGGATGGCGGCCACCAGGGAGGCGCCCGCCCGGCGCAGGGCCAGCTCCCGGGCGACCGCCCGCCGCAGGGCCACGACCATGCCGGACAGGCGGAGGATCACCAGCAGGAACAGCAGGGCGGAGAACGCGGCGATGACGGGGGCGTCGTGCGGGGCGCGGGTCAGCCCCTCGTACAGCAGGATGCCCGGTGCGATCAGGGTGACCGCGGCCAGCGCGACCAGCCGGCTGCGCCGCGGCAGCAGCGACTCGTGGTTGGGCACCGGGGAGGTGGTCGCGGCCATGGAGGGATGCAGCGCCGCCAGGCCCCAGGCCGTGTAGAAGACGATCCAGCCGGAGTCCAGCAGGGTCCCCGCCTGCCACGTCGCGTTGAGCTGGAGTATCCCGTAGGCGATGTCGAAGCCCAGCAGGGTGACCGTGCCGAGGACCAGGAGCTGCACCGAGCGGCTCGGCCCGTCGACCTGTCCGGGCGACAGCAGCCGGGCGAGCAGCGCCAGCACCAGGACGTCACCGAGCGGATAGGCGATGCTGATGGCCCGCTGCTCCCAGGTGAGCCCCTCCACCTCCGTCAGCGGGCGCACCAGGTAGACCCACACGGGCAGCGCCAGCCCCGCGGTGAGGATCAGCGCGTCCAGCACGCTGGGGAGGTCGGGGCCCGAGCGCCGGTACCGCGCCAGTCCCCACAGGCCGACGGCGAACAGCGGGTACGTGACGAGATAGCAGGCGTCCGCGGGTGACGGAAAGGGGTTGGAGGCCTGGAAGTACGTCTCCTGGACGTTGTAGTACGTGTCGCCCGCGATGAACGCGACCAGCCCGCCGGCCAGGAACCACCAGGGCCACGGATGGGCGGGCCGGTTGACCCGGGTGCCGGTGACGACGGCCGTGGCGCCGGCGAGACCGATGACGGCCCACACGGGGGAACGGGCGGCGGGGACGGTCATGTAGACGGCTGTGGCGACTGCCACGAGCGAGATGTGGGCGGCCATGAGCCGGTGTGCTGCCGGCACGGGCAAGCGCCTCCCCCCGGCAGGGGACCGGGCCGTGCACCTGGTCGGGTACCGAAACCGATAGTAGGAGCGCCCGAAGACCCCTGCAATACCGGCGTCTCAGGGCTGTACGGCACCGATCGCCGGCGGTGCCGGGACCTTGTGCCCGAGCACGTCGACGGTGCCCGGGTCGATGCCGAACAGGGCCGTCAGGTCCAGCCCGTCCCGGGGACAGCGGGGCGTGAACAGCCCCACGTCCCCGGGCGTCGCCGGGTCTGGCAGGGCGCCGCCCTTCGGACAGGGGTCGGCGGACGTCCCCGAGGCCTTGCCGTTCACGCGCTCCTGCCCGGTGCCGTCCCGCCAGGCGGCCAGGTCCGTGTAGCGGTGCCCGCCCCACCGCACGGTCCAGTGACCGGACGCGGCGTAGTACTGGTTGCCCTGGAAGACGACCTGGGCGGGGGTGAGGACCCGGTCGGCCGTCACCAGCGGATCCCCGTCGGAGACCAGGATGTTGTTGCGCAGGCTGATCCCGTTGTTGCCGGGCCGCAGCAGCACCACGGTGCCGTCACCGCCGGGGGAGTGCGACATGGTGACGGTGTTCTGGTAGACGCGCAGGTCGTGCACGCGGGAGCCGTAGACCGTCAGCGCTCCGTGATGGGGCAGTTTGCGTGCGTCGTCGGCGCTGACGTTGTAACGGATGGTGTTGTCGGCGTGCGCCCCGTTCGCCGGGTGCGAGTACACGTAGTAGCCGGAACCGTCGTTCTGGTACGACACGTTGTACTGGACCACCGAGTGGGAGGTGTTCGAGTCGAGGCCGAAGCCCCCGCCGTCGACCTTGGAGCCGGTGTGGTTGCGGTAGGAGGAACTGTGCTCGATCAGCACCCGCGTCGAGTCGTACGTCCACATGCCGACCGGCCCGGCGGGGGCGTGCCGCGCCGACTGGTCACCGTTGTCGTGCGCGGTGGAGTCACGGACCGTGGCGTGCCGTACGCCGCCGAGGACGATGCCGTTGCCGGTGTGCCGGTGGCTCGCGGTCGGGTCGCCGGGGTTGTCGTACGCCCGGACGTCCTCCAGCAGGAGGTTCTCGTGGGCGTAGGCGGGGTGGTGGACGTCGAAGGCGGGCCCGTAGGTGAGAAGTCCGGCGTCCCGGTTGCCGTGCAGGTCGGCGTCGCGCACGGTCACGTCCCGGAAGCCGGTGCCGACGGCGGCCGAGCCCATGGCCACACCGACCCGGAACCCGGAGACGTCGACGCCGATGACCGTGACGTGCCGTTCGGCGCCGGCGCCCGCCTTGTCGGCGTACAGGTTGACTCCCGCCTCGCCGGTGCTGCGCGCGCCCGGTCCGCTGAGCGTGAGGTCGCGGATCTCGACGCCGGCCGTGTCGTGCACGGAGACGCCCGGGGTGTCCGTCGCGGCGATCGTGGCCCGGCCGCCGCCGTAGGAACCTACGGTCACCGGCCGCCGCGCGTCCCCGGCGTCGCGGGCCCCGATCGTCACCGTGCCCGGGAAGCGCGCCCCGCCCTGCAGCAGCAGCCGGTCACCGGGGTGCAGGGCCGCCTTGTCGGCCCGCGCGAGGGTACGCCAGGCCTTGCCCGCCGAGGTGCCGTCCGCCCTGTCGTCGCCGCGGGGGCTGACGTAGTACGTCGTGCCCCGCGGTACGTAGTGCGGGGTGGAGCAGCCCGCGGCGATGCCCACCACCACGGCGGCGGTCAGATACACGGCGGCACGGCGGCGGCGCATCGGTGTCAGGCCCCCACCGGGTGCCCGAGGCGCGGGGAGGCCGCCTCCTCGGCGAACCAGCGGACCGTGCGGCGCAGCCCCGTCTCCAGGGGCACCTCGGGCGCCCAGCCCAGCAGGGAGCGGGCCAGGGTGATGTCCGGCCGCCGGCGGACCGGGTCGTCGACGGGCAGCGGCAGGTACTCGACCCGCGAGGCCGAGCCGGTCACGCTCAGCACCAGGTCGGCCAGCTCGCGCACCGTGTACTCGGCGGGGTTGCCGAGGTTCACCGGGCCCGGGTGCGACGTGTCCAGCATCGCCACGAGGCCGCGGACCAGGTCGTCGACGTAGCAGAAGCTGCGGGTCTGGTCGCCGTTGCCGTGGATCGTCAGCGGGTCGCCCGCGCGGGCCTGCCGCACGAACGTCGACACCACCCGGCCGTCGTGGGGCCGCATCCGGGGGCCGTACGTGTTGAAGATCCGCACGATGCCCGTGTCCACGCCCCGGCCGCGCCGGTACGCCATGGTGAGGGCCTCGGCGTACCGCTTGGCCTCGTCGTACACGCTGCGCGGGCCGACCGGGTTGACGTTGCCCCAGTACTCCTCGGGCTGCGGGTGCACCGTTGGGTCGCCGTACACCTCGCTGGTGGAGGCCAGCAGGAAGCGGGCGCCGTGCCGTGCGGCCAGGCGCAGGGCGTTCTCCGTGCCGTGGCTGCCTGCCGCCAGGGTCTGCAGCGGCATCCGCAGGTAGTCCGGGGGCGAGGCCGGGCTCGCCAGGTGGGCCACCGCGTCCACGCGTCCCGGCACCCGGAAGGGGCGGGAGACGTCCGCGCGGATCATCCGGAAGCGGGGGTGGCCCAGGAGGTGCAGTACGTTCACCGGTTCGCCGGTGCAGTGGTTGTCCAGGCACCAGACGCTGTCTCCGCGGCGCAGCAGCGCCTCGCACAGGTGCGAGCCGACGAAACCGCTGCCGCCGGTCACCACGACCTTCATGACGCGGCCTCCGTTCCGTACCGGTCGAGCGTGTTCACGGTCCAGCCGCCGGCCCGCCAGGCCTCCGCGTCCAGGGCGCCGCGGGCGTCCAGGAGCAGCGGCCGGCGCACCACGTAGGCCAGGGCCGCCGGGTCCAGGCGGGCGTAGTGGGGCCAGGGCGTCAGGTGCAGGACGAGGTCCGCGTCCTCGCACGCCTTCGGCACGTCCAGGGTGTACGTCACCTCGGGCAGGACCGCCCGCGCGTTGTCCAGGGCCTCCGGGTCGTGGACGCGGACCGAGGCGCCGCCGGCCCGCACGGCCGCGGCGACCTCGAGCGCCGGCGAGTCGCGCACGTCGTCGCTGCCCGGCTTGAAGGCGGCGCCCAGCACGCCGACCCGGTGGCCGTCGAACGAGCCGCCCAGCAGCCGGCGCGCCAGTTCCACGGTGCGGCGGCGCTGCCGGGTGTTGATCCGGTCGACCTCGTGCAGGAAGACCACCGAGTCCCCGGCGCCCAGCTCCTCGGCGCGGGCCGCGAAGGCGCGGATGTCCTTGGGGAAGCAGCTCCCGCCGAAGCCCAGGCCGGGCTCCAGGAACAGGGACCCGATCCGCGAGTCGGCGCCGATGGCGCGGGCCAGCAGGGCGGCGTCGGCGCCCGCGGCCTCGCACACCTCCGACATGGCGTTGATGAACGAGATCTTGGTGGCGAGGAAGGAGTTCGCCGCCGCCTTCACCAGTTCGGCGGTGGCCGGATCGGTGCCGAAGTAGGGCACCCCGGCCCGCAGCATCGGCCCGTACAGCTCCCGCAGCACCGCGTCCGCGCGGCGGGAGAAGGTGCCGACGACGAGCCGCTCGGGGTGCAGGGTGTCGTGGACCGCCGAGCCCTCCCGGAGGAACTCCGGGTTCCAGGCCACCTCGCAGCCGGGCGCGGCGGCGGCGACGCGGCGCCCGAGCCGGGCCGCCGTACCGACCGGGACCGTCGACTTGCCGACGATCAGCGCGCCGGGACGCAGATGGGGTACGAGCCCGTCGACGACGGCGTCGACGTAGCGCAGGTCGGCCTCCTTGCCGTCCGGCCGCTGCGGGGTTCCCACACAGACGAAGTGGACGTCGGCGAAGCGGGCGCCCGCCGCGAGGGACGTCGTGAACCGCAGTCGTCCGGCCGAGATGTTGCGGGCGAGCAGATCGCTCAGGCCCGCCTCGTGGACCGGTGGGCGTCCGGCCGAGAGGGTGGCGATCCGATCGGCGTCGACGTCGATGCCGAGGACGTCGTGACCGAGGTCCGCCATGCACGCGGCGTGCACGGTCCCTACGTATCCGGTGCCGATGACTGTCAACCGCATGAGGGTTCACTCCTTGATGCTCGGCCGCCGGGCCGAGCCGGCGTAGCCGTGGGGGTTGAGTTGCTGGAAGTGCCACGCGTCCCGGCACATCGCCGCCAGGTCCCGGGTGGGGCGCCAGCCCCAGGCACGGCCGACGGCGCGCGCGTCCGCGACCAGTTCCGGCACGTCTCCCGGACGGCGCTCGACGACGTCGTACGGAATGGGCCGGCCGCAGGCGGCGGAGAACGCGGCGACCACGTCGAGCACCGAACTGCCCCGCCCGGAGCCCAGGTTGAACACCCGCATGCCGCGCGAGCCGGAGAGCCGGTCGAGCGCGATGCGGTGCGCCTCGACCGTGTCCATGACGTGGAGGTAGTCGCGGACGGCGGTGCCGTCCGGGGTCGGGTAGTCGCCGCCGAAGACCCTCAGCCGCTTCCTGCGGCCGACGGCGACCTGGGCGACGTAGGGCATGAGGTTGTCGGGCTCGCCGTTCGGGTCCTCGCCCAGCAGCCCGCTGGGGTGCGCGCCGGTCGGGTTGAAGTAGCGCAGGCACAGCACCGCCAGACAGGTCCAGTGGCGGCAGACGTCGGCGAGGACGCGTTCGCACAGCCACTTGGAGGCGGCGTAGGGGTTGGTCGGGCGGGCCGGGGCCGACTCGTCGAGGGGGCCGCCGCCCGCGTCGCCGTAGACGGAGCAGGACGAGGAGAACACCAGCCGGCGGACGTCGTGGTCGCGCATGGCGGCGAGCAGGGAGGTGGTGCCTCCGAGGTTGTTGTCGTAGTACTCGACGGGCATCCGTGTCGACTCGCCGACGGCCTTGTGCGCGGCGAAGTGCACGACGGCGTCCACACGGTGGCGGTCGAAGACGGCCGACAGGGCGCGCCGATCACGGATGTCCAGTTCGTAGACGGCGCCGACGAAGCGGCCGGCGATCCGTTCCACCCGGTTGAGTACCTGCGGGGTGCTGTTGGAGTGGTCGTCGACCACGATCACCTCGTATCCGTGGTCGAGGAGGTCGACGCAGGCATGGCTGCCGATGAAGCCGGCCCCGCCGGTCACCAGGACGGTGGCCGGTGCGCCTGCGTTGCGTGCGATGTGGTTCACCGTGCTCACCTCAGGACAGCGACGGCGTACGCCGGGTAGAGGACGAGGGCGGTCGCGACCGGGAGGACCGAGAGGATCCCGAGGGCCAGCGGCAGCCGGGCGATGGACAGCAGGGCCGTGGCCCGCAGGCCCGCGACGCGCCCGGCCTCGCGCAGGTGCAGGACCGGCACGCACAGGGCGACGGCCGCGTAACCGGTCGCCGCGAGCAGGCACAGGAAGACGTAGCCGACCGAGGCGCTGCGCAGCTCGCCGTAGACGGCGACGCCGGAGAGGCAGGCGGCGAGTGCCGCGAACGGCAGGACGAGCCGGGCGAGCAGGGGCTGCGGCCCTTCCGCGTCCTTGGGGGTCACCTTGAAGGTGAGCGGACGCGGCCGCAGCCGCTGGGCGACGGCGCCCACCAGGCCCCAGACCACGAACGGCCAGCGGGCCAGCGCGAACAGCCACACCTCCCAGCTCACCAGCGGGGCGTCGGGCGGCCGCAGGAGTCCGCGGCGGCGCAGCACGAGCAGTGTCAGCAGCAGCCAGCCGGGCAGCGACCAGAAGTGCAGCAGGAAGTCGAAGTAGTCGACGTTCATCCAGGGAATGCCGGTCACGACCGCGACGGGCGGCAGTACCAGCCCGGCGATGACCATGAGGCCGAGCAGCGGGTAGTAGGCCAGCGCGTAGGTGAACCGCAGTCGCAACAGCGGGGACAGCCGCCGCAGGTGACGCGGCAGCAGTCCGAGCAGCATCGTGGCCAGGCTCCGCGACCACTGGTACTCCTGTGTCACCATGTCGGCGAAAGTCAGGGGTCCGTCGCCGTGCGCCTCGGCGTCGACGGCGAACGCCCCGTGCCAGCCCGCCGAGTTGAGCAGGTACGTGGTGGAGAAGTCCTCGGCCAGCTCCGGCCCCAAGCCCCCGATGTCCCGAAGGGCGCGGGTGCGCACCGCGTAGTGCGAGCCGATGCACATCGGCGCGAGCCCGTCGCTGTGCCCGAGCTGGACCGCGCCGTGCCACACCGCCTCCCGGTGCAGCCGGCCCCGCGCCGACCAGGACTGATCGGCGTTCGCGTCGCACATGCTGGGCGCGGCGACATAGCCGATCGCCGGATCCCCGAACGGGCGGACCATCTCGGCGAGATACCTGGGCCCCGGCACGTGGTCGCAGTCGAGCTGGGCCACCACCGCGTACCTCTTGTAACCCCAATGGTCGTAGAAGTAGGCGAGGTTGCCCTCTTTGCAGCGGGTGCGCCGCGGCCAGTGGGGGCGGTGGTACGCGGTGACGCCCAGCCGGGAGGACACCCGCACGTGGTGGGCGCGGCACCAGCGCGCCGACTCCTCGGTCGGACGCTCCTCGCACAGCCACACGTCGTACGGGTGCGGGAAGTCCTGGGCGAGCATCGCCTCCAGCGTGCGCCGGACGGTCGGCCAGGGTTCCGAGGGCGCGCGGGTCACGGCGAAGGCGACCGGCAGCGCCGGCACGGGCAGCGCCGGATCGACCCGGCGCACCCGCAGCGCGGTGACGAAGAAGTAGGCGGGCAGCGCGGTCAGGTACAGCAGCAGGGCGCTGTTGATGACCAGTCCGGCCCAGCCCGCCCGGTGCTGCGGCTCCAGCCACCAGGTCCAGAACCACACGAAGCTCGCCGTCCAGCCGAGCGCGATCACCGCGAGCATGCCCCGGTCCAGCCGGGGGAGGGCGGGGACGAAGGTCGTCGGGCGGACGGCCCGGGGCGGGGAGGGCCTGCCGAAGACGGGACCCGCCGCGGTGACCCGGACGACGTTGCCGTCCGAGATCTTGGTCAGATGTCGCTCCACCTGGAGGAGGTCCGCCGGTTCTTCCGGCCCGCTGTGCGTCATGACGACGCTCCCGACGCTGTACGCGGACGCCGTATGTTTACGACGTATATGTACGACTTTGCGCCTATGGTGGGCGTACGTCAAGAGACGTCTGGATCCGGGCCGGCCGGCCTGTGAGGAGGAGGTGACCGCGCATGGAGAACGGGACGACGGGCGGCGGCCGGGGGCGGCGCGCCAGTGACCGGGGGCGGTACGGGAAGCTGAACCGGGAGCGGGTCATGCTGTCGGCCCTGGAGGTGGTGGACCGCGACGGGCTGTCCGGCCTGAGCATGCGCCGGCTCGGCGCGGAACTCGGCGTCGAGGCGATGGCGCTGTACCGCTACGCCCCGGGGAAGGACGCGCTGCTCGACGGGCTGGTGGAGGCGTTCGCCCTGGAGCTGGAGCACGAGCTGGGGGAGCCGGTGCCCGGACGGTGGCGTGCGGAGCTGCACCGGATCGCGCTCGCCACGTACCGGGTGGCCCTGCGTCACCCCAATGTGGTCCCGCTGCTCGCCACCCGGCTGCTGTCCACGCCCCTGGCCCGGCGTCCCGAGGCGGTGCTGCGCGGCGACGAACGGATCCTCGGCCTGCTGGCGGAGGCGGGGACGGACGACCGGGGGGCGGTGGCGGTGCACCGGGCGTTCACCGCCTGGCTGCTCGGCTTCCTGATCGTCGAACTGCGCGCCATGGACGACGCCCCCGAGGAACCGGACCCCGCCTTCCGCCTCGGGCTGCACCGCATCTCCGCGACGGACCTGCCGCACCTGCGCGCCACCGCGCCGGCCATGGTGGAACGGGGTGGCCCCGAGGCCCTGGCCGCGGGCCTGGACGCGCTCCTCGACCGGATCGCCTGACCGGGCTCGCGGGGTGCCCGGCCGGCGGCGCGGGCGTCGTCACCGGGCGGCGGGTTCCCGGTCCGGCAGCCCTCCTGATGTGTATGTGCCGGGTCGCCGTGCTGGGGTGTGCGCGGGCGGTGCCGCCGTTGATCCGGCAGCCCGTTCCCCGCTCAGACTCCGCCCGGTTCAGCCCCGCGCCGCGTGGAACCGGCGGTGCAGGGCCCGGATCTCCTCCGTCAGCTCCGGTACCGGTCCCTCGACGGTCACGCCGGGCGCGACCTCGTTGACCGGCAGTGTCCGCACCGGCGGGGCGGGGACGCCCAGCTCGGCCAGCCAGGTGCCGAGCTGCTCCGACGAGGCGACGTACACGATGCGGCCGAGGCCCACCCAGGCGTGCGCGGCGGCGCACATCGGGCAGTGCTCGCCGGAGGTGTAGACCGTCGCCGCCGCCCGTTCCCCGGGGGTGAGGTGCTCCGCGGCCCAGCGCGCCAGCGCGAACTCGGGGTGCCGGGTGCGGTCCCCGGACGCCACCCGGTTGTGGTCCTCGGCCATGACCGCGCCGTCCGCGCTCACCAGGACCGACCCGAACGGCTCGTCCCCGGCCTCCAGCGCCTCGGCCGACAGCTCCACACAGCGGCGCAGGTAGTGCAGCTCGGCGTCCTTCACGACCATGGCGTAGGGCCTCCTCGAGATCGGCTGCTCGACGGGCACCCTAACGTCCCCGGACATGACGCGGCGCGCCGGTGTCGTCCGGCGCGCCGTCGCGCGTGTGTGAACCGTCCCTCCTTCTCGGGACTCGCCGGCCTACGGCCTGGGTGCGCTCCTCGCCGCCGTGGCGGCACAGACCGCGCCCAGCACCAGGGCCAGGGCGCCGACCACGACGTTGTTCCAGATGACGCCCGCGTCCGGGTTCGTGCCGACGATCCACGGCGAGATGATCATCCAGACGCCCACCGCGCACATGGCCCAGCTCAGGCCGTACATGCGGTCGGGGGCGCGGGTGAAGCCGAGGGCGAGCAGGCCGATGGCGATCCCGATGATCAGATTGTGGGCGACGAGCGAGGGCTGGCTCGCGGTGAAGTGGACTATCCACGGGGACACGGCACAGTAGAGGCCGAGCAGGAACACCGGCCCGTCCACGAGTGCCACGTCACGGCCGCCGAGCATGCGGGCGTAGCGCGCCTGCATCTCCGGGGCGTCGGGGTGGCTGGTGATGTCCCCTCTGTGGTGAGAGACGTTGGCCATGAGTCGTCTCCTTCGACTTGCCGGACCGACAGCGCCAGGCACAGTGCGTCAGCGCCGTACGTGCCCCATTCTGCTCTTATTTCTCCCTTATGTGTAGAGGTGGGAGGCGGTACATGCCGCCCCGGATCCGGGGCAGGCGCACAGGTGCGGGAGCGGCGGACCGGCGGTGGAATCCGGGGGTGGCGGCAGTGACGGGCGCGAAGGTGCTGGAACGGTTTCCGGCGGGGTCCCCGCGCGGATCGTGGCCCGCGGAGGAGTACGCCGCCCGCCGTCGCGCCGAGGGGCAGCCCGCCGCCGTGGTGATGGACCTGGAGACCGACGCCTTTCTGGTGGTGGTCCCGTCCCGTGACGAGAGCGGGCCGCCGACCGCCGTGTGAGGCCCCGCCGTTCCATCGGTCCGCGGCCGCCGCAGGGCCTTTGCGGCCGAGCGGTCCGACTGTCCGTGCGCCGACGCGCGGCCCAACCTTCCTTCGGCGCGGCGGAGTTGACTGGTCTACACCCTTGACTGGTACAGGCCAAACGCGGTTGAGTGTGCCTCCACACCCCCACCACGGCCGCCCCCACGCCCTGCCGGTCCGGCCAGGCCGCCTCCTGCGGGCGCGGCCCGATCCAGCTGAGCCGGAACTTCAACCACAAGGCCGCGGGGGACGCGTTGGGCATCGATCTGCTCAACAACCCCTGGCTGGTGCAGAACGACGCGGCCGTCGCCTGGAAGACGGCCCTGTGGTACTGGAACACCCAGTCCGGGCCCGGCACCATGACCCCGCACAACGCCATGGTCGACGGCGCCGGCTTCGGCCAGACGATCCGCTCCATCAACGGCTCCCTGGAGTGCGACGGCAAGAACCCCGCGCAGGTCCAGAGCCGAGTCTCCACGTACCAGCGCTTCACCCGGATCCTCGGCGTCCAGCCGGGAGGAGATCTCTCCTGCTGACCCCGTCCGGGTGTGCGAAACTCCGCCGATGACCTCGGAGACGATCACCGCGGAGTCCGCGGGCACCTGGCAGCTCGGCGACCTGACCGTCAACCGCGTCGGCTTCGGCGCGATGCGGCTGACGGGCAGCGCCGCCTTCCACCTCGGCACGCCGAGCGACCGCGAACGCTCCCTCGCCGTGCTGCGCCGGGCCGTCGAGCTGGGCGTCAACCACATCGACACGGCCGCCTTCTACTTCTCCTCCCTGCGATCCGCCAACGAACTGATCAACAGCGCGCTCGCCCCGTACTCCGACGACCTGGTGATCGTCACCAAGGTCGGCCCGTACCGGGAGTGGTCGGGGGAGTGGGGCACCTCCGCCCGCCCCGAGGACCTGCGCGCCCACGTCGAGGAGAACCTCCGCCAGCTCGGCCGCGACCACCTCGACGTCGTCAATCTGCGCCGCATGCGGCAGGAGTCCATCGCCGAGCACTTCGGCGCCCTCGCCGAACTGCGCGAGGCGGGACTGATCCGCCACCTCGGGATCTCCGACGTGGAACCCCGCCACCTGGCCGAGGCCCAGGCCATCGCGCCCGTGGTCTGCGTCCAGAATCGCTACGGCATCGGCTTCCACGACCCCGCCACCGACGAACTGATCACCCTGTGCCGCGAGCGGGGCATCGCCTTCGTGCCGTTCTACGCCATCGCCGGCGAGGCCGGTCCCAGGGGCGCCGGCACCGCGCACGACGAGGAGGTCCGCGCCGTCGCCCGCGCCCACGGCGCGAGCCCGGCGCAGGTCCGCATCGCCTGGACACTGCACCGGGGTCCGCACGTGCTCGCCATCCCCGGCACCGGCGACCCCGACCACCTCGCCGAGAACGTCGCGGCGGGCGCCCTGCGCCTGACCGACGAGGAACTGTCCCGCCTGGACGCCCTGGGCGCACCGGCCGCCCGGCCCGCCCGGCCGGTCACCGGATAGGTCGCAGGTTCGTGCAGGAAGAGCCACCGGCGCAGGCCTCGCGGAGGTGACTGGCGTCCGGGAAGTTTTACGTATAACCTCTCCGGCTAATCGCCCGCACGGAAGGTTCCGATGAGACGCATCGCCCTGGTCACCCTCGTCGTCGACGACTACGACGAGGCGATCCGCTTCTACACCGAGGCGCTCGGCTTCCGTCTCGCCGAGGACGCCCCGCGTCCCGACGGCTCGCGCTGGGTCGTCGTCGAGCCCGGCGCCGGCGCCCACGGGACCGGGCTGCTGCTGGCCCGCGCCAAGGGGGAGGCGCAGGCGGCGCGCGTCGGCGACCAGGCCGGCGGACGTGTCGGGTTCTTCCTGTACACCGACGACTTCGCACGCGACCACGCCCGCATGAGCGCCGCCGGCGTGACCTTCCTGGAGGAGCCCCGGCACGAGCCCTACGGTTCGGTCGCCGTCTTCCAGGACCTGTACGGCAACCGCTGGGACCTGCTCCAGCCCGCCGCCTCCTGACCCGTCCCCTCCCCGCACCGAACCGCCGAGGAATCACCCGCACATGGCATCTACGCGCATAGACACCGACACGCTCCGCCGCCTCCCCAAGGCGGTGCTGCACGACCACCTCGACGGCGGCCTGCGCCCCGCGACCGTGGTCGAGCTGGCCGGGGCGATCGGCCACACCCTGCCCACCACCGACCCCGACGAACTGGCCGCCTGGTACTTCGACGCCGCCAACTCCGGTGACCTGGTGCGCTACATCGCCACCTTCGAACACACCATCGCGGTGATGCAGAACCGCGAGGGCCTGCTGCGCACCGCCGAGGAGTACGTCCTCGACCTCGCGGCCGACGGCGTCGTCTACGGCGAGGTGCGCTACGCCCCCGAGCTGCTGACCACCGGCGGGCTGAGCCTCGCCGAGGTCGTCGAGACCGTCCAGGAGGGCCTGGCCGCCGGCATGGCCAAGGCCGCGGCGGCGGGCACCCCGGTGCGCGTCGGCACCCTGCTGTGCGGGATGCGGATGTTCGACCGCGTCCGCGAGGCCGCCGACCTCGCGGTCGCGTTCCGGGACGCCGGTGTCGTCGGCTTCGACATCGCCGGCGCCGAGAACGGCTTCCCGGCCGCCGACCACCTCGGCGCCTTCGAGCACCTGCGCCGCGAGAACGTGCCCTTCACCATCCACGCCGGCGAGGCGGACGGCCTGTCCAGCATCCACCAGGCCGTCCAGGTGTGCGGCGCCCAGCGGATCGGGCACGGCGTGCGCATCACCGACGACATCGTGGAGGGCAAGCTCGGCCGCCTCGCGGGCTGGGTCCGCGACCGCCGCATCGCCCTGGAGATGTGCCCCACCTCCAACCTCCAGACCGGCGCGGCCGCCTCGATCGCCGAGCACCCGATCACCGCCCTCAAGGACCTCGGCTTCCGCGTCACCCTCAACACCGACAACCGCCTCGTCTCCGGTACGACGATGACGCGCGAGATGTCGCTCCTGGTCGAGCAGGCGGACTGGACCGTCGGGGACCTGCGCACCGTCACCGTGAACGCCCTCAAGAGCGCGTTCATCCCCTTCGACGAGCGCAACGCCCTGATCGAGGACGTCGTCCTGCCGGGCTACGCCGCGGCGCTCTGAAGGAGCCCGCGCACATAGGCGGCCTGTCCGACGTGCTGGAGATCGTCGGACAGGACGCTGACCAGCCGCACGCCCAGCGTGACCGGCGGATCCCAGGAGTCGTCCACGACCCGCTCCAGGTCCTTCGCGGTCAGGGACCGCAGGGCCCCGAGCGTCTGCTCGTGGACGGCGTCGTAGTAGCCGGTCAGCAGGCCGGCCGAGTCGACCCGTACCTTGGCGACCTTCGCCGGGGTGTGGCCGTACCCGGTGTCCCGGCGCGGCAGGCCGAGCCCGAACCGCTTCTCCCAGTCCTGGCCCAGCCACACCTGGTCGAGGCCGAAGGCGTCGGCGACGTGGTCGTCCTGGACGCGGGTGAGGTGCCAGACCAGCCAGGCGACGGAGTTGGTGCCGTCCGCGGGGCGGGTGTTCAGGCCGTCGGGGTCCAGGCCCCCGACGGCGGCGTGGACTTCTTCCCGGATGCGGCCGTAGCCCTCGATGAGGATGTCCTTCGCGTGCATGCGTCCACCATCTCGCGGCGGGCGCTCACCCGCTCCCCGTCTCCAGCAGCCCCATCAGCGCCCGCGCCCCCGGGCTGGTGGACCGGTCGGGCGGCAGCAGGGCGATGGTCTCGTACGCCGTGCCGTCGCAGCCCTCCAGCGGCAGCGAGGCGAGGGAGGCCCGTTTGTGCCGGAAGTGCCGCGGCACGACCGCGATGCCGAGGTTCTCGTCGAGGAGGTCGAGCAGCCCGTGCACGTCGTTCACCTCCAGCGCGACGGTCCGCCGTACGCCCGCCGCGGCGAAGGCGGCGTCGGTGACGCGCCGCGGGCCCCAGTCCGGGTGGAAGTCGACGAAGACCTCCTCGGCGAGATCCCGCGGGGTCAGCACCGCCCCGTCCGTCGCCAGGCGGTGGCCGGGATGGCACAGGACGGTCATCGGCTCCCCGGCGAGCGAGACGCAGCGCAACTGCTCCGTGTCCGCCTGCGTCCGGTAGGCGAAGGCCAGGTCCAGCCGCCCGGCCGCGACCTCCTCCGCCAGCTCGCCCGAGCCCGCCTGCCGCAGCCGGATCTCCACGTCCGGGTGCCGGCGCCGGAACGCGGCCAGCAGCCCCGCCACCGGCACCCCGGCGATGCACTGCTCGGTGCCCAGCGACAGCGTGCCGCGCAGCACGCCCTGCACCGCGGCGACCGCCTCGTGCGCCGACCTCACCTGCGCCAGGATCCGCCGTGCCTCGTCCAGCAGCGCCCGCCCCGCCTCGGTCAGCGTCACCCGCCGGGTCGTCCGCACGAACAGCGGCGCCCGCAGCTCCCGTTCCAGGGCCCGGATGGACGCGGACAGACCGGACTGGGACACCATCAGCCGTTCCGCCGCCCGGGTGAAGTGCTGGTCCTCGGCGACGGCCACGAAGTGCCGGAGATGACGCAGTTCCATGACTGAGCAGCGTATCCGCTGAATTCCATCGGATTCTCCTGTTGGACCACTGCCCGCAGGTCACGACAGAGTGGGAGGCGGTTCCGCCACGCCCCGTACCTCGGGGCCAACCCCTCTGGAGTCGCGTTGTACACCGCACACCCCGACCGCTACGCGGACATGCCCTACCGGCGCACCGGACGCAGCGGCCTGAAACTCCCCGCGCTCTCGCTCGGCCTGTGGCACAACTTCGGCCCCGACCGGCCCGTGGAGACCCAGCGCGCCATCCTGCGCCGCGCCTTCGACCTCGGCGTCACCCACTTTGACCTCGCCAACAACTACGGCCCGCCGCCCGGCGCCGCCGAGTCCGCGCTCGGCGAGGCCCTGAAGGCCGACTTCGCGCCGTACCGCGACGAGCTGGTCGTCTCCACCAAGGCCGGCTACCTCATGTGGCCCGGCCCGTACGGGGAATGGGGCTCACGCAAGTACCTGCTGTCCTCCCTCGACCAGAGCCTGGCCCGCATGGGCCTCGACCACGTCGACGTCTTCTACTCGCACCGCCCGGACCCGGAGACTCCGCTGGAGGAGACGATGGGCGCCCTGCACTCGGCGGTGCAGCAGGGCAAGGCGCTCTACGTCGGCGTCTCCAACTACTCGCCGGAGCAGACCCGCGAGGCGGCGCGCATCCTCGCGGAGCTGGGCACGCCGCTGCTCATCCACCAGCCGCGCTACTCCATGCTCGACCGGCGCCCCGAGACCAGCGGCCTGCTGGACACCCTCGACGAGCTGCGGGTCGGCTCCATCGCCTACTCCCCGCTGGAGCAGGGCCTGCTGACCGGCCGCTACCTCGACGGCATCCCCGAGGACTCGCGTGCCGCGAGCGACAGTCCCTTCCTGAACTCCGACGCGGTCACCGAGGAGCTGGTCGGCAAGCTGCGCGCCCTGGACGAGATCGCCACGTCCCGCGGCCAGTCGCTCGCCCAGATGGCCCTCGCGTGGGTGCTGCGCGAGGGGCGGGTGACCTCGGCGCTGGTCGGCGCGAGCAGCCCGCGGCAGTTGGAGGACAGCGTCGCGGCCGTCTCCCGCCTGGAGTTCACCGCCGACGAACTGGCCCGGATCGACGAGATCGTCAACCGTTAGAGCCCACGTGCGCGACGGCGCGGGGGAGCGCCGCCGCGCACGGTCACGCCCCCTCGGGCACCCGGTCCAGGAAGCCGAACACGGCCCGGATGCGCCCCTCGTCGTCCAGCGTGACCACGTCGGAGCCGGCCACCGGCGCCGAGCCGTCGGCCTCGTGGACCAGCTCCCAGGAGAAGCGCGCCGTGTCGTGGTGCCCGTCGACGGCACCGGAGAGCCGGACGGCGAAGCCGGGGAACTGCTCGTGCGCCGCCGCGATCACGGCCGCGATCCCCTCGTGCCCGCGGACGTCCGCGAGGGGGTCGGTGTAGTGGCCGTCCTCGGTCCAGGCCGCGGCGACCAGGGTAGAGCCTCCGGTGCGGCGTTCCAGGCCTCGAAGCAGCGGGCGACGGCGTCCTCGTGACGGTGGGTGGGTGCGGACATGGCGATCAGCCTCCATCGACGGTGTTCGCGCTGGTCAGGAACCGGGTGCCGGCCTCGGCGACCCGGTACCGCAACCATGCCCGCATCCGTCGGCACGGTCGATTGCCCCGGAGGTCATGCCCGCCTCCGCCCCCGCCTGCCGCCCTGCGCGGAGTTTCGGCCAACCGGCGGGCCGAATATGCCAGGAGACTGGCCAAAAACTCATGGTGACAGTGATTCAGCAGTGAACATACTCACCCGTAGGCGCCTCACACCACGAGACGGCGCCCTCACGCACAGCACACGAGCCGCCCGGACGCCAGGCCCGACCGGCAGGCGAGCTGGGCGACGGGGGAGGGGAGCAGTGCACGACGAATTCCTGTGCCATGTCACCGCCTACGGCGTCTGCGACGGACGACGCATCGGCGTACCCCTCGGCACCTACCGGGCGCCCACGCTCGCCCTCGCCCTGTGGTGGCTGCGCGACCGCGCGTCGTGGATCGCCGAGCGCCTGGACCCGCAGCCCGACACCCCGCACTTACCGCGCGGCGCCCTGACCCCGGTCGCCGACGACGCCCCCGACGTGTCCCGCGTCCTGCGCACCTGGTGCGCGGACGACGGCCAGCAGGAACTGGTCGCCGACGAACTGGCCGCGGGGCGCCTGGTGCGCATCGCCACCAGCGACGACACGACCGAGTACGAACTGCTGGCCGAGTCCGTGGACGCGCTGCGCATGCAGCGGGCCGCCCCGCCGCTGGTCGTCCCCGTCGCCTGAGCCCCGCCCGCCGGGAGCCGGGCGACTACCTCCGGCGTCCGGCCACCGCGCCGCCCGCGCCGCGCACCCCTCGCGCGAGCAGCGCGCCGAGGAACCCGGCGACCAGACCCCACGCGAGGGCGAGACCGACCGCGCCCCACAGCCGCGGACGCAGGAACAACCGCCCGGCCAGATCGCCGCCCAGGTCGCCGATGCCGAGCACCGACAGGCCGTAGTACGCGGAGATCCGGCCCACCAGGCAGACCATGAGCACCGTGAGCGCCAGCGCGACCGCCATGTGGACGGCGTGCCGCCAGGCCGGCACCGGCCGCGGCGAACGGGCGGCGGCCACGAAGGCGGCGGCCGGCACCAGCACCGCGGCCGCGACCAGCAGCCACCACATCCGGGCGTCCTGCTCGGTGAGCGTGGCCAGGTTCACCGTGGAGACGTCCGGCGTGCGCAGCACCTCGTCCAGCACATGCGGCATCGGCAGTCCGAACGGACCCTCCACCCGGCCGTCCCAGGTGGCGCCGAGGCCGACGGTCAGCGCCGGCCACGCCAGGTTCGGCAGCCCGAGCAGCAGCACCGCGAACGTCTGCGCCGGGTGCCCGCGCGTCCCGGCGACCACCAGCGCGACCACGGCCCCGACGGCCACGTACACCAGCAGCAGCGCCACCATCGCGTACGCCGCCGGCCGCACCGACGCGTGGAGGCCGAGCAGCCGCCCCGGCAGCGGCGCGCCGCGCGACACCAGCAGTGCCAGCACCAGCACACCCGCCAGCCACAGCAGGCCGAACAGGACGGTCAGCGGGACGTCGGTGGTGAAACCGATCCGGGGAGTGATGTCGAACAGGTCGCCCAGGTCGTCGAGGATCCCCTCGCCGAGCGACACCTCGAACGTCTGGCGCGAGGCGAAGGCCAGCCCGAGCAGGGCGAGCAGCCACAGCACGGCGATCCGCCCGGCCCAGCCGGCCAGCTCCGGCAGGCCGGCGACCGCCCGGTGCCGCAGCGGCCGCAGGAACCCCGCGGCGATCACCAGCGCCCCGGTCAGTGTGACGGACAACGGCATCACGGTCAGTCCCGCGCTGGTCGCCACGAGGCCCCCGGCGTCCCCGGACAGTTCCAGCGAGCCGCCCACGGCCGCGACGACCGTCGCCGTGACGACCCGGGGGAAGGCGTTGTCGGGCAGGTCCGTCGCACCGGCCGCCCACAGCCCGAACGCGGCGACGGCTCCCATGGCGACGAGGGCGGCCAGCACCGTGCCGAGGGCCTGCGCCCAGCCGTGCCGGGCCGCCGTCCGGACGCCGGGGGCGGGGGTTCGCGCGCTCACCCGGCCACGCTAAGCAGCGCCCGCTCGGCCCGCCCGCCCGGCGGGGCCGTCCGCGTCGGTCGGTCCCCGCCGCCTCAGTCAGCCCTGATCACCAGCGCGTGGTCGCCGAGCCCCGTCATGCGGCCGGCGGCCAGTTCACCCCGGGTGGTGAACAACGCCAGCACCCGTCCCGTCGGCGGATCGAACGCCACGTCCAGCACCGTGCCGTGCTCCGTGCCCGCCTCGGTCAGCACCCGGCGGCCCAGCAGGTCGTGACCGGGCGGCACCGCCTCCGGGGCGGCCACGGGCGAGACCCGGACGGCGCCCGGGCCCATCGAGCGCACCGCCTCCCAGGGCAGCACCCTCTCCCCGCGCAGCCGGCCCGCCCGGAACCGGACGTGGCCGATCGTGCCGGCCGCGGCGTCGACCGTCAGGGACGTCACGCGGCCGAGCCGCTCGTCCCCGTCCGCCCTCAGCACGGGCAGCCCCCGCACCTCGGTGAACAGCATCACGGCTGCCACCCCCGCCGCCTGCCGGGCGCGGCCCCGCCCACCAGGGCCGTGAGCCCCCACAGGTCGTCGGCCACGTGCCGCACCGCGTCCGCGGGCAGGACGAGCGTGCGGCCGGCCACCGTCGCCGACTCGCCCCGCGGCACGTACACCCGTCGCCGGTGACGGGTCGGGCCGGGCAGGAAGCGCCTGCTCGCCGCGACCCGGAAACCGGCCACCCGGCCGGCGGTTCCGCCCTCCACCACGACGTCGAGCACCGTGCCGATCTCGGTGCCCGCCTCCGTCAGCAGCCGCGCCCCCAGCAGCCGGGCCCGCACGGTCTCCTGGTGCACCGTCAGGAGGGCGGCGCTCACCAGGCTCCGCCGGTCCCGGATCATCACCGCGTCGTGGCCGAGCGCGTGCACCGCGGGCCAGGGAAGGCCCTCCTTCATCGGCCCGGACCACAGGCCGGGACCGGTCAGGGTGAAACCGGTGACGTGCCCGGCGGAGTCGTCCAGGACGGTGTCCTTGACGTGGGCGACGGCGTCCCCGCCCAGCGTGACCACCGGCCGGGTGGAGATACTGCGGGCACCCATCAGTTCGTCCATCGCACACCCTTCCCGCACCTGCGGGTTCCCCGGCCGGCTGTGACGATGCCCGCACTGGCCGAAAAGGGGGACTGGGGAGCCGGTCTCGGGGTACGAGGACTCGTGCAGTAGCGTCCGGCCAGTCCGGCTTCCGAGAGAGAAACGCATGACCGAGCACCTGGACGAGGCAGTGATACCGACTGGCTTCGACGTTCCCGTGGAGCCGCTGAGGCGGGCGGCCCACTACTCCGGCGAGCCCGGGAGCATCGCCGAGGCGCGTTCCTTCGCCTCCGTCTTCCTCGACCGGCTCAGGACCGAGTGGTGCGCCACGGTCGGAGTGCGGACCGAGGGCGCGGTGCTGCTGGTCGTGAGCGAACTGGTCACCAACGCCGACCGGCACAGCCAGGGGCCGTACATCCTGGAGCTGGAGGGCACCGACGAACTCGTCGCGGTGACGGTCTACGACAGCAGCGGCACCGTGCCGAGGCGCTTCCCCCGCGACCCCGAGCGCGTCGGCCGGCACGGACTGGAGATCGTCCACGCCCTGGCCGATACGGTCGTCGTCGAACTGGTGCCGGTCGGCAAGCGCGTGCGGGCCGTGGTGGCCGTCAGCGCGGAATGACCGACGGGCCGCGCCTCGGTGCGGGGCACCGGCGCACCCCGAAGGCCGTGGGCGTACGGGGTGTCAGGCGCAGCCCAGCTCGCCGAGCATGCCCTCGCGCAGGCGCGTGATGATCCGCTTGATCAGCCGCGACACGTGCATCTGCGAGCAGCCGAGCTGTTCACCGATCTCCGCCTGGGTGGCCTCCTCCACGAACCGCATGTGGATGATCCGCCGGTCCCGTTCGCTGAGTTCGGCCATCAGCGGGGCGAGTGCGTGGAAGTCCTCGACGAGCCGCAGGCCGTCCTCCTCCACGCCGATGAAGTCGGCGAGCACCGACTCGCCGCTCTCCGGGCCGTCCCCGGTCAGCGCGGCGTCCAGCGAGGAGGAGTTGTAGCCGTTGGAGGCGATCTGGCCCTCGACGACCTCGGCCTCGCTGATGTTCATCAGCGTGGCGAGTTCGGCCACGGTGGGCTCGCGGTCCAGGCGGCTGGAGAGCTCCTCGCGGGCCTTCGCCAGCTCCACGCGCAGCTCCTGCAGCCGCCGCGGCACGTGCACCGCCCAGGTGGTGTCGCGGAAGAAGCGCTTGATCTCGCCGACGATGTACGGCAGCGCGAAGGAGGTGAACTCGACCTCGCGCGAGAGCTCGAACCGGTCGATGGCCTTGATCAGGCCGATCATGCCGGTCTGCACGATGTCGTCCATGTCGTCGCCGCGACCGCGGAACCGGCCGGCGGCGAACCGCACGAGCGACATGTTCATCTCGATCAGCGTGTTGCGCGCGTACTGGTACTCGTGCGTGCCCTCTTCGAGTTCCGTGAGGCGCCGGAAGAACTGGCGGGACAGCTGCCGCGCGTCCCGGGGGGCCACGGCACGGGGGTCCACGACGCCCGGAAGTGACCCGTCGTCCGTCCCGCTTTCGGTGGTCTTCTCGACGACCTGCGCTTCCGGCCGGATCACGGCGGTCTCCATTACCTCTCCCACGAAAGTCACGGTTGGACGTCTCCCTAGGTTTCTACCCGGTGGGCGGGTACCCAGGGCGCGGCGGTACATGCCACCCGGTTTGCCGAGTGGCGCGAATGCGGTCGACCGCGCGTTCCGCGGGGTGTCGCGTCCCGCTCCAGGGTAGGTCCGCGCAGGCCCGACGGCATCCGGGCGCGGGCCGCGAGAGACCTGCTCGGTACGGCGAGGGGCGCTCGCGGCGGGGGAGCGGCGCGCGTCGGATTTCCCTGTGGGCGGAATGCCGCCCCCTTCCCACGGGCGCTTCGGCTCCTACGCTGTAGAGGTGACCAGCCACGTGCCGAACGAAGCCCGCGTCATCGCCCTGCGCCCGCCGTCCGCGCGCCCGCAGGCCCGCCCCGCCGTCAGAGAGCCCCTGTGGCGCGATCTGGTCGGCGACGTCCTGCGGCGTGAACGCCTCGCCCAGGAACGGACCCTGAAGGACGTCGCGGAAGCCGCGCGCATCTCGATGCCGTATCTGTCGGAGGTGGAGCGGGGCCGCAAGGAGGCCTCGTCGGAGGTCCTCGCCGCCGCGGCGGCCGCCCTCGGCCTCGGCCTCGCCGACCTGCTGGCGCGGGCCCAGGGGGAGCTGATCCGCGTGACCTCCCGGCACACCGGCGCCCACCGCGCGAACGGCGCACCGGGTGCCCGCGTCGACGGTATGTGCCTGGCCGCCTGACACCGCGTCGCCCCGCTCCGGGCCCTCGCGTCGGCGTGCGGCCCGGGGCCGGCGTCCCGCGCGTCCGACCGGGCGGTCCGGGGGGTCCGTGTTCGTACGAACGTCGCGAGGCAGGGCGGACAGCCCGGCCCCCGTCACAGTCCCGGCCGGGTGCCCGCGCGTCGACCCCGGGGCCCGGCCCGGTCGCTCGCGCGGTCTGTCGGGCGCTCGTGCGGTTGCCGAGGGGAGCCCGGCCCCCGTCACAGTCCCGGCCGGGTGCCCGCGCTACGACGGGCCGCTCATACGGCCGGGGCGCCGGCCGAGGCGCCCCGGCGTGAGCCGTGGAGCGCCCCGGCCGGCGCCCCGTGGGTGACACACGGCGCCGTGGCCGGGTCTCATACCCGTGCTAGGCGGCGGCTCAGGACCTCGTCGGCCAGGCCGTAGGCCACCGCCTCCTCCGCGGTGAACACCTTGTCGCGGTCCATGTCCGCGCGCAGTGTCGTGACGTCGTGCCGCGTGTGCCGGGCCAGCACCTCCTCCACCTGGGAGCGGATCCGCACCATCTCCTTGGCCTGCAGCGCCAGATCGGAGACCGTGCCCTGCCGGCCCCCGCTGGCCGGCTGCCCGAGCAGCACCCGCGCGTGCTCCAGCACGAACCGCCGCCCCGGATCCCCGCCGGCCAGCAGCACGGCCGCCGTGGAGGCCGCCTGGCCGACGCAGAACGTCGAGATCGGCGCCTGCACGAAGGTCATCGTGTCGTAGATCGCCATCAGCGACGTGAACGAGCCGCCGGGGGAGTTGATGTAGATCGCGATCTCGCTCTCCGGCGCCGACGACTCCAGATGCAGGAGCTGGGCGATGACGACGTTGGCGACGCCGTCGTCGATCTCCGTGCCCAGGAAGATGATCCGCTCCGACAGCAGCCTGCTGAACACGTCGTAGGACCGCTCGCCCTGCGGGGTGCGCTCGACGACGTTCGGGATCGTGTAGCTGCCCATCACTGCAACCCCATCCTGCGTCGTGAGGCGGCCGGCCGGACGTCCGCGAGGGACTGGACGACCTGGTCCACCATGCCGTACTCCCTGGCCTCCTCGGCCGTGAACCAGCGGTCGCGGTCGCCGTCCCGGGAGATGGTCTCCGGGCTCTGCCCGGTGTGCTCGGCGGTGATCCGCTCGATGGTCCGCTTGGTGAACTCCAGGTTCTCCGCCTGGATCTCGATGTCGGCGGTGGTGCCGCCGATGCCCGCCGACGGCTGGTGCATCATGATCCGCGCGTTCGGCAGGGCGTAGCGCTTGCCGGCCGTGCCCACGCTGACCAGGAACTGCCCCATGCTCGCGGCGAAGCCCATGGCGAGCGTCGCCACGTCGTTGGGGATCAGCCGCATCGTGTCGTAGATGGCGAGCCCCGCGTGCACGGAACCGCCCGGGCTGTTGACGTACAGGCTGATGTCGGTGCGCGGGTCCTCCGCGGAGAGGATCAGGAGCTGCGCGCAGACCCGGTTCGCGGAGACCTCGTCGACCTGCGTGCCCAGCAGCACGATCCGCTGCGCGAGGAGCTGCGCGGCGAGATGGTCGTCGAACCGGCTGGGAGGGGTGTCGCCCTCCTCCATGCGGGGCGGCGCGGCCGGCAGCGGGCCGGCGGTGAGTGGGGACATCGGCGCTCCTTGTCGAGTCGTCGAGGACGTCGGGCGCGGCACGGGCGCCGCGGTTCCTCCACTCTCGGACGGGTCCGGTCCGCGCGGGCGTTTCTCTGCCCCGGGCAGATCTGCCCAGGGCAGAGCGCCCCCCCCCGCGCAGTGCGGCCGGCCGCTCGTGCCGCACCGCACCGATGAGTTTCCGGGCCCGCACCGGTCGACAGTGGTGACCGTGTTCCACGCCAGGAGGTACTCATGATCACCGACGGATTCACCACGTGTCTCTGGTTCGACGGCCAGGCGGAGGAGGCCGCGGAGTTCTACGTCTCGGTCTTCAAGAACTCGAGCATCGGCTCCGTCACCCGCTACCCCGAGGGCGCGCCGCAGCCCGCCGGCTCCGTGCTGACCGTGGACTTCACGGCCAACGGCCAGAAGTTCGTCGCCCTCAACGGCGGCCCGCAGTTCACGTTCAACGAGGCGATCTCGTTCCAGGTCATGTGCGAGAGCCAGGACGAGGTCGACCACTTCTGGGCCAAGCTGGTCGAGGGCGGCGGCGAGCACGGCCCCTGCGGCTGGCTCAAGGACCGGTACGGGGTCTCCTGGCAGGTCGTGCCCGTCCGGCTCATGGACCTGTTCCGCGACCCCGACCCGGCCAGGAACGCGCGGGTCAACCAGGCGATGATGACGATGGGCAAGCTCGACATCGCCGAGCTGGAGAAGGCGTACGCGGGTCAGTGAACCCTTCGCCGCCGCGCTCGGCGGCGGCCCGCGTCCGGCCCGCCCGCGGCGCGCCCCGCTCGGCGCGCGGGGCCGGGCACGGATGACTAGCGTGAGGAATCGGACGTTCCGTACCGTCCGCACCACCAGAACCATCCGGAACACTCAGCAACGCGGAGGCGGCAGCCATGGCCGTGCAACCCGAAGGGGCCCCTTGTTGGGCCGACGCGATGTTCAGTGACGTCGAAGGGGCCAAGCGCTTCTACGGAGACGTCCTCGGCTGGACCTTCGGCGAATCGTCGTCGGAGTACGGCAACTACACCCAGTGCTACGTGGACGGAAAGGCGGTCGCCGCCGTCGTACCGCCTCCGCCCGGCCAGGAGGACCAGTCCCAGTGGTGCCTCTACTTCGCCTCCCCGGACGCCGCCGCCACCGCCGGCCGCATTCGCGAGGCCGGGGGCGAGCTGCTGCTGGAGCCGATGCAGGTCGGCGAGTTCGGCACCATGTGCCTGGCGCGCGACCCGAGCGGCGTCGTCTTCGGCGTCTGGCAGGGCGGCACCCACGAGGGATTCGAGGCGACGGCCGTACCCGGCGCGTACTGCTGGGCCGAGGTCTTCACCCGCGAGCCCGACAAGTCGGACGCCTTCTTCCCCGCCGTCTTCTCCTACAAGGCGAAGCAGATGGAGGACGACAACGTCGACTTCCGGGTCTTCGACCTGGGCGACCAGACCGTCCTGGGCCGGATGCGGATGACGGAGGACTTCCCGCCCGAGGTGGCGCCGTACATCAACGTCTACTTCGCCGTCACCGACTGCGACGAGGCCGTGGCGCGGGCCACCAAGCTCGGCGGTGTGCTGCGCTTCGGGCCCATGACCACCCCGTTCGGCCGTTTCGCGGCGCTCAGCGATCCGCAGGGCGCGAACTTCTCCGTGATCGACATGACGAAGACCGAGGGGGAGATGCCCCAGCTCAAGCCGGTCTCCTGAGGGCCGTCCGGGCACCACGCCGGGCCATGGCATGATCGGGGACATGCGTGAACGTGTGGTGGCCGCGTGCGACGGGGCTTCGAAGGGAAACCCGGGCCCGGCCGGCTGGGCCTGGGTGGTGGCCGACGCGTCCGAGGCCCCGGCCCGCTGGGAGGCGGGGCCGCTCGGCCGGGCGACCAACAACGTCGCCGAGCTCACGGCGCTGGAGCGGCTGCTGGCGTCCACCGACCCGGACGTGCCGCTGGAGGTCCGCATGGACTCCCAGTACGCCATGAAGGCCGTGACCACGTGGCTGCCCGGCTGGAAGCGCAACGGCTGGAAGACGGCCGCCGGCAAGCCGGTCGCCAACCAGGAGCTCGTCGTGCGCATCGACGAGCTGCTCGACGGCCGCTCGGTCGAGTTCCGCTACGTGCCCGCCCACCAGGTCGACGGCGACCGGCTCAACGACTTCGCCGACCGCGCCGCCAGCCAGGCGGCCACCGTGCAGGAGCCCGCGGGAAGCGGCCTCGGTTCGCCGGAGCCGCCGCCCGCGCCCGACGTCCCCGTCCGCAAGGCACCGCGCAGGTCCGCGGGCGGCGCGCGCAAGGGCGGCGGCTCCTCGGCGCGGACGATCAAGGCCAAGTTCCCCGGACGCTGCGTCTGCGGACGTTCGTACGCGGCCGGGGAGTCCATCGCCAAGAACGACCAGGGCTGGGGTCACCCGGAGTGCCGCACGGCGGCCGCCGGATAGCCCCGGCCCGGCGCGCGGGTCAGGCGACGGTGCCGCGCCACGCGCCGGTCTCGCGGCCGCGCTCCTCGATGAACCGCTTGAAGCGTTCCAGGTCGCCCTTGGTCTGCCGGTGCACGACGCCGAGCTTGTCGCCGACCTTCTCGGTGACGCCCTGCGGCTGGAACTCCATCCGCAGCCGCACCTCGGTGCGGTCCGCGTCCAGGGGGCGGAAGGT
This sequence comes from Streptomyces sp. NPDC018947, assembly GCF_044390505.1. Lineage (NCBI taxonomy): Bacteria > Bacillati > Actinomycetota > Actinomycetes > Kitasatosporales > Streptomycetaceae > Streptomyces > Streptomyces sp. NPDC018947. The sequence continues at coordinate 175,822 of NZ_JBIRZD010000015.1, forward strand.
GACCACACCCGCCTGCCTGGTCTCGCCGGACACCGTGGTCCAGGCGACCCGCTCGTCGGGGATCTGCTCCGTGATCTCCGCGTCGAACTCGCGGTGCACGCCGTCGACGCTGGTCACCCAGTGCGTGAGGGTGTCGCCGCGCTGCTCGATGCGCTCCACCCCGTTCATGAACTCGGGGAACGACTCGAACTGGGTCCACTGGTTGTAGGCGGTGCGGACCGGGACGCCGACCTCGATGGTTTCCTGAACCTGCGACACGCTGTCCTCCTCCTTCGTTTCGCGTGATGGGACCGCGCGGGTACCCGGCGCCGGAACGGTGAATCACCCCGGCCCACCGTCCCGCGGCACGGCGGGAGATGACCGCCCCCCTGTTAACCTGCCTTGTCATATGTCCGATTTGAGTGCATATCAGGGGTGCGCGTGAAGGTCGCTTGCGTAGGCGGCGGGCCCGCCGGCCTGTACCTGTCGATCCTCCTCAAACTGCAGGACCCGTCCCACGACATCACCGTCCACGAACGCAACCCGGAGGGCTCGACCTACGGCTGGGGCGTGACCTACTGGCGCGGACTGCTCGACGAACTCCAGACGCACGACCCGGAGTCGGCGCGCGCCGTGGAGGAGCACTCGGTGCGCTGGCGCGACGGCGTGGCGCACGTCGACGGGCTGACGACCCGTCACCGCGGGGACGAGGGCTTCGCCATCGGCCGTCACCGCCTGCTGGAGATCCTCGCCGCCCGTGCCCGGTCGCTGGGCGTGCGCCTGCGGTTCGACGACGAGATCGGCGCCGGCGACCCGCCCGGCGCCGACCTGGTGGTCGCCGCCGACGGCGTGCGCAGCGCCCTGCGCACCCACGACGCCGGACACTTCGGCACCGAGATCCTGGCCGGACGCAACCACTACATCTGGCTCGGCACCACCAAGGTCTTCGACGCCTTCACCTTCGCCTTCACCGAGACCCCGCACGGCTGGATCTGGGCCTACGGCTACGCCTTCGGCCCCGAGGGCAGCACCTGCGTCGTCGAGTGCGCCCCCGAGACCTGGAGCGGCCTCGGCCTGGACCGCGCCGACGAGGCCGAGGGGCTCGGCCTGCTGGAGAAGGCGTTCGCCGGCGTCCTCGACGGCCACCCGCTGTCCGGCCGGCCCACGCCCGCGTCCGGCGCCGCCCCGTGGCTGACCTTCCGCACCCTCACCAACCGCACCTGGTCCCGGGGCAACCTGGTCCTGCTGGGCGACGCCGCCCACACCACCCACTACTCCATCGGCGCCGGCACCACGCTCGCCCTCCAGGACGCCATCGCCCTGGCGACGGCCCTGCGCGAGAGCGCCCGCCTCCCCGACGCCCTCGCCCGGTACGAACGGGAACGCAAGGCCGCGCTGCTGCCGGTGCAGAGCGCCGCCCGCCACAGCGCCCAGTGGTACGAGAACCTGCCCCGCTACATCCACCTCCCTCCGGAGCGGATGTTCGCCCTGCTCGGCCAGCGGCACTCGCCGCTGCTGCCGTACGTGCCGCCCCAGTTGTACTACCGGCTCGACCGCGCGGCCGGGCAGCTGGAGGCGCTGCGCCGGCTCAAGCGCTGGCTGGGGCCGCGCGTGGCCGGCCGCGTGCAGGCCCGGGCGCAGGACGCCGGACGCGGTCGGTGACCTGCGGCCTTGCCGTCCCGGCGCGGTCCCCGGGCGCGCCGGGTGACAGACTGCACCCATGGAAGAGCGCACTTTCGCACGGTCCCAGCAGCACGCCTCGGTGATCGGCCTCGGCACCTGGCAACTCGGTGCCGACTGGGGAGACGTCGACGACAGGGAAGCCCTCGCGGTGCTGGAGGCGGCCGCCGAGTCCGGCGTGACATTCTTCGACACCGCCGACGTCTACGGCGACGGCCGCAGCGAGCAGACCATCGCGGCCTTCCTGCGCGGCAGGCGGGACGCGCGTGTGACGGTCGCCACCAAGATGGGCCGCCGCGTCGAGCAGATCCCGCAGAACTACGTCCTCGGCAACTTCCGGGAGTGGAACGACCGCTCCCGCCGCAACCTCGGCGTCGACGTCCTCGACCTGGTGCAGCTCCACTGCCCGCCCACCCCCGTCTACTCCGCCGACGAGGTGTTCGACGCGCTGGACACCCTGGTGGAGGAGGAGCGCGTCAAGGCGTACGGCGTCAGCGTCGAGACGTGCGAGGAGGCGCTGACCGCCATCGCCCGGCCCCACGTGGCCAGCGTGCAGATCATCCTGAACCCGTTCCGGATGAAGCCGCTGCGCGAGGTCCTGCCGGCCGCCCGCGAGGCCGGCGTCGGCATCATCGCCCGGGTGCCGCTCGCCTCCGGTCTGCTGACCGGCAAGTACACCAAGGACACCGTCTTCGCCGCGAATGACCACCGCTCCTTCAACCGGCACGGTGAGGCCTTCGACCAGGGCGAGACCTTCTCGGGCGTCGACTTCGCCACCGGCGTGGAGGCCGCCGCCGAGTTCGCCGCCCTCGCCCCGGAGGGATACACCCCGGCCCAGCTCGCGCTGCGCTGGATCGTCCAGCAGCCCGGGGTGACCACGGTCATCCCCGGCGCCCGGTCGCCCGAGCAGGCCCGCGCCAACACGCAGGCCGCCCGGCTGCCCGAGCTGTCCGGTACGACGCTCGCGGCCGTCCGCGACCTCTACGACCGCCGGATCAAGGACCAGGTCGAGGGCCGCTGGTAACTGCGTAGCGCCGCCTCACGGGACCAGGAGCAACTGACGTTCCCGCTCCTGGTCGCCGGAAGCCGCCCCCTCGTCCCGCGTCGAGAAGGCGCCGGTCAGCGTCCTGCTCGCGGCCTCGACGGCCTGCGGGGTGCCCTGCACGGTGACCGTCACCGGCCCGGACAGCCGGACGCCCGCCTCCGGCGGCGCAGGGTCCGCCCCCGGCGTCGCGGAGGAGCTGAAGGTGGCGGTGCGCACCGTCGCCCGCTCGTCGGACGGAAGATCGTCGGGCGCCCCGAAGGCCCCGGCCAGTGCGCGCACGACCGCCCGGGCGTCGTCGATGCCGCCACCGCTGAGGGTCACGGTGAGCTGAGTGTCGGACATCCTTCGCCATCCTCCTCGGCCTCGCTGTCGGTGCCGCCCGTGTAACCGTCCCCCGGCCGCCCAAACCGGGCCCCGACCCCGTGACACGGCGCCTGACCGCGGGGAACCCGGGAACAGGGAAGAGGACGCGAGGCCGCGGCAACCGGGAGGAACAGTGGCGGACACGGGTGCGGACACGGCGGGGACCCCTGACCGGCGCAGGGGACGCCACGAGACCGAGGAGGAGCGGGCGGACCGGATGTGGACGGAGCTGATCCAGGAGGTCCGCGTCGCGCAGATGGGCGTGCAGATCCTCTTCGGCTTCCTGCTCACCGTCGTGTTCAGCCCGAAGTACGACAGCCTGTCGGACACGGACCGGACGATCTACCTGGTGACGGTCGTGCTCGGCGCCGTGACCACCGGGGCGCTGATCGGGCCGGTGTCCCTGCACCGCCTCGTCTCCGGGCGGCGGGTGAAGCCCCAGGCGGTGCGGTGGGCCTCCCGGCTGACCCTGCTGGGCCTGGTGCTGCTGCTCGCCACGACCACGGCGTCGCTGCTGCTGATCCTGCGCGTGGCGACCCACGACGGCTTCGTGCCCCTCATCGTGGCGGGCGTGGTGCTGTGGTACCTGCTGTGCTGGTTCGCCATTCCGCTGTGGACCCGGCACCGCCACACGTCACGCTGACGGCGCGGCCCCTCCCGGGGAGCCGCGCCGCGCTCCGGCCGCCGCTCAGCCCTCGGCCGTCAGTTCCGCCAGGAAGTCGTCGACGCGCACCTCTTCCTCGCCGGGCCGCACCACCGCGTACGTCTCGCGCAGGAACGCGGCGACCGCCGCCGCCCACACGAAGACCACGGCCCGGTGACGGTCCCCGTCGGGCCGGGCGTCGCCGAGGAACTCGATGCGCAACTCCTCCCACACGCCCTGGGATTCGGGCCGCATCCGCACGTCGCCCACGCCGACCGGGCCGGCGAGCCCGTCGGCCACCATCTCCCGGTCCAGCGTCCAGCGCGCGAGCACGCGCCCGTCGTGGCTGAACACCACGGTGAGCGCGAAGGGGTCCGCGGCGTCGTAGCTCAGGTGGGCGAGCACCGGGAAGCGGTCGGCGTCGCCCGTCTGCAGTTGCACGACCATGGTCTTGTGCACGAGGGAGTTCACAGCAGAAGGCCTCCGGGAGAACGGACGTAGGGCCCTCTAGTACCCCCGATTCGCGGGAGATGCTCCGTCGAACGGGTGAATCGCCTCGCCGCCGCCCGTCGTCAGGAACCGCCCAGGGCGTCGCGCAGCGCCGGCAGCAGGGTCTTCTCCGACCAGTCCAGGAACGCCTGCTGGGTCTCGCCGCCGATCTGCACCAGGGCGACCTCCGTGAACCCGGCTTCCGCGAACGGGCGTACGGCCTCGACGAAGGCGTCCGGGTCGTCACCGCACGGGATCGACTCCGCCACGTCGTCCGGTGTGACGAACTGGGTCGCCCCGGCGAACGAATCCGGATGCGGCAGCTCGGAGTTGACCTTCCAGCCGTTGCCGAACCAGCGGAACTGGGAGTGGGCGCGCTCGATCGCCGCGTCCCGGTCCGGGTCGTAGGAGACGGGGAGCTGGCCGACGCGCGGCTTGCCCTGCCCGCCGTGCCGGTCGAACGCCTCGATCAGGTCCGTCTCGGGCTCGGTGGCGATCACCAGGTCGGCGTGCTCGCCGGCCAGCTTGCAGGACCGCTCCCCGGAGACCGCGATGCCGATGGGCGGCGGGCTGTCGGGGAGGTCCCACAGCCGGGCCGACTCGACGTCGAAGTGGGTGCCGCGGTGGTTGACGTGCCCGCCCTCGAACAGCGCCCTGATGATCTCCACGGCCTCGTGGAGCATCTCGTGGCGCACGTCGACGGACGGCCAGCCGCCGCCCACCACGTGCTCGTTGAGGTTCTCGCCCGAGCCGAGCCCCAGCCGGAACCGGCCCTCGGACAGCAGTTGCACCGTCGCCGCCTTCTGCGCCACGACCGCCGGGTGGTAGCGGAAGGTCGGGCAGGTCACGTACGTCATCAGCGGGATGCGGGACGTCGCCTGCGCGGCGGCCCCCAGCACGCTCCACGCGTACGGCGCGTGCCCCTGCGAGCGCAGCCACGGGAAGTAGTGGTCCGAGGTCACCGAGAAGTCGAAGCCCACCTGCTCGGCGCGCACCACGTGGTCGACGAGCTCGCGGGGGCCGGCCTGCTCGGTCATCATCGTGTATCCGATTTGCACCATACGGGGCGAGTCCCCGTCCGGACGGAGCGAAAACGGCCGGCCGCCGCCGGCCGCTTCGGGGCCCCCGGTTCAGCGCAGGCCGAAGCGGTGCGTCCACTCCGTCACGTCGGCGGAGGTGACGTTGCCCCCGCAGACCACGAGCCCGACGCGCGCGCCGTCCCCGACGCGTTCCCGCACCTGCCGGGCCGCGGGCAGCAGGCAGCCGGCGGCCGGTTCCGTCCACACCTTCCCGTGCTCGGCCAGTTCGAGCGACCCCCGCACGGCCTCCCGGTCCGGCACCACCAGGACCTCGGTGACCAGCTCCTTCACATGGTCGTAGGTGAGCCGCGAGACGGACGGCGCACTGAGCGTGGTGACGACCGACGACAGCTCGACCGGCAGCGGGCCGCCCGCCGCCAGCGCCCGGGACATGGCCTCGGCGCCCTCCGTCTCCACGCCCCACACGCGTACGCCGCGCCGGCGGGCCCGCAGCGCCGCCGCCACCCCGGCGATCAGACCGCCGCCCCCGATGCTGACCAGCACGTCGGTCAGCTCCCCGGCGTCCTCGGCGAACTCCAGCCCCACCGTTCCCTGCGCGGCGATCACCAGGGGATCGTCGAAGGGGTGGACGAGGGTCAGCCCCTCCTGCCGCAGCCGCGTCACCAGCTCGAAGGCGCTGTCCATGCCGTCGGTGAGCCGCACCAGCGCGCCCGCCTCCTCGGCGGTCTCCACCGAACGCGCGGGCGCGGTACGCGGCATGACCACCGTGGCCTTCACATCGAGGGCGGCGGCCATCATCGCCACGGCGATGCCGTGATTGCCGCCGCTGACCGCCACCACACCGGCGGCCCGTTCGGCCTCGGTCAGCGACAGCAGCTTGGCCGTCGCGCCGCGCGCCTTGAACGACCCGGTGCGCTGCAGCAGCTCCAGCTTGGCGGTGACCGGGACCCCGAGCAGCGCGGACAGCCCCGGGCTCGGCACGGTCGGGGTGCGTACGACATGGCCGGCGATCCGCTCGGCCGCGGCTTCGATCTCCGTGATCCCGATCAAGACAGTCATCCTTCCGGCGCGGGGGCGTGGGCCGGGTGGCATCCTCGCGCGGAGGGCTTCGTTCCGCCAAGATCACCCGCTGGGGCGGTCTTCCCCGACGGGGGGTCAGCCGCCGAAGAGCTGGGTCCAGTACATGCCCGCACGGCCGCCGCCGGCCAGACCGACGCCGATGCGGGTGAAGCCGGCCGTGAGGATGTTGGCCCGGTGCCCGGGGCTGTGCATCCAGCCCTCCACCACCTCGGCGGGGGAGCGCTGGCCGCACGCTATGTTCTCGCCGACCGTGCCCACCGCGGCGCCGGCGGCGACGGCCCGGTCCCAGGGCCTGCCGCCGTCGGGGTCGGTGTGCGCGTAGAAGTCGCGGGCCACCATGTCGGTGCTGTGCGCCTGCGCGGCCGCGGCGAGCCGCTGATCGGCGGTCAGCGCGGGCAGACCGGCCCGCGCCCGCTCCCGGTTGGTCAGGGCGACGACCTCTCCCGTCGCCCGGTCGAGCCCGTCCGGCGTCAGCGGCACGGCCCACAGGACCGTCCAGTACGTGTCGCCCGAGGGGCCGCCGGTGACGTACGCCCAGCCGGCGTGCGTGAAGGCGGCGTCCTGGAGGGTGCGCCGGGACCGCTCGGCACGCAGGCAGTGGTCGACGAACTCCTCGGGGGTCCGCGGCCCCGAGACCAGGTGCTCGCCGACCGTGAGATACGCGTACCCCGCGAGGACGACGCGCTGGTGGACCGAGACGCCGTCCCGCGACTCCACGCTCAGCGCGCCCGCGGCCGCCATCGCGGCGGCGTGCGAACGGGCCGCCGAGGCCAGCCGGGCGTCGGCGGCGACGGACGGGGAACCGGCCGCCGCACGGGCGGAGTTGACCAGGCCGAGGAAGCCGTCCCCGGGTGCGGTGGGAGCGGAGGCGCCGGGGCCGGCCGCAGGGGTGTCGTCCACGACCTCCACCCCGAAGTCCCGGGCGAGACCGGCGAGTCCGTCCGCGTACCCCTGGCCGAGCGCGCGCAGCTTCCAGCCCTCGCCGCGCCGGTACAGCTCGGCGAGCAGCAGCACCGTCTCCTGCCGCGGGCGGGGCGGCGAGAACCGGGCCAGCGTGCGGCCCGCCGCGTCGGTGACGTGGAGCGCGGGGGAGGGGAGGGCGCTCAGCGCGGTGCCGGGGTCGGAGGGGCTGACGGCCACCGTCACCCGGGTCGCGCCGGTGCGCAGCCGCGAGGTATCCACCGTGAGGGTGTCACCCCGGAGCCGGGCGCCGGGTGCCTCGGACTGGTTGTAGAACACGAAGTCGCCGTCGCCGCCCACCGTGCCGCCGTCGTCCGTGATGAGCGCGGACACGTCGAACGCGCCCGGCACCCGCACGCTCACGGGGCCGGCCGGCAGGGGGACGTTGCCGCCGGGGACCAAGTCGCTCATGCCTGTGCCGCCCTGTGTCGTGGTTCGCCATGGGGTGGGGGTGCGGTGGGGGTGCAGGGTCAACGTCCCACCGGCCGGGCCGGGTTCCCGGAACGGGGCCGCCGCTCCCGCGGCCGTGGGTCACCCGGAGGAGGCGGTCGGTTCCGCCGCGACCAGCCCCTGCCGGTAGGCGACCGCCACCGCCTCCGTACGGCTCGAAGCGCCCAGCTTGGCGAGGATGTTGGAGACGTGGACACTCGCCGTCTTGGCGCTGATGAACAGCTCCTCGCCGATCTGCCGGTTGCTGCGCCCGAGGGCGAGGAGCCGCAGCACGTCCCCCTCGCGGGCCGTCAGCACCGCCGTACGGCCCTCGCCGGGCGCGGCGTCCGTCAGCCGTCCGCGCCGCACCAGGGCGTCGAGGCGCTCGCGCAGCGGCGTGGCGCCGAGCCGGTCGGCCTCCCGGCGCACCGCGGCCGCCTCCCGCGCGGCCTCCTCGCGGCGGCCGGCCGTCAGCAGGGCCTCCGCCAGCCGCAGCCGGCACCGCGCGTGTTCGTACACGTCGCCGTAGGAGAACGCGGCCACCGCCTTCTCCCAGGCCGCGACGTCCGGTCCGGTCGAGGCCCGCGTCCACTCCGCCTCGGCGCGGGCCAGCCAGGCCTGCCCCTCCGGCCCCTGCGGCAGCCCGTTCACGTCCCGGCGGGCCGTGTCCCGGGCCTGCTCCACCAGTTCGGCCGCCGTGGCGGTCCACCGCCGTGCTCCGGTACGGTCCTCCCGCGCACGGGACTCGGCCGCCGCGTCCGCGACCGCGGACAGGGCCAGGGCGGCGAGCCGGACCGTGACCGCGGGCCGGAAGCCCGCGTCGTCGGTCAGCGCCTCGACGGTGGACCGCGCCCACCGCACGGCCTCCTCCGGATCACCGCGCAGCGCCCCGTCGTCGGTCAGCACGACGCCCGCCACCAGGGTGCCCAGCCAGTCGAACGGCCCCCGCAGCAGCGCTCGCGCGCCGTCCGCGGCGGTGAGATCACCCCGCGCCACCCTCACGTAGAGCGCCGGGCCGACCGTGTGGTCGCGGACCTCGGGCGACGCCCCGCCACCGTCCGCCGCGTCGCTCAGGCACTCGTCCCACTGTCCCAGCGTGTAGCGCACCAGCATCCGCAGGTACCGCATCTCCCGCGGATACGGCGAGGACAGCAGCCCCGAGCGCCGGGCCCGGTCCCGTCCCTCCGCCGCCCAGAACAGGCACTCCTCCATCTCGCCCGACTCGAAGCAGCCGATGGCCAGGTTGAACAGCGCCCGCATCTCCACCGGCGCGTTGCCCGCCCGCCGTGCCAGCTCCCGGGCCTCCCGCAGCCGTTCGCGGCCCGCGGGAGTGCGCCGGCCGTTGCCCTCGAGACCGGTCAGGGAGATCAGGAGATCGGCCAGGGCGTCGTCGATGCCGAGGTCCGCCGCGACACGGACGGCCCGGCGCGCCGTCCGCAGCGCGACCTCCTGCTCCCCCACCTGACGGGCCGCCACGACATGGGTGGCCGCGGCCCACACCCAGGTCCGCGACGGGGGCTCGGCGGGGATCAGGGAGAGCGCCTCGCTGCTGTGGGTGAAGGCGGCGGACAGGCTGTCCACCTCGAGCAGGTTCCCGGCCAGGGTGTAGCGGACGCGGGCGGCGAGCTCCAGGTCGGTGTCCTGGCCGAGGCCGGCCAGCGCGGAGCGGGTGAGCGAGACCGCGCGGTGCAGCTCACCGGCGTGCACGGCGGCGGCGGAGGCGCGCAGCGTGAGCGTCACGGAGTCGGTGCCGGCCGGCCGCGCGGAGGCGTCCACCGCCGACCACAGGTCGAGGGCGGTCTCCACGTGCCGCAGTTCCTCGGCGGGCGCGCCGACCCGCTGGGCGTGGTCGGCGGCCTCCAGGGAGGCGGTGAGCGCCGCGGGCAGGTCGTGGCTGGCCCGGGAGTGGTGGGCGCGTTCGGCGGCGCTCTCGGGCCTGCGGCCGGCACCGGCCAGCAGCCGGGCGAACACGCCGTGCAGCCGGGCCCGTTCGCCGGGCAGCAGGTCGGCGTAGACCGCCTCCCGCGCGAGGGCGTGCCGGAACGAGTACGTGTCGCCCTCGCCGGGGACGAGCAGTTGCCGTCCCACCGCCTCGCGCAGCGCCGACTCCAGCTCCTCCTCGGGCAGCCCCACGGCGTCCCGCAGCAGGTCGTGCCCGACGCGGCGCCCGGCGACGGCCGCCGTGCGCAGCACCTGCTGGGCGGTGTCGGAGAGTTGCTCGACGCGGATGAGCAGGACGTCGGCGAGGGCGCTGGGCACGCCCTGGGCGGCGGTACCGGTCGCCGCGACCAGCTCCTCCGCGTAGAAGGCGTTGCCCTCGGCGCGCTCGACGATGCGGTGGACGGTGGCGTCGGGCAGCGGGCGGTCCCCGAGGGAGCGCACCAGCCGGGCCACGTCGGCGTCGGGCAGTGGCCGCAGTTCGAGCCGCTCCACCAGGGGCAGTCGCACCAGCTCGGCCAGCAGCGCCCGCAGGGGGTGGCGGCGGTGCAGGTCGTCGGCCCGGTACGAGGCGAACACGGCGAGCCGGTGCGCGGCCGGGCCGCCGGCCGGGTGCTGCGGGACGCCCCGGCTGAGCAGGAACCGCAGCAGGTCCCGGGAGGACTGGTCGGCCCAGTGCAGGTCCTCCAGGACCAGCAGCAGCGGTGCGGTGTCGGCGAGTTCGCCGAGGAGGCGGGCCATACCCTCGAACAGGCCCGGGCGCCGGTCGGCGTCCCGCGCGGTGCCGGTGCCGCCGCCGAGCAGCCGCTCGGCCACGGGGTGCCCGGCGAGCACGGGGGCGAACCGTTCGTCGGCGGCGAGCCGGCCGAGGATCTCCGTGAAGGGCAGGTACGGCAGGCCCACGTCGCCCAGGTCGACGCAGTGCCCGGTGAGCACGGTCGTCCCGGCCGCGGCGGCCCGTACGGCCACCTCGTCCAGCGTGCGGGTCTTGCCGACCCCGGCGTCCCCGGCGATCAGCACCGCCCGTGGCTCACCGGACCGGGCACGCTCCAGCACGCCGGTGAGACGGGCGAGTTCGTCCTCGCGTCCGACGAGCGGGCTGGTGAACGATGACTGCGACACGCCCCCATCCTGGCACGCACCGCGCGGATCCCCCTGCCCGCCGGCCGACGGCGGCGAAACCCCGCGCGGGCACGCGTGTCCGGCGGGAACCGCACCGGGCGCCCGCGCGTCGGGCCGGGCCCGTGCCCCGCTCTGCCCTGGGGACTCCCGGAGCCTCCGGCGAGGGCTTGTCGTCGTCCGTGCGTGCGGCGGGAGCCGCGCTGGGCGCCCGTGCGTCGGGCCGGGGACTGCCCCCCGCCCTGCGGGCTCGGCTCGCCCGGCGAGGGCTACCTCGTCCGCGCGTCCGGCGACGACCCGCGCCGTCCCTCCGCGTATCGCCGCATCCGTCCTGGTGGCCCGTATGACCGCCCGGGACGCGGTCCCTACCCGGCAGCCGGGCGGGGTGCCCCCCCGCGAGGGGCGTATGCCTGGCCCGCCCGGCAGAAGCCCGGCGCAGGGGCGGCGGGGGTCCCGGCTGTCGACGGCAGCCGCCCGCGTCCGCCCCCCCCGGGGTACCGCTCAGCTTCGCAGGAACCGGGTCCAGTCCGCCGGGACCCGCCCGGCCGGACCCGGGGCGGGCTGGGTCTCCGGGTGGCTGGCTGGCGGAGCCAGTCGCGGGCCCGTGGGGCGCAGTTCGTCCGCCGTGTAGTCCCAGAACCAGTCCTCGCCGGGCTCGAAGCTCTGCACCAGCGGGTGTCCCGTGGACCGGAAGTGGGCGGTCGCGTGCCCGCCCGGGGAGCTGTCGCAGCAGCCGATGTGGCCGCAGGACGCGCAGCGTCGCAGGTGGAACCACCAGCCGCCCGCCGCGTCGCACTCGACGCAGCCCGCGCCGCTCGGCGGGACGGTGGGGTCGATTCCGGTGTCACTGGTCATGCCGGCTCCTCGGTCGGTTCGGACGCCTCCGCGGTGGGCGGAAGGATGACCTGGCAACGGGGACGGCCGCGGAACCCGGCCGGCGGCCGGTCGTCGCGGAGCGGGGCCCGCACGGTTGGGCGTGCCGTCGTCGCCCATCGTAGGGTCGTTCGCCCGGCCTCGCCCGTGCGGAACGAGGCCTCGGGGCGCGCCCCGCCGCACCGGCGTGCGGGCGGCGTAGTGAAGACTGGTTCCGTGGACATGATCGCGACACCGGGAGGGAACCGCATGACGCGCCCGATCACGGCAGGGGTGGACGGATCCGAGGAGAGCCTGGCGGCCCTGGCCTGGGCCGGGCGGGAGGCCGTCCGCCGGGGCACTCCGCTGCACATCGTGCACGCCTGGCGGTTCCGGCCCGAGGACGCGGCCGGCGCCGGGGACCGGGACACGCAGGAGGGGTGGGTGCGGGACACCCTGGCCGAGGCGGCCCGGACCGTCACCGAGCGCCACCCGCACCTGGAGGTGTCCACCGAGGACCGCGAGGGCGACACCGTCGCCGCGCTGCTCGCCGCGGCGGGCGACGCCGAGACGCTGGTCCTCGGCTCGCGCGGACACGGCCCGGTCGTCGGCTTCCTGCTCGGCTCCGTCGGACAGCAGGTGATCGCCGAGGCGACCCGGCCCGTGGTCCTCGTCCGGGCCGGGGACGACCCCGGCGCGGAGGCGGGCGGCCGCGAGATCGTCGTCGGCCAGCAGGGGGACGCGCGGGACAGCGCCGACACGCTGGGCTTTGCCTTCGCGACGGCCGCCGCCCGCGGCGCCACCGTGCGTGCCGTCCGCGCCTGGACCCTGCCGCCGGTGTTCTCGTACAGCCCGGCCTCCATGGCGCTCGCCGACGAGGCCGGCGGTCTGGAGCCGTACGAGGAGAAGGCGCTCGGTGAGGCGCTGGCGCCGTGGCGCGAGCGCTACCCCGACGTGCCGGTCGTCGAGCACGTCGAGATGGGCAGCGCCGGGCAGGTGCTGCTGTCGGTGGCCGGGCGCGCGCAGCTCATGGTCGTCGGCCGCCGCGCCCGTCGTACGGCCGTCGGGGCCCGGATCGGCTCGGTGGCGCACGGCGTGCTGCATCACGCGGGCTGCCCGGTCGCGGTGGTCCCGCACACCTGAGCGGCCCGGGGCGGCCTCAGTCGTCCGTGGGCCGCAGGGTGTCCCGGGCCCTGGGCAGGATGTGGGTGATGTAGTCCTCGACGGCGGTGTCCAGCCCGATGTCGTGCTGGGCCCGCTCGGACAGGTACCAGCGGTGCTCCAGCAGCTCGTGGTAGATCTCGGCCGGGTCCATGGCGCCCCGCAGCTCCAGGGGCACCGCCCGCACGGTCGGCCGGAACACCTCCCGCACCCAGCGGTGGGCGAGCACCTCGGGGCGGGCGCCGAGGGGGTCGCCCGGGGCGTGGTCGTCCTGGGTGGCCATCCAGCTCTCCAGGTCGTTGAGCAGCCGCCGGGCCTGGTTCTCCTCGGCGTCCAGGCCCGTCAGGCGCAGCAGTTGGCGCTGGTGATGGCCCGCGTCGACGACCTTGGGCACGAAGGTGACCGTGTCTCCGTGCGAGGCGTGCTCGATCTGCATCTCGGCCACGTCGAACCCGAGGTCGTTGAGCCGCCGGATGCGGCGCTCGATGTAGTGGTGCTTGCCCGCCGGATAAACCGAGGTGCGGGTCAGCTCCTGCCACAGCCGGCCGTAGCGCGCGCAGATCTCGGTGCCGAAGTCCACCGGGTCGACGGAGGGGTGCAGCGCCCCCGACGCCTCCAGGTCGAGGAGCTCGCCGCTGATGTTCACGCGGGCGAGGTCGAGGTCGTACGCGCGCTGCCCCTCGCTCAGCCGGGAGTGCAGCTCGCCGGTCTCGGCGTCCACCAGGTAGGCGGCGTAGGCGCCCGCGTCGCGCCGGAAGAGGGTGTTGGACAGCGAGCAGTCGCCCCAGGCGAAACCGGCCAGGTGCAGCCGGACCAGCAGTACCGCGAGGGCGTCCATCAGCCGGTGCATGGTCGCCGGGCGCAGCGTCGTCTCGAACATCGACCGGTACGGCATGGAGCCGCCGAGGTGCCGGGTGATCAGCACCGGCTCCAGCGGCTCGCCCGCGCCGTCGGTACGCCCGGTGACCACGCCCAGCGCGTCCACCGCGGGGATGCCGAGCCGGTCGAGGTCGCGCAGCAGCCCGTACTCGCGCAGGGCGGGCCGCTCGGCGAGTTCCTTGACGGCGATCACCTCGTCGCCGGCCCGGGCGTAGCGGACGACGTGGCGGGAGATGCCGCGGGGGAGCGGTACGAGGTACTCCTCCGGCCACTCCTCCAGCGGCAGGTGCCAGGGGAGTTCGAGAAGGAGCGCGGGGTGCTCCGGGTTGGTGGCGCTGATCTGCAAGGCCATGTGCCGACTCTAGGACGCGTGTTCCCGGGCCCGTCGCGCGGCGTCCTTCACCGGCCCCCGGTGGACGGGCCCGTGGCCGGGCAGCAGCACGTCGCCGTCCAGGCCCGCGAGGACGTCGAGCGAGGCCACCGCGCGGTCCCGCTCGTGGTGGAACATGTCCGGCAGGAGCTGCGGGCCGCGCACCCGCGACGTGGGGTGCCCGCTCACCAGCGCGTCGCCGCAGACCACCACCCCGGCGTCCGGCAGGTGGAAGACGCAGTGCCCGCCGGTGTGCCCGGGGGTGTGCACCGGCACGGGACGGCCGGGCAGGTCGAGCGGGCCGCCCGTGGCGAAGGCGGCCGGCGCGGTCACCGGGAGTTGCCGGGTGCCGCCGGAGCGCAGCACGTGCGCGGTCCACGGCAGCACGCCCGGCCGCCAGATGTTGCGCAGTACCTCGCCGACCGACACCTGGTGGAGGAACTCCCGCCGGGCGTGGGGTACTTCGGCCTCGTGCAGCAGGACGGGCGTGCCGTGGGCGGCGCGCAGGTACTCGGCCGAGCCCAGGTGGTCGTTGTGCGCGTGGGTGATCAGGACCGCCGCCACGGCCTCGGGCGAACTGCCGATCCGCGCGAGGGAGTCGAGCAGGAGCCGGCGGTCACCGGGATAGCCGGTGTCGATCAGGGTCACCGCGTCGCCCTCGGTGAGCAGGACCCAGTTGGTGCTGCTTCCGTGCACCAGGTAGGTGCCGTCCGCGACGTGCCGCACGTCCGCGCGCATCGATGTCCCCGCCTTCCAGGTGACTGTCCGACGGGGGACAGCCAACCAGACGCGGGGCGCCTGGCGCGGGCGACGCTCAGCGCACTCCGCGCGGACGGAACTGGACGCTGATGCGCGGGCCGACGGCGCGGGTGCTCTTGGGGACGCAGTGCTCCCAGGTGCGCTGGCAGGAGCCGCCCATGACGATCAGGTCGCCGTGGCCCAGCGGGCGGCGCACGGTGCCGCCGCCCCCGCCCACCGGGCGCAGCAGCAGGTCGCGGGGCGCGCCGACCGAGAGGATGGCGACCATGGTGTCCTGGCGGGCGCCGCGCCCGATCCGGTCGCCGTGCCAGGCGACGCTGTCCCGGCCGTCGCGGTACTGGCAGAGCCCCGCCGTGGTGAACGGCTCGCCCAGCTCCGCCGCGTAGTGCGCGGACAGCGCGTCCCTGGCCTCGTCGAGCACCGGGTGGGGGAGCGGGTCGCCGGCGCCGTAGAAGGCGAGCAGGCGGGGCACGTCGACCACCTGGTCGTACATCGCCCGCCGCTCCGCCCGCCACGGAACCTCGGCCGCCAGCCGCTCGAACAGCGCGTCGGCGCCGCTGAGCCACCCGGGGAGCACGTCGATCCAGGCTCCGGAGCCCAGCGGGGTGCGGCGCACCCCGTCGAGGGGACCGAGCCGGACGTCGTCCGCCTGGTCGAAGAGGGATCCCTGGAGGTGCCTGGTCATGGAACCAGCGTACCTCGCAATCGAAAATCTGTTCTATCCCGGCCGATCCGCCGCACTGTCCGGGCTCTTTCGATACAGCGGTGTATTCGATACATTCCCGTATCCGACGGCGGAGGGCGGTGCGTGGTGGTGGAGCCGCGGGAGGGGCGGGTGACCAGGCGGCGCGCGCGGACCCGCGCCAACCTGCTGGAGGCCGCGTTCACGGTGTTCGCCGCCAAGGGGTTCGGCCGGGTCTCCATCGAGGAGGTCTGCGAGGCCGCCGGGTACAGCCGGGGGGCCTTCTACTCGAACTTCGACAGCCTCGACGAGCTGTTCTTCGCCCTCTACCGGGAGCGCGCCGGGCTGATCGCGGACCAGGTCTCCGGCGCCCTCGCCCTCGACGGCCCGGACCTCGACGTCCGGGCCGCCGTGGACCGCGTCACCGGGGTGCTGCTGCTCGACCGGGACTGGCTCCTCGTGAAGACGGACTTCCTGGTGCACGCGGCCCGCGACCCGGAGGTGGCACGGACCCTGCTGGAGCACCGGGCGCGGCTGCGGGCGGCCGTCGCGGACCGCCTGGCACGGGCCCACGGGCAGGCCCCGCTGCCCGCCGTGCTGGGCGACGCCGACGCCGCCGCGCACGCCGTGGTCGCCGCCTACGACGGCGTCACCGTCCAGCTCCTGCTCGACCGGGACGTGGAGCGCGCCCGCGGCTGGCTGAAACAGCTTCTCACCGCGCTGCTCACCGACGGAGGCCGCCCCGGTGACGGCTCCGACGGCACCCCGGGCAACACCCCCTGTTGAGACGGACGAGGAAGGGACGGTCGTCATGGAAGCCGACGTCATCGTGGTCGGAGCGGGTCTGGCGGGCCTGGTCGCGGCGCACGAGCTGACCAGCCGGGGCCGCAGGGTCGCGCTGGTCGACCAGGAGAACGCGGCCAACCTCGGCGGGCAGGCCTTCTGGTCCTTCGGCGGACTGTTCCTCGTGGACTCCCCGGAGCAGCGGCGCCTCGGCGTCAAGGACTCCTTCGACCTGGCCTGGAGCGACTGGCAGGGCAGCGCGGGCTTCGACCGGACCGACGACGAGGACTCCTGGGCGGTGCGCTGGGCACGGGCCTACGTCGAGTGGGCGGCGGGGGAGAAGCGGTCCTGGCTGGCCGGGCACGGCATCACCTTCCTGCCCACCGTCGGCTGGGCCGAGCGCGGCGACCTCACCGCCGGCGGGCACGGCAACTCGGTGCCCCGCTTCCACATCGCCTGGGGCACCGGCACCGGCGTGGTCGAGCCGTTCGTCCGGTACGCGCGGCAGGCCGCTCGCGACGGGCTGCTCACCTTCCACCACCGCCACCGCGTCGACCACCTGGTCGTGGAGGGCGGCGCGGTGCGCGGGGTCCGCGGCACGCTCCTCGCCGAGGACCACTCGCCCCGAGGCGTCGCCTCCAACCGGGACGCCGTCGGCGAGTTCGACATCGCCGCCCCGGCCGTGATCGTGACCTCAGGCGGCATCGGCGCCGACCACGACACCGTCCGCCGCCACTGGCCCGAACGCCTCGGCACCCCGCCCGCGCGGATGGTCACCGGCGTACCCGCCCACGTCGACGGGCGGATGCTCGGCATCAGCGCAGAGGCGGGCGCCCGCCTCGTCAACCGCGACCGGATGTGGCACTACACCGAGGGGGTGCGCAACTGGGACCCGGTCTGGCCCGGCCACGGCATCCGCATCCTGCCCGGACCGTCCTCGATGTGGTTCGACGCGCTCGGCCGCCGCCTGCCCTCGCCGTACCTGCCCGGCTACGACACCCTCGGCACCCTCCGGCACCTGCGCACCGCCGAGGACCTCGCGGGCCACGACCACTCCTGGTTCATCCTCACCCAGAAGATCGTCGAGAAGGAGTTCGCGCTCTCCGGCTCCGAGCAGAACCCCGACATCACCGCCAAGGACCGCGCCGGGTTCCTGCGCGAACGCGTCCTCGGCAAGGGCGCGCCCGGCCCGGTGGACGCCTTCCTGCGGGAGGGAGCCGACTTCGTGACCGCGCCCGGCCTGGAGCGACTGGTCGACGCGATGAACGGGCTGACGGAGAAGCCGCTCCTCGACGCTGCCTCCATCCGGCGCCAGATCGAGGCCCGCGACCTCCAGATGGCCAACCCGTACGCCAAGGACGCCCAGGTGCAGGGCATACGCAACGCCCGCCGCTACATCGGCGACCGCCTCGGCCGGGTCGCCGCCCCGCACCGCATCCTCGACCCCGAGGCCGGTCCGCTGATCGGCGTCAAGCTGCACATCCTCACCCGCAAGACCCTGGGCGGCATCCAGACGGACCTGGACTCCCGCGCCCTGGGCGCCGACGGCACGCCCGTCGACGGGCTGTACGCGGCGGGCGAGGTGGCCGGCTTCGGCGGCGGCGGGGTGCACGGCTACAACGCCCTGGAGGGCACCTTCCTCGGCGGGTGCCTCTTCTCCGGGCGCGCGGCGGGCCGGGCCGCGGCGCGGCAGACGGCCTGAGCGGCACGATTTCCTCTCCCGTTGTCCGGGTACCCCGTCGCCCTGACGGGGCAAGGAAGGAGAGCGGCACATGGCCGACGAGGGAGGTCAGCACAGGGGCACGCCGGACGACCTGTCGGTGGTGCGCACACTGGACGGACTCACCGACCTGGTCGCACGGCACCGGGGTCTGTACGTGCGCTGGTCGCGCGGTCCCGGCACCGACCTCGCCGAGGCCTCCAGCACCGACGAGCTGACCGGTGTCGCCATGCCGGGCCTGTCGGCCAGTCCGCTCGACGTGGAGGAGTGGTGGGCCGACCGCCCCGTACGGGTGTGGGCGGCCCGCCGGCTGCACGACTACGCGCATCTCCCGCACGACAAGGGCCCGGGCGTACGGCCCTGGGTGCTCACCGGCCGGGAGGCGGGCCGAGGCCCGGACAACGAGCCGCTGGTCACCGACGCCCGGCCGATGTGCTGGATCGCCCCCGAGGTCATCGAGGAGGCCCGCGTCGAGGTGGAACTCCAGGAACGCCCCTGGGGGCCGCTGCGCCGCACCGGCCCGTGAGTTTCGCGCCGGCCGCGGTGGCCGGGGCAGACGGGCGGGACGTCCGGGAACGGCGGACGTCCGGGAACGGCGGCAGCCGATTCACCGGCGTGCCCGCCGTCCCTGGTCCTGCCCGTGGTCCCCGGCCGTGACCGGCCTTGTGCGGCCGGCCACATGGAGCCGTGACCGGCCGTCCTCAGCCGGAGCGCCGTCGCGCGGCCGTGCGCCGCTTCAGCGCGCGCCGCTCGTTCTCGCTGGTCCCGCCCCAGACGCCGAGGGACTGCCCCGTGTCGAGTGCCCACTGCAGACACTGCTCCCGGACCGGGCAGCGCCGGCAGACCGCCTTCGCCTGCTCGGTCTGCAACAGTGCCGGGCCGGTGGTGCCGATCGGGAAGAACAGGTCCGGGTCCTCCGTGCGGCACGCGGCGTGCTCTCGCCAGTCGTCCATCAAAGTCACCTGCGATCGAATAGTGTCGCGCCCTCGTGAATGCATTACTCCGTTTCGGGTGACCTGTCGACAGCGGAGTGAAACCGCCCGTTCGCCGGGAGTACCGCACGCGCCTGGTTCCGCAACTCCTCCGCGGCCGTCGCCACCACCGCCTCGGCCACCGCGGCCAGCGCCGGGGAGTCGAGCTTCCACTGCTGCCAGTACAGCGGGATGTCGACCGCCCGGTCCGGGGCGAAGTCGACGAGCCGCCCGGCCTCCAGCAGGGGTTCGGCCTGCGGCTGCGGCACCATGCCCCAGCCCAGCCCCGCGACGACCGCCTCCACGAAGCCCTCCGACGTGGGCACGTAATGCCGCCCCGGGGCGGCTCCGCCCACCCCGAGCCGCCGGGCGAAGCCGTCCTGGAAGTCGTCCCGCCGGTCGAAGAACACCACCGGCGCCTCGGGCAGCACCTTGCGCAGCGGCCCGTCCAGGTACCTGGCGGCGAACTCCGGGGCGGCGCAGGGCCGGTAGCGCATACGGCCCAGGGCCCGGACGGTGCAGCCCGGCACCGGATCGGGCGAGGAGGTCACCGCGGCCATCACCACGCCCTCCCGCAGCAGCGTCGCCGTGTGCCCCTCGTCCTCGCGGCGCAGCTCGAAACAGAGCCGGGGCTCCTGCGGCACCCGCGTGAGCGCGCCGAGGAACCACGTCGCCAGCGAGTCGGCGTTGACGGCGATCGAGACCCGCGTCGGCTCCCCGGCCGCCCCGCTCAGCCCCAGTTCGGCGTACGCGTCCCGCTCCAGCCGGGCCATCTGCCTCGCGAGGCGGACCAGCACCGCCCCGGACTCCGTGGGCCGCACCGGCTTGGTGCGCAGCAGCAGCACGCGCCCGGTGCGCTGCTCCAGCGCCTTCACCCGCTGGCTGACCGCGGACGGCGTCACGTGCAGGGCGGCGGCGGCCGCGTCGAAGGTGCCCTCGTCCACCACGGCCAGGAGCGTGCGCACCTGGTCCAGCGGCAGATCCGTCGTCATCACAATCCCTAAGGATACGTAAGAATCTTTAGCTGTACGGGCAGTGATCGTCCCGCTTAGCGTCGGGAGCATGAACAACGCCCTGACCACCGCGGCCGCGGGCTTCGGCACCGGTCTCTCGCTCATCGTCGCCATCGGTGCCCAGAACGCCTTCGTCCTGCGCCAGGGCGTCCGCCGTGACGCCGTCCTCGCCGTCGTCGGCATCTGCGCCCTGTCCGACGCGGTACTCATCGCGCTGGGCGTCGGCGGGGTCGGCGCGGTGGTGGTGGCCTGGCCCGAGGCGCTGACCGTGATCGCCTGGATCGGCGGCCTCTTCCTGCTCGCCTACGGGGCGCTGGCCGCCCGGCGCGTGGTCCGGCCGGCCGGCGCGCTGCGGGCGGAGGGCGACGCGGCGGGTTCACGGCGGCGGGCGGTGCTCACCTGCCTGGCGCTGACCTGGCTCAACCCCCACGTCTACCTCGACACCGTGTTCCTGCTGGGCTCCGTCGCCGCCGACCGCGGCCCGCTGCGCTGGACCTTCGGACTGGGGGCCGCGGTCGCCAGCCTGTGCTGGTTCGCCGCGCTCGGCTTCGGTGCCCGCTTCCTCGGCCGCTTCCTGGCGCGGCCCGCCGCCTGGCGCGTCCTGGACGGACTGGTCGCCGCCACCATGATCGTCCTCGGCCTCACCCTGATCGCGGGCGCCTGACCGCACGTCAGGTGCCGGACCGCGCGACGCCCGAGCCGCCCGAACGGAGCTGCGATAGTAGGCCCCGCAGTCGAAGGATGTATCGAGCACGTAGGAAGCGCGTGGACACCGAGAGCAGTACCGAATCCCCGGACGACGCCCCCGCCGCGGACGGAGAGCGGCGCGGCCGGCGCCGCTGGGCGATGGACACCCGCCCCCTGCGCCGCCCGGCCTACCGCAGGCTGTGGTCCTCGACCGTCGTCACGGCCGTCGGCAGCCAGCTCACCGCCGTCGCCGTGCCCAAGCAGATCTACGACATCACCGGCTCCTCCGCCTGGGTCGGCGCGGCGAGCCTCGCCGGGCTGCTGCCGCTGATCGTGTTCGCGCTGTGGGGCGGAGCGGTCGCCGACGCCATGGACCGCCGCAAGCTCCTGCTGATCACGAACGTCGGCATCGCCGTGACGTCCCTGCTGTTCTGGGCGCAGGCCGTCACCGGCATCGAGTCGGTGGGCGTCCTGATGCTGCTGCTCGCGCTCCAGCAGGCCTTCTGGGGCCTGAACGCCCCCGCGCGCAGCGCCTCCATCGCCCGCCTGGTCCCCGAGGACGAACTCCCCGCGGCCAACGCGCTCGGCTCCACCGTCATGCAGACCGGCCAGATCGTCGGCCCGCTGCTCGCCGGCGCGCTCATCCCCGTCGTCGGCCTGGCCGAGCTGTACCTCGTCGACGCGCTCGCCCTGTGCGTCACCGTCTGGGCGGTCCACCGGCTGCCCGCCCTGCCGCCCCTGACGAGCACGGCACCGCGGCGCGCGGGCGTCAAGGAGATCGCCGCCGGCTTCCGTTACATCGCCGGGCACACGGTGCTGCTGCTCTCCTTCCTGGCCGACATCGTCGCCATGGTCCTCGGCATGCCCCGTGCCCTGTTCCCCCAGCTCGCCGCCGAGACCTACGCCCCCTGGGGCGAGGGGCTCGCGCTCGGCCTGCTGTTCGCGGCCGTCCCCGTCGGCGCCGTGGCGGGCGGACTGTTCTCGGGCACGTTCTCCCGCGCCCGCCGGCACGGGTGGATGGTGATCGGCTCCGTCGTCGTCTGGGGCGCGGCCGTCACCGGGTTCGGACTGAGCGACAGCCTGTGGCTCGCCGTCGCCTTCCTCGCCGTGGCGGGGACGGCCGACATGGTCTCCATGGTCTTCCGCGGGGCGATCCTGCTGTCCGCCGCGACCGACGAGATGCGCGGGCGGATGCAGGGCGTCTTCACCGTGGTCGTCGCGGGCGGCCCGCGCCTGGCCGACGTCCTGCACGGCGGCGCCGGCTCCGTCTTCGGGGCCCGCGAGGCGGTCGCGGGCGGCGGGCTGCTCGTCGTCGTGGTGATGCTGGCCCTGGCCGCGGCCGTGCCGGCGCTGCGCCGCTACCGGGTCTGACGCCGCCTCACAGCGCGCTGCGCCCCCGCAGCGCGGCGTGCTCCATGAGCCGGCCCCGGGTGGCCTCCAGCCGGTGCGCGAGGATCTCCGCGACGGTCCGCACCAGCACGATGCCGAGCTGCGGGTCCGCCTCGCACAGCGCGAGCACCGACTCGGCGTCGAACTCGTAGGCGCGCACCGGGCTGAAGGCCTCGGCGCCGAAGTCCCACTCGTACGGCGGGAAGAGCCACGACCAGCCGAGCAGATCACCGACGCCCAGGCTGGCGACGGTCACCCGCTGCAACGGCGTCACCTGCTGGGTCAGGGAGACGGCGCCGGACCGGATGACCCAGAAGCGGTCGGCCCTGCCGCCCGCCTCGAAGATGTGGGTGTCCTCCGGGAAGGAGACCTCCCGGGCGAGCGCCGTGAGCCGGGCCCGCTGGGGCGGGGGGAGGGCGGTGAGCAGTTTGATCGCTTTGGTCATGGCCGGGCTCCTCGCCGAGATTCGGTTCCGGTCCGTTCCCTAAGCCCATTTCAGCCGCTGGCGGCCCCCTGAGCACCTCGGCGGACGGCGGATTCCGTACGAATTCCGTGCGCGTTGTGGGAGGGCGCCGTCCGGGCGTGAAAAAGCCCTGGCTGGACGGGGGAAGCCAGCCAGGGCCGTAAGCGGTGACACACGGAGGACCTGTCCGTCGACTCCGTCGCCACGTATGGGTGAACGCTAAACCATCTCTCGCGGTTCCGGAAATCCGGTGCCGGGCCACGTGACACGTCTCACTGCGTGATCACCGTGTGTGGTCAGTCGTCACCCGCCACCACCCTGACCGTCTCCAGCGACGGGTCGCTCGGGTCCGGGAGGTACATCCCGCCGTCCAGGCCGGTGCGCAGATAGCGCAGCACCGGTTCGGCCAGCCGCTCACCCGGCAGGACCGCGGGGATGCCGGGCGGATACGGCGTGATCATCTCGGCGGCGACGCGTCCTGCGGCCCGGTCCAGCGGTACGTCCTCGGTCGGCCCGAAGAACGCGTCCCTCGGCAGCATCACCTGCGGCATCCGCAGCCCGGACGGCGACGGCACCTCGACCCGCGGCGCCGGGCCCAGCTCCGGGGCGGCCCCGGCGAGGTCCTTGAGCGCGGCGAGCAGTTCCCCCACGGTCTCGTGGTCGTCGCCGTGCGTGATCTGCGCGCCGATGCGGCGGTGGTCGGTCAGGTGCGCGACGATGCCGCGGTTCTCGCGCAGCCAGTCCGCCGCCCGGTAGCCGGACACGCCGAGCCCGTCGAGGTCGATCACCACCGGCAGCGGGTCGAAGCCGTGGGCCAGCCCCGGGCCGCAGAAGTCGTCCCGGTCGTTGACGTGCATGCCGCCGATCTCCTCGACGGCCGCGCGGACCTCGGCCGCGAGATCCAGCGCCCCGCCCATCACCTCCCGGCCGCGCAGCGCCATCTGGCGCCGCCAGCCGTCCAGCCCCGCGAAGATGAGCGCCGAGGGGCTGGTCGTGCCCAGCAGGTCGGCCCGCATGCCGAGCAGCTCCGGCGGGACCAGGTCGCCGCGCAGATGGAACACGGACCCCTGCTCCAGACCGCTGCCCATCTTGTGGATGCTGGTCACGCAGATGTCGGCGCCCGCGTCCATCGCCCACGAGGGCAGATCGGGGTGGAACGGCAGATGCGCGCCCCAGGCCTCGTCGACGATCAGCGGCACCGAACGCCGGTGGCAGACCTCGGCGACGGCCCGCAGATCGGCACTCGCGCCGTAGGGCGTCGGGCTGGTGATCAGCGCGCCCTTGGCGTCGGGGTGGTCGGCGAACGCCTGCTCGAAGGCCTCGGCGGACGGAGGATGGGCGAGATGCCGCTCGGCGTCCCAGCGCGGCTCCACCCAGACCGGCTCGATGCCGGACAGGATCAGACCGGCCACCACGGACTTGTGCGCGTCCCGGCCGATCAGCAGCTTCTCGTGCGGGCCCGCCACGGCGAGCATCGCCGCCTTCACCGAGAGACTGCTGCCGCAGGTGGAGAAGAACGTGTGATCGGCGTGGACCGCGTCGGCCATCAGCTCCTGGGCGCGCTGGAGCACCCGGCCCCGGGTGAGCCGGTCGTCGAGCCCGCCGGTCGTCAGGACGTCACCGTAGAAGACGGCGTCGCCCAGCACCTCCCGCACCGCGGGATCGGCACCGCGCGCCTGCTTGTGCCCAGGGGGCGTGAACGACAACCGCCCCTCGCGGCGGTACTCGACGAGGGCTTCCAGGACAGGTGCTCGGGTGTGGTCGGCTGTCATGCCGACCCGGTTTCCCGCCGGAGACTCAGCCATGCCGCACACCCCGGTGCGGGCGCCCTCACCGCGTCCCGGGCCGCCGCGCGGCGGCCGCGCGCGTCACCCCGCGCCCGCACGGGCGGCGGACGGCGCGGAACGTCCCCCCGTTCGCGCACCCGGTCGGTGCGCTCCCCGGTCCCGGCGGGGCGCCGGGCACCGGCCGGCTCAGCCCGACGCCGTGCGCCGGCCCGGGGTCAGCACCTCGTCCAGCACGCGCAGGACCGCCTCGTACGCCATCGTCCGGACGGCCGCCTCCCGGGAACCCTCGGGGTCGGTCGAGCGCAGCTCGTCCCTCCGGGACCGCCATGTGCGTTCCTGTTCCACCGCGCAGGCCCTGGCGCGGTGCATGCGGCGCAGCAGTTCGTCCGAGTCCACAACATCCGTCATGCACCCCGCGTACCCCCGGAAGGCGCCCGGATGGCCGTTGGGCCGTACGGAGGGCCGAAGGTTTGGAGGTGCGGTGGAAGGTCAGCCGGACAGCACACGGCGGGCGCGCGGCGCCGGGAGGGCCGGCCCCCGCCAGGTACGGCACCACCGTCCATCCCACCGACCAGGGAGCTGTCGGATGTGTGACAGGCACACCACCCCGGCCGCCGCCGAGCGGGCCCGCGCGCACCGGAGCCGGCCGCCGCGGCCGTGCAAACCCGCCGAGGCGCGCGAGACGGTGGAGCGCGTGGTCACCGAATGCTGCCGCACCCGCCACACGCGCTACGACGCGGACGCCCTGTCGGACGCCCTGCTCGTCGCCTCCGAACTGACCACCAACGCGATCCTGCACGGCGGCGGTGTCACCGACTTCCAGGTCGAGATGGTCGGCCCCGGTGTCCGCGTCTCCGTGGCCGACCGCAGCGACGAGCTTCCGGTGGCCGTGGCACCGACCGACCCGCAGGGCCGCCGCCGTATCGGCGGGCGGGGCTGGCCCATCGTCTGCCGGCTGGCCTGCGACGTGTGCGTGGCAGACCTTCCGTCCGGTGGCAAGCGCATCACCGTCGTCGTTCCGCTGTCCTGAGTACTTTTCGAAAAGCGGAGTTTGTTCCACCGGGGCGGGGGCAGTCGCAAGTTCGTGCTTCGGACCGGAGGCGCAGCAGCGGGAGCGGCATGACTGCTTCGGCCCCTCCGGGTGGACCCGGACAGTGCCGCTTCCGCGGAAAGTTCCCCTGAGACCACCGTTCAGGAGCGAGTCCGCATGCTCATTGAAACGCCCACCATCCGCCCCGGTACCCCCGAACCGGCCGACGCCCCCGCCCCGGCCGGCACCGCCCGTCGCCGTCACGACGACGCGCCGGACACGGTGGACCTCTTCCACCGGCTGGCGGGCCTGGAGGACGGCCCGGAGCGGGATGCCGTCCGCGACGAACTCGTCACCGCCTGGCTGCCCATGGCCCACCGGATCGCGGGCCGCTTCCGGGACCGCGGCGAGTCCATCGAGGACCTGCGCCAGGTCGCGGCACTCGGGCTGGTGAAGGCCATCGACCGCTTCGACCCGGAGCGCGGTGCCTTCGAGAGCTACGCCGTGCCCACCATCACCGGCGAGGTCAAGCGGCACTTCCGGGACCGGATGTGGGCGCTGCGCGTGCCCCGCCGGGTCCAGGAACTGCGCAACAAGGTGCGGGTGGCACGCCGCGAGCTCACCCAGAGCCCGGGCAGCCCCGAACCGTCCGTGGCCGCCCTGGCCGCCCACACGGGCCTCACCGAGGACGAGGTCAGCGCCGGCATGGAGGCGCTGGAGAGCTTCAGCACCCTGTCGCTGGACGCCGAGCTGTCGGCCGGCGACGACGGCTACAGCCTCGCCGACACCCTCGGCGCCGCGGACGCCTCGTACGACACGGTCATCGACCGCGAGTCCGCCAAGGAGGGGCTGCGCCGGCTGCCCGAACGCGAGCGGGCGATCCTCTACATGCGGTTCTTCGAGGACATGACGCAGAGCCGGATAGCGGACCGCCTGGGCATCTCCCAGATGCACGTCTCCCGGCTCATCAGCCGAAGCTGCGCCCGCGTGCGCGACGAGGCCCTGGGGGAGCGCACCCGCCGTCGCGCGACGGCCTGACGACACCCGGACGGCAGCGGGAAGCCGCCCCGCCCCGAACGCCGGCCCCGGCGTTCGGGGCGGGGCGGCTTGTCCTCGCCGGCCGTGCCGGGCCGCAGCCGCACGCCTGCGGTGTGCGGGGGAGAAGGCGGGGCAAGCGGAGAGTCCGGGAGGGGAGACCAGATGAGCGTACTGACACGCACGGGCCGCGCCAGGGCGCGGCGGGCGGCGAACGGATCGGCCGCCGAAGGAGCCGCCCGCGCGGGCCTGACCGCCCGCGGCGTCATCTACCTGCTGGTCGGGCTGCTGGCCCTGCGGATCGCCTTCGGCGACGGCCACCGGCAGGCCGACCGCGGCGGCGCCCTCGCCGAACTGTCACAGCAGCCGTTCGGCGCCGTCCTGCTGTGGGCGCTGGGCGCCGGACTCGTCGGCATGGCCCTGTGGCGGCTGTCCGAGGCGCTCTTCGGCGCCGTGGGCGAGGACGGCCGCTCCGCGAAGAAGCGGCTGCCGGCCGCCGCCCGCTGCGTGTTCTACGCGTTCGTCGCCTACTCCGTCCTGGCCTTCGCGGCCGGCTCGCGAGGCAGCGGCGGCGGCTCCGGCGACCGGCAGTCCCGCGACGTCACCGCCAAGCTGCTCGGCATGCCCGCCGGGCGGTGGGCCGTGGGCCTGGCCGGGGCCGCGATCGTCGTGGCCGGCGTGGTGATCGCCGTCCAGGCCCTGCGGCGCAGCTACCACAAGAAGCTGAAGCGCGGCGAGCTGAGCCCCTGGGCGCGGCGCCTGGTCGACGTCACCGGTGTGGGCGGCGGAACGGCGCGCGGCATCGTCTTCGCCACGGCGGGAGCCTTCGCCGTACGCGCCGCCGTCGACTACGAGCCCGACCGGGCCAAGGGTCTTGACGACACCCTGCGCTCCTTCGCCGGGACGCCCCTCGGCCCCTGGCTGGCGGCCCTGGTCGCCGCGGGGCTGATGCTCTTCGGCGTGTTCTCGTTCGCGCTGGCACGCTGGCGCAGGGTCTGATCCGCGCGGCAGGGGGAACACGGGGCGGATGAACGAACACGAGATTCCTCCGCCGGACGGACGTCCCGTGGACGTCTACCTGGACCTCCTGCGCTTCCGCATGGAGACCGACGACTACCAGCTCCTGCTCAGCGTGGTCGAACCGGTCCTCCAGGCCATCGAAGAGCACCAGATGCCCACCATCGACTTCTCCCTGGACGGCGACAACGCCGAGGCGCTGCCCCAGGAGATCCGGGACGAGGCCGCCCTGGTCATCGCCACCGCCGTCACCGGCCGGCTCGACAACGAGGTCGTCGAGATCAGCACCGAGGAGACCGGACCCGTCCGCGTCGTCACGGACGCGGCCACCGCCTCCGACCCCGAGCGCCTCGGCGAGATAGCCGACTACCTGAAGGAACGCCACCGGCAGAACGAGGAGCTGCGCGGCATCGCCGAGGCCAGCGGGCTGCCCAGCGACTTCTGACCCGTCACCGCTTCGGCGCCGCGACGGGCACACCGAGCGGCCGGGCGAGACCCACCACGGCCTCGTCCAGCCGTTCCAGGTGCCGCAGCACGCGGCCCGTGATGCGGCCGTAGCGCGGTGCCCCGTCGACGTCCGGCTCCAGCAGCGACGCGATGCTGGGCCCGGTCTCCACCTCCGTGCCCGCGTGCTCGTCCGCGACGCGGGCGGCGATCGCCTCGATGTTGCGCACCGTGCGCCGCACCGCGCCGCGCAGCCGAGGATCGGCCGCGATCGAGGGGTGGGTGGGCAGCAGCTCGGCCGTCGCGGCCAGGGACCGCGCGTGATAGGCGCAGGTCTCCAGCAGCGCCACCACGTACTGGGCCGTGTTCCGGCGGGCCCGCAACGGCGTGATCGGATGGGTCAGCGGCTGGGTGGCCCCCCGCAGATCGCCGAGCGCCTGGTCCAGGTCGCGCGCCGTGTCCAGTAGATCGGCGGCCGGGCCGCCGCTGAGCTGGTCGACGGCGCCCTCGGTGACGTCCACCAGCCGCTCCAGGACGGTGCCCAGCAGTTCGTTCGTACGCCGGTCCGTGTGGATCGGCAGTACCAGCGCCGCCGCGATGATCCCGCAGGCCGCGCCCAGCGCCGTCTCCTCCACCCGCAGCAGCAGCACCGACATGCTGTAGGTGTGCAGCACCGTGTAGAGCAGCCCGAGCATCGCCGTCACGAAGAACGACATCAGCGTGTACGACAGGGGCGCCGTGTAGAACATCGCGAAGATGAACACCAGCGTCAGCCCGAACGCGGTCCAGGTGTGGTTGCCGACCAGCCCGGCCAGCACGATGCCGGCCACCACCCCGAACACGGTGCCCAGCAGCCGGCGGTAGCCCTTCACCAGGATCTCGCCCGTGGACGCGGTGTTGATGAAGACGATCCAGCAGGTGAGGACCGCCCAGTACCAGCGCTGCGAGGACAGGAACTCCCCGCCCACGATCGCCAGGGACGACCCCACGGCCACCTGCACGGCCGCACGGGTGGTGGGCCGCCGCAGACCGGTCGCCTCCTCCTGCGGCACCTCCTCCTCACCGGCGTCCATGGCGGCGTCCTCGGCGTCCAGCTCCTCGCGCGAGCGGGTCGTCGCCGGAGTGTCGTCCGACTCGTCCTGCGGCCCGTCCAGCGCGATCCTGAGCCCCATCACGGCGCGCGCGCTCTCACCGATGCCGCGGAAGACGTCCTGCACGGCCGCCGTCGCCTCGGGCAGGTTCTCCTCGTCGCGGTAGCCGAGCAGCCGGTTGCGCAGATGCGACAGCGCCGTGCCGCGGGCCTCGGACGGCGGCCGCAGCACCAGCGCCCGCAGCGCCGAGAGGTCACGGCGCACGACCGCCGTCGCCTCGCCGGGCGCGGGCGTCGTGCCCACCGAGGGTGCCGGGGCGCCCGGTAGATGCAGCGTCAGGGTGTCCGCGCGCTCGGCGCTGCGCGCGCTCAGCAACAGCAGGCCCAGGCGCTCGGCGGCGATCTCCGCGTCCGCGATGCGGCGCTGCACCAGACGCGCCGTGGACGCGTCCGGGGTGCCCTCCTCCAGCCGGGACTGGATCATGAGGGCCGTCTCGTGGAGCCGCGCGGTGCCCTCCCGCAGCCGCTCCAGCGTCCTGTCGATCTCGTCGGGCCCGGCGTCCAGCAGCTCGATCTGCACCGAGATGAGCTGCGCCAGCCGGGCCCGGAAGGCCTGCCGCAGCCGTGACAGGACCCGGGCCGGCGTGGCCGGCACGATCGCGAAGCGCACCAGGGCGCTGCACGCGAACGCCACGGCGATCGCACTCCACAGCCCCGGCAGCGCGGACGTCCTGGCGCCCACGAACAGGGCGACGAAGTACACCTGGAAGCCGATCAGCCCGAGCGCGGTGCCGCGGTCGCCGAACCGGCGGCTGTAGACCGCACAGAAGATCAGGACGACGAAGAAGGCGTCACCGATGACGACATGACGGGTGAGCACCGTGCTCACCGACACGGACGCCAGCGCCACCGGCAGGCCGAGCGCCAGGGTGACGGCCTGGGCACCGGGCTGCTTCTCCCGGATGGCGAAGGTGGCGACCATCGCCGACATGGCGCCCGCCACCAGATGCGTGACGTCCGACCCGAGCGCGGCGAGCACGGCCAGCGCCAGGGCGATGGCGCCCACCGTCCGCAGTCCTGCCGTCAGCCGCAGCAGTCCGGGATCGGACGCGGCGGCGCGGTCCCGCAGTCGTGTCCGCACCGAGCGCCCCGCTGCCTTCACGCCGCCGCACACTCTCCCAGTTCAGGCCGATTCTCGCCGAGATCCACATTCAGCATGCCATGCCGCAGGAGGATCCCCCGCGGCGGGTCACGACGGGGACCGGCCCGCTCCCTCGACCCGCTCGCGCACCTGCTCCGACGTCAGATAGGCGTCCGTGTACTCGAAGTCCTTCAGCTTGGCCGGCTTGCGGGCCTGGAAACCGGTGCGCACGAAGTCGTCGCCGGCGACCGCGTTCAGCATCCAGTTGGTCGCCACCCTGGCCTTGGCCACCCCGGTGCGCAGCGCCGACCAGTGGTAGCCGCGGGCCACCGCCTGGGCGGGCAGGCCGTGCAGCTCGACGCCGAGGGGCTTGGAGACCGCGTCGGTGCCGCCGAGGTCGACGACCAGCCCCAGGTCCTTGTGGACGTACGGCCGCATCGGCTGACCGCGCAGGGTGGCGATGAGGTTCTCGGCGACGTGCTTGCCCTGCCGCGTCGCGTGCTGGGCGGTGGGCGGGCAGACGGCGCCCTCCTGGCCCTTGGCGAGGTCCGGCACCGCCGCCGAGTCGCCGAGCGCGAACACCCCGTCGTGACCCGGCAGGCACATCTCGGCGGTGACCGCGAGCCGTCCCCTGACCGTCTCCGCGCCGAGCGTCGCGATCAGCGGGCTCGCCACCACGCCGGCGGTCCAGATCAGGGTGCGGGTCGGCACCACCCGGCCGTCGGTGAAGGTGACCTCCTCGGGACCGGCCTTGGCGATGGACACCCCCAGCGAGATCTCGATGCCGCGCCGCGTCAGCACCTCCTGCGCGCTGCGCCCGAGCTTCTCGCCCAGCTCGGGCATCAGCTTCGGCGCGATGTCGATCAGGTGCCACTTGATCAGGGCCGGGTCCAGGCGCGGGTAGCGCTTGACGGCCGCGTGGGTGAGCCGCTGCAGACACGCCGCCGTCTCCGTGCCCGCGTATCCGCCGCCGACCACGACGAACTGGAGCCGGGACGCGCGCTCGGCCGGATCCTGGCTGGCGTCGGCGAGGTCGAGCTGCGAGATGACGTGGTCGCGGATGTAGGCGGCCTCGGCGAGGGTCTTCATGCCGAAGGCGTGGTCGGTCAGACCGGGGATGTCGAAGGTGCGGGTGATGCTTCCGGGGGCGAGCACGATGTAGTCGTACGGCTCGTCGACGATCTCGCCGGTGATGGTCCGCACCACGCAGACCTTCGCCTTGAGGTCCACGCCGACGGCCCCGCCGGGGATGATCCGGGTGCGGTAGCGCCTGCTGCGGCGCAGGGACAGCGCGATCGACTGGGGCGTCAGCACGCCCGAGGCGACCTGGGGCAGCAGCGGGAGATAGAGCTGGTAGGCGAACGGCGTCACCAGGGTGACGTCGGCCTCGTGGGGGGAGAGCCTGCGCTCGAGACGGCGGACGCACTCCACGCCGGCGAAACCTGCGCCGACCACCAGGATCCTGGGTCGTGTCACGGTGTTCATCCCTTTCTGCGGCTTCGGGCGGTCTGCCGCGAACGCCATTCGCCTGCCCCTGGATCGCTGCTTCGCACCTCGTCGATCCCATCGCGTCCGCGGCGGCTCGGCGAGCCGGGAGCGCCAGGCAGGCGACACACCCTGAGCACCACCATGCCCCGGCCGGGGCCGTGGCGCACCGGGCGCGCGTGAACGGACGGAAAGGGAAGCGCGGAGCGGTGGTGACGGGACGGGCGGGGGAGCGGTGCCGTGGCGCTCCGGTCAGCCGGTGCCGTCGAGGTGGCACAGCAGCAGGCACACGTCGTCGTCGCGCTCGGAGTCGCTGAGCAGCGGACGCAGGATCCCGTCCGCCGAGCCCTCCAGGTCCCGCGCCAACTGATCGGGCGTGAAGGAGCCCAGCGCGTCGGCCAGGCGCCCGATGCCCGGGTCTATGCCGCGGGCCCGCCGCTCCACCAGGCCGTCCGTGTAGAGCGCCAGCGTCGAACCCGGCGCGAGCAGTTCCGTGTGGTCGTGGATCTCCTGCTGGAGCGGGATGCCGAGCATCGCGCCGGGCTTGGCGTCCAGGATGCGCACTGCGCCGTCCGGGGTACGCAGCACCGGCGGCGGGTGACCGGCCGCCGCCCACGTCATCGTCGGGTCGTCGGGGTGGAAGCGCGCGATGACGGCGGTGGCGAACAGGTCCGGCTGGAGGTGGTGCAGGAAGGTGTGCAGCCGGGTCAGCAGCCGCCCGGGGCTGCCGCCGTCCACCGCGTAGGCCCGCAGCGCCGTCCGGAGCTGGCTCATCATCACGGCCGCCCGCAGCCCGTGCCCGGTCACGTCGCCGACCACGACGATCACCCCGCCGTCGGGCTGGCGGAACGCGTCGAACCAGTCGCCGCCGATGTTCAGCCCGTGGGTGGCCGGCAGGTACCGGGCGGCCAGGCTCAGGCCGGGCGGGGCCGGCAGCTCCGTCAGCAGGGCGCGCTGAAGGGTCTCGGCGATGTCGCGGTTGTGCTGGTAGCGCTGCGCGTGGTCGATGGCGATGCTCGCCCGCCGGGTCAGCTCGATCAGCATCACGGCGTCGTCCGGGTCCCAGCCCTCCCCGGGCGGGCTGAGCGTCACCACTCCGAGCGGCGCGCCCCGGGTCTGCAGCGGGATGCACAGCAGGGGCCGGTCCGGTTCCAGCGCCGAGGGCGGCTGGTCCTGGACGCCCGGCAGCCCGCCCGGGTGCCGGGCGGCGTACTGCGGCCGTCCGGTGCGGGCGGCGACGACGGCCGCCGCGGCGTGCGCCGGGGACCCGTTCCGGTCGCTGTCCTGTTCGAAGATCCAGACGTCGACCGTCTCGGCGTACTCGGGTACCAGCAGGTCCGGCAGGCGGCGCACGATCTCGTGGTGGTCCAGCGACGCGGTGAGCACCGCGCTCGCGTCCGCCAGGAACATCAGCCGGCGGCGGGCGTTCTCCGCCTCGGTGCGCGCCTTGCGCTCGGCGGCGAACGCCTCCCGCTGGGCCCGCCCGGCGGCGTCCAGCTCGGCGTGCAGCGCCACGACGCCCTGGTTCGTCTGCTGGAGCTCCTCCCGGTGGAAGGCGACCAGGTCCTCCTGCTCGGCGAGCCGGTCCAGCACCAGTGAGGTGTCCTCGTCCGCGCCCAGCAGCGCCTCCGCCAGCGCCCCGGGGTCGTCCGCGACCGAGTCCTCGCCGTCGGCGGGCATCGCCTCGGAGCAGGGCACCGTCGTCCGCCACGGCGGCTCGCCGTCGGCCGCCGCGCCCTCCCGCGTCACCAGGGCGTGCAGCACGCACCGCCCGGCGTCCGGCGTGCCGGCGGGTTCGGTGCCCGTCTCCAGGGTGAGCGACCAGGTGCCGCCCTTGGTCAGGCACTGCCGCAGCCTCGCGCTCAGCGCCGCCGCCAGCCGTACCCGCTCCAGCGGCGGCACACCGTGGGCGGCGGCGATGCGGGCGGTGGCGATACGCGCCCGGGCGGCGTCGGTGACGCCGGAGATCTGCCAGGTACGGGTCATCGGCGGTCCGGCGGGGTCGAGGACAGAACGGCCACGGCGGTGTCGTCCCGCACGGGGCGGGCGGGGCTGCTGGCGTCACGGACGGTCACGGCCGCGGTCACCGCCGGATCGACCGAGGGGGCGCAGGAGTCGGGGGAGGGCGTCCAGCGGCTCGGCAGGCCGTCGCTGTGCAGGATCAGCACCCGGTCCTCGCCCCACTCCCGTTCCTCGTCGCGCACGGTCGTCGGCCGGTGCGTGCCGACGATGCCGGGCTGGGACACCAGCGGCCGCCAGGTGCCCTCCGCGCACAGCCGGGCGCCGACGTTGCCGATGCCGGCGAACCTGAGCAGCCCGGCCCGCACATCGACCTGGGCCAGCGCCACGGCCGCGCCACGCGTGCCGGACAGCGCCGCGTCCAGGTGCTTCAGCGCCTCGGACGGCACCAGACGGGCCGCGCCGCGCAGCGCCTCCACGGCGGCCGACGACGCCCGGGCCGCCTCGGGGCCGTGACCGAGGCCGTCGGCCAGCATCAGGGTCACCCGGTCCCCGGCCCGCACCCACGCCCAGGCGTCGCCCGAGTAGTCGCCGCCGCCGAAGGGCACGTTCACGCCCCCGGCACGCACCGCGGCCACCGGGTCGCCCGAGGCGCGGAACCGGGCGGCGCCGCCGATCCGGGCCAGCGCCACCGTGCCCCGGCCCGGCACGCTGTGCAGGTCGAAGTCGTCGGCGAGGCGCGCGCAGGTGCCCAGGCCCGCACCGAGCGAGCCCGTGGTGGTGAAACCGTCGCTCAGGGCGGCGGGCACGTCCGCGATGCCCGGACCGTGGTCGACCGTCGCTATCTGCACGACCCGGGCGTCCTCCCGGCCCGCGGTGAGCACGGGCGGGGACACGACGTCGATGAGGACCCGGCCGCCGCCGGCGTGCTTGAGCAGGTTCGTCGCCAGCTCGGTCGCCACCAGCGCCGCCGAGGCCGTGCACTGCTCGTCCAGCCCGGCCCGGGCCGCCGCGTGCTCCGCGGCCACCCGGGCGTCACGCACCCGGGTCGAGTCGTGCACCGGGACCTCCCACACACGGGGCATCAGGTCTCCTCCCGCGGCCGCGGCGGCCGGCCCACCCAGGAGGTCACCCGCACCGTCGTGCCGGCACCGGGCTCGCTCTCGATGGCGAACTCGTGCACGAGGCGGCGGGCACCGCCCAGGCCCATGCCCAGACCCTCGCCGGAGGTGAAGCCGTCGCTCAGCGCCTGCTCCACGTCCGCGATGCCGGGCCCCTCGTCGCTGAACGTGAGCCGAAGCCCCTGCGCACCGCCCTGCGCGACGGGTTCCGTCTCCATGACCCCGCCACCGCCGTAGACCAGCGTGTTGCGGGCCAGCTCGCTGGCCGCCGTGACCAGCTTGGTCTGGTCGACCAGGCCGAAGCCGAGCTGCGCGGCCGCCTGCCGCACGTGCTGTCGCACCCACACCAGATCCATGTCCGAACGGATCGGGAGGCGGGCCTGGGCGCCCGCGGCAGTGTGCATCACGGACTCTCCTGGCGCAGGCCGCCGAAGCGGTACGACGCGGCTCCCGCCGCGAGCAGCTCCATGGCCACCTCGGTGCTCAGCGCGGTGTGCACCCTCGGCAGCGTGAGCCCCAGCTCGACCAGGGTGATCGCGACCGCGGGACGCATGCCGACCACCACGGTCCGCGCGGCCAGCAGGTCGGTCTGCCCGGCGATCTCGGCGAGCACCCGGCCGAGGAACGAGTCGACGATCTCCACACCGGAGATGTCGATGATCACGCCGGTCGCGCCACTGCGCACGATGGTCTCGGCCAGGTCCTCCTGGAGCTGCTGGGCCGTGCTGTCGTGCAGGTCGCCCTGGAGGGTGACCAGCAGGACGTCGCCGAGCCGCAGCACCGGCACATGGCCCGCGACGGGACCCGCTCCGGGCCCCGGGAACGCCTCGTTCACCGCGCGACCGGACCGTTCGCCACGGGGTTCACGATGCCGACGCCGAGCTGGTGCAGCACGTAGCCCAGCGCGTCGGCCAGGCTCGCGCGGGTCACCACGGTGCCGAGGTCGAGGCCGAGGTGGACCATCGTCTGCGCGATGGCGGGCCGGATGCCGGACACGATGCACTCGGCGCCCATCAGCCGGGCCGCCGCGACGGTCTTCATCAGGTGCTGGGCGACCAGCGAGTCGACGGTCGGGACGCCGGTGATGTCCAGGATCGCGTAGCGGGCCTGCTGCTCGACGATGGACTCCAGCAGGGTCTCCATCACGACCTGGCTGCGGGCGCTGTCCAGCGTCCCGATCAGCGGCACGGCGACGATGCCGTCCCACAGCTTGATGACGGGCGTGGCCACCTCCAGCAACTGCAGCCGCTGCCGGTCGATGAGTGCCTGCCCCTCGCTCAGCGCCGTCTGCATGACCACGACCCGCAGGGTGCCCATCAGGACGCTCAGCGTGGTGACGCAGTCCCGGACGTGGTCCGCGGGGGCGTCCGGCAGATCGGCGAGCAGCAGTTTCTCCACCGGCGGGCGCAGGGTGGCCAGTTCGCTCGACACCTGGGCGGTGCTCAGCCCGGCCCGGGAACGGGCCGCGCCCATCCGCGCCAACTGCTCGCGCACCGTGGTGAATCCCGCCGCGTCCGGGTCCTCCACCCGTGCCGCGTCCGCGACTTGGGCCAGGGCGTCCACCACGGACTTCCCGGCCTCCACCGCCTCGTCCCGCGAGATGGTGAACACGGCACGGAACAAGGGTTCGTCCGCCCACCGCTGGGCGATCTGCTCACGGCGGCGCCGCAGGAACTCCCTGATCTCCTGTGTCGCCGATCCGGCCGCTTTCTCCGCCTGCTCCGGCACCTGTTCCACTCCTCATCCGCGTTGCGCCGTACCGACCCCTCGGGCAACGTGACGGCGACGTGACTCTGCCGGGCGACAACTGTAACCACCCGCTGATCTCGTACGACACCTGCTCCCGCACGAACGGTCCGGACGAGCGGCGGTACGGTCCTGCTGTTCAGGCGCCGGGCACCTCGGGGCCCTCCGGTTCCCGGTCGACGCGGGAGAGCGCCTCCTCGACGCTGTCGGAGACCGGCACCGTGATGCTCACCCCCGTCAGGTCCAGGATGCGCAGCACCGCCGGGGCGGGGGAGATGATGTGCACGCTGCCCGGCAGCTCGCGCGCCTCCTGGTACACCCGCAGGATGATGTTCATCCCGGAGGAGTCCATGAACGGCACGTCCGACAGGTCCAGCAGGAAGTGCCGCCTGCCGTGGTGCAGTTGGTTGGCCAGGTGGTGCTGGAACTCGGTCGCCGTGTCGACGTCCAGGTAGCCCTCCACCTTGAGCAGCGCGACGTCCTCCCGGGGCAGCGACACCTCGACGGACAGCGGGTTCTGGGCAATGGGCACGTGTACCTCCAACGATCCTGACGGCCGGGGGCGGGACCACCCCCGTGAGCGACTGCGCGGTCCGCGGCCGACGGCGCGCCGGTGGCCGACCTCTCACCACCGGCGTGCCGGCCGCACCGCGGACACCGCTCACCGCGCCCGGCGTCTACCCCCGAATCCCGTCGCCATACGCCGTACGGAACGGGTCTTCCGCCGACGCCCGGAAATCGACCCTCCGCGTCACCCGACCCGGATGCCCACGAGGCAGGTGTCGTCGTCCGTGTCCGACCTGCTGTAGGTGAGCAGCCGGTCCAGGTGCTGGTCCAGGGTCCTGGGCGAGGACTGGGCGGTGCTCAGGAGGTGTGCCAGCGACTCCTCCACCGACCGGTCACGGCGCTCGATCAGGCCGTCGGTGTACATCAGCAGCGTGTCCTCGGCGGCGAGCTGCACCTCGGCCTCCTCGTACACGGCCTCCGCCACCGCGCCCAGCAGCATGCCCCGCACCAGCGGCAGGGGCTTCGCCTCGGAGCCCCGTACCAGCACCGGCGGCAGATGCCCCGCCCGGGCCCAGCGCAGTGTCTGCCGGTCCGGGTCGTACAGGCCGCACACCGCGGTCGCCGTGACCCCGCCCGTCAGGTGGTGCACCACGATGTTCAGCCACGACAGGAGCTGCCCCGGCCCCGCGCCCGTCACCGCCAGGCCGCGCAGCGCGTTGCGCAGGACCACCATGCTGGTCGCGGCCTCTATGCCGTGACCGGCCACGTCCCCCACGCACAGCAGCACCATGCGGTTGGGCAGCAGCACGGCGTCGTACCAGTCGCCGCCCACGAGCTGCTCCGTCTCCGCCGGCCGGTAGCGCACGGCCACCTGGAGGTCCGGCACCCGCAGCGGGTCCTGGGCCGGGGGCATGATGGCGTGCTGCAACTGGAGCGTCAGCCGGGCCCGCTCCATGGCCTGCTGCTCGGTGTGCGCGAGCTGGTCGCGGGTCGCCGCGAGGGCCACCTCCGTCCAGTGCTGCGCCGAGATGTCCTGGTAGGCGCCGCGTACGACGAGCAGGCGGTCGTCGGTGTCCAGGACCGGCTCGGCCACCACCCGCACGTGCCGGGTCACCCCGTCCGGCCGCTGGAGCCGGAACGCCGCGGACGCCGGCCTGCGGTGGTGCAGCAGCGTGCGCAGGAACCGGCCGATGGTGACGGCGTCGTCCGGGTGGGCGTGGGCCGCCAGGTCCTCCAGCGGCACCGGGGTGCTCGTCTGCGCCCGCCCGTACAGGTCGAAGAGCTGCCCGTTCCAGGTGATCTCACCGGTCAGCAGGTTCTCCTCGAAACCGCCGATGCGGCCGAGGCGCTGCGCGTGCTGGAGCAGACTGGCCAGCCGGGCCGTCTCGTCCTCGATGCGCCAGATCAGCAGCACCGCGTTGCCGTGCCGGCTGACGCTGATGTCCGCGACCGCCGACAGCGGCACCTGGTCCACCAGCGCCGTCAGGTTCATCCGCCGCGCCCGGAACGGCTCACCCGTGGCGTACACCCGCTCCACGCTCCGGAACAGCTCGCTGTCCCCGGCGGCCATGGGATAGGCCTCCAGCAGCAGCGCGCCGCCCACCATGGCGCGCGGCCGGCCGGCCGGGTCCATGAAGCGCTTGTTCACGTGCTGGATGCGGAAGTCCGCCAGGTTCCCGTCCGCGTCCAGGTGCGGCACCAGGACCAGCGCCGGGTCGTGCAGCCCGTCGGCCAGGTCCATCAGCTCCGCCGCGTCCGGCATCACCCGCGGTTCCGTCCCCGCGCCGTGCGGCGGGACGTACGTCTCCAGCGTGTGCGCGCACAGC
This sequence comes from Streptomyces sp. NPDC018947, assembly GCF_044390505.1. Taxonomy (NCBI): domain Bacteria; kingdom Bacillati; phylum Actinomycetota; class Actinomycetes; order Kitasatosporales; family Streptomycetaceae; genus Streptomyces; species Streptomyces sp. NPDC018947. Next base: position 214,504 of record NZ_JBIRZD010000015.1, read on the forward strand.
TCGGCCAGCGCCTCCACCTGACGCACCACCTGCGGCGGCTGCGGGGGCAGGGGCTGCGGCCAGGCGATCTCCAGCACACCGTGGATACGGCCGCCCGTGCCCGCGGGCACGGCGGCCCGTCCGCCGTCCGGATACTGGTGCCGGCCCACGCTCGGCAGCCCGGTCTCGGACAGCGACCCGATCCACTGCCCGGCGCGTTCGGTCAGTCCGCACCGTGCCACCGTCGACACGTCCGGCGGCACATACCGCCAGCGGGCGGCCTCGGCGGCGGAGAACCCGGCGCAGCCGGCCAGCGTGAGCGAGCCGTCGGAACCGGCCGCCCAGATGGCCACGGCGACCGCACCGAGCGGACGCAGCGCCTGTTCCAGCAGGGCGTCCGCGACGGCCTGGGTGTCGTCCGCGGCCAGCGCGCCGCTCTCGGCGGCCCGCAGCCGCACGGCGGCCGACTCCGCGGCCTGCTGATCGGCGTCCTCGGCCTTCTCCGCCTCCGCCGCGGCGGTGGCCGCGAGGAAGGCGTCGGTGACCTCCGACATCCGGTCCCGTGCGGCCTGGTTGATGACGTCGACCGCGAACTCCAGCGGCGTCACCTGGGACTGCTCGGCCAGCTCCGCGAGCTGCCGGGCGGCCTGCGCCGGACCGCACCCGAGCCGGGCGACCAGGATGCCCTTGGCCAGCTCGATCAGCGCCCGCCCCTCGGCCTCCGCCTGGGCGGCCCGCACCTCGCGGCTGAGCCGTTCGACGGTGGCGGCCAGCCGGCCCACGGGCGAGACCGGGGACACCCCGGCCACGTCCCGCGGCTCACCGCCGCCCGGCTCGGGCGGCTGCTCGGACATGCTCACGATCGGTACGCTCCTCGGCTGGAGACCGCCACGGTGCGCGGCGGGACACGCCGCGCACCGCCCGGCCCACCGGTGTACGGGACGACGGCCTGGGTGCTCATGACGGCAGCCAGCGCCGGACGCAGGCGATCAGGTCCCGGGTGTCGACGGGCTTGGTGACGTAGTCACTGGCGCCCGACGCGAGGCTCTTCTCCCGGTCGCCCGGCATCGCCTTCGCCGTCACCGCGATGATCGGCAGGTCCGCGTACTGCGGCATCCGGCGGATCTCGGCGGTCGCCGTGTACCCGTCCATCTCCGGCATCATCACGTCCATCAGCACCAGCGCGATGTCGGGATGCTCCATCAGCGTCTCGATGCCCCGGCGGCCGTTCTCCGCGTGCAGCACCCGGAAACCGTGCAGCTCCAGGATGCCGCTGAGCGCGAAGAGGTTGCGCGCGTCGTCGTCCACGACGAGGACGGTGCGGCCCGACGGCGCGGTCTCCAGGGGCAGCGGAGCCAGCCGCTGCGGCTCCTCGGACCGCACCAGCGAGAGCACGTCACCGGGCTCCTCGGCGGCCAGGTGCAGCGCGATCCGCTCGCGCAGCTCGTCCAGGCTGGACAGGAACTCCAGCGCCCCGCCCCCGGCGGCCGTGCGCAGTCTCTCCTCCAGCGCCGCGTCCGCGCGGTGCCCGCTGTGCACGAGCACCGGCACGCTCGCCAGTGCCGAGTCGCCCCGCAGCGCCTCCAGGAAACGCGACGCCTCGGAGTCCGGCATGCCCAGCTCCAGGACGACGCAGTGGCACGGCTCGGCCGCCAGCGCGCCCGCCGCCTCCTGCGCCCCCACGGCGGTGATGACGTCCAGCGGGGGCCGGTCGCCCGCGTCGTCCCGGCCGTGCGACAGGTCGGTGACCACGCTCTCCGCGACCAGCGTCAGCAGGCCGCGCGGACGCTCCTCGACCACCAGCAGGCGCCGGGGGCGCTGCCGCTGGCCGATCGGCGGCTCGGGCAGCACGACCGGTCCCGCGAGGGCGTCGGCGGGGGACTCGGCCGGCACCTGCTCGGCGCCCCGGCCCAGCAGCTCCTCGAAGTCCGGCCGGGCCACCGGCAGGAACAGCGTGAACGTGCTGCCCCGGTCGGGCGTGCTGTCGACGGTGACGGCACCGCCCAGCAACTGGGCGATCTCCCGCGTGATCGACAGACCGAGCCCGGTGCCGCCGTACTTGCGGCTGGTCGTGCCGTCGGCCTGCTGGAACGCCCCGAAGATCGACTCGAGGTTCTGCTCCGGGATGCCGATGCCCGTGTCCTTCACCCGGAAGGCCACCACGGCACCGCCCCGCACCACGCCCTGCGGCACCTCGTCGTCCGGCGCCGGCTCGATGGCCAGCTCGACCCGGCCCCGCTCGGTGAACTTCACCGCGTTGGACAGCAGGTTGCGCAGCACCTGGCGCAGCCGGGAGTCGTCGGTCAGCAGGTCCGCCGGCGCGCCGGCGGCCGTCGTCACCGCGAACTCCAGGCCCTTCTGCGTCGTCATGGGCCGGAAGGTGGCCTCGACATACTCGATGAGCTGCCGCAGCGTCACCCGCTCCGGGGAGACGTCCATCTTCCCGGCCTCGACCTTCGACAGGTCCAGGATGTCGTTGATGAGCTGGAGCAGGTCCGACCCGGCCGAGTGGATGATCCCGGCGTACTCGACCTGCTTCGGGGTCAGGTTGCGCGACGGGTTCTGGGCCAGCAACTGGGCGAGGATCAGCAGGCTGTTGAGCGGGGTGCGCAGCTCGTGGCTCATGTTCGCCAGGAACTCCGACTTGTACTTCGAGGCCAGGGACAACTGCTGCGCCCGTGCCTCCAGCTCCTGCCGGGCCTGCTCGATCTGGAGGTTCTTCGCCTCGATGTCCCGGTTCTGCGTGGCGAGCAGGGACGCCTTGTCCTCCAGCTCGGCGTTGGAGCGCTGCAGCTCCTCCTGCTGCACCTGGAGCTCCGTCGACCGGGCCTGCAGCTCGGCCGTCAGGCGCTGCGACTCGGCGAGCAGCTCGTCGGTGCGGGCGTTGGCGACGATGGTGTTGACGTTGACCCCGATCGTCTCCATGAGCTGTTCGAGGAAGTCCCGGTGGATCGGCGTGAACTCGGTGACCGAGGCCAGCTCGATCACACCGAGCACCTGGCCCTCGACCACGATCGGGACCAGCACCAGCGTGCTCGGCGCCACCTGGCCGAGCCCCGAGGAGATGGTCACGTAGCCCGGCGGCAGCTCGTCCACCACGATGGTGCGCCGGCTGCGCGCGGCCTGGCCGACCAGTGTGCGGCCGAAGGCGATCCGGACCGGCTTGTCCGTGTCCTCGGGGTAGCCGTAGGAGCCGACGAGCCGCAGCTCGGGCCCCTCGTCGCCGTCCTCGGCGAGATAGAAGGCGCCGTACTGCGCCGAGACGAGCGGCACCAGCTCGTCCATGATCAGCTCGGCGACCACGGGCAGGTCCCGGTGGCCCTGCATCAGGCCGGAGATCCGGGCGAGGTTGGTCTTCAGCCAGTCCTGCTCCTGGTTGGCCCGGGTGGTCTCGCGCAGGGACTGCACCATCGCGTTGATGTTGTCCTTGAGCTCGGCGACCTCGCCGGACGCCTCCACGTTGATCGAGCGCGTCAGATCGCCCTCGGCGACGGCACTGGTCACCCCGGCGATCGCCCGCACCTGGCGGGTCAGGTTGCCGGCCAGCTCGTTGACGTTCTCCGTGAGCCGCTTCCAGGTGCCCGAGACACCCTCCACCTCGGCCTGCCCGCCGAGCCGGCCCTCGGTGCCGACCTCGCGGGCGACGCGGGTGACCTCGTCGGCGAAGGCGGAGAGCTGGTCGACCATCGTGTTGATCGTCGTCTTCAGCTCCAGGATCTCGCCGCGCGCGTCGACGTCGATCTTCTTCGACAGGTCGCCCCTGGCCACGGCCGTCGTCACCAGCGCGATGTTGCGCACCTGGTTGGTGAGGTTGTTGGCCATCGAGTTGACGTTGTCGGTGAGGTCCTTCCAGGTGCCGGCCACGTTCGGCACGTGCGCCTGGCCGCCGAGCCGGCCCTCGGTGCCGACCTCGCGGGCGACGCGGGTGACCTCGTCGGCGAACGCCGACAGCGTGTCGACCATCGTGTTGATGACCTCGGCCAGGGCCGCGATCTCGCCCTCCGCCTTGACGGTGATCCGCTGCGACAGGTCGCCGCGCGCCACCGCGGTGGCGACCTGGGCGATGGAGCGGACCTGCCCGGTCAGGTTGGACGCCATCACGTTGACGTTGTCGGTGAGGTCCTTCCAGGTGCCCGACACCCCGCGCACCTGGGCCTGCCCGCCCAGATTGCCGGCCGTGCCGACCTCGCGGGCGACGCGGGTGACCTCGTCGGCGAAGGCGGAGAGCTGGTCGACCATCGTGTTGATGGTGTTCTTCAGCTCCAGGATCTCGCCGCGCGCGTCCACGGTGATCTTCTGCGACAGGTCGCCCTTGGCCACCGCGGTCGCCACCTGGGCGACGTTGCGGACCTGGTTGGTGAGGTTGCCCGCCATGAAGTTCACCGAGTCGGTGAGGTCGCGCCAGGTGCCCTTGACGCCCTGGACGTCGGCCTGCCCGCCGAGCCGCCCGTCGGTGCCGACCTCGCGGGCGACGCGGGTGACCTCGTCGGCGAAGGCGGAGAGCTGGTCGACCATCGTGTTGATGGTGTTCTTCAGCTCCAGGATCTCGCCGCGGGCGTCGACGTCGATCTTCTGCGACAGGTCGCCCTTGGCCACCGCCGTGGCGACCTGCGCGATGTCCCGCACCTGAGTGGTCAGGTTCCCCGCCATGGCGTTGACCGAGTCGGTCAGATCGGCCCACGTGCCCGAGACGCCCGGCACCCGGGCCTGCCCGCCCAGGGTGCCCTCGGTGCCCACCTCGCGGGCCACCCGCGTGACCTCCGAGGTGAACACGGACAACTGGTCCACCATGCCGTTGAAGACCTTGGCGATGTCCCCCAGAAGCCCGTCGGCGTCGTCCGGCAGACGTGTGCCGAAGTCCCCGTCCCGTACGGCCGTCAGGCCTGCAAGGAGCCGTCGCAACTCCTGATCGCCCGGAACCGCGTCCACGGTTCCGGTGCTGTCGCTGGTCATGCGCACCCTCGTTCCGCTCCCCAGGAGCCCTCGGCACCCGAGGACTCGGAACCCCTCCGGACCGACGCTCGGCCCGGTTTGCTGTGCGTGCGTTTCCGCAGTTCACGGATCTGCTCGATGAGAAATACGTCAGAGGCTAACCCAGGTGCCGAGCGCGGAACAAAGCGGGCCGCCGCCCACGGTGACCTGCGGGCCCGCACCCGGGAAGCGTCCGTTCCGGGCTCTGCGGTACCGGCCCGGGACCGGGTTCCGCCCGGGCGCCCGGTCACACGTTCCGAATGCCGCGGCCCGCGCCGGGTATCCGCTGCTGTGGAGCCGGTCCGGACCAAGCCGTCCGCCCGGCTCGGCAGTCGCCGATCCACGCGGGAGGAAGGGACAGCGTGCCGACGGACAGCATCTGGTCGTACAGGACGGACAGCACTCACACCGGGACGCGGGACCTCACGGGCTGCACCGTCCAGGCGAGTGACGGGACCGTCGGGCACGTGGACCGGCAGGCCGATCACTTCGGCATGCGGCACCTGGTCGTCGACACCGGCGTCTGGGTCTTCGGACGCAGCGTGCTCATCCCGGTCGGCGTGATCCGCGGCATCGACCCCGAGGCCCGCACGGTCAGCGTCGCCTGCACCAGGGCCGAGATAAAGGCCGCCCCCAGGTTCCGCACCGACAGCGAGACGATGGACCGGGACTACCTGGCGGCCGTGGGCGACTACTACCACCGGTTGCCGCCGAGGGAGACCGCGGGGGGCTGACCCGGTGGGGAACGACAGCACGGCCGAAGCCGGGGGCACATCGGACATGGGACGCAGCGACGCGATCACCACGGCCGCATCCGGTGCCGTCCGCGCCCGGCCGCGAGCTCGAGCGGGCCGGGATGCGGGCACCGCGGCCCCGGCCGGCGTGACCAGCGCGGCGAGCGCCCGCGCGTACACCGAGTCGGCGGTGCGCGAGCGCTGGGAGGGCACCGGTCGCGGCGTACGCGCCGAGGACGTCGTCGACCTGCTGCTCGTCGTCTCCGAGCTGGTCACCAACGCGATCCAGCACGGCGGCGGACTGGCCGGTTTCGACGTGCGCACCACGGACGAGGGCGTGTGGATAGCCGTCCACGACCACAGCGCGGTGGTGCCCCGCGCGATGTACGCGTTCCCCACCCGGCACCACGGCAGGGGGTACGGCTGGCCGCTCGTCGCCCGCCTGGCGCGGGACGTGGCCGTCGACCCCCGCCCCGGGGGCGGCAAGACGATCAGCGCCCTGGTCCCGGTGCGCCCCGCCGCCTGAGCCGCGCGGTCACCAGGGCAGGAAGACGTGGATGTCCTTGCCCGACCCGCCGGTGACCACGCTCACCTGGTCGGACAGGGTGTGGATCAGATGCCAGCCGATGCCGCCGCCGCCGCTGTTCGGATGGAACGGGCGCGGCGCGGGCTCCGTGGTGCTCGTGTCGTGCATGACCACGTGCACCCCGTCGAAGGTACGGCGCATCCGCAGCTCGAAGGGCCCCGGGGCGTACTGCACGGCGTTCGCCGCCAGTTCCGTGACGACCAGCAGGATGTCGTCCCAGTGCTCGGGCGCCGAGGGCGGTGACACGCGCGCCAGGTCGTAGAGGAACTCCTCCGCGACCAGGCGAGCACCGGTCACATTGTGCAACTCCCCGGTGAAGCTGGCGGTGCGACTCGTGATCTCCTCGGAAGCCAGTGTCCTGTCCCAACGCGACTCGGCTGCCATTTCGCCTTCCCGGCCCGGCGTCCGCCGGGCGTCGTCCCTTCCTTGCCTCCCCTCCGTTGTTAGTTCCCGAGCGGGCGGAGGCTACGCGCGCCGGTGTACCGGGGAACGGCGCGCCGCGCCGCGGGCCGTCGGGCCGTCACCGGAAGAAGACGTCGTCCGTGTCCTCCCAGGCGGCGGGCTCGTGCGCGGGCACGCGCGGCCGGCGGTGGGAGCGCGCCTCGTACATGGCGTCGATCTCCAGGGCGTAGGTGCGCACGATCGCGTCCCGCCGCAGCTTCATCGACGGCGTCAGAAGCCCGTTGCTCACGTCGAACGGCTCCGGAAGCACCCGGAAGACCCGGATCGACTCCGAACGCGAGACCGCGCTGTTGGCCGCGGCGACCGCCCGGGCGACCTCGTCCCGCAGCGCGTTCTCCACCCGGGCCTCGCGCACCGGCGCGTCGCCCGCCGCCCCCGGGCCCAGACTCGCCCGCCAGTGCTTCAGGAACTGCGGGTCCAGGGTGATCAGCGCACCGACGCACGGCCGGTTGTCGCCCACGACCACCGCCTGGTGCACGAGCGGGTGCATGCGCAGCCGCTCCTCCAGGGCGGCCGGGACGACGCTCTTGCCGCCGCTGGTGACGATGATGTCCTTCTTGCGGCCCGTGATGGCGAGGTAGCCCTCGTCGTCCAGGTGCCCGAGGTCTCCGGTGGCCAGCCAGCCGCCGCGCAGCACCCGCCGGGTGGCGGCCTCGTCGCCGACGTAGCCGCGGAACAGCGAGGGCCCGCGCACCAGGATCTCCCCGTCGTCCGCCAGCCGGATCTCCGTGCCGGGCAGCGGCTGCCCGACGGTGCCCGACTTCTCCCGGCCCAGCGGCTGCATCGTCAGCCCGCCGCCGGTCTCCGTCAGCCCGTAGCCGTCGTGCACGTAGATGCCGATGCCCTCGTAGAAGAGGGACAGCTCCCGGCTGAGCGGGGAGCCGCCCGAGGTCGCCCGGCGCACCCGGCCGCCCAGCGCCTCCCGCAGCCGGCGGTACACCGTCCGCTCGTACAGGGCGTGCTGCATCCGCAGGTCGAAGCCGGGACCCGGCCCCCGGCCCAGCCGCCGGCGCTCCAGTGCGGCGGCGAAGTCCCGCGCCGTTGTGGCCGCTCGCTCGAACAGCGCCCCGCGCCCCGACTCCTGGGCCGTGCGCAGGAAGGTCTTGTACAGCCTCTCCAGGAGGGAGGGGACGGCGTAGAAGTACGTGGGCCGGAAGGAGCGCAGGGCCGACGCCAGCGCCTCCTCGGTCATCCGGGGCTCGTGCGCCATCAGCAGCCCGCCCCGCACGCACAGGCTCTGGATCATCAGCCCGTACACGTGGGAGAACGGCAGGAAGGCGAGGACCGCGCCCTGTTCCCCCTCGGGCGCCACCGTGTGCCCCCAGCCGGCGAGCAGCGTGTCGCAGGTGGCCGCCAGGCTGCGGTGGCTCAGCGCGCAGCCCAGGGCGCGGCCCGTGGTGCCGGAGGTGTAGGCGACGACGGCGGTGGCGTCCGGCAGGACGATCCGGCGCAGGGAGTCGACGGTGGCGGACGGGATGAACTCGCCGCGTGCCACCAGTGTGTCCAGCGCGCCCGCGTCCAGTTGCCACACGTGCCGCAGCGCCGGCAGGGACGCGCACACCGAGCCGACGGTCATCACGCTCTGCTCGTCCTCGACCAGCACGGCCACGCACCCGGCGTCCCGCAGGATCCACTCGACCTGGTCGCGCGAGGAGGTCGGATAGATCGGGACGACCTCGGCACCCACCGTCCACAGCGCGTAGCTGAAGACCGTCCACTCGTACCGGGTGGGGGCCAGGACCGCCACCCGGCCGCCCGGCGTGATCCCGCAGGCGACCAGACCCTTGGCCAGGGCGACCACCTCGTCGCGGAACTCGGCGGCCGTCACCTGCCGCCAGGCCGCCGGGCCGTCGGCGGAGCGGCGCGCGAGCATCGGCAGGGCGGGGGTGCGGGCCGCCGTCTCGAAGAGACTGTCGGCGAGCCCGCCGGTCAGGGGAGGCACGGCGGCCCCGGGAGCGAGAGCGAGGTCGCGCATGCGCTGCTCCTGACATGTGCGGAGGGTGACGTCGCCGACGGGCACCGTCATCGGCGGCTCGAATGTAGCCGAGGCGCGCCGCCCGGGGGACGGGGACCGCAGAAGTGTTCCCGCCCGGTGATCCGCGCGGATCGGGGGACCCGGAGGGCATGAGCTATACGAACCCCGATCCCGACCCCGAACGCACCACCGGCCTGGAACCCGGCGGCGGTGTACCGCCCGGTGAGACCCCGCCCGCGGAGAGCAGCATGTCCGAGGCCGGCCCGTTCGAGGCGCACAATCCCCCCAAGGGCTGGGCCAAGGGCCCGCTGATCCTGATCCTCGCCCTCGTGGTGCTGATGGCGGCCGGTTTCCTGGCCTACGCCCTCGCCCTGATCTTCTGAGCCGGGCGGCTCAGGGCGCCTGGGTGCGGCGGACGCACTCGCCGACGACGTCGCGCAGGCTGTCGGTGCGTTCCAGCAGCTCGCGCTGCACCCGGGCGCCGTTGCCGTGCCGCAGCAGGCCCTCCGCGAGCCTCTCGGCCCGCTTCAGCTCGCCGTCGGCGGCCAGCGCCTCCCGTACGTGCTCCAGCAGGGCCCCGACGACGGTCTCGGCCGGCATCCGCCGCATCGTCGCGGGGTGCAGCAGCTCCTCCGTCAGCCCGGACCGGGCGGCCCGCCAGGCGGCCAGCCGCAGCAGGCTCACACTGTGCGGGACCGGCTCCACGCCCTCACGCCACTCCCGCGCGGCGGTCTCCACCAGGGCGCGGGCCAGGGTGGCGATCAGTACGGCGGTGCTCGCGTCCAGGCAGACGTCCATGACCCGGAACTCGACCGTCGGATAGCGCCGGGAGAGCCGGACGTCGAAGTAGATCATCCCCTCGTCGAGGATGGTGCCGGTGGCGACCATGTCCGCGACCCGGCGGTGGTAGGCCTCCGCCGACCCGAACAGCTCCGTCGGGCCGGCCGACGGCCAGCGCTGCCAGACCCGGCTGCGGTAGCTGCTGTACGACGAGTCCTTGCCCTGCCAGAACGGGGAGTTCGCGCTCAGCGCGGTGAGCACCGACAGCCAGGGCCGCACCCGGTCGATGACCGCGACGCCCTCCTCGTCGGACTCCACCGACACGTGCACGTGGCAGCCGAGGACGAGCTGCTCGTGCACCACGACGCCGTACTGCTCGGCCATCCACCGGTAGCGGTGGTTCATGCCGACGGCCGGACTGACCGGCAGGGGAGAGGTGGCGAGCGCGGCCACCGCACAGCCGATGCCGCCGGCGTGGCGCCCGGCCTCCTCACGGCAGCGGACGATCTCCGCGTGCAGACGCTCCATGTCCGCCTGCGGATGCGTGGCGAACTCGACCATCTGCTCGTGCAGTTCCTTCTCGAAGACGTCCTGCTCGGCGTCGTCCTTGGAGGCCCGGGCGAGGACCGCGGCGGACAGCGCCCGCGGCTCGCCGGACTCGGGGTCGACCAGGAGGAGTTCCTCCTCCACTCCGACGGTGCGCACCGGGTATGCCGCCTTTCTGGGGGACTGCGGGGGGACGACCGGGCGTTCCGGTCGTCGCAACCCCGACTGCCCCCGGAAGGGCCGCCGGACACCTGGGGGTGCCGCGCCTCACAGACCGAAGGGCATCAGCCACACGGTGGCGAGCGGTGGCAGGGTGATCGAGATGCTCCCGTCCTCCGGCTTGACCGGGTCGGGATTGGTCACGCCGCTGCCGCCGTACTCCTCGGCGTCCGTGTTCAGGACCTCCTGCCAGGCACCGACGTCGTCGCCGACGGCGAGCGCGTACGCGTGCCGCACGACCGGGGAGAAGTTGGACACCGCGAGCAGCGGGGTGCCCTCCTTGTCGAACCGCAGGAACGCGAAGACGTTGTCCTCGGCCGCGTCCACGGTGACCCACCGGAACCCGGCCGGGTCGGTGTCGCGCTGCCACAGGGCCGGGGTCCGCCCGTAGCGGGTGTTGAGGTCGCGCACCAGATCCCGCACGCCGCGGTGGTCGCCCGCCGAGTGGTACCCCTCGTCGAGCAGCCACCACTCGGGCCCCTGCTTCTCCGACCACTCGGCGCCCTGCGCGAACTCCTGCCCCATGAACAGCAGTTGCTTGCCGGGGTGGGCCCACATGAAGCCCAGGTAGGCACGGACGTTCGCGCGTCGCTGCCACCAGTCGCCCGGCATCTTCGACACCAGCGCCTGCTTGCCGTGCACCACCTCGTCGTGGGAGATCGGCAGCACGTAGTTCTCGCTGTAGGCGTACACCATGGAGAAGGTCATCTCGTGGTGGTGGTACTTGCGGTGCACCGGCTCGTGCGCGACGTACTCCAGCGAGTCGTGCATCCAGCCCATGTTCCACTTGAAACCGAAGCCGAGACCGCCGGTGTCGGTGGGCCGCGTCACCCCGCCCCAGGCCGTGGACTCCTCCGCGATGGTCACCACACCGGGGCAGCGGCGGTAGACGGTCGCGTTCATCTCCTGGAGGAACGCCATCGCCGCCAGGTCCTCCCGGCCGCCGTAGATGTTCGGCTCCCACTGCCCGGAGTCGCGCGAGTAGTCCAGGTAGAGCATCGAGGCGACCGCGTCGACGCGCAGCCCGTCGATGTGGAACTCCTCGCACCAGTACACGGCGTTGGCGACGAGGAAGTTGCGCACCTCCGTGCGGGCGTAGTCGAAGGTGTACGTCCCCCAGTCCGGGTGCTCGGCGCGCCGCGAGTCCCCCGGCTCGTACAGCGGGTCCCCGTCGAAGCGGGCCAGCGCCCAGTCGTCCTTCGGGAAGTGCGCCGGCACCCAGTCCATGATCACGCCGATGCCGGCCCGGTGCAGGGCGTCCACCAGGTACCGGAAGTCGTCCGGCGAGCCCAGTCGCGCGGTCGGCGCGTAGAACCCGGTGACCTGGTAGCCCCAGGACGGGCCGTAGGGGTGCTCGGCGACCGGCATCAGCTCGACGTGCGTGAAGCCGAGGTCCTTGACGTAGGCGGGCAGCACGTCGGCCAGCTCGCGGTAGGACAGGCCGGGACGCCACGAGGGCAGGTGCACCTCGTACACCGACAACGGCGCCTCGTGCACCGGCGTCGCCGAGCGGTGCCGCATCCACTCCTGGTCGTTCCACTCGTAGTGCGACGCCGTCACGACCGACGCGGTGTTCGGCGGCTCCTCCGCCCGCCGCGCCATCGGGTCGGCCTTCAGGAACCGGTGGCCGTAGCGGGAGTGGATCTCGAACTTGTACCGGGTGCCCTCGCCGACGCCCGGCAGGAACAGCTCCCACACCCCGGACGAGCCGAGCGAGCGCATCGGGAACGCCGTGCCGTCCCAGTGGGTGAAGTCGGCGGCGACCCGCACCCCCTGGGCGTTCGGCGCCCACACCGTGAACCGGGTGCCGGTGACCCCCTGGTGGGTCATGGGCTCCGCGCCGAGCGCCCGCCAGAGCTGCTCGTGCCGGCCCTCGCTGATCAGGTGCAGGTCCAGTTCGCCGAGGGCGGGCAGGAAGCGGTACGGGTCGTGCGTCTCCGCCTCGCCCTCGTCGTACGCGACGACGAGGGTGTACGCGGGGATCTCCGCCAGCGGCAGGACGCCGGAGAAGAGACCGTCCTCCTCCGACACCAGCGGGTGCCGCTCGCCGTCGACGACGACGCTCACCTCGCGGGCGAACGGGCGCAGTGCCCGGAAGGCGATCCCGCCGGCCACCGGATGGGCGCCGAGCAGCGCGTGCGGGTCGTGGTGGGCGCCCGCCAGCAGGCGCCCGCGGTCGGTCGGGTCCAGCGGCGGCGCCGTCCCGCACGCACCGGGTGCGGGGTGCGGGGCGGGGGCGGACGGCTCGGGGAGCGAAGTGTCGCGGAGGGCCACGGGTCAGTCTCCTCTCACGGCGAGTCGTTCGATCGCCGCCATGGGTACGGGAAGCCAGTCGGGGCGGTGCCGGGCCTCGTACAGCACCTCGTACACGGCCCTGTCGGTCTCGTAGGCGCGCAGCAGGCCGTGCTTCTTGCGGGGGTCCCACCCGGCGCGGTCGGCGTAGCCCGCGCAGAACGCCTCCCGGCAGCGGCGCGCCCACTCGGGACGCCACGGGCGGCGCTGCCGGGCCGCGTAGTCGAAGGAGCGCAGCATGCCCGCGACGTCCCGCACGGGGGAGTGGGCACTGCGCCGCTCGGCCAGCGGACGGGACGGCTCGCCCTCGAAGTCGATGAAGAACCAGTCCCGGCCGGCCCGCAGCACCTGTCCGAGGTGCATGTCGCCGTGGATGCGCTGGGCGGGCGGGCCCGAGTCGCACGTGGCCAGCGCGGCGAACGCCGCCCGCAGCCCGGGCACGAAGGGGCGCAGCGCCGGGACGCAGTGCGCGGCCGCGGTCAGCCGCTCGGTCATCGCCGCCGCCGTACGGCCGTTCTCACCCGGCGCCCCCGGCGGAAAGGCCGAGGCCAGCGCGAGGTGCACGTCGGCCATCGCCCGCCCCAGCTCGCGGGACTGCACGGTGAAGTCGTCCCCGGCGGACAGCGCCTCCAGAGCGAGCGCCCAGCCGTCGGAGGCGTCGTGCAGGAAGGGCTGGAGCACACCGAGCGTCGCCTCGTACGGGTGGGTCGTCCGCAGCCAGGCCACCGGTGCGGGCACCCGGCTGCAGCCCTGCCGGGCCAGCGCGCTCGGCACCTCCAGGTCGGGGTTGACCCCGGGCTGGATGCGCCGGAACACCTTGAGGATGAACTCGTCGCCGTAGACCAGTGAGGAGTTGGACTGCTCCGCGTCCAGGATGCGGGGCGCGAGTCCTCCGGGCACCGGACGCTCCGGGTCGCACTCGAAGCGCAGCGGGCCCGCCCGGCCTGGCCGGCGCAGCCGTTCCAGCAGCAACTGGGCCGTACGGGGGTCGTGCAGGGCGTCGTAGACCGTCTGTCCGGCCAGGGCTCCGTCCCGCACCTGCCCGATGAGCGCCCGGCCCAGCCGGGGGGAGGGCCGCTCGCGCACGCCGAGCAGCAGTTGGTAGCAGTCCCCGGCCGGGGGAGCGCCGCCGGGCGCCGGGACCGGGCCGTACCCGGTGTGCACCAGCAGGTGCAGGCAGCCCGGGAACAGTTCGGTCATCGACAGCAGGCCGAGCTCGGCCACGGGCCCGTCCTTGCCCGCGAACCAGCGCTGGCGCGGCAGCCACTCCCGCAGCAGGTCGCCGAGTGACGCCAGCGGCTCGGCGAGACGCGCGGGTCTCGTGCGCAGGGGTGCGGTCTTCGGCATGGTGACGCGTCCTTTCCTCGGCCCACGCTCACACGCGGCGGCCGATGCGGGATGCGACTCGGGTGAGCCGGAACCAGTAGAAGCCGTGGCCCCCGAGGGTCAGCAGGTACGGCAGTTCACCGATGGCGGGGAAGCGGACCCCGCCGAACAGCTCGACGGGGTGGCGCCCCGCGAACTCGCGCAGGTCCAGCTCGGTGGGCTGGGCGAACCGCGCGAAGTTGTTCACGCACAGCACCAGGTCGTCCTCGTACTCCCGCAGGAAGGCCAGCACGGCGGGGTTGGAGGAGGGCAGTTCGGTGTAGGTGCCGAGACCGAAGGCGGGGTTCTGCTTGCGGATCTCGATCATGCGGCGGGTCCAGTGCAGCAGCGAGGACGGCGAGGCCATGGACGCCTCGACGTTCGTCACCTGGTAGCCGTAGACCGGGTCCATGATGGTCGGCAGGTACAGCCGGCCCGGATCGCAGGTGGAGAAGCCCGCGTTGCGGTCCGGGGTCCACTGCATGGGGGTGCGGACCGCGTCGCGGTCGCCGAGCCAGATGTTGTCGCCCATGCCGATCTCGTCGCCGTAGTAGAGGATCGGCGAGCCGGGCAGGGACAGCAGCAGGGCGGTGAACAGCTCGATCTGGTCGCGGTCGTTGTCCAGCAGGGTCGCGAGCCGCCGGCGGATGCCGATGTTGGCGCGCATCCGCGGGTCCTTGGCGTACTCCGCGTACATGTAGTCGCGCTCTTCGTCGGTGACCATCTCCAGGGTCAGCTCGTCGTGGTTGCGCAGGAAGATGCCCCACTGGCAGCCCGACGGGATCGCCGGGGTCTTGGCGAGGACCTCGGAGACCGGGTAGCGGGACTCGCGGCGCACGGCCATGAAGATGCGCGGCATCACCGGGAAGTGGAACGCCATGTGGCACTCGTCGCCGCCGGAGGCGTAGTCGCCGAAGTAGTCGACGACGTCCTCGGGCCACTGGTTGGCCTCGGCCAGCAGCACCGTGTCCGGGTACTGCGCGTCGATCTCGCGGCGGACGCGCTTGAGGAACTCGTGACTGGCGGGCAGGTTCTCGCAGTTGGTGCCCTCTTCGGCGTAGAGATAGGGGACGGCGTCCAGCCGGAACCCGTCGATCCCGAGGTCCAGCCAGAACTTCAGCGCGGCCAGCATCTCCTCCTGCACGGCCGGGTTCTCGTAGTTGAGGTCCGGCTGGTGGGAGAAGAAGCGGTGCCAGAAGTACTGTCCCCGCACCGGGTCGTAGGTCCAGTTGGAGGACTCGGTGTCGACGAAGATGATGCGGGCGTCGGCGTAGCGGGTGTCGTCGTCCGCCCAGACGTAGTAGTCGCCGTAGGGCCCGTCGGGGTTCTTGCGGGACTCCTGGAACCACGGGTGCTGGTCGCTGGTGTGGTTCATGACGAAGTCGATGATCACGCGCATGCCGCGCTGGTGGGCGGAGTCCACGAACTCGACGAAGTCGGCCAGGTCGCCGAACTCGGGGAGCACGGCGGTGTAGTCGGAGACGTCGTAACCGCCGTCCTTGAGCGGTGACTTGAAGAAGGGCGGCAGCCAGAGGCAGTCGACGCCCAGCCATTGCAGGTAGTCCAGTTTGGCGGTGAGGCCCTTGAGGTCACCGACGCCGTCGCCGTTGCTGTCCTGGAAGGAGCGGACGAGGACCTCGTAGAAGACGGCTCGTTTGAACCAGTCCGGGTCGCGGTCCTTGGCCGGGGTGTCCTCGAAGGTGTCCGGTACGGGCTCGTTCACGGTCATGAGGCGGCTGACCCTTCGTGCGGCGCGGCGGCGGAGGTCCGCTGGACGTGGAGGACGTGCGCGGGGGCCCGGCCCGGCTCGAGGCGCACGTAGTTCGTCCGGCCCCAGTGGTAGGTCTCACCCGTGAGTTCGTCGTGGACCGGCACCGACTCGTGCCAGTCGAGGCCGAGCTGCGGCATGTCGAGACGGATCGTGGCCTCCTGGGTGCGGTGGGGGTCCAGGTTGGCGACCACCAGCACGACGTCGTCGCCCGCGCGCTTGCTGTATGCGATCACGGCGTCGTTGTCCGTCTGGTGGAAACGCAGGTTCCTGAGCCGGTGCAGCGCGGGATGGGCGCGCCGGACGGTGTTGAGGGTGGTGATGAGGGGGGTGATGGTGCGGCCCTCGCGTTCGGCGGCGGCCCAGTCGCGGGGTTTGAGCTGGTACTTCTCGCTGTCGAGGTATTCCTCGGAGCCTTCGCGCAGGG